>JBCCTQ010000030.1:0-53734 GCA_039198225.1 Pseudomonadota bacterium
CCACAGCGGATGATTGCCCGGCGCGCGGCTTGAAACGCCTGTTCCGCCGCCTGTTGCGATCCGTCCCGGAAATCTACCATACGGATGGACCCGGTGGCAGGGCGCCCTTCACGGTCGAGGGCGACAAACACGGTCACAATCGTGTTTTTGGCTTCGGTCGAAAGGCTGCCGACATTCCAGCAATCGCGGACCGCAAGGCGGAGATTGTCTTTCTCCCCACCCGTGAGCGGCGGGCCCGGATCGGCCGCTGGCGCATCCGTACTGGTGTCTGCTGCTTCTTCGCTGTCTGCGAGAGCTTCGGCGAGTGCATCGTTGATGGACTGCCAGTCCGGGTCGCGTCTTTGGGGAGCGTCCGGCTTGGTCGCATCCGGTTCGGGCGTATCAGGTTCTTGTTCCGGCTCTGGTTCAGCAAGGGCAACCTCTTCGGGGCGGCCCGGCCGAGGGCGAGGACGTGGCGAGGTTGCCAATTGGGTCGTTTCGGGCCGTTCCTCGGCCTCGGTTTCAAGCAGGGGGGCGGCTTCTTCGGGGGCGGTTTCGTCGGCTTCTTCAACCAACTCATCTGGAAGGGCCTCCGGTGCAGGCGCGACAGCGGGGGCGGCATCGGGCGCAAGAAGGGCGCTCGGCGGTGGTGCGGGCGCGGGCGCCGGGGCGACACGCGGAGCCCGATCTACCGGCGCATCCACCCGAGGGCCTTCAGGCAACGGCTCGGGCGGAGCGATCACAGGCGCCTCCTCCTGAACCTCCGCCGTCCCGAGCGGCGCAGGCACCGCGACATCAGGGTTCGGGTCCGGCGTTTCGGCGTCAGGCGGCTCGGGCTCTGCAAGATCAGGCGGCGGTGCGTCTTCTGCGGGCGGCAAAGGGGCCTCATCGGCCGCCGGCGGGGCAAGGATCTCCGGTTCCTCGATCGGCGCCGGCGCCGGTGCCCGCAATGCCAAGGCCGCATATTCGGCCTCCGAAAGGATCTGGACTTCGGAGAAGGTCACGGGCTCGACCGGTTTCCGCGAGAAAATCCCGCCAAAAAGGACGATGACGAACAAAAGCCCGTGGAGCAGCCCGGAAATGTACCAGCCCCAGACCACACGCCCCTACCGGTCCGTCCCGTCGAAAGTCGGGCCGCCGGTTTCAGTGACCAGCCCAATATTCGAAAATCCGCCCGCATTGAGCGCTCCCATCACTTCGGCGACCCTGGCATAGGCCAGCGCCCCGTCTGCACGGAGAAAGATCCGATCGGAGACCCGTTCAGCGGAAATGGCCCGGAGCCTTGGAATAAGCGCCTCCGCCTCGATCTCTGTGTCTTGAATGGCAACCCGTCCATCGGCGGTGAGCGTCACGGTCAAAGGTTCTTCCTCGTCCACCGGCAGCGCCTGGGCCTCCGTTTCGGGAAGCTCCACCGGTACGCCAACGGTCAGAAGCGGAGCCGCGACCATGAAGATGATTAGCAAAACCAACATCACGTCGACAAAAGGAGTGACGTTAATCTCCGACATCGGCTTGGCCCGCCGCCGGCGCCGCCGTCGCCCGTTCCGCTCGCCCGCCTGTTGGAGTGCCGCCCCCATCAGCCGTCCATCTGGCGGCTAAGGATCGTGGCGAATTCGTCGGCGAAGGCCTCATAACCAGCCACGATCCGGTCGCTGTCCGACGAGAGCTTATTGTAGAATATCACCGCCGGGATCGCCGCCAGCAGCCCGAGACCCGTGGCCAAAAGCGCCTCGGCGATGCCAGGGGCAACAACGGCGAGGTTGGTCGATTGCTGCTCAGCGATTTCGATGAATGCATTCATGATCCCCCAAACCGTGCCGAAAAGGCCTATAAAGGGCGCGGTCGAACCGATCGTAGCCAAAAGTGGCAGGCCGCGATTGAGCGTTTCGGTTTCTTTCATGATCGCCACATCCATCGACCGGTCGATCCGCGCTTCGGCGCCTGGGATCATGCGCCCATCATCGCGCTGCGAGCGGCGCCACTCGATCATCCCGGAGGCAAATACTTTCTCCGACGGCGTGGAAGGGTCCGGACCGATTTGGTCGTAAAGCTCGTCTAGCGGCTCGCCGGACCAAAAGGCGGCGTCAAACCTAGTGGCCTCGCTCCGCGCGCGGCGAAACACGATGTGCTTTCCAATGATCACCGCCCATCCCCAGATCGATGCGAGGATCAACACAATCATCACCAACTTCACCGTAAATGTCGCCCGGGCGTAGAGCCCGTACAGCGAAAAATCGACGTCTCCGACGACGCCTAGTGTTTCTGGATCCATGCGTTCGCTCTGCCCGCCTGCGGCCGCCGCTTTCTGCGGCTGTGATTGGATCGACGTTAACCTATTCCCGCAGGACTTGCCAACCCATCCAAAAGCAATCCGCCAAGCGCGAAAGGCCGCAAATTATGGGGCCGCGACCCGGCGAAGCTCCGCCGGAATTCTAACAGGTCGCCCGGACGCCCCCAAAGCAACAAGCGTCACCTGCGCAATAAAGAGGAGTGTTTCTTCCCGGAAGATCTTCTGGTCGAGACGGAGCCGGGCGGGCCGGATCTCTTCTAGGGCTGTCCGCACCGTCAGCATATCGTCGAACCGGGCCGGCGCGATATAGTCTGCCTCCACCCTGCGGACCGCAAATACGATCCCCTCGGTCGCCCTCAACGCGCCTTGGTCTATTCCAATCTCGCGTACCCACTCGGTCCGCGCTCTCTCTATGTATTTGAGATAATTTGCATAATAAACGATGCTCGCCAGATCCGTGTCTTCGTAATAGACCCGGCAGTCGAAATAATGCGCGTCCATGGGCCCCTTCATCCTGGCAAAAATACTCAAATACTAACTCGGCCGCCCGAGCCGCCCATGGATCCGAAGCGCAAAAGCCGGATCCTCCGACATGCCCGGCAAGACCGGATCGTAAGCCGCTCGAATAATTGCCGCGATATCGGGGCGCAGAACGCTTCCCTTGCCGTCGGGCAATTCGGCTAGGGGCCCAGATGACTTGAAAGCGGTGTCCGACCAAAGGAGGATCGTTTGCGCGGCTTCAGAAAGTGCCAGCGTCTCGGCCGGAACATCCGCCAAAGCGGCGTCGATTTTTAGAAAGACGAAGGCGGCCTTAATGGCACCCGTCTCATCAAACCGAAAAATCCGGTACTGGTTGGCTTGGCGCGCCCGGAGCGTGTCGACCAAGGGGATAAGATCCGGCACGAGTTTCCCCATCCCCGGGGCGTCGAGTAGCTCTTGCCAGGATTTAACGAAGAAAATCAGGAGGTTTGCGCCAAGCTCAGGATCGGTTTCCGCCATTTTGTGATCGGCGAGCGCCACGACCGCTTCGAGAGCGCCCTTAACCGTGGACAAGGTGGCATCTTCAACGCCGAAGACGACCGGGGCGAGGGGCCGTCCCCAGCGGGCAAAAATGAACGTGCCGTCAGCTCGAGTGAAGTAAGTGGTGAGATCCTCAGGGGTCATGGGGCCTTACCAATTCTGACCGGAGACCCGCACGATCGAAGCCGACTTGTGATGCCGCCGGACGCCACATTGCGAAAGGAGCGTCGCACATGATCATAAAAGAACCCCTTGCCCCGGCGTTTCGGGCGGGGCGATCCCAAGGTGTTTCCACGCCCGGGGCGCCAGCATCCGTCCGCGCGGGGTGCGCTGGATAAGCCCCTGCTGCAAGAGGTAGGGCTCGATGACTTCCTCAATCGCGTCCCGCGCCTCGCTCAGGGCCGCTGCGAGGGTTTCCACCCCCACCGGACCGCCTTGGTAGGCCTCAGCGATCAACTTGAGATATCGCCGGTCCGCTCCGTCGAGCCCGATCCCGTCGACCCCAAGCCGTGTCAGAGCGCTGTCGGCGATCTCTTTTGTGATCCGTCCGTCGCCTTCGACGACGGCAAAATCCACCACGCGCCGCAATAAGCGCCCCGCGATCCGCGGAGTACCCCGGGCCCGCCGCGCGATTTCTCTTGTGCCGTCGGGATCGGCTGCAAGCCCCATGAGCCGAGCACCGCGCGCGACGATCTCATCGAGCTCGGCCTCGGTATAAAACTCAAGCCGAACCGGGATCCCAAACCGGTCGCGCAGCGGCGTCGTCAAAAGCCCAAGCCGCGTCGTCGCGCCTATGCGTGTGAACGGCTGAAGTTCGATCCGCACCGTCCGTGCCGCTGGGCCTTCCCCGATCACAAGGTCCAGCTCATGGTCCTCCATTGCCGGGTAAAGCACCTCTTCGACCGCGGGGTTCAGCCGGTGGATCTCGTCGATAAACAAGACATCGCGGGCCTCGAGATTGGTCAGGATCGCGGCAAGATCGCCCGCGCGGGCCAAAACCGGGCCCGAGGTCATCCGAAACCCCACCCCTAATTCCGCGGCGACGATCCCCGCCAAAGTTGTCTTACCGAGCCCAGGCGGGCCGTGAAAAAGAGCATGGTCCATCGCCTCGCCCCGCTGCCGGGCGGATTGGATGAAGACCTTAAGGTTTGCCCGCGCCTCTTCTTGTCCGATGAAGTCGCCGAGTGCTTTTGGACGGAGTGCCCGGTCGGCCTCCGCGGCCCGGTCTTCGGCCACGGTCTCGGGCCGGAGGGTGGGGTCGGGCTCCATCGCTTAGCCTGCCGGTGCCAGCCGCTTCAAGGCGGCCCGGATGAGCGCCGGCGCATCCGCCTCGCCAGCCCTTGCGGCTTCCGCGACCGCCGCAGCTGCCTCTCCGGGGGCATATCCGAGGTTTTGCAACGCAGACAGCGCGTCGGCTTCCGCGCCGCCGCCGGGGCTGGGCGGGACGGCCGAGGGGGTCTCGATGACCTCCGAGGGCGTCCCCCCATTGGCGAGAACCTCCGGCACCGGCCCTCCTCCCATGGCCATCACCTTGGGCGCTTTGTCTTTGAGCTCATTGACCACCCGCTGCGCAATTTTGGGCCCCACCCCGGGGGCGGCTTTGATCGACGCCCAATCGCCCAGGGCAATCGCCCGGCCGACGCCATCGGGCCCCAACGTGCCCAAAATCGCCATCGAAGCCTTCGCTCCGATCCCTTGCACACCCATCAAAAGCCGGTGCCATTCCTTCTCGACCAAGGTGAGAAACCCAAAAAGCTGAAGTAGATCCTCCCGCACCAAAAGGTCGGTATAGAGCGCAGCCGCTTCACCGGCCCGAGGGAGGGCCGCCAAGGTCCAGTCGGACACATAAACGATATAGCCCACGCCGCCGACATCGATCAGCACGTGGTCGTCGCCCCTGTAATCAATCCGTCCGGCAATCCTGCCGATCATTGGCGTCTCCCGATCATGCGAGCCGCCGGGCCGGAGCGCCGGCATGGTGGGCATGGCAAATTGCAATCGCCAAAGCATCCGCCGCATCTGGCCCGGCAATCCTAGCACCCGGCAATTGGATCCCGACCATGTGGGCAATCTGACGCTTGTCCGCGTGCCCCACACCTGTGACGGTCTTTTTCACCGTATTTGGCGCATATTCCCCGACGTCGATCCCAGCCCGTGCCGGGACCAGCATCGCCACGCCCCGCGCCTGGCCAAGTTTCAGCGTGCCCGCACCGTCTTTGTTAACAAAGGTCGCCTCAATCGCGGCCGCGTCGGGCCGGTGCCGGTCAACCACTGTCGAGAGCGCGTCAAAAAGCGCCAAAAGTCGCTCAGCAAGACTTCCCGATCCACTTTGGCAGAGCCCGTTTGCCACATGGGACAGGCGGGGGCCCGCCGCCTCGATGACCCCCCAGCCGAGGGTCCGGAGCCCCGGATCAATCCCAATTATGCGCATCGACTGCCCACCCTGCCGGCGTTTTACCAGGGGCTAGCACGAAACATGAACATCTGCCAAGGGAGGCCCAGTTCGCGATGGCCGAATGCCATGCAAATTCGGCATAGCGGGTATCCCTAAATACCAGTCGTATTGCCACAATTTCGAGACCATGTGGGGGATACGAACAGCACAGAAAAAACTGTGCAACGACGATCTTAGAAGGATATGACAATGGCTGCATTTGACACGGCCCCCGCTCACCACCGGCCCCAATTTGGCTTCGCCGGATTTTACTCGGCATTCTTGAATTGGCAGGAAAAGCGCGCCGCCCGCGCGGCACTCCACGCCATGCCGGACAACCTGTTGGACGATCTCGGCATCAGCCGTCTTGAGATTGACGACGTGGTAGAGGGCCACTCCCGGCGCTAAGCGCGCCTGGCTACTACTCTAAAAACACTAAGGGCGGCCCCCCGGGCCGCCCTTATTCATTTCATCAAGGACAAAATTCTATTCAACGACCACCGCTGCCGGGGTCAATTCTTCGGCCGCGGCCGCCTCCGGCCCTGGCAAGTATGGTGCGACCTGGGCCCCGATCCAGCGGGTCACTGGATCTGCGCCCAAGACGTAGGCTCCGGCCTGTTCGATCTGATTGCCCGCCGCAAGACTTGCAACACGCGCGTCATAGGCGTCTTCGCCGATCTGGGCGAACATGACGCCTTTGACCAGCAACGCACCGCACAAGAGGAAGAGAATACCTCGCCACGGAATGATCGAGCCACGGGCCCGAGGTTCGGCGACCACCAAACCGTCATGGTTCACCGACATAACGTATCCCCGCGACAGCCGGGCATGACGTCTATTGATCTTGTTCATCCGCAACGAAAACTTCTTCTGGTTAACATTAGCCATCGTCGCCTCCTATACTAGGATACTTTTCCCCACACGCTTGCCATAAAGCCCCAACACTTGGGCTTCACTAAGGCAAGCCAGCCATGAATATGGCAAACGACCGGTGAATTTAGCTAGAATTTTCCAAAAGCAGCGTCGACCATTCGACAATATCGTGGCGCGCCCGGAGATTGACGCCGGAATTGGCATAAATTTCGGCGATTTCGTCGGCTTGGTCCGTCAAAAGACCCGAGAGAATCACTTTTGCCCCAGGCGCCAAATGACGCGCCATATCCGGTGCAAGCTCCGCCAAAGGGCCTTTGAGAATGTTCGCAAACACTAGGTCAAAGGGCTTTTCTTCTTGAATTTCTGGGCTTTCAAACCCAGGTGCGACCGCTAAGGCCACCCCTTCGGCCATTCCATTCGCACCGAGATTGGCCCGGGCGACGTCAATTGCGACCGGGTCGATGTCAGAAGCAATGACCCGCGCATTGGGCCAGATCTTTTTTGCTGCAATTGCGAGTAATGCAGTACCGCAGCCGATATCGGCGGCTGTTTGGGGCCGAAACCCTTCTTCAGCGAGCGCGTCCAGGGCCAAAAGGCAACCTTGAGTGGTGCCGTGATGGCCGGTTCCAAACGCCATGGCTGCCTCAATCAGAAGGCCGAGGCGGCCCTGGGGCACCTTATCGCTGTCGTGGCTCCCGTGGACGAAGAAACGGCCTGCCTCAACCGGTGCAAGATCGCGGCGCACCTTGGCAACCCAGTCGGTCTCAGGAAGTTCGGAAACTATGAAGTCTGCCCCGCTATGGGCCGCAGCCAAAAGGGCGAGCGCAATATCGTCGGGCGGCGCTGTAAAATAGCCCCCCACCTCCCAGCGCCCGGCCCCGTCTTCGATCTCAAAGACGCCCACCCCAACGGGCGTCGGGTCGAGCGCCTCGAGGGCTTCGCCCAAGGCTTCGGCGGGCCCTTGGGCAGAAAGCGTGGTGAAAGCGGTCCAAGTGGTCATGGCGCGCGCTACGGCGCTCCAAAGCGCCCGTCAAGGGTAAGCCCTATTGCGCCTGGGGTTATGTGACGGGGCTTGCGGCGACCCTTGTCCCGATGGGGCATGTCACACCGGTCCCTCCGAGCCCGCAATAACCGCCTGGGTTCTTGGCCAAGTATTGCTGGTGGTAGTCTTCGGCAAAGTAAAACGCTGGGGCGTCGATGATCTCGGATGTGATCTCACCCAGACCCGCGGCGGCGAGCCTTTCGGCAAAGACCGCCTTCGACGCATCCGCGGCCATCCGCTGGGCGTCGGAGTAGACGTAAATGCCCGACCGGTACTGGGTTCCGATGTCGTTGCCCTGGCGCATGCCATGGGTGGGATCGTGGCCTTCCCAAAACGTCTTCAAGAGCGTCTCATAGGACACTACCTTAGGGTCAAAGACCACGCGAACCACTTCGTTATGCCCCGTGCGCCCCGAGCAGACTTCCTCATATGTCGGGTTGGGCGATATCCCCGCCGCATAGCCAACGGCGGTGTTGTAGACCCCGTCGAGCTTCCAAAACATCCGTTCGACGCCCCAAAAACAGCCCATCCCAAACATGGCCTCTTCCATGCCGGACGGCACGTCCGCCTTCAGGGGCCGATCAAAGACGAAATGGGTATCCGCCGTTGGGATCGCCTGGGCTCGACCGGGCAGAGCGGTCTCGGCTGTGGCCATTTCGGTCTTCTTTTTCTGGAACAAGAACATGCGGATCTCCCATCGGTTCGATAGGGATATAGGGCGCTGAGGCGCACCTTGCTACTCGGCTGGGGTCGGTTCCGGGGCACGGGCAAACACCGTTTCGCGACCCGGCTCCGGATGGCGCGGGATCATCAGCGCCAGCCCAAGCGACGCGGCCGCCATAAGTGCGGCCAATAGAAAGACCCCGCCTGGGGCCACAATCCATAGATACCCGAGCACTGCCGGCAAAAACACCGCCGCAATATGGTTGATCGTGAAGGCGACAGCGGCGGTTGGTGCGATATCGGCCGGATCGGCAATTTTTTGAAAGTAGGTCTTCATAGCAAATGCGAGGGCGAAAAACAGGTGATCGAGAATGTAGAGTGCGGCTGCCACCGCCACCCCCCAGCCGAGCCAATAAATCCCGCCATAGGCCAGAAACACGCAAATGAGACCCACATATTCGAACGCGAGTGCGTTGCGTTCGCCAAACCGGGCCACAGCTTTCCCCATGAGCGGGGCAAAAAGCATATTGGCGATGTAATTGACCAAAAAGAGCGCCGTGACCTCATGGACTTCAAATCCGAACCGCTCGACCATCATAAAGGCTGCAAAGACCACAAAGATCTGACGCCGCGCCCCGGACATGAATTGAAGGGCGTAGTAAAGCCAATAGCGCCGCCGCAGGACGATGCTTTTCCGCTGGGCATTCGGTGCATCGAATTGCGGGAAAACGAGGATACAGTAAATGGCGATCGCCACGCAGGCCCCGCCACCCGCCATGTAGACGAAGTTGTAGGACAGATAGAACGTCTTCCAGGCCACAACCAAGGTGCCATAGGCCAAGAGCGAGGCGGCTGATCCAGCCGCAACGAGCCAGCCTAGGGTCTGCGGGGCCTTGGCTTTGTCGATCCATTGGAGCTGAAGCGATTGGTTGACCGTCTCATAATAGTGAAACCCAATGGAGGAGATCATCGTCATCGCGAGGATCCCGCCATAGGTCGGGAACCAGGCCATCATCGCTGTGGCCCCGCCGAGAAGGGTGAGAAACGACAGCGCCAAAACCTGTTCGCGCATCACCAGGAGGACCACCAAAACGCCCACTGCCAAAAGTCCAGGGATCTCGCGGACGGTGTGGAGCCAGCCTATCTCGACCCCGGTGAACCCGGCCGTTTCGATGACGAAGTTATTTAGAAGCGCAATCCAAGTGGAAAACGCCAAAGGCATCGCCACCGCCATCAAAAAGAGAAGCGTGATCGGACTGCGCCAAACCGGGAGGGCCTGGGCGTCGGAGAGTGGAACTCGGCGCATACTCCTTCCGTTACGCCGAAAGAGAGGCCGGGGAAAGGCGCAGCCCCGCACACGGCCTCTGTAGGAACGTCGCGAACGTAGGACAGGGGTGTGGGATTGCGCCGACTAAAGGTCGGCGAGCCAAGCCTCGGCGGCGCGCCGGCTCCGAAGGACGACAACGCGCTTTTCCGGCGGTGCGTCGGCCACAAGCTTGGCTATCCGGTCGCGCGCCCGGCGCCGGGTGCGCCAGATGAAGCGGTAAAATTCGAGGTCGAAGCGTTCGGGGCAGCCTTCGGGCAAATCGGGGCGCGAACGGTTCCAATTTTGAATGACCCGCCAGGTCACCCGCCAGAGCCTGAGTGCCAGAGGGATGTCGAGCCAGATGATCGTGTCTGCCCGAGCCAACCGCTCGGACCAGGTGACGGAATGGCCGCCTTCGAAGATCCACTCGCTCCGGGCATGGACCTCGCGGCAAAGTCGGGTTTTCTCGTCGGGGCTCCGCTCGACCCAACCCGCTTCCCAATGGATCATGTCGATATGGACCACTGGCAAACCCGTGCGCGCGCCTAGGGCCCGTGCCAAGGTCGACTTTCCCGACCCCGGCTGGCCGATGATCATAACCCGTTCCATGAAATCCCCGCGCCCAAGCGATGGCTCTTCAGTAAAAACTCTGAGGATCGATGTCGACGGCGAGACGAAGATTGCTCGGCGGTTTGAACTGGCCAATCCAGCTGGCCAGGGCGGGCTGGAGCGGCGCAGATTTGGCCGCTTTGACCAATAGCCTCACCCGGTGACGGCCACGGATCCGGGCGATGGGCGCTGGGGCAGGCCCGTAGACCCGGGCCCCGATCTTTGTCAACGGGCCGTCGGCTCGGGCGAGATCGGTGGCGTAATCAAAGACTTCTTGGACATCGGAGGACGAGAGGACGATTCCCGCCATCCGCCCATAGGGCGGCATGCCCGCCACTTTCCGCGCTTCGGCTTCCGAGCGCCAAAACTCCTCTTCCTGGCCGCTAAGGATGGCGCGGATCACGCTGTGTTCGGGCTGGAAAGTCTGCAAAAGCGCCGTGCCAGGCCCGCCCTTGCGCCCAGCGCGGCCTGCGACCTGGCGCATGAGCTGAAACGTTCGCTCGGCCGCACGGAGGTCTGACCCCTGAAGCCCCAGATCGGCATCGATCACGCCAACGAGGGTCAGACGCGGAAAATTGTGCCCCTTTGCCACCAGTTGGGTGCCGATCACGATATCAGCCTCGCCCGCCGCAATGGCTTCGACCCGGGCCTTCAATTGGCGCGCGGTCGTGTAAAGATCCGATGACAGGACCTCGACCCGCGCATCGGGAAAAAGGGTAGCCGTCTCTTCGGCCAATCGCTCGACCCCAGGTCCCACCGGAGCGAGCCGCCCTTCGACGCCGCAATCCGGGCAAGCCTCAGGTATGGCTTGGCTCTCGCCGCATTGATGGCAGACGAGGCGCTTTAGAAATCGGTGCTCGACAAGGCGCGCATCGCAATGGTCGCATCCGATCTGGTGGCCGCAAGCCCGGCAAATCGTGACCGGCGCATAGCCCCGGCGGTTGAGAAACAGAAGCGCCTGTTCACCGGCCTCGATCCTCTGGGTGACCGCGCGGGCAAGGGTCGGCGAAATCCACCGATTGCTCGGGAGCTCCTCGGCCCGCATGTCAATCGCGCGCATCGTCGGCAAGGCCGCGTCGCCAAACCGGGTGGTGAGTTCAATGCGGGCGTATTTCCCCGCCTCCGCATTGGCCCAGCTTTCAAGGCTCGGGGTGGCCGAAGCCAATACCACTTGGGCGCCGGTGATCGAGGCGCGAAGGACGGCCATGTCGCGGGCGTTATAAAGAACCCCGTCTTCCTGTTTGTAAGACGTGTCGTGTTCTTCATCGACGACAATGAGGCCGAGGTCGCGGAAAGGCAGAAAAAGAGCCGAGCGCGCGCCCACGACAAGGCCAGCCTCGCCTTCACCTGCCATCCGCCAGGCCCGGCGCCGCTCCGTCATCGTGATGCCTGAATGCCATTCGGCGGGCCGCGCGCCGAAGCGGGCTTCGACGCGGGTCAGAAACTCCGCCGTCAGAGCAATTTCGGGAAGAAGGACCAAGGCCTGGCGTCCGGCGCGGAGGCAGGCGGCCACGGCTTCAAGGTAGACTTCCGTTTTACCCGACCCGGTCACCCCTCGGAGAAGCGTCGTCCCATAGGCACCCGCCTCAACGCCTTGGCGGAGCGTGTCTGCGGCAAGGGCTTGCTCTTCGGTCAGATCGTACTGGCTCTCGCCTGGGTCGAGGCGGGGATAGGGCTGGTCGCGGGGGCTGTCTTCTTCGAGGACCGCCCCCGATTTGACGAGACCTTTGACGACCGACGGTGTGACACCCGCCGCTTCGCTCAACTCACCCAAGGTGAAGGAAAGCCCACCCATCTCGGCGAGTTCCGTTAGAACCCGGCCCCGTGCCTCGGTCATCCGGTCGGGTGTGCCCTTGCCCAAACGGTAGACTTTCCGCATCGAAGGCGGGTCTCCGAGCCCCGGCGAACGGGTCGCTAAACGCAGCATCGCCGGGAGCGGTGTGAGGGTATAATCCGCCGCACGCGCGATGAACTCCCGCATCTCGTCCCGCATCGGCGCCGCATCCAGAACCCGGATCACCGAGCGAACCTTGGCCGGATCGTAGCCTCCCTCGCCCGGCCCCCACACCACACCGATGACCTTCCGGGGCCCGAGCGGCACCTCGACGAAAGCCCCCGTGAGGCAGCCGCCATCAGGGGCTTTATAGTCGAGCGGCTTTCCCAGGGGCTGGGTGGTGAGCACCGCGACGAGGTCGCCAGCGTCAAAATGCTGGATCACGCAGGCACGCTCTCGAGATCAATCTCGGCGAAATTCTCGCCCATTTTAAGGAGCAAGCCATTCTGGGATTTCGCGTCACTGGCCGGGACTTTCATGGCCAACCCCTAATTCAGATCAATTCAAGCGGCCCCGCGCCGGAGCGTAGCCGTCGCGATACCCATTGCGATCAATACCGATCCACCCGCTCGGCTGAGCCAGGTTAGCACGCCGGGCCGTCGGATCGTGGCGCGGAGGCGCGCGGCTGCCAGCGCATAGGCCAGGGCATTGACCGCGGCCAGTGCGACAAAGGTGGTGATCAAGATCGCCGCCTGGGGTCCGAATGGCCGAGCGGGGTCGATAAATTGCGGCACGAAGGCGATGAAAAAGACGATGCCTTTGGGATTAAGAGCGGTCACGGTCGCGGCATCGCTAAAGGCCCTTCCCCGCGTGAGGCCCCGCGGCGCACCGTCGAGCGTGATCTTTTGGTTGCCTGCCCCGCGGATCATGCCGATGCCAAGCCAGATCAGATAGAGCGCCCCGATCCATTTCAGCGCAGTAAAGAGCGTGGCCGACGCCAAAACCAAAGCGCCGAGCCCCAAGACTGACAACGTCATTGCCAAAAGATCACCGGTGGCCACGCCCAGGGCGGTGGGAACCGCCACCCGGCGGCCTTCGCCCAACGCATAGGCCAAAACCAAAAGCACCGTCGGGCCTGGGACCAAGAGGAGCGCCGTCGATGCGGCAAGAAAGGCGAACCAAAGCGAGGGATCCATGGACGGTCTCCGGAGCCGTTGCAGCGCGCGCCGGTGTCCCACCTATTTCGGGGTTTCGGCGCCCACTCCGTTCGCGCTATCAGTGCCGCAACTCAGAACCGCTGGCCAGGGGCATCCCATGAAATTCTTTGTCGACACTGCAGATGTGGACGCGATCCGCGAACTCAACGATCTCGGCATGGTGGACGGGGTCACCACAAACCCGTCGCTGATCATGAAATCGGGGCGCGACATCAAGGAAGTGACCAAAGAGATTTGCGCCATGGTGGCCGGGCCGGTCAGCGCCGAAACCGTGGCCACCGATGCCGACGGGATGATCGCCGAAGGCCGGGAACTCGCCAAAATCGCAGACAATATCACCGTCAAAGTACCGCTTACCTGGGCCGGGCTCAAAGCCTGCAAAACGCTCTCTGGGGAAGGCAAGATGGTGAATGTGACGCTTTGCTTTTCCGCCAACCAAGCGCTCCTGGCCGCCAAAGCAGGGGCGACATTCATTTCGCCCTTTGTCGGTCGGCTCGATGATCTCAACCTCGACGGCATGGATCTCATTGCCGATATCCGCGAAATCTATGACAATTACGACTTTTCAACCGAGATCCTGGCCGCCTCGATCCGGAGTGTGAACCACGCCTCGGAAGCGGCCAAAATCGGCGCCGACGTGATGACCGCGCCGCCTGATGTGATCAAGAAAATGGCGTCGCACCCCCTGACCGATAAGGGCCTCCAAGCGTTCCTCGATGACTGGTCTAAGACCGGGCAAAAGATCCTATAGGGTTGTTTCCTAACCGTGGCCAATTGGACGCGGTTGTTCGAATTGTCCAATAACCTGTGGAAAACATGTTGAGAGGAGCCTGACCGCTTCTCAGTATGTTTGACGTGCTGTGCGGCCCGTACAGCGCCTGCCTGCAACGTTCATACTGGGGGGTAAGATGAGCATTGATCCGGCATCGTTAGGACCGGAACTGCGCCAACAACTCTTGGACGCACCCGACGTCATATTGGAAGATGAAGACCTGATGCGTGCGCTGATCGCAGCTGACAGTGCCGCAGATGGGGCAAATGTGGTCGACCTGCGCGACGTTGCAATGGATCGGCTCGAGCGCCGGCTCCTCCGCCTCGAGGAAACCCACCACTCGGTGATCTCGGCGGCCTATGACAACCTCACCGGCACCCATCAGATCCACCAAGCAGTTCTTGCACTGATCGAACATCAGGAATTCGATGAATTCATTCGCTCGCTCGCCACTGAGGTGACCGACCATCTCAGGGTTGCGAAAATTCACCTGGTCTTGGAAAGCGCCGATCCCGGGGCGAACGACGCGCTCGATGAGGTTGGAGACGTCGTGCGCACGGTCGAGCCAGGCTTTGTGGACGCCTATATGGGCAACCTTCCGGACTTTGAACCGTCAAAGGTTGTGCTCCGGCGCGTCGTACCGGGCGAAGGCCAGCTCTACGGTCCAAGCGCCCATTGGGTGGCGAGTGAAGCCTGCCTGAGGCTTGATATTGGCCTCAGCCGCTACCCTGCCATGTTGGTCCTCGGCACCGATGACCCCTATCAATTCTCTCCGAGCCAAGGCGCTGATCTCATGGCCTTTTTCGGAGGCGCCTTCGAGCGCTTGATGCGCAGGTGGCTCGGATGAGCGCGGACATCACCCCAGGCCAGCGCGATGCGCTGGACGCCTGGCTCGGCGGGCTTGCGGCACTTCGCGGCCGGTCCAACGCAACCGTCTCGGCCTACCGTGCGGATGTGGTGCGGTTCCTCAGTTTTCTCGCCGGTCACTTCGGCGGCGAGCTTGGCGGGCGCGCCGCCCTTGCCGAGATCAAGACAACCGATATGCGCGCCTGGATGGCCTATGAGCGCGGCCGGGGCCTCGGCCCGCGGTCCCTTGCCCGGGCACTCTCGGCGGTGAAATCCTTCATCGCCTGGCTTGCGGAGCGCGACGAGTTCGACGCCACCGCAGTGCTCTCGGTTCGGGCGCCAAAGTTTAAGTCGCGCCTGCCCCGTCCGCTTGCGATACCGGCGGCCAAGGCCATGATCGAACGGGTCGAAGCCCAGGCCCGGAAGGATTGGGTCGCTGCGCGGGATGCGGCGGTCTTGACGCTCCTGTGGGGCTGCGGTCTTAGGATCTCGGAGGCGCTTGGGCTAAAGGGCCGTGACCATCCGATCGGCGAAAGCCTAAGGATCATTGGCAAAGGCGGAAAAGAACGGATCGTCCCGGTGATTGAGCCGGCGCGCAAAGCGGTCGACATATATCTCGGCCAATGCCCGTTCGACTTTCAGGCTGATAAACCGCTTTTCCGGGGGGTACGGGGCGGACCGCTCAATCCGCGCACAATCCAGCGCGCCATGGCCGATGCGCGCACAGCCTTGGGGTTGCCGGCAACGGCCACGCCCCATGCGATGCGCCATTCCTTTGCGACCCATCTCCTCGATGCGGGGGGCGATCTCCGCTCGATCCAGGAACTCTTGGGCCATGCCTCGCTTTCGACAACTCAAGCCTACACCGCCGTCGATACGTCAAGGCTCATTGAGGTCTACGAAGCCGCCCATCCAAGGGCCTGAGCGGCGGCACCGTAGCGGGCGCGCCCCGGACCTGATCCGGGGCCTCGCCGGCGGCCGTTTGGCGCTGATCTGAGCCATTTGCACGGCTGTCTTGATTGGTCCATGACAGGATTATGACTGAACGTTTCTCCGCCCTGGCCGTCCATCTTCTGACTGCGTCGGGCGCCGTCTTTGCCATGCTCGCCATGCTGGCTGCGGTCGAAGAGAAATGGTCGCTCATGTTTCTGTGGCTCGTCGTCGCTTTCGCGGTCGACGGAGTGGACGGGCCCCTTGCACGGAAATACCAGGTCAAAGTCTTCGCCCCGCAATTCGACGGCGTCCTTCTCGACCTTATCATCGACTATCTGACTTACGTTTTCATCCCGGCCTATGCCCTATTCAAATCGGGGCTTTTGCCAGGCTGGACCGGATGGGTCGCCATCATCGTCATCACCTATGCTTCGGCCATGTATTTTGCCGATACCCGGATGAAAACGCGGGATAATTCTTTCTCCGGCTTTCCCGGATGCTGGAACATGGCGGTCTTGGTGCTTTTCGCGCTCGCGCCGAACTTCTGGGCGATCTTGGCCATCGTGCTCGCCCTTGCTGTGGCCATGTTTTTGCCAGTTAAATTCGTCCACCCCGTACGCACAGCGCGCTGGCGCGCCCTCTCCCTCCCGGTAGCGGTCGCATGGACCGCTTTTGCCGGCTGGGCGGCCTGGGTCGACTTTGACCCCGAAAGCTGGGCCCATTGGGGCCTGGTGGTCACGAGCCTCTACCTTGTCCTCGCCGGCGCGGTTCAGCAAATCATCTACGGCGAAGACGGCTGAAACCGCCGCCCCTGGGCCGCGTTCACAGAACCCCAATGTGACGCATGGCTCCTATGTCGGGATCAGGCCCAAACGGATTGGTCCTTTTGCCGTGACCGGATCAACGGACACGCCTTTCTGTGTCGCCGCGAGCGGCAAATCCGCCGCCACCCGCCGAACCTCCGGCATCAGCAGCCGCCAATCTGCGGCGAGAATACGTGCCACTTCTGACGGGCAAAATGTCTTCCCTGCCCCCCGCTCCATCGCCAAATCCATCAGTGCGGCCGCGATGGCCTCATCCGCCGCCGGCTGCTTCATCCTGGCCAAAATACTCCCGCCGGAGGCACTTAACCCCCAAGCGCTTCGTTGCACCGCGCGCAGACATCAGGGTGGCGGTGGGTGCCCACATCGTCGGAAATCTTCCAGCACCGAAGGCACTTCTTGCCTCGGGCCCGTTTGAACACCACACCGACCCCTTCGAGCTCCGGCATCTGGAAGGCGTTCGCCGGTATCGGCGCTCCGGTCGTCTGGATCGCAGAGGTAATGCAGATATCTTCGAAGGGCACGGATTGGACCGCCTCCAACGCAGAGGGGTCAGTCACAT
This sequence comes from Pseudomonadota bacterium, assembly GCA_039198225.1. Classification (GTDB taxonomy): domain Bacteria; phylum Pseudomonadota; class Alphaproteobacteria; order Rhodobacterales; family Rhodobacteraceae; genus JASJAR01. The sequence continues at coordinate 17,142 of JBCCTQ010000030.1, forward strand.
GGACCACCGGGGCCGCCTCGAGCGACGCACCAATGACTTTGTTCTGACGTTCGATCTCCAACGCCGCCGTCACCGCCCGGCGCACCGTCCGGATCCGCGACCACTTTTCTGCAAGATCTGAGTTATGCCAAGCGTCGGGCGTTTCCGGCATATCCACCAGATGGACGGAACTTTCCTCACCGGGGAACCGTTCGAGCCAAACCTCTTCCATTGTGAAGACCAGAACCGGCGCGAGCCAGGTCGTAAGGCGATGGAAAAGGATGTCGAGCACGGTCTGGGCCGAGCGCCGCCGTGTGCTGTCACCGTCGCAATAGAGCGCGTCTTTTCTTATGTCGAAATAGAACGCCGAAAGATCGACCGTTGCGAATTCAAAAAGCGACCGAAACACACCCTGGAAATCGTATTTCGCGTAGCCCTCGCGGACCGTGACGTCGAGTTCGGCCAGCCGGTGCAGCACCCAACGTTCAAGCTCGGGCATCTCGGCAGGCTCAACTGCCTTTTTGGCATCGAAATCGGCGAGATTGCCCAGCATAAAGCGGAACGTATTCCGGAGCCTGCGATAGCTATCGGCCACGCCCTTTAGAATTTCCGGCCCGATCCGCTGGTCGGCGGTATAATCGGTCTGGGCGACCCAGAGCCTCAGAATGTCGGCCCCGTATTGCTTGACCACTTCCTCGGGAACGATCGTGTTCCCGATGGATTTCGACATCTTCATGCCCTTCTCGTCGAGCGTGAAGCCGTGGGTCAGAACCCCACGGTAAGGCGCCCGTCCGATCGTCCCGCAAGCCTGGAGCATTGACGAATGAAACCATCCCCGGTGCTGGTCTGTGCCTTCGAGATAAAGATCCGCGATACCGTCTTCTGTGCCGTCCTCCCGGTCACGGAGAACGAAGGCATGGGTCGACCCGCTATCGAACCAAACGTCAAGAATATCGAAAACCTGGTCATAATCTTCCGGATTTGCGTCGTTCCCGAGGAAGCGCTCTTTGGCGCCAGGCTGATACCAGGCATCGGCTCCTTCGGCCTCAAACGCGTCAAGGACCCGCTGATTGACCGCCGCGTTTCTGAGAAGGAACTCTGGATCGGTTGGAAGGGCACCCTTTTTGACAAAACACGTGAGCGGCACGCCCCAGGCCCGCTGGCGGGACAAGACCCAATCGGGGCGCGCTTCGATCATCGAATAGAGCCGGTTCCGGCCGGTCTGCGGCGTCCAAGTGACTAATTCATCTATGGAAGACAGCGCGCGTTGACGAATGGTTTTGCCGTATTCGTCTTTGCCGTCCTCCAGTGGCCGGTCGATCGCCGCGAACCATTGCGGCGTATTGCGATAAATCACCGGGGCTTTCGAGCGCCAGGAATGGGGATATGAATGTTTAATTTTTCCCCGGGCCAAGAGCCCGCCCACTTCGACGAGCTTATTTATGACCGCCGTGTTCGCATCACCCTCCCCGCCCTTTCGGCTGAGAATGTATTTGCCGCCGAAAAAAGGAAGATCATCGCGGAACTTTCCGTCATCTTCCACATTATATGTAATGACCTCTTGGAGCATCCCGAGATCGCGATAAAGCTCGTATTCCTCCATCCCATGGGAGGGGGCACAATGGACAAAGCCCGTACCCTCGTCTTCGGTAACGAAATCCGCGGCTCTAAAATCGCGGATCTGATCCCATTCTCCATTCCCGCCATCAGCGCCGAAAAGCGGATGGGTCAAAGAAACAGCCGAAAGCTCCTCTGCCGAAACGTCCCGGAGACGTGTCCATTGCCCGTCCTCCAGTCTTGCGCGGGAAAAAACGCTCTCCGCCAGTTTATCGGCGACTAAGTACTTGTCCCCCACTTTCGCCCAGCATTCCTCCGGCGCCCCAGTAACCTCGTAAAGGCCGTAAGAAATACCTGCCCCATAGGCGACGGCCTTATTTGAGGGAATTGTCCACGGTGTGGTCGTCCAAATAAGGACATACGCCCCCGCGATATCACGGTTTTGAAGGCTTTCTCCGTCGCCCGCAATCGGATCAGCGACCCGAAACTTCACCCATATCGTGAAGCTCTCTTTATCGTGGTATTCCACTTCCGCCTCAGCCAAAGCGGTTTGCTCGATGGGCGACCACATCACCGGCTTCGAGCCCTGATAAAGCGTTCCATTCATCAGGAATTTCTGGAATTCTTCGGCGATCACACGCTCGGCGTGGAAATCCATTGTCAAATACGGATCGGCCCAATTGCCCGTCACACCGAGGCGCTTGAATTCACTTCTCTGAATATCGATCCAGCCTTCGGCAAAACGGCGGCATTCCTGGCGAAAATCGACAACATCCACTTCGTCTTTATTCTTGCCCTTCTTCCGGTACTGTTCTTCGATTTTCCATTCGATGGGCAAGCCATGACAATCCCAGCCCGGCACATATCGGGAATCCTTTCCCATCATTTGCTGAGAACGGACGACCATGTCTTTGAGGATCTTATTCAATCCATGCCCAATATGGAGATTGCCATTGGCATAGGGTGGCCCGTCATGGAGCGTAAACGGTGCCCTCCCCTCTTTTTCGCGGAGCCGGTCATAAACCCCGATCCTCTCCCATCGGGCCAGCCAATCGGGCTCGCGCTTTGGCAAGCCCGCCCGCATCGGAAAGTCGGTTCTGGGTAACGTCAGGGTGTCTTTATAGTCGGGCGCGTCGTCGGACATCGGTCTCTCGGGAGGTCTTTCGGAATGTGGGGGCGGTGGGGGGGCGGTGGGGTGGCGCGAGGGCTCGAACGCCTTGTCCCGGCGGCTCATATGGTGAGCGCCGGGCCCGTAATTCGAATGATCATCGTGACCATGAACCGCTTATAGGAGCCCGCTTCGCCTTGGTAAAGCGGACTTCATCCTGGTCAAAATACTCCCGCCGGAGGCCCGGAATCTAAGGTCCCGCCGCCTCCGCCCGGTCGAAAAGCCCGGTAAGCGCACGCCGAACCAGAGCAGAGACCGACGGACGAGATACTGTCTCGAAGGGCAAGGGCCTGCATGTCTCCATCGCTGCGATCCCCACCCGCGCCGTGAGCGCGCCGTTGATCAAACCTTCGCCAAACCGGCGCGAGAGTTTGCCCAAAAGCCCCCCACCCGCAACGGATCCCAGCATATCGTCGCCCACCGCGACCGCCCCTGTGGCTATAAGATGGGCGAAAACGCTTCGGATGAGGCGCCAAGAGCCCAGTGCGCCGCCCCGACCGCCATAAATCTCGGCAATCCGCCGGATCATCCGGAGATTGGCCGCAAGCGCACCGATCACATCCGCCAGGGCCAAGGGCACAAGCGCTGTGATCGTGGCGACCTGGCGCGCGGCCGCTTCAACCTCCCTTTGGGCCGCCCGGTCGAGTGGCATGAGAAGTTCGGTTTCCGCCAAGCCGAACAAAGCATCCGCATCGAGAAGCTCCGGCGCGCGTTCCTCAAATCGTTCGAGCGGCCAGCGCATATCGGCCCGGCCCCGGTAGAGCCGAAGAAGAGCGGCCGTCACGCGCCGGGCTGCGCTGATATCGGCTCCCGCCAGGGCACCGGCCGCCTCGCGGTGGAGCCGGTCGATCCGTTGGAGCCGAGCAAGGGCCGCCCATTCACGGATGACAACCACGATCGAGATCGCCAAAAACAGCCCCAAAAGCACCATGGCCGCTGCCGCCAGGGCCGGGTGGCGGGCGAGCATCGAGACGACAAAATCATAGGCCGCAACCGACAAAAACAACGTCAAAAGAGCGACAAGCACGCCCCAAAACCAACGCGCCAATCTGGAGCGCCGCCCGGTCGCCAGCGCTCCTACCGCCGCCATGGCGCGCCCTTCGGCCCCGGCACCTGTCTCCGGGACCGGCGGTGCTTCGGCCGGTGACACCGCTGCTTCTCCGTCCAAATCGAGAACAATCGGACCTTTGCGGGGCTCGCTCATATCCGGTCTCCGATCAGAAATTCCGCCGCCTTGTCGAGCCGAATATGGGGCGGGCCCTCGCCGGGTTTGAGCGACACCGGTTGGGGAGCAAAAACCATGGCGGAAAAGTCTCCATCCAAAAAACGCTCCGCCCCGTCCCGCGCCGGCGCCAAAAGCCGCGCGGGGTCTTCGGGCAAATCGCCTGGATGAAAGGCCGCACGCTTTCCAGTTGCGGACAAGATCCCCTGGACCACGTCGCGCGGCTCACCGCCATGGTCGATCCGCTCTTCGGTCGTGGCCCGGTAGGCGGCAAGGGCCAACGCTCGGGTCTTCGCGCCGGCAAAATCCGCCCTGGATTTTGCCTCCGCCAGGAGCGCTTCGGCGATCGCCGCCAACCGCGCGTGCTGCGAATGGTGAATATGATCCGCTTTGGTGGCGGCAAAGAGGATCTTCTCGATTCGGCGGCCCAGAAAAATTTGGCGGAGAAAATCGTTCTGGCCCGGCCGGAACGCGGCGAGAATGTCCGCCAGGGCCTGGCGAAGATCGTCGAGTGCCGCGGGCCCGCCATGCACCGCAGACAAGACATCCACCAGGATGATTTGGCGGTCGAGCCGGGCGAAATGGTCGCGAAAGAACGGACGGACCACCTCTCGGCGATAGCTTTCGTAGCGTCGTGCGAATTCCCTCGCGAGCGAGCCCCGGGGTGCGGGCCCCTTCGCCAAGGGGGCAAAGGTCAAAACCGGAGAGCCCGCGAGATCGCCCGGCAGCAAAAACCGACCCGGCGCGCAATCGGAATAGCCCGCTGCCTTCGCGGCCTGAAGATAGGCCGTGAAGCGGGCCGCGAGCTCCTGCGCCCGAGGCTCGTCAAGCTTTGCCGAAGTGTCGGCCTCTCTCAGCGCGGCCTCAAAATCGGCGCCGAGTTCGCCACGTGCTGCGACCCGGGCAAGGGTCTTTTCCGACCAGGCAGCAAAATCAAGGTCGAGAAGGCCAAGATCCAGAAGCCACTCGCCGGGATAATCGACAATGTCGAGATGAACGGTTCGCGCCCCAGCCATACCTGCCAAAAGACCAGTTGGGCGGACCAGGAGCGAGAGCCGTAATTCGCTCACACCGGACGTGCTTTCGGGCCAGCGTGGGGTATCGCCCGAGAGCGCGGCCAGATGGGTTTCATAGGCAAAGCGGGGCAGCGTGTCGTCGGGTTGGGGTTGGAGAAAGGCCGCTTCGATCCGACCTTGCGCGGCGGCCGCGAGCCCCGGCATCCGGCCTCGATTGATGAGATTGGCCACGAGTGCGGTTATGAAAATGGTCTTTCCCGCGCGCGACAACCCGGTCACACCGAGGCGGATAGTCGGTTCGAAGAAGGCTTCGTTCACCGCGCCAAAGGCGCCTTCGACCCCGCGGGTCAGCCCGTCTGCAAGATTTCCGAGGATCAAGTCCCGCGTCCCTTTGGTGGGAGGAAAGATAGGGTGCGGGGCGGGGAGTTGGAAGGGGAGGCCGCGAGCGGCTTCCGGAGAATTCGGGTCGCCCGGCGCGCTAGATCGCCACCACCTCGACGCTTTGCCCCTTGGCCCGAAGCGCGATCTCGCCCCGGCAAAGCCGCTCGGCATCTGCCCCAAAAACCTCTCGGCGCCAGCCCTTCAAAGGCGCGGGCCCCCGCTCGCCCGCGGCGATCTCGTCGAGTTCGGCCGCTGATGCGATAAGTTTTTGAGCCACGCCCATTTCCTCAGACCGGGCTTTCAACAGAACCCGCAGAAGGTCGGCCAAAGCGGGGTTGACCTGGAGCCGCTCCCGGCTCCGGTCGGGGCGTGGTTGCTCTGACGACGGCATTTCGAGCCCCGCCTCGACCGCCGCTAATATCCCGTCGGCAATCTCGCCGCGGCGCGCTTCTCGCAAAAGGAGCCGCGAACGGCCGAGATCGGCAGCACTTCCCGGCTTGGTCGACGCCATTTCTAAAAGGGCGTCGTCCTTAAAGACGCGATTCCGCGGAATGTCGCGGGTTTGGGCGTAGCGCTCCCGGAACTCGGCCAGTTCTTTGACCAGGGCGAGGAACCGACCTGAATGGGTGCGGGTTTTCACGCGTCTCCAAGCCTCCTCCGGGCGGATGATGTAGGTTTCGGGATCGGTGAGGATCGCCACTTCCTCTTCGACCCAGCCCCGACGGCCGGACTTTTCAAGCGCTTTGGATAAATGCTCGTAGATCACCCGGAGATGGGTGACATCGGCAATTGCATAGGTCTTCTGAGCGTCCGTCAGCGGTCGGCGCGACCAATCGGTAAAGCGCGAGGACTTGTCGAGCGATGCATTCGCGATCTTCCGCACAAGGGTTTCGTAACCCACCTGTTCGCCAAAACCCGCCACCATCGCGGCCACCTGGGTGTCAAAGAAGGGTGCTGGGATCACCTCGCCATCGAACCAGAAGATTTCGAGATCCTGGCGGGCGGCGTGAAACACCTTCACGACGCTTTCATCGCGGAAAAGATCGTAGAGCGGCGCGATCTCCATGCCCTTAGCCAAAGGATCGATGAGGGCAGCGCTCTCTTCGTCATCGCCTGGTATCGCGACCTGGACGAGGCAGAGTTTGGAATAATAGGTCCGTTCCCGAAGAAACTCAGTATCGACCGTCACATAAGGCGCATTCCGCGCGCGTTCGACGAAGGCCCGGAGACCGTCGGTGGTCGTGATCGTCAGCATTCCTGACTTCGATGTCCTATCCCCATGATCGTGGCGTCTTAGGGGTTCAGCACGGCCCCGGCAAGTGGAGGGGCGTCGGGTCGCCGGCTGCAAAACGGCTCAGCACGGCGGGATAGAGCACATGTTCGACCGCCAGGACCTTCGCGGCAAGACAATCGGGCGTATCGCCCGGCTCCACGATAACCCGGGCCTGGCCACGGATCGGCCCAGCGTCTAGGTCGGCAGTGACTTCGTGGACCGTGCAGCCAGCCTCGCGGTCTCCGGATTCAATCGCGCGAGCATGGGTGTCGAGCCCGGGATATTTCGGCAAGAGCGAGGGGTGGATGTTGAGCATCTGGCCCGCCCAACGCCGAACGAAATCAGGCGTGAGAATGCGCATGAAGCCCGCGAGGCAGACGATCTCTGCCCCGGCCCGTTCAAGCTTTGATTGGAGCGCCCTCTCAAAACCCGACCTGTTGGCGCCAAATGGGCGGTGATCCACAAGGGCGGTGGGAATTCCGAGCGTCTTTGCCTTGTTGAGCCCGCCGGCCCCCGGCACGTTTGAGATCACCAAGCAGGGTCGGGCTGGATGGGAGCCAGCCATGGATTGGGCCAAGGCAACCATGTTCGAGCCTGAGCCCGAGATTAGTATAGCGACCCGTTTCACTTGAGACGTCCCCGATAGGTGATGCCAGACCCTTTGGTCACCCGACCGATTGGATGAGGCGTTTCGCCAGCAGCTTCGAGTTCAGAAGTCAGAGCCTCGACGCGGCCCGGAGCGACAACCACCGCCATGCCGATCCCGGCATTGAAGGTCCGGAGGAGCTCTTCGGTGGCAAGACCGCCGGCTTCGGCGAGCCACGAAAAGAGCGGCGGTAAAGTCCAGGCGGATAGATCGATCTCTGCACCGAGACCCTCCGGGAGGATCCGGGGCAGGTTCTCGGTCAGCCCGCCTCCAGTGATATGGGCGAGGCCGTGAAGTCCAGGATCGGCGATCGGAATCTTCAGAGCCGCGACATAGAGCTTGGTAGGTCGGAGGAGTTCATCGCCGAGGGTGGCGTTTGACCACGGCGCGGGCGCATCCCAATCAAGTCCTTCGCGCTCGACCACCCGGCGGATCAGCGAATAACCATTGGAGTGGGCACCGTCTGAGGCGAGACCGAGAATGACATCACCTTCGGCCACATTCCGGGGCAGCATGTGGCCCCGCTCAAGCGCACCCACCGCAAAGCCCGCCAGATCAAAGTCGCCCTTGGCATACATGCCCGGCATCTCGGCTGTCTCGCCTCCGATCAAGGCCGCCCCTGCCGCGCGGCAACCTTGGGCGATACCGGCGATCACGGTTTCGGCTTCGTCGACCAAAAGCGCGCCGGTCGCGAAATAATCGAGGAAAAACAACGGCTCGGCCCCTTGGCAGAGCAGGTCATTGACGCACATCGCCACGAGGTCCTGGCCGATGCCCGACAACCGGCCCGTGTCGATCGCTATGCGGAGTTTGGTGCCGACCCCATCGGTGGCCGCGACCAAAACCGGGTCCTTGAACCCGGCAGCTCCAGGATCGAAAAAGGCGCCGAACCCGCCGAGCCCAGACATCGTACCGGCTCGGTCGGTGGTGCGGGCCAGGGGCTTAATGCGGTCGACGAGGGCGTTCCCGGCGGCGATATCCACCCCCGCATCGGCATAGGTTAACCCGTTCTTTGCCATTGCCCGCGCGCGCCCCCGTGTTGGAGGCGACCTAACAAGCAGCAAGGCCCCTGTCTATTGGGCAATGGGCTAGAAGCGCTGAACCGCCTCGTCGGCCTCCTTCGCGGCTTTCTTTTCCGCCGCTTTCATCGCACTCCGCCCGCCGAGCCAGACGAAAGCTCGCGCTAACAGGAACAAAACAGCGATGAGGACAATCACCACCGCGCTAAGAATTCTTGTCGCGCCCTCTGGAAGCCCGTCAGGATCACCGGCGAAGTACAAATAGACAAAAGGCGCCGATATCGCGACGGCGACGAACGTGCACATGCCCGCCAAGGTCCAAGCTTCGCCCGAGTTTGGCCGCCGGTCGGTCCGGTGGTGAAACCGAGTGCCCAGATCAAGCGCCGCTGCCCAAAACGGGATCAGCGACGTCCCGGCATTAGAGATCCCCAGGATCGAGGTAAGCAAACCCAAACCGATCGTAAGCGCCAGAAACATCCAAAGGAATCGAAGCGACAAAGGGAGGAGAAGACCGTTCATCTTAGACCTCATGTGAGAATGTAATCTCGCGGACATAGGCCGCGAATGGGGCCTAAATTCGGCGCCCTTCCCCGGACGGTCCGGCTCTGCTAGGACCGCGAATGGCGGGCCTGTAGCTCAATTGGTTAGAGCAGAGCGCTCATAACGCTTTGGTTGGGGGTTCAAGTCCCTCCGGGCCTACCAGATGCCCCCTGTCGCTGACGAAGAGACTAAGGTTCGGCGCTCCGCCGAATAATCGTTGGGACCCCGAACAGGGACGACAGAGTAAGGCTTTTTCGGTTGCCGACACTATCAGCCGGCCCATCGCTTAGCACCAAAGGCAGCGGGAAGTTCGCCATCCGGGCATGGCGCTCAAAGACCGAGCCGGTGAAGGGCTCGCGTTTGCTGATGAGAGGGATCGGAAATCTCGCCATCCTGGCATGGCGCGGAAAGATCGAGCCGGTAAACGGCTTCCGGTCGCTCAAGAGCCCAATCGGAAAGTTCGCCATGCGCGGTGCGCCCGGCACAAGTGCGTTCTTTCCGGGCTTCCCATTGATGAGATGGGGAAACGGCCAGTTGGCCATCCGCGCATGGCGCGCAAGGATCGACCCCGTGTAGGGCTTACGGCGGTTGGTCAGCGGGATCGGGAAAGCTGCCATCCTCGCATGCCGGGAAAAGATCGACCCGGTGAACGGCTTCCGGCGGCTGATCAGCCCGATTGGGAACGATGCCATGCGCGCGTGGCGTGAAAAGATCGAGCCCGTGTAGGGTTCGCGGCGAATGGTCAGCGGCCAAGGGAATGCCGCCATGCGGGCATGGGGCTCGAGCAATGAGACCGTCGAAGGCGGACGTCGACTGATCAGCGGGATTGGCCAATCGGCCATGTGAAAGGTCGTGCGGTCACGCTCCTTTGTCCGCTTTAGCATATGCGGATGGTCCTGGAGGATGCTTAGCGCCCTCTTGGGCCGCGGCTTGACATAGATTTCTTCAACGATGCCGGGGATATCGACCGCGCCCGTCCGGGCCATGGTCTGCCTTGCGGTTTTCGCAACGCCGAGGGGCTTGTAATCGGCCCGAACCAGCAACACCGCACCTCCGCCCGCAGCCATCCGCGCTTCGTAGGCCCGGGCCGCATCAGGCGCGACGCCTGCTGCGCTCAGGTCATCGGCAAGACCTTGGGCATAATCATAAAGGCCCACGATCCGCGGCGAGAAACTCTGACGGTAGAGCATCTCGAACTTGGCCGAATTGGCCTGGGACACATCGTCGAAAAACCGCGTTATGATCTTGGTCATGGGACCTCCAACGAGCTTGATTGCGTGGCGGCGGGCAGCGCCGTTGCCTCGGATGGGCCGCGGCGGAATACCAATGGGATGACCATCAGGATGGCCAAGGCGAGAAAACCGATCTCGATCACGAACACAACATTATAGGGCATATGCGCTGCAAAGCCCGAAAGCGCGGGCAAGGCCACCAGGATATCGCGGACAATGCCCGCGAGCGCGACCCCGAGCCCCGCCGCGGTCGCCTGAACCGCCCCCCAAGCCCCAAGGGAGAGACCAAATTGGTCCCGGGGGGCGCCCCGTAATGTGGCTGTCAGCGTCGCATGGCCAAAAAGGCCCGCCCCGAGCCCGGTTGCCAGGGTGCCCAAGACAAAAAGCAAAGGGCCGATCACGGAGGAGGAGACAACGATCGCGGCAAAACCCGGAATGCCGATAAGAGCACCGATAGCGGCAAGCCGGGCCGGGTCGCCGCCATGGCTGAGGGCCCGGGACGCGAAGCCAAAGCCAACAAGCGTCCCTGCAGCCAAAAGCGCTGTAAGCTTAGTCGTCTCGGCCACCGTGAATCCGAGGGCTTGGCCGCCATAGGGCTCAAGAAGCACATCCGCCATGCCAAATCCGAAGGTTCCAAGGCCGATCACAGCCAGAAGCCGGAGGCATCCGGGCCGCGAAATGAGGCTCCGCCAAGCGTCATTGAATTTAGTGATGGGGGCGCTCTCCATCCTTTGGGCGCGCCCACGGTCGCGCGCTTCCTGTTTCCAAAGGGCGAAGAGGTTCAGGGCGACGGTCACCACAGCCGAGCCTTGGATCACCTGGATCAGGCGGCCGGGGGTGTAGTTTTCCAAAAGCGCGCCATAGACGAGGGCGCTCACAATCATGCCGACCAGCAACATGACATACATGAGGCCGACCACCTTGGGATGATCCTCCTCGCGCACAAGATCGGTGGCCAAGGCGAGCCCCACGGTTTGCACCATATGCACGCCCGCCCCTACCAGCAAAAAGGCCAAAGCCGCCGAAGACAAACCGATCCAGCGCGGTGCGTCGATGGCCTCGCCGTAGCCCGAAAGGACCAAAAGGGCGAAGGGCATGATCGCGAAGCCGCCGAATTGGTAGAGCGTGCCTTTCCAAATGTAAGGCACCCGGCGCCAGCCGAGGGCGGAGCGGTGCGTGTCAGATCTAAATCCAATCAGGGTTCGGAACGGGGCGAAGAGAAGCGGCAGCGCAAGCATCCCGGCCACGAGCGTCGCCGGCACGGCAAGTTCCACGATCATCACGCGGTTGAGGGTGCCCACAAGCATTACCAGCGCCATGCCGACGGTCACCTGAAAGAGCGACAGCCGCATCAGCCGGGCAAGCGGTACCTCATCGGTCGCAATCTCTGCAAAAGGCAAATAGCGCGGCGCGATAGACGCCAGTCTCTTGAGGGCAAAGGCGCGATAATCGAACATGTCACGTCCTATGTCATCCGGCCCGGACCGCCCCTGAGAGAGAGCGGCCGCAGGTATCCGGAGGATGTGCCAAAGGGCGGGGGCCGCCCGTGGCGCGGGTCACCTATTCGAGGGCGACCAAGGGGGGTGCCGCAGCCGCGAGCACCTCATCGTCTTTAAGGATTGCCTTTGCCATCGTTCCGTCCGGCAGGATCACGGTCAGTTCCCGGGATGCACCGTCATGTTCAATCGCATAGGCTGCCTTTGCGGCATCCATGTCGGGAACGGCCTTGGCGGCGGCCATTTCGTCGCCTGTTCCCAACGGCTGTCCGGACAAAAAGTCCGACACCCAAGACGTATTGCTTAAGACCGCGACATGGACCGCGAACGAGCCCACAGCGACCGCACCGAGAAAAACGGGAACCCCAACTGCCGGGGGAACCACAAGCCACATTTTCGCATTGTTCATGGTATCACCTCTTTAGCCGAGCCAAGGCGTTGAGAACGCAACGAGAATATGAGCAAGAAGCGCGATGAGCCCGAATACACGGGTCCCGTCGATGAGGTAGCTATGAACTTCCTCAGCCTCTTTAAGGTTTAGACCGGTCGGCCAAACCTTGTCTGGATCGTCGGACATTTCCGATCTCCTCCTTAGTTGCCTTAAGGAGCGCCGGAGAGCTGCACGAAATCACCAGCCCCTACGGCGCCACGTCCGACCACAGGCAGCCCGTTGGTCGGCACCTTCAATTTGTCAAGATTGCTTGACACAATCAAGCGTCAATTTAGATTTACACTCTTCGTTCGCATAAAATACGTCGCGAATTGGAACGGGCGGCGGCGATGCCGACGGACCTGCTACGTTGGGACGAAGTGGTCCTTGTAGCGATCACGCAGCAGATTCTTTTGGACTTTGCCCATCGTATTCCGCGGAAGCCCCTCGACAAAAATCAACTCGCGGGGATGTTTGAACCGCGCCAGCGACTTCGCCGTTGCCGACATTATTTGACCGAGGTCAGGTGGGGCTGCCCTATCGGGCACTATCAGCGCCAGAACGGTTTCCCCAAAATCAGCATGGGGCACCCCGATGACGGCGCTTTCCATCACACCCGGTTGGGCATCGAGGACCAGTTCGATCTCTTTTGGATAAATATTGAAACCGCCAGAGATGATCAGATCTTTGTCACGGCCGACAATTTGGAGATATCCGTCTTCGTCGAATTGTCCGAGATCACCGGTGATGAAAAAACCATTCTCCCGCAATTCGGCTTTCGTTTTCTCCGGCATTTGCCAATAACCCTGAAACACATTCGGTCCACGCACTTCGATTTGCCCGATCTCACCCGGCAAAAGAGATTGACCGGTTTCAGGGTCGGTGACTTTGACCTCGATACCGGGGAGCGGCAATCCGACCGTCCCAGCCCGACGCGCTCCATCGAAAGGATTGGATGTGTTCATGCTGGTTTCGGTCATCCCGTAGCGTTCGAGGATAAGATGGCCGGTAAGCGTCTCAAAGCGACGATGGGTTTCGGCTAAGAGCGGCGCACTGCCCGAAACAAAAAGGCGGATGTTCCGAACCAATTCCGAAGAAAATCCGGAGGCGTCGAGAAGCCGGGTGTAAAAAGTTGGCACGCCCATCATCACCGTCGCATGGGGCAATTGGGTGAGAATTCCATCGAGGTCGAACTTGGGAAGAAAGATCATCGCGCTGCCCACTATCAGCGTGATATTCGTGGCCACGAAAAGTCCGTGGGTGTGATAGATCGGAAGGGCGTGGAGGAGAATATCGCTTTCGTTGAACTGCCAATACGCGGCGAGCGTTTCTGCGTTCGACAAGAGATTTCTCTGGCTCAACATCGCGCCCTTGGACCGCCCAGTGGTGCCGGACGTATAAAGGAGAGCGGCCAGATCATCTTCACCGCGCGCGGCCGTTTCGTAGGTCTCGGGCTTTGTCTTCGCGGCATCGGCAAACGTGCCGGAACCGTCTCCGTTGAGCGAATAAAGCGTTGCACCAAGGGGGTCAGCAATCGACGCCAGAATTTCCAAGTCGCGCCCGTCAGAGACTATGATTTTTGCGCCGCTATCGCCGATGAAATAGGCGAGTTCCTCCGCAGTATACGCCGTGTTCAACGGCAAAAACACCGCCCCCGCCTGAACACAGGCCGCGTATAGCGCCAGCGCCTCGGGCGATTTCTCGATTTGTGCCGCAACCCGGTCCCCGGGCTTCAGACCAGTATCCGTGAGCACATGGGCAAATTGCGCGGCTTTGGCCAGAAAGTCGCCGTAGGCGATGCGAGAGCCGTCGGGGAGGTAGAGAAACGGTGCCGATCGATTAGCGTTATGCCCGAATAGGGTGTCGTAGAGCGGGTTAGTCATCGGTGGCCCCCGGTTCGGCTAGGCTTTGAGGTCGGACAGGAGAGCAGCGCTGACCGGAACGCCATCCCTATCGGCCGCCGCACGGCGCGCCAAGCGCCCATCGCCGGGAACGCGCGCCGCGCCATTGCCTTCGATCTCGCCCACAATCCGCGTGATCGTTTCGCCAAAACGGTCTTGGCCGAACCGAGCCGGATCAAGGACGATCAAAGTCGCACCCCCTTTGATGTTGATCCCGCCATGAGCCAAGCGCTCTTCATTGTCGACCGCGAGCACGCCTCCGGCGAGTGCTGCGCCTAGGATTTCGACCATCATGGCAATGGCGCTTCCCTTGTGGGCGCCGAATGGCAAAAGCTGGCCAGTTTCAAGGATCGCCTCGGGGTCGGTGCTGGGTGCGCCATCGGCGTCGAGGCCGGCCGGATATGACAATTGGCGACCCTCAGCGGCGGCGAGCCTGACATCCATCAATGCGACCATCGACGCCGCCTGGTCCCAGACGATGGGCGCGGCACCCGGGCGCGGAGCGGCGAAGGACATCGGATTGGTGCCAAAGGCGGGCCGCGCGCCGCCATGGGGCACAACCATCGACAGCGAATTCACCACAGAGAGGGCCACGAGACCCGCTTCAGCGAATGGTTCCGTGTCAAACCGTAGGGCCCCTAAATGGTGGATATTGGCGGCCGCGAAAGCTGCGATCCCAGTGTCTTTTGCAAGGGCGATAAGGTCGGGCTCGGCCATGGCGCGGAGGATCTGATAGTACCCATTGTCGCCGTCGCCGCGGAGAACCGCCGGTGCAGTACGGCTCACTTGGGGGTTAGGGTCGGGGTTCGCGTAGCCCGAGGCGAAGCTCTTGGCATAGGCCGGAAGCATCCTGAGGCCGTGGCTCGCTATCCCGTCTCGTTCGGACATCATCACGAGATCCGCGATGGCGGCACTGCCAGTGGCCGCCATGCCGGCGCGGGTGAGCACCGCTTCGGCAAGTTGCCGGATTTCGGCGAGGCTCAAAGTAACTGTTTCATTGGCTTCGGATGCCATGGTTTTCCTCAAGGAAAGGCGGCGCCCGGCATCTAGGGCCGGACCAGAATCGCGCGAAAATCGTTGACATTGGTGCCAGTGGGGCCCGGCACGAAAAGGCTCCCAGCTGCATCGAAAGCCCCCCAGGCGTCATGGGCGCGAAGATCGGCCAGGGGGTCGCGCCCGGCGGCACGGATCGCAGCCGCCGTTCCACCATCGGCAAAAGCGCCCGCATTGTCTTCCGACCCGTCGATCCCGTCGGTGTCGGCCGCGAGGGCGGTGATGCCCTTGGCCCCTTCGACCGTGAGGGCGAGGGAGAGGAGAAACTCGGTGTTGCGCCCGCCGCGCCCGCCCGAGGCGCCGCCGAGGGTCACGGTGGTCTCTCCGCCCGAAAGCAGAACAACCGGCCGTGCGAAAGGTCTATCGTGGAGGGCGCAGTCGAGAGCGATGGCGCCAAGAACCTGGCCCACATCCTTGGCTTCCCCTTCGATCCGATCGGAAAGAACCACCGCCGGCACCCCGGCCGCCCGGGCGACCTCCGCCGCCCTTTCAAGCGAAAGGCGTGCCGAGGCGATCACCCGGGTTTCGTTTTCTAAAAAGCGGGGATCGTCCGGTGCTGGGGATGCCCCCTCGCCTCCTGCGATCCAGGCTTTGACCTTGTCCGGCAAGTCGATTCGGTAGGTTTCTGCGAGCCGCAACGCGTCGTCGGGTTTCCCAGGGCCCGGGATCGTGGGACCGGACGCCACTTCGGCCGGATCGTCGCCCGGCACATCGGACACAACCAGGGTCACAACCTTTGCCGGATGGGCGAGGGCCGCGAGCCGGCCCGCCTTGATCCGGCTCGCTTCGGCCCGGATCCGGTTCATCACCGAGATCGGAGCACCGGACGCCAGAAGCGCAGAATTGAGGGCAGCTTCGTCCGCGAGGGTCAGATCCCCGGGCGGGGCCGGCAGCAACGCAGAGCCGCCGCCAGTAATAAGGGCAACGACAAGATCGTCGGGCCCGAGGCCCGCAACAGTGGCCATAAGCGCCTCCCCGGCCCCTATTCCTGCTTCGTCCGGCACGGGATGGGCCGCTTCGATGACCCGGAGGTGCTGGCAGGGCGCGGCATAACCGTAGCGCGTTACAATCACCCCTTCGAGCGGGCTCCTCCAACGCTCTTCGAACGCCGCGGCCAATTGCGCGGCCCCTTTCCCGGCCCCGACCACGATTGTCCGACCCTTGGGCGGTTCTGGCATATTGGCTTCGAGCGCCTGGCCCGGATCAGCCGCCGCAACGGCCGCCTCGAAGAGTTCGGCGAGAAACGCCCGGGGCTCTTCCATATTCAGTCCTTACTTACCTTGCGATGACCAGATCGACCGACAGGCCGCCGAGGCGCAAGCTCTCTCCCAGGCGGAGTGTGCCGCCGTGCTGGCGCGCCACATCTGCCGCGATCGAGAGGCCGAGCCCTACCCCGCTTCCGGCGTCCTGGTTACGCGCCCGGTCGAGCCGCGTGAAGGGGCGAAGCGCTTCCTCGCGTTGGCCGGGCGGGATCCCCGGCCCGTCATCCTCCACCGTAAAGCGCACGGCCCGCTGGGTGGCTGCAAGACTGACGAGGGCCCGTTTGCCGTAGCGCACCCCGTTCGAAACCAGGTTTTCCAGCGCGCGTTCAATGGCGAGGGGTCGAAGGCTTATCTGGTCAAGACGATCGGCCGGAAGATCTCCTAAGGCAACGTCGAGCCCGGCCCGTCGCGCCTTGTCGACCACTCGCCGGGCCAGATCTTCAGGGTCGACCGGTTCGGGCGGAGCCGCACCTTCGCCCCGGGCAAAGCTTAGAAACCCGTCGAGCATATCTTCCATATCAGCCACATCCCGAAGCAGCGCGTCGCGATCCTCACTTTCGGGAATCATAGAAAGGCCGAGCCGCATTCGGGTGAGCGGGGTGCGGATATCGTGGCTGACCCCCGAGAGAAGAAGCGTGCGCTGCTCCATATGCCGCTCGACTCGGTTGCGCATTTCGAGAAAGGCCGCCCCGGCTTGGCGAAGCTCTGTCGCACCTTCGGGGCGGAACTTAATGTGCTGGCCCCGGCCGAAAGCCTCGGCGGCTTCGGACATCCGTCGAACTGGCCGAAGTTGGTTCCAAAGAAAGAGGTAGGCGATGACAGTCATCAAAAGCGAGGCGCCCACCATCACCAGAAGGAGATGCTGGGGATTTTCCGCGCTGACGCGCGCACGGTCGAATGCGATGGCAAGGGGGCCGTTCCGGGTCGAGACAAGGAGCCTCACCCGGCCTGGCGCGCTCGTAAGATCGACTGCGACGAGCCCGGGCACCCCGGCGCGGAGGGTCGCGACCACACTTCGGCCGGAGAGATCGAAAAAGGCGCGGGTATCCTCAACCGGGCTCGCGCCCGGAAGCTCGGTCTCAATCGCGACGGTGCTCCCGTAGGCGCGCGCCGCTTCGGCCGCCTCGAAAGGACCTGATGCGCGTTCGGTGGCGGCAACGAGATTGTCGACCTCGAACAAAAGGTTCCCGGTCATCTGCCGGGTCACCCCGTTGTAATGGCCCTGGATGAGAAAGAGCGAGACGAGCAGTTGGATTGTGATGACCGGCACCAATAGGATCAGGGCCGCTCGGCCATAGAGCGAGCGGGGCATGGCGCGGCGAAGCCATTGGACCTCCATGGCCGGGAGATTAAGCTCCGCGCCATGGATGGAAAAGACCAGATGCCCGCGGCCGGGGTGCCCGAAGCTGTCGCGCCTGGGGTGCGCCGCGTCTTGGCACCCAATCCGGGCCCAATGACCTTTTGGGGAACGAACAGCTATCTTGTCGGCGAGGACCCGGTCACGGTCATCGATCCGGGGCCCTCGGGAGCCCATTGCACCGCGCTCTTGGACGCGATTGGCGGGGCAAAGGTGACGGCTATTCTCGTGACCCACGCCCATCTCGACCATTCCGGTGGAGCAGCGGATCTCGCGGAAGCAACGGGCGCTGAGGTCTGGGCTTTTGGACCACCTGGGGCGGGCAGGAGCGCCCATATGGCCCGATTTGCCAGCGAAGGCGCGCTCGGTGGAGGCGAAGGGGTCGACCAGGCGTTTCGGCCTGACACTGCGCTGACCGACGGCCAAGAGCTCGAAGGGAGCGGCCTGACGGCGCTGCATATGCCTGGTCATTTCCCGGGCCATCTTTGTTTTGGTCTCGGGGAACTCGTCTTTTCCGGTGATCTCGTGGTGGGCTGGTCGACAACCCTGATCTCGCCGCCCGACGGCGATGTGGCAGCCTTCATGGCATCTTGCCGGCGACTTCGCTCCATGGCTCCCCGTCGGCTTTTGCCGGGCCACGGGCCGCCGGTAGAGGATCCCGTGACGCGGATCGACGCGCTGATCGCCCATCGCGAGATGCGAGAGCAGGAGATCGTCGGAGCATTGGCGGACGGGCCTTCCACGGCCTCGGACTTGGCTGCACGGATTTACCGGGACCTTGATCCTGGCCTAAAGTCGGCGGCAACGCGTAACGTTTTGGCCCACCTGATTGATCTATCCGAGCGGGGAGAGGCCAAAGCGGAGCCCGATCTCTCGGTGGGCGCGCGGTGGCACTTGCCCTGAGGTAGGCCAAGCGCCGTGGGCTGCCGGGGCGATAAAATCAGTGGAATGTCTTGCTAGGTCGTCACGTCCGGTGCGTTACGCCCCGTATAGCGTTGGATCCCGGCGATCTCATCGGCGGCGGCGGCCACTTGGGACAGCGCCTCTGCCGGGTCTTGGCCAAGCCGGTCCGGCGCGTCGGTATAGGCCTCAAGATAGACACGGAGCGTCGCACCCACCGTACCGGTCCCAGACAAGCGAAACACCGCCCGGGATCCGCCCTCAAAATTGACCCGAAGACCCTGGGCCGAGGCGTGGGAGCCGTCCACCGGATCGTCATAGGAAAATTCATCGGCTTCCGCGACGCGGAGGCCCGCCGCTTCGCGTCCGACTAGTTCACCGAGCCCGTCCCGGAGCCCGTCCATCAACCCGTTGGCCGCTCCTGCATCGACCGCTTCGTAGTCGTGGCGTGAATAGTAATTCCGCCCGAACCGCGCCCAATGGGCGTCCATGATTTCGGCCACGGACTTACCTGTGGTGGCGAGAATGTTCAGCCAAAGAAGCACCGCCCAGAGCCCGTCCTTCTCGCGCACATGGTCCGAACCCGTACCTGCACTCTCCTCGCCGCAGATAGTGGCCTTGCCTGCATCGAGGAGGTTCCCGAAAAACTTCCACCCCGTAGGTGTCTCGAAGGCGGGCACGCCGAGAGCTTCAGCCACCTGGTCGGCGGCCGCCGAAGTGGGCATTGACCTTGCAATCCCCGCAGGGCCCTCGGGATAGCCCGGCGCCATGTGCAAATTGGCCGCGAGCACCGCAAGACTGTCGGACGGTGTTACATATATCCCTTTGCCGAGGATCATGTTCCGGTCGCCATCGCCATCAGAAGCAGCCGCAAAATCCGGCGCTTCCGGCCCCATCACGAGATCAACAAGGGGCTTCGCCCAGATCGGATTGGGGTCGGGGTGCCCGCCGCCGAAGTCCGGGCTCGGCACGGCATTGATCACGCTCCCTGGTGCGGCTCCGAGGCGGTTTTCCAGTATCTCGGTTGCGTAGGGCCCTGTCACCGCGTGCATGGCATCGAAGCGGAGGGTAAACCCGCCGGACAAATGCGCCTTGATCGCAGCAAAGTCGAAAAGCTCTTCCATGAGCGTTGCGTAGTCGGCCACCGGATCGACGATCTCGACGGCCATATCGCCAAAGGCGGTCTCCGTAAGCGTCCCGAGATCGACCTCAGGGCCCCGGGCAATCCTGTATTCACGCAAAGATGTCGTTGCCGCGAAGATCCGACCGGTCACCTCTTCTGGCGCGGGTCCGCCATTGGGCATGTTGAATTTAATGCCGAAGTCTTCATCAGGTCCGCCAGGATTGTGGCTGGCTGACAGGATGATCCCGCCATCGGTGCCACGCTTTCGAATGAGGTTCGACGCCGCGGGTGTGGAGAGCAGCCCGCCCCGCCCGATGACCAGCCGCGCCACGCCTTCGGCGGCAGCCATCGCGATAATGGTCTGGGTCGCGCGGTCGTTAAAGTATCGCCCATCGCCCCCTACGACGAGTGTCTTCCCGGTGGCCCCGCCGATGCCCACAAAGATCGAAGCTACGAAGTTTTCGAGATAATGCGGCTCCATAAAGACCTTGGTCTTTTTTCGAAGCCCAGACGTGCCCGGTTTCTGACCGTCGATTGGTTGGGTGGCGACGCGTTCGATTTCCATAATCTGTCCTTCAATTCCGCCCCATGACGAAAGCCAAAACACTGTCGGCTTCCATCGCGACGGGCCCTTGGCAGGGCCGGGGTACAAGGTCCGGTGACGCCGTATCAAGGTGCAATTCCCATCGATGATCTTTGCCAGGCTGGGGGAGTTTGACAGACACGGCCGGACCAGCGTTGAACGCGAGATAGAGCGCCTCGCCGGGCTTAGAGCCGCTGAGATGACAGCCGAGGAAGCGGGCGGAGGCCTCTTGCCAGTCGGCTTCCGCGAACACGGCCCCGTTGGCATTGCACCAGGCCAGTTCATCGCCCGCATGGAGAAACTGGCGTTGGCCAAGAAGAGGCTGGGCGGCGCGAAATGCGATCAGCCGACAGACAAAGGAATGAAGGTCCTTGTCGGCCCCAGCCCAATCGATCCACGTCGTTGGATTGTCCTGATTATAGGCATTGTTGTTGCCGCCTTGGGTGCGGCCGATCTCGTCGCCTGCCAAAAGCATCGGCACACCTTGCGACAGAAAAAGCGTGGCGAGCATGTTGCGCTGGCGCCGGGCGCGGGCCGCTTGGACCTCTGGATCGTCCGACGGGCCTTCGACCCCAAAATTGTCGGAAAAATCCTCGCCATGTCCGTCTTTCCCGCCTTCCCCGTTGGCCTCGTTATGGCGTTTCGAATAGCGCGTGAGATCGGCCAGCGTCATGCCGTCATGGGCGGCGATGAAATTCACCGATGTGGTGGCGAGGCGTCCGGCATGGTCCAATTCGCGCGCCGACCCAGCTAACCGCGTTGCAAGGCCAGCCACCTGGCCCGCATCGCCCCGCCAGAACCGGCGCACCGTGTCGCGGTAGCGATCGTTCCACTCGCGGAATGGGGTGGGAAAAGCGCCGAATTGATAGCCGCCGGGGCCTATATCCCATGGTTCGGCAATGAGTTTGGTCTCGGCGAGAACGGGATCCTGACGAATGGCAGCGAAAAACGCCGCCTCGGGGTCAAAGCCGCCCTCCCCGGCCCGACCAAGCGTTGCGGTAAGATCGAACCGGAAACCGTCAACGCCCATAACCTCGACCCAATAGCGCAAAGAATCGAGCACCATGCGCAGAACCATCGGATGGTCGAGGCGGAGTGTGTTCCCGGTACCGGTATCGTTGACGTAATTCCGCCGGTCCGGTTCGAGACGATAATAACTCGCATTATCGAGCCCCCGGAAACTCAAGGTCGGGCCAATGCGGTCGCTTTCGCCGGTATGGTTGTAGACCACGTCTAGGATCACCTCGATCCCCGCCTCATGGAGCCGGTCGACCGCTGCCCGAAAGGCTTCCGGTGGGGCGCCTGCAAGATAGCGGGGGTCGGGCGCGAAATAGGCGAAAGGCTGATAGCCCCAATAGTTCACGAGACCCTTTTTGACGAGGAACGCGTCATCGACGAAGGCCTGGACGGGCAAGAGTTCAAGGGCGGTTATGCCTAGATCGGTCAGCCGGTCGATGACCTGATCGGAAGCCAGCGCGCTAAGTGTGCCGGGCGCTTCCACTCCGGCGAGGAGGCGGGTCAGCCCCTTCGGGTGAGCTTCGTAAATGACGGTCTCTTCCCAAGGCGTCCGCGGATGGACGGCCGGTTTGGCGACGATATCAGAGACGACAGCTTTCGGAGCGAACGGCGCGCTGTCTCGCTTATCGAAGCTGAGATCAGCGTCAGCGGCAGACCTGTCGTAGCCATAGACCGCATCGTCCCAAATAAGGTGACCGGTGATCTGGCGGGCATAAGGATCAAGGAGAAGTTTGTTGGGATTAAAGCGGTGGCCGTCGGCCGGGGCATAGGGCCCATGGGCGCGGTAGCCGTAAACCTGGCCCGGGCCGAGGTCTGGAAGAAACCCGT
This sequence comes from Pseudomonadota bacterium, assembly GCA_039198225.1. GTDB lineage: Bacteria > Pseudomonadota > Alphaproteobacteria > Rhodobacterales > Rhodobacteraceae > JASJAR01. Next base: position 39,125 of record JBCCTQ010000030.1, read on the forward strand.
GCCACACACCGCCTTCCCGTTCGGTGAGCTCAACTTGGGATTCCTTTTCGCCATAGAAGAGGCAAAGGACTATCGCGGTGGCGTTCTCGGAACACACAGCGAAGTTTACCCCGTCGGCCATCGGCGTCGCGCCCAAGGGGCTCGCACGGCCTGCCAAAACGGCCCGCTCGGTCACTGCGCGGCCACCTCTTCGTAGAGCGCGGCGTAAGCCGGCGCCGAAGCGTCCCAACCCACGGGGGATGCCATGGCGTTCTTCTGCATTTTCGCCCAGGTTTTCTTGTCGGCATAAAGATTAAGGAGCCGGAGAAAGGCCGCCGCGAGCCCATGGGCCGTCACGGGGCTGAACTGGATACCGGTCGCCACGCCGGCACGAAGGGCGGCTGGCGAAGCATCGATCACCGTATCATTGAGCCCACCGGTGCGGGCGACGACCGGGATCGTGCCGTAGCGCAGGCCGTAAAGCTGGGTGAGCCCACAGGGTTCGAACCGAGAGGGCACAAGAATTGCGTCCCCGCCCGCGATCACCCGGCGCGACAACGCTTCGTCATAGCCGATATGGGCCGCGACCGCGTCATGGGACGTCGCCCCCTTAATCGCAGCTTCGAGCGCCTTGTCGCCCGAGCCTAAAAGGACGAACTGCCCGCCTCTGTCGATAAAGGCCGGAAGCGCGTCGAGGAGGACGTCGAGCCCCTTTTGATGGGAAAGCCGCGAGACGACTACCGCCAAGGGACCGTCGCTCTGGCCGAGGCCGAATTCCTTTTGCAGGTTCGCCTTGGCACGCGCCTTACCCTTCGCGGTTTTGTAAGTCACGATGGCGGGGTCTTCGGATGGGTTCCAAAGGCCGATATCGATCCCGTTGAGAATGCCCGACAGGTCCCGCTCCCGGGCCCGGAGAAGCCCGTCGAGCCCCATGCCGAATTCGGGCGTGGTCAGTTCAACTGCATAGGTGGGGCTCACGGTCGTCAACCGCGTCGCATAGCAAAGCCCAGCCTTGAGCGCGCTGATCTGACCCCAATATTCGAGACCGTCTTCGGTAAAATCCGCCGGATCGAGACGCAGATCACCCAAGGCCGCGGCCGGTGCGATCCCTTGGAACGCCATGTTATGAATGGTAAAAATTGAGCCGGTCTCGGAATAGCGGAGATAGTACGGTACAAATCCGGCCTGCCAATCGTGGCAATGGACAAGCTCGGGCGTCCAGCCCTCAATGCCGTTCTCGGCAATTGCCGCCGCCGCCGATGAGAGAGCCGCGAAGCGCGCCGCATTGTCAGGAAAGTCCTGCCCGGCCTCGTCCATATAGAGCGATCCCGGGCGGTCGTAGAGATGGGGCGCGTCAAGGGCCAGAACATCGAGACCTTGGGTCGTCCCCGCCAAAACCCGAGCGTCGGCGCCGAAATGGTCGGGCAAAGTGAGTACGTTCTTTGCGCCTTTGAGCGCCGCTTTGACCTCGCGGTAGGCCGGAAGGAGCGTCCGGATCCCCCAACCTTCCTCTGCCAATGCCCCCGGCAAGGCCCCGGCCACATCGGCAAGCCCCCCGGTTTTAACAAGCGGTGCGCATTCCGACGTGACCGAAAGGACCGGTCGCATCAAGCGGCGGCCCGTCGTTCGAGCATCGACCGGGTAATCAGCGTCACCCCGCTTTCGGTGACGCGGAACCATTTCTTATCTTCGTCCACGTCGTGGCCCACCACGAGGCCTTCCGGAATTTGGACACCTCGATCGATCACGCAGTTTCGCAATTGGGCCGAGCGAGCGACGTTGACGTAAGGCAACGCCACCACATGGTCGAGCACAGCATAGGAATTGGTGTGGACTTGCGTAAAGAGGAGCGAACTCCGGATCTCGGTACCGGAAACGATACATCCCCCAGAAATAAGCGAGGATACGGCCGAACCCCGCCGGTCATCCTGGTCGTGAATGAACTTTGCTGGCGGCGCGGTTTCGGAATAGGTCCAAATCGGCCAATCCTTATCCCAGAGATCAAGCTCGGGATCAAAATTCGTAAGATCGATATTGGCACGCCAATAAGCATCGACCGTGCCGACATCACGCCAATAGGCCTCGACCTCATTTGATTTTCGGACACAGCTTGCAGTATATCGATGGGCTACTGCCTTTCCGGAACGAACGATTGACGGAATGAGATCATTTCCAAAATCGTGTGAAGACGTTTCGTCTTCGGAATCCGCGAGCAAAAGTTCACGAAGAAACTTCCAGTCAAAGACATAGATTCCCATTGAGGCCAGAGCATTCCGCTCATCACCAGGTATGCCTGGCGGGTCGGCGGGCTTTTCGAGGAATTGGGTGATATTGTCTTCAACGTCCACATGCATAACGCCGAATGCGGTCGCTTCCGCCCGAGGCACAGTCAGACAGCCTACGGTGACATCGGCACCAGAATTCACATGCTGTTCCAGCATAATCTCGTAGTTCATCTTGTAGATGTGATCACCCGCGAGAATAAGGATATAGTCGATATCGTAGCTATCAACGATATCGATATTTTGTCGGACCGCATCGGCCGTGCCAGTGTACCAGGTATCTTCGCTCACCCTTTGGGAAGCGGGCAAAATATCAAGATATTCATTCCGCTCAGCGCGAAAGAAGTTCCACCCCCGCTGGCAATGGCGAATGAGGGAATGGGCTTTATATTGGGTCGCAATTGACATGCGCCGAATTCCGGAATTCAGCGCATTAGAAAGAGCGAAATCGATAATGCGCGACTTTCCACCAAAATACACCGCCGGCTTGACCCTCGCATCGGTCAACTCCTTCAGCCTTGAGCCTCGCCCGCCGGCCAACACAAAAGCCATTGCTCGGGATGAAAGCCGCTTCGTTACTGGTGCCATGTCCCCTCCCTATGGCTCTTGACCTGCAGTGAGTATTATCGTCGACAGCGGCGGCAACGTAACATGGGCCGAGGCCGGCTGGCCGTGCCAGCCCGGAGCTGCCGCAGTCACGCCACCGAGGTTTCCGCGGTTTCCACCGCCGTAAATTCCCGCGTCTGTGTTGAGTGCCTCGTGCCAGTAGCCAGGCCGCGGCAAGCCCACTTGCCAAGCCACCCGCTCAATCGGTGTGAAGTTGGAAATCACGACGGCAGGAGGGTCGCCCGGACCGCCGTGGCGCGCCCAGGCAAACACGGATTCCTCTGCGTCATTGGCCTCGATCCACTGAAACCCCAACGCCTCGCAATCCTTCAAGTAAAGCGCAGGCGTGCCGCGGTAGAGCGTATTGAGGTCGCGCACCAAGCGTTGCAGCCCGGCATGGGGCGGGTCATTTAGGCAAGGCCAGTCAATCTCACCGTCATGGGACCACTCATGCCGTTGGCCGAATTCCTGACCCATAAACAGGAGTTTCTTGCCGGGATGCCCCCACATAAAGCCGTAATAAGCGCGGAGATTGGCAAATTTCTCCCGATCCTGTCCCGGCATTTTCGACCACATGGATCCCTTGCCATGGACCACTTCGTCATGGCTGATCGGCAAGACGAAATTTTCTGAAAATGCGTAATGGAGACCGAACGTCATTTGATGGTGATGATATTTCCGGTGGACAGGGTCACGCGAAACGTAATCCAGCGTGTCATTCATCCACCCCATATTCCATTTAAAGCCAAAACCTAGTCCGCCCGCATCGACAGGGCGTGACACGCCGGGAAACGAGGTCGATTCTTCGGCCACCGTCATAATGCTTTTATCGCGACCATAGGCGGCGGAATTCATCGCCTGTAGCATGGCGATGGCTTCGTAGTTTTCGCGTCCGCCGTCTTTGTTTGGAACCCATTCTCCCTCATTTCGCGAGTAGTCGCGATAAAGCATAGACGCCACCGCATCGACGCGAATGCCATCGAGATGATATTCCTCGAACCAATAGAGAGCATTGGAAACGAGATAATTCGAAACCTCCGTTCGCCCGTAATTGTAGATCAGGGTATTCCAGTCTTTGTGAAACCCTTCCTTGGGGTCGGAATGCTCATAAAGTGCCGTGCCGTCGAATGAACCAAGCCCGTGGTCGTCGGATGGAAAATGACCGGGGACCCAATCGAAGAGTACGCCGAGCCCTGCGCCATGTGCCGCGTCGACAAGGTCACGGAATTCGTGGGGCGGCCCGAACCGAATTGATGGCGCAAAGAGGCCCACCGGCTGGTATCCCCAGGATCCGTCGAATGGATATTCGCTGATCGGCAACAGCTCGATATGGGTAAAGCCCATATCGGCCGCATAGCCCACCAATTCTTCAGCCGCTTCCTTGTAGGACATGGGCCGGCCTCCGTCCTTCCGGCGCCAGGATCCGAGATGAACCTCGTAGATCGAGATCGGCGCCGTCCGGCTGTTCTTTTCGCCGCGGGTCGCCATCCAATCGGCGTCCGACCAACCAAAGCCCCGCAGATCACGCACCACCGACGCGGTTGCCGGTGGATGCTCGGCACCGAACCCGACCGGGTCGGCCTTTAGCGGCAGGGTCACTCCGCCGGCGTCGACGATTTCGTATTTATAGGCTGCTCCGTCGCCCAGGCCGGGCAAAAAGATCTCCCAAACGCCCGTCGTGCCCCGCGACCGCATCGGATGGCGCCGCCCGTCCCATTGGTTGAACGCGCCCACCACCGACACGCGGCTGGCTGCCGGTGCCCAGACCGCGAAATGGGTACCGGTGACGCCTTCATGCTCGATCACATGGGCGCCCAACGCGTGCCACAGCCTTTTGTGGGTCCCCTCCGAGATGAGATATTCGTCCATCTCGCCGATCACCGGTCCGAACCGGTAAGGGTCATCATACTCCCATTCCGTCCCGTCGAGTGCGGTTCCTTCGAGCCGGTAAGCGCCGGCCTCGGGCCCAGGCCCCACGAACACACCGAACACACCGTCAACGGGGCTTAAAGGGTAGCGCGACCCACTGGCCAGCGCCACCATGGCGGCTGCTCCGGGATCAAAAACGGTTATTGTTGTCTCCCCGCCCCGGGCGTGGCGCCCGAGGACGGAAAACGGATCGGCAAGGGTGCCTGCGGCGATGGCCGCCGCATCGCTTTCAGAAAGGGTCGCCCCTTTCGCCATTCCGCCCCTCCCTCATTCTGCGGCCACTGGCGCTGCCGCGCCCAAGGGCTCGACATGCCAGATATCCCGTAGATAACCCCGAATGGTGCGGTCTGACGAGAACCAACCGGACTTAGCCACGTTAAATGCGGCCATTCGCGCCCAGACGGCCGGGTCGGCGAAGGCGCGCTCTGCGTCGCGGCTGGCCTGGGCATAGTCGGTAAAGTCCGAGGCGACGAGGAAATAATCGGGACCGAAGATATTATCCGCGATGTGACGGAACCGATCGTGGTCGCCCCCGGCGAAGGTCCCATTCCGAAGCGAATCGAGAGCCCGAGCAAGCCGCAGATCGGAATCGATGGCGAGGCCGGCATGATTTTCCACCGCCCGGCGGGCCGTCACTTCGCCCGCATCCATACCGAACAGGAAGAAATTCTCTTCTCCCACATGTTCGCGGATCTCGATATTCGCCCCGTCGAGCGTGCCGATCGTGACCGCGCCGTTGAGCGCGAATTTCATATTGCCGGTGCCCGACGCCTCCTTTCCGGCCGTCGAGATCTGTTCGGAGAGATCGGCCGCCGGAATCAACCGCTCGGCCAAAGTGACGTTGTAATTTGGCGTGTAGACAACCTGTAGCCGGTCCTTGGTCACCGGGTCGCGGTTGATGATGTCGGCCACGGAATTGACCAAGTAAATGATATCCTTTGCAAACCAGTAGCCCGGTGCCGCCTTGCCGGCGAAGACCTTCACCCTGGGCACCCAATCCCTATCGGGCCAATCATGCATCTCCTGCCAGAGTGCAATCGTCTCCAGGATGTTGAGATGCTGGCGTTTATATTCGTGGATCCGTTTGATCTGGATATCGAACATTGCAGCGCGATCGACGCTGATGCCAGTGCTAGACTTGAGCCAATTGGCGAGGTCCGTTTTATTCTCACGTTTGGCGGCACCGAACCCATCCAGAAAGCTCTGATCTTCGACATGGGGGACGAGGTCTTCGAGGCGTTCGGCTTCGGCGACCCAGCCGTCACCGATCGTTTCGGTGATAAGGCGTGCCAGCCGCGGATTGCACGCGTTGAGCCAGCGCCGGGGCGTCACCCCATTGGTTTGGTTGACGATTTTCTCGGGGCTAATCCTATGAAGCTCGTCGAACACGGTCGATTTCATAAGGTCGGTATGGAGCGCCGAGACGCCGTTGACCCGGCTTGCCATCACAAAGCTCAAAGGGCCCATATGGACCTGCCCGTGCTCAAGGATGCGCACTTTCCGGTCAGGATGGGCGCGGCCGAACGCATCATCGATCCGCCCGATAATCTCAAGATGGCGCGGCAGGAGCCAGCCCATCAGCCCGTCCGACCAGGTCTCGAGCGCTTCGGGCAAAAGCGTATGGTTGGTGTAGTTCAAAGTCGCCCGGGCAATCTCGGCAGCCTCATCGAAGCCGAGGCCCTTCTCATCATGGAGGATCCGAACAAGTTCCGGCCCCGCGATAGCGGGATGGGTGTCGTTTAGTTGGATCGCGGCCTTTGCCGGGAGCTGGCGGAGATCGCTTTCCTGGCTTTCGAACCGACGGATGATGTCGCGGAGCGAGGCAGCGGTGAAGAAAAACTCCTGCTTCAGCCGGAGCGCCTTGCCCCCATCGGTCGTGTCGTCGGGGTAAAGCACCCGCGAGATCGTCCGCGCCAGCGCTTCGGGAGCTGCCGCAGCTGTGTAGTCGCCCGCATTGAACCGTTCGAGGTCAAAGAGCTTCGTTGGCGCAGCCCCCCAGAGCCTCAGCGTATTGCCCCATTTGCCTTGCCAGCCGATGACCGGCATGTCGAAACCCTGGGCGATCACGCTTTCGGCCGGGTGCCAGGTCTTCGAGCCGCCTATCTCGGCCACATGGCCGCCGAAGCCGATCTCATAGGCCGCTTCGGGCCGTTCGAATTCCCAGACATGGCGCTGGCTCAACCAGTCTTCCGGCTCTTCCACCTGGCGACCGCCTTCAAAACGTTGGCGGAAAAGACCGTGTTCGTAGCGGATCCCGTAGCCCATGGCAGGTACGCCGAGGGTTGCGAGGCTTTCCATAAAGCACGCCGCGAGCCGCCCAAGCCCGCCATTGCCCAGGGCAGCATCGGGTTCGTCATTGAGGATGTCGTCAAACGAGAGGCCAAGCCCGTCAAAGAACGTTTTCGCTTCGTCATAGAGCCCTAGATTGACCATGGCATCCTCGAGGACCCGGCCAATCAGAAATTCCATCGAGAGATAGTAGACCCGCTTTGCCCCGGCCCGGTACGTTGCCCGGGTGGAGGCGAACCAGTGCTCGACCATCCGATCGCGAATGGCGAGCGACAGGGCCACGCGCCAATCATAGGTGGTGGCGTGGTCGCCATCCTTCCCGATGGCGAATTTTAGCTGGTGCAGGACCTGGTCCTTCAAGGTCTGGCGCATTGCTCGTCTCCTCGGCCCGGGCGGGCGGCACAAGCTCGTTGTTACCGCCAACACCGGGTGTATTCGATGGCGGCCGACCGAGTGCAACACCCCTGGGCAACGAACCGCGCGTCAGACGTTCAATGTTGCCGCGACCGCGGATTTCCAACGGTCGTATTTCGATTGGCGGAGATCTTCGCCCATTTCCGGGGCGAATCGCCGTTCGAGCGACCAGTTTGCCGCAAATTCTGCCGCTTTCGGGTAAAGACCGGCTTTCGATCCGGCGAGCCAAGCGGCCCCGAGGGCGGTGGTTTCGAGGATCTGGGGGCGGTCCACCGGCGCCCCTAGGATGTCGGACAGAAATTGCATGGTCCAATTGGAGGCGGTCATCCCGCCATCGACGCGGAGTGTCCCCCCTTCGCCGAGGCCCGGCCAATCGGCGCGCATGGCTTCGAGGAGGTCGCGGGTCTGATAGCCGACGCTTTCGAGTGCGGCGCGTGCAAGTTCCGCGGGCCCGGAATTCCGCGTCAGCCCAAAGATCGCCCCCCGGCAATCGGGGTTCCAATAGGGCGCGCCGAGCCCAGTAAAAGCGGGGACGAGCACGACGTCTTGGCCCAGATCAGCGGTCTCGGCCAAGGGTTGGGTTTCGCCCGCTTCGCGGATGATCTTCAACCCGTCCCGGAGCCATTGGACTACCGCACCCGCAATGAATATCGCGCCTTCGAGTGCGAAGGTCCGCTCGCCGTCGATCTGGTAAGCCACGGTGGAGAGCAGACGGTTTTCGGAGCGAAAAGGCGCGGCCCCGGTGTTCAGAAGAGCAAAGCAGCCTGTCCCATAGGTCGATTTCATCATGCCGGGCTCGAAACAGGCTTGGCCCACGGTGGCCGCCTGTTGGTCGCCCGCCACGCCGAGAATAGGGATCTCGCGTCCGAAGAGATCGGGTCGCGTGAACCCGTACTCGCCATTGCTGTCTCGGATCTCCGGGAGCATCGCGAGCGGGATGTCGAAAAGAGCGCAGATCTCTTCCGACCAGGCGCCTTTATGGATGTCATAGAGCATCGTCCGGCAGGCATTGGTGGCGTCTGTCGCGTGAACTTTGCCACCCGTCAGCTTCCAAATGATATAGCTGTCGACCGTGCCAAAAAGGACCTCGCCGTTCGCCGCCCGGTCGCGGGCGCCGGTCTCGTCGAGAATATGTTTGAGCTTGGTGGCCGAAAAATAGGGATCAAGTAGAAGGCCGGTCGTGGCGGTTATGGTCTCCTCGTGGCCCGCCTCACGCATCGTGCGGCAATAGTCAGCTGTCCGTCGGTCTTGCCAGACAATGGCGCGGTGAAGGGGCTCGCCGGTGGCCCGGTCCCAAACGATGGTCGTTTCCCGCTGATTGGTGATGCCAATCGCAAGAATGGCGTCGGGGCCAATGCCCTGGCGCTCGATCGCGGCCCGGCAGACGCCCGCGGTGGTCGACCAAAGGTCCGCCGGGTCATGCTCGACCCAGCCAGAGGCAGGGTAGTGCTGCGGAAATTCCTCCTGGGCGTTGGCTGCCGGAACCATGTTTTCATCGAAAAGGATCGCCCGGCTCGACGTGGTCCCTTGATCGATGGCCATCACATAGCGCATCGCCTCCCCCCTCTTCGTCTTTTATTCGGCGGCCACCGCCCGTTTAGACCGTTCGGCCATGTAGGCGTCGATCCGGGCTACTTCCTCTTTGGTCAGCCGAAGCCCGAGCTTTGTCCGCCGCCAGACCACGTCCTCGGCCGTCCGCGCATATTCGCGGTCCATTAGCCAATCGACCTCGGCGGCCGTCAGTGTCGCCCCAAAATCCTCGCCAAGCGCGGCCGCGTCGGTGGCCCCTTGCAGGACCTCGCTCGTCTCCATCCCGTAATGGCGCACCATGCGCCGGGCCCAATATTCGGTCAGGAACGGATGCTCGACCCGGAGCTCGCGTTCGAGCGCGCCAGCGCCTTTTACCGGGAAACTCCCACCAGGCAGCGGTACGCCCGCCGACCAATGGGCTTCACGGCCAGGAAAGAACTTTGCCAGTTCGTCGAACACGTCCTCTGCGAGCTTCCGGTAGGTGGTGATCTTGCCGCCAAACACCGACAAGAGCGGCGCCCCCGCCGCATCAAGCGATAGGACATAGTCGCGCGTCGCAGCGGTGGCCGATTTCGCGCCATCATCATAGAGCGGGCGGACCCCGGAATAGGTCCAAACCACATCCTCTCGGGTCACTGGTCGAGTGAAATACTCCGATGCAAAGGCGCAAAGGTATTCCTGCTCTGCCTCGGTCGCGACGGCCTCCAAGGCATCGCCCTCATGGTCGGCGTCCGTCGTCCCGATGAGGGTGAAATCCTCTTCATAGGGGATGGCGAATATGATCCGCCCATCCTTGCCTTGGAAGAAATAGCACTTGTCATGGTCGTAGAGCTTTTTCGTCACGATATGGCTGCCCCGGACTAGGCGCACGCCTTCGCTCGTATTCAGACGAACCGTCTCGCGGACGATGTTCTCCACCCAAGGACCGCCGGCGTTGACCAGCACTTTTGCCCGGTGGGTCGTGACCCGGCCCGTGGCCTGGTCTTCGGTTTTGACCTCCCAACACCCATCGGCCCTTTCGGCCTCGATTACTTTGGTGCGCGTGAGGATCGTCGCCCCCCGTGCTTCGGCATCGCGCGCATTGAGCACGACGAGGCGGGAATCCTGGATCCAGCAATCGGAATATTCGAAAGCTCGGCGATATTTCGACTGGAGCGGCGCTCCTGCGGGATGCTTTTGTAAGTTGAGCGACCAAGTACCGGGCAAGATCTTTCGCCCGCCCAGCGTGTCATACATGAACAGCCCAAACCGGATCATCCACGCCGGTCTGCGCCCTTTCATCCAAGGCATGACCCGGTTGACGATCCGCGAGGCCGGGGTCTCGGTGTCAAATCGCATGTCTTTGTGAAACGGCAGGACAAACCGCATGGGCCAGGAAATGTGGGGCATCGCGCGGAGGAGGATCTCCCGCTCTTCCAAGGCATGGCGGACGAGTTTGATCTCGAAATATTCGAGGTAGCGAAGCCCGCCGTGGAAAAGCTTGGTCGATGCCGATGACGTAGCCTGGGCCAGATCGCCCATCTCAGCCAAGGTGACGGCCAAGCCCCGCCCCGCCACATCACGCGCGATCCCGCAGCCATTGATCCCACCGCCGATGACAAACACATCGACGGGCGCGTCGGTCTTTTTGGTCTCAGTCATGGCGCGCGACACCCTCCCCGGCACGGCGGCACTACCAATACCGCGAGGAAGCGGCCTCGCCAAGTTCTACTAAATCTTTAGCCGTGCGGCGAATGTACCCTGCTGGCAGGCGCTCGTTTCGGACCGGCAAGGGCCGCAAGGGACAGGATCAGGCCCGAAACGGTCGCGATCATGCCTGCCGCACTCACCGCGTCCTCGCTTCCAAACCAAAGGGGTCCGTAACCCGCCAAGACAAAGCCCAACACGGCCGAAAGTGCGGCAAAGACAACCGAATAGGCGACTTGGCGTCCGAGACGATCGGTCATCAGCCGAGCCGCAGCCGGCGGGCAAATGAACATGGCGATAACGATGATTGAGCCAACGGCGTCAAAGGCCGCGACGGCAGCTATGGCCGAAACGACAATGAGCCCAAAAGATATCGCGCCCACCGGAAGTCCAAGCGTCGCCGCAAAGCCCTCATCGAAAGTGGAGATTTTTAGCGGCCGCCAAAAGACCGCCAAAAGGAGTGCAACGAAAAGGAACGTCGCCGCGATCCGGAAGAATTCAGGTGGGAGTGCAGCCAGGGCACCGGGGTCGAGGAGCGAGGCCCACCCGGTCGCGTCAAGCCAGATCAGGCTCTCCAGATTGCCATAAAGCGCGTGTTCCACGTCGAGATGGACCCCGGACGTGTCGGATTGTTCTAGTAAAAGCACCCCAGCCGCGAAAAGCGTCGTGAACGTGACCCCCATGGCCGCCCCCGGCTCGATCCTCCCGAGGCGTTTGATGGCCTCGATCATCGCCACGGCAAGAAGCGCTGCCCCCGCCGCACCGACGAGCATCGGCCCCGTGGCGACAAAACCCGTGACGAGAAAACCTAGAACGATGCCGGGCAGAACGACGTGGGAGATGGCGTCGCCGAGAAGTGCTTGGCGCCGCAAAAGGAGAAAGTTCCCCGGCAGCGCACAGGTCACGGCCACTAAGATCCCAATCACCAAAGGTGGGAGCGACAGGGGAACGAATTCGACCCCGCCCATTAGAGGGGCTCCGGTTTGGGCAATGCCAGATCAATCTCGGCGATCTGATCTTCGGTCAACACCGCTTCGATCGGGGTCAGCCCGTCATAACGTGCGGCGGCGAGTTCGAACGACGGATCGGACCGCACAATCCCCCAACGCTCTTCATCAAGGCGCGCGCGCGAGGAGGCAACCTGTCCCGCTTCGGTCGCCACCCCGTCGGCCCGGACCCAATTCCGCCGCGCCAGCAAGCGGAGTGTGAGTGCCTCGTAGATCGGCTGGTCATGGGCGAGGGCCAGGAGGCCCTGGCGGAGATGCACCTTGTTTCGAAAAGTGGCCCTGCGGATCGCTGCCGCCAGAAGCCCGCGGCCTGGTGCCAAAAAGAACGACACGGCAAACATCGCGAAGGCCACTAGGACAATGACAGGGCCGGTGGGAAGATCGGCCGCCGAGGCCGAAAGCGCAGCGCCGATCCATCCGGCAGCACCGCCCATCGCGCCGGACATGACAATCACGCGGTCAGCGCGGTCGCTCCAAAATCGCGCCGCAACCGGCGGGATGATTAGCAAAGCAACGATCAGAATGAGACCGACGATTTTTAAGCCCACCACGGTCACCGCCATCACGAGGCCCATCATCGCAATGTCGGTGCGGTTGAGGTTGATCCCTTGGGCGGCGGCATAGGCGGGGTCGAATGCGCCCATCAGCATTGGGCGTCGCAAAAGCACTACCGCGAGAAGCGCCAAGAGCCCCCCCGCCGCCACAAGGAGCGCCTCCGAACGGACCATCCCGGCGGTCGAGCCGAGTAGAAAGTCCTCAAGCCCCGCCTGCCCACCCACATCAAGCGTTTGGATCAACGTCAGAAGCACAACGCCGAAGCCGAAGAACACCGAAAGTACCGCTCCTATGGCCGCATCTTCGCTGAGCCTCGTTTGGACAGCGAGCCATTGGACCGCCAAGAGCCCCGCCCCAGCCGAGACCGCCGACCCCGCCAAAAGCAAGGGAAGGTTGCGGGCATCGAGCCCCAGAGCCACGGCTGCGAGAAACGCCAACGCAATGCCCGGTAAGGTCGCGTGGCTGATCGCATCGGCCACGAGGGAGCGTTTCCGAAGATAAAGGAACGTGCCAGTCACCCCTGCCGCGACGCCCAGGGCCGTCGCGCCAAGGGTCACTAGGCTCGCATTGTAGCCGAGCCCCAAAAACAGGGCGTCGAGAAACATCAGACCGCCAGGGCGAGACCCGAAAGATCCCGGGCTGCCAACCGCCCGCCATAGGTGGCCTGGAGATTGGCACCGGTGAAGGTCTCGGCCACCGGGCCTTCGGCGATCTTCCGGACGTTGAGTAGCACGACCCGGTCAAAATATTCGGGCACAGTCGATAGGTCGTGATGCACCGCGACTACGGTCTTATTCTCAGCCTTAAGGCCTTTGAGCACCGCGATAATCGCCTTTTCAGTGGCCGCGTCGACGCCGGCAAAAGGCTCGTCGAGAAGGTAGAGATCGGCGTCTTGGGCCAAGGCACGGGCGAGAAACACTCGCTGCTGTTGTCCACCTGACAATTGTCCGATCTGGCGAGTGGCAAAATCCGTCATACCAACCCGGTCGAGTGCCGCTTCGGCGGCTTTCCTATGGGTCGCGCGAAACCGGCCGAGGAGACCCACCTGGCGATAAAGCCCCATCTCGACCACGTCGATCACCCGGGTTGGAAAATCCCAATCGACGCTCGTGCGTTGGGGCACATAGGCAATCCGATCCCGCATGGCCGCCACCGGCGCGCCAAAGGCATACGCTCTCCCCGAAAGGCACGGCTGAAGCCCGAGCGCCGCTTTCAAAAGCGTCGATTTTCCCGCACCGTTCGGGCCGACAATCGCCGTCATAGAGCCCTCGGGCGCCCCCATATCCACCGAAAAGACCGCGGGCTTTGGCCCGTAAGACACGGTAAGTCCTTGAATATCGAAGGCCGTTGGCGGGCCTTCGGGCGAGGCGACCCGCTTTCCAGCCTCAGTCGCGAGGAGAAGCTCCGGTGACATCGCCTAGCTCCCCGCCGCCAATTTGCCGTCCATCCCCCGCTCGGGTGCTATGCCGCCCAAGGCACGGGCGATGGTCGTAACATTGTGGTCAATCATCCCCAGATAGGTGCCCTCGTAGGTGCCGGGCGCGCCCATGGCATCGGAGAACAATTCGCCGCCGATTTTGACGTCGTGCCCCCTCGCCGCCGCGCCTTCGATCAGCGCGCGGACATTCCGGTCGGACACTGAGCTTTCCACGAAAACTGCCCCGATTTTCCGATCGACCAGGAGGTCAACGACTTCTGCGATCCGGGCTAGTCCCGCTTCGCTTTCGGTCGAAATGCCTTGGATGCCGAACACGTCGAACCCATAGGCAGCACCGAAATAGCCGAATGCATCATGGGCGGTGACAAGCACCCGGGCCGGTTCGGCCACCGAACTCAGAATGTCCTTCGAATAGGCATCAAGCCTTTCGAGGTCGGCTCCGAAAGCAGCCTCACGCTCGGCAAATCCGGCCGCTCCATCCGGGGCGACAGAGCCCAGCGCATCCTTGATGGCACCGGACACAAATCGCCACAGGGCTGGGTCCATCCAGACATGGGGATCGAACTTGCCGGCGTAATCTTCGTGGTCAAACAGCCGGTCCTCCGGCACCGCTTCGGCCGCCATAACCACCGGCTGTTTGTCGGCAAAGTCAGCCAGGACCTGTTCCATCTGCGCTTCAAGGAAGAGGCCGTTTGCTAAGATCAAATCGGACCTGGCCATCGCCAAAATGTCTGTCCGGGTTTGGCGATAGGCATGGGGGTCCACACCTGGCCCCATCAACGACTGCACTTCCGCCCCCTCGCCAGCAATCCGGCGCGCCGTATCCGCCACCATTCCGGTGGTGGCGACAATGTCGAGAGGAGTCGCCGCCCGAAGCGCGGTCGGCAAAACGGCC
>JBCCTQ010000031.1:0-53630 GCA_039198225.1 Pseudomonadota bacterium
ACTGGCAGCCGTGCGAGAAGATGCGGCGGAATTCGAACGCGTTCCGTTTGTCAAAATCGGTTCGTAATCCAACGGCACTGATATGGGGCGAACGGAATTGACTCCGCGACCGGCTCAATTATCTCCCCGGACAAAAGATCATACCAAGGTTCGTCGGCAATGAGGTTTAGCTGTTCTGGTAATAGATCTACGACTTCTGAACTTACATTGTGAACCGCGAAGATTGACTGGCTTCGGTCCATGCTCTGGCGCCATACCCCAAAGAGGCGCGGTTCTAACGACAGGGTGAATTGCGTCGAATTGGGATGAAACGCGCTCTGCGCCGCGCGCAGCCGCAGTCTTTCGGTGAGCGCGCCCAAGACCCGAGCTTGATCGGATGACGGATCGGCCAATCGCTCTTGCAAAGCAGGGTAGTTCCATCGATGGCGATTGATCGCACGGTTCATCCCGCGACGTTCTACCGCTTCATAATCATTCGGCGTCGCTAAAATCGAATGGATATAAATACCCGGCAAACCCTCAAGCGACATCACGATTGTCTGGGAGGCGAGAAACCGTTCGAGGTGAAGATCCTCATCGCCCGCATGGGTGCTGGCCAAGGCAGCGAAATAGCTACAGTTGATTTCGTAAACCGCCTCGGTTCCATCGGGCGCTGTCCGCATCGAAAGCAAACCACCATTGCCGGAGACTGTCTCGATCATTCGGTCAATCTCATCCTTCGGCAACAGGCCTTCGACCGGGCGCATCCCAATTCCATCATGGCTGGCCGTGAAATTGAAATACGCGCACCCTTTGGGAGCGGGTGGCATGGCGGCTTGCCATGCCCGCAGATATTGCGCCGAACCGGAGAGCAGCGCTTGAAGTATCAATGGCGGCAATGGAAAGTTGTAAATCGCGTGGGCTTCATTCGATTGCCCGAAATAGCTCAGATTCTCGGCCTTCGGTACATTGGTCTCCGTAATTAGTACGACTGGCACCTCATCGTAGTCGCAGATCAGGCGAATAAGTTGAATAATCGCATGGGTTTGCGGCATGTGGATCGACGGTGTACCGACTTCCTTCCATATAAACGCAACGGCATCTAGCCTTAGAATGCGGATACCCTTGTCGATGTGGAGCCGGATGATCTTTAGAATTTCCAATAGCACCCGGGGATTGGCAAAATTTAGATCGATCTGATCGTGACTAAACGTGCACCAGACGTGGCGTGGCCCATTTGCGGTGTCGACTTCGCGCAATAGCGGCGTCGTTCTCGGCCGAACGACCATGGAAAGATCGTCTTCCGGACACGCCTCGAAGAAAAACTTGTCATAGGGCGTCTGTCCCTGGCGGTATGAATTAAACCAGACCCCCTGGCTCGAAACATGATTCAGAACCAGGTCGGACATGAGGTGATGATCCGACCCGATGCGCTCGATATCCGGCCAATCGCCCAGGGTCGGGTCGACTGCCGTGAAATCCGTGACAGCAAACCCGTCATCGGACGTGTGTGGAAAGAACGGCAGGATATGCACGCTGTTGACTGCGCCGCTCAATTGCTCGAGCAAAAAATCGTGCAGAAGGTCGAGCGGTTTGTGGACGCCGTCGAGAATTGTATTCCCGTAGGTGATGAGCACCGCGTCTTTTTCAGACCATATCTCACCGCGAGGAATGCGCGCCTCCGGACTGGGCGCGGTTCCCTCAGGCCAAAATGCCTCGAATACGCCAGCCATCAGAGCGTCCATATCCTCTCCCGGATAAATCCGTTCGAGGAGCGAGCGAAGTCTGCTGGCGAGCTCAGAGGGTGGGCTTTGCGTCATTGGCGCAGTTTTAGAGAAAGCGGCCCGAGGCACAATCGCTTCTAGGGCTTCGCGTTAGTACGGCCCCGGGACGACAATGATCGTTGCCCGGGCGCTCATATTGTTTCGAACTCGCTTATGGTGGGGAGGCGTACCGTGCCAAGCGCAACGACCAGGCGATTGTTGAAACGAATACCATGGATCGCCTTGATCGACGAGAAGGGGCGACCTCTGGCTGCAGCCCATGTCTGTCACACAGAAACCGCTGGATTGCAGGGCGCCCTTGTCACGTCGTGCCCCGACACTTGGAACGAAATCCCATCGAACGGTTGGAGACGTGAGAGTATTTCTCAATTCAGGGCAATCGCGGAATATTTGAGCTATCATGATGTCAAAATTCGGCAAAATATCCTATTTTTGTCCCAATAAATTGCTATTTACGGAATAATTTCCTAGATATCGCCTCTAGTCAGAGGTTGGCCATGCGACACTTCCCCGTCTTTCTCGACACGCGCGAGAGCCTGATCGTCGTCTGCGGCGGCGGTGCGTGCGCTGTGGCGAAACTGCGCTTGCTCCTAAAGACCGAAGCGCAGGTCGATGTATTTGCGCCAGAGGCGGGGCCGGAGGTCGAAGCATGGGCCGAGGAAGGTCAGCTCAATCTCTTTCGCCGTGACGCCACGATCAACGACATTGCGGGCGCGATCCTTCTTTACGCCGCCCATGATGACGAAGCCCAGGACCACGAGGTGCGCCGGCTGGGCTGGGCCGCAAACGTCCCGACGCTGATCGTCGACAACCTTGAAGCCAGCGACTTCATAACGCCTGCGATCGTAGACCGCTCGCCCGTCACAGTCGCCATTGGCACCGAAGGATCTGCCCCTGTTCTCGCGCGCAAAATCAAGGCGGAGGTTGAGGAATCCCTTCCCGACGCCTTGGGCCCACTCACGGCACTCGGGCGCGACTTTCGACCCCACGCGGAGCGCATTCCTCAAGGCCGCCGCCGGCGCGACTTTTGGTCGGAATTCTACTTCGATTACGGACCGAAAACCCTGCCATTCGGAGAGGAGGCGGTGAACGACGCACTCCATGCGGCGGTGGCGCGCTTTGAGCGTGACGAAGAGCGTCCGGGCCATGTGCATTTCGTCGGTGCCGGACCGGGGGATCCAGATCTTTTGACGCTGAAGGCCCGGAACATCATTCATGAGGCCGATGTGGTCATTCATGACGGGCTCGTGCCCCAGGCGATACTTGAATTGGCTCGGCGCGAGGCGACCATTATCTCGGTCGCCAAGAGCGGCTTTGGGCCGTCTTGGTCGCAGGACGATATCAACGCGCTTTTGGTCGAACATGGGGCAAGCGCCCAAGTTGTTCGGCTGAAGGGCGGTGACGGCGGTGTCTTTGGACGGCTCGATGAAGAGCTCGATGTCTTGGCAGAGGCTGAGATTTCTTTCTCGGTCATCCCTGGAATCACCGCCGCCGCCGCAGCGGCTGCCGCCATCGGCGTGAGCCTGACCCGGCGCGGTCGCAATTCAGCGCTTCAGGTTCTCACAGGTCGCGACCTCGAAGGGTTTGCGGACCACGATTGGGAGAAATTGGCCCAACCCGACACGGTGGCCGCCATTTATATGTTCCGCTCGGCTGCCCACTTCATTTGCGGCCGCCTCTTGATGCACGGCGCCGACGAGACCACCCCGGTGACAATTGTCTTCAACGCCTCACGCCCCGACCAGCATGTGGTGGCGACAACGCTCCGCGAACTTCCTAGCGCGTTCGAAGGACCGAAAGGCCCGGCCGTCCTCCTCTTCGGCATCGCACCCCGCGACGTCGCTGCCCGCGGGGCACATTCTCAACGATCAGCCGCTCTCCAGGGCGCCTGATCCGACCCGTTCCATTGAAAGGAAATATCATGTCCCTTCGTATCAACGACACGATCCCAAATCTCACCGTCACCACCGACCAAGGGGAAATCACTCTCCACGATTGGGTGGGTGACAGCTGGGCGATCATCTTCTCCCACCCAAAAGACTTCACTCCGGTCTGCACAACGGAGTTCAGCGCCGTGGCGCAACTTGCCGACGAATGGGAAAAGCGCGGCACCAAAGTGCTGGGCGTCTCGGTAGATGGCGTGGAAGAGCACGTGAAGTGGAAGGCCGACATTGCGGCCTATGGCGGTGCCAACCCGAATTTCGCGATCGTGGCCGATAGCGGGCTCGAAGTCGCGAAAGCCTTCGACATGCTTCCCGCCGAATACGTCCTACCCGATGGCCGCACGCCGGCCCATAGCGCGACTGTGCGCTCGGTGTTCATCATCGGGCCCGACAAGCAAGTTAAACTCACCATGACCTACCCGATGACCGTGGGCCGGAACTTCGCCGAGATCGTTCGGGCTCTTGATGCGCTCCAATCCTCCACCATGAAAGGCGTGGCCACGCCCGCCGATTGGGTGCCCGGCGAAGATGTCATCATCCCGCCCGCCGTATCCAACGAAGATGCGCGCGCGAAATATGGAGAGTTCGACGCCGTGCTTCCCTATCTCCGGAAGATCCCGGAACCGGCGTAAGTCGGGAACAAAAAAGTGCGTCGCTCCGAACCGTCGGGGCGATGCGAGCCCACCGATCTTCGTTGTCCGTTTGACGTGAAAGCCAGCGAGCCATGCTTGATAGCCGCACCACAGCGCCCGCCCCCGTCGAAGGCAAGCTCGCCGACAATGAGCGGATTAAGGGGGAAAGCAATTTCCTCCGCGGGACCATCACCGACGATCTGAAGGATCCGATCACCGGCGGGTTCACAGCCGACAATTTCCAGCTCATCCGCTTTCACGGGATGTATCAGCAGGATGACCGCGACATCCGGGCCGAGCGCACCCAGCAAAAGCTAGAGCCGCTCCACAACGTCATGCTCCGCGCGCGGATGCCGGGTGGGATCATCACGCCTGAACAATGGCTGGTGATCGAAAAATTCGCCGAAGAGCACACGATGTATGGGTCAGTGCGGCTCACCACGCGGCAGACATTTCAATTCCACGGTGTCCTGAAGCCCCACATCAAGGACATGCATCAGGTCATCAATAGTGCCGGGATCGATTCCATTGCGACCGCGGGCGACGTGAACCGAAACGTCCTTTGCACCACCAACCCGGTTGAATCCGAGCTTCACCAAGAAGCCTACGAATGGTCGAAAAAGATCTCCGAGCATCTTCTGCCGAAAACCAAGGCCTATGTGGAGATCTGGCTCGACGGCGAGAAAGCCAAGACGACTGAAGAACCGATCCTTGGTAACAATTACCTGCCGCGGAAGTTCAAAACGACCGTCAGCATCCCTCCGAACAATGAGGTCGATGTCCACGCGAACGACCTCAACTTCGTGGCCATTGCCGAAAACGGCAAACTCGTCGGCTTCAATGTCCTGGTGGGCGGGGGCTTGGCGATGACCCACGGTGATACGTCAACCTATCCGAGGAAGGCGGACGACTTTGGGTTCATTCCCCTCGAACACACGCTGAAGATCGCCGAACATGTGGTGTCGGTTCAGCGGGACTGGGGCAACCGGGTCAATCGGAAGAATGCCAAGACGAAATACACCCTCGACCGGGTGGGCGTCGACGTCTTCAAGGCCGAGGTTGAAGCGCGGGCGGGCGTAAAGTTCGCGCCTTCGCGGCCCTATGAATTCACTTCCCGCGGTGACCGGTTCGGCTGGGTCGAAGGGGTCGACGGGAAGCATCACCTTACGCTTTATCTCCTGTCGGGGCGGATCCTTGACTATCCGGGGCGGCCCCTAAAAACAGGACTGAGAAAGATCGCCCAGATCCACAAGGGCGATTTCCGGATGACCGCGAACCAAAATCTGGTGATCGCGGGCGTACCGGCCAAACAGCGAGCCAAGATCGAAGAGATCGCCCGCGAACACGGCCTCATCGACGATATGATGACGCCACAGCTTAAGAACTCGATGGCCTGCGTGTCATTGCCGACCTGCCCCTTGGCCATGGCCGAGGCCGAGCGGTATCTGCCAGACCTCGTGGCGTCGGTGGAAGGTATTCTCGAAAAGCACGGGATTGCGGACGACCATATAATCCTCCGAGTCGTGGGGTGCCCCAATGGCTGTGGCCGGGCGATGCTGGCCGAGGCGGGATTGGTCGGCAAAGCGCCGGGGCGGTACAACCTCTATCTCGGCGGCAACCGGGTGGGCACAAGAGTCCCGAAACTGCATCTCGAAAACAAAACCACCGACGTGATCCTCGCCGAGCTCGATCTGTTGATTGGACGATGGGCCGAAGAGCGCCAGGCAGAGGAATGCTTCGGCGATTTTGTCATCCGCGCGGGCGTGGTGGCCGAAGTGAAGGTGTCAAAGACCGACTTCCACGCGTGAAAACAGAGAGGTGACCCGGTGGGCATCCTAGACGTTTCCCCAAGTATTCAACGCACGCTTCTCGAAGAAGCGATCGAATGGCTACGCCCTCAATCTGCTGAAGCTCGGGTGGCTTGGGTTTTGGCCCATATGCCTGACACCCACGTGGTCTCGTCGAGCTTTGGGGTGCAATCGGCGGTGATGCTCCACCTTATGACCCGCGCGCGTCCGGACATTCCGGTCCTCTTGATGGATACCGGGTATCTCTTCCCCGAAACCTATTCCTACATTGATGCCCTGAGCGAACGGCTGTCGCTCAACCTCCATATCTACCGCGCCGATCTCAGCCCCGCCTGGCAGGAATCGCGCTTTGGACAGCTCTGGGAACAGGGCGAGGAAGGGCTCAAGAAGTACAACACGCTGAACAAGGTGGAACCGATGGAGCGGGCACTGGGCGAGCTTGGCGCACGGACCTGGTTTGCGGGTCTCCGACGGAGCCAGTCGGACACGCGCGCCGATCTTCCACTCATGGAAGTCAAAGACGGTCGGGTGAAAACCTATCCGCTGGCCGATTGGTCCAACCGTCAGGTTCACGCCTATCTCAAGGCCCACGACCTTCCGCAGCATCCTCTCTGGGAAGAAGGCTATGTGAGCGTCGGCGACACCCATTCCACTGCCAAATTCGCAGCCGGCATGCGCGAACAAGACACCCGTTTCCCCGGCCACAGCCGCGAGTGCGGCCTCCACGGGTGAGGAGAAGACACCTTTGACGCAACACTTCCTCGCCCCCGGTCTTAGCCCGCTCACGCCCGAGCAAACCGGGCATATGGAGGCGCTTTTATCGAGCCTCAATCCGGTGCAACAAGCCTGGATCAGCGGCTATCTCGCCGCCACTGCGACCGCCGGCGCGGGGGCGGTTCCGGCACCTGCGCCCGCCCCTGTCGAAGCAGCGGTGTTGACGATCCTTTACGGCTCGCAGACGGGCAATGCCAAACACGTGGCCCAGGACCTTCACGAGAAATCGAAGGCGCGGGGTCTTGAGACGCGGCTTGTGAATATGGCCGATTACAAACCGACCCAGCTCAAGGATGAGAAATTCCTCGCCATCGTAGTTTCGACCTACGGCGAGGGCGAGCCGCCCGAACCGGCTCAAAAGCTCTATGATTTCATCGGCTCAAAGAAGGCCCCGAAGCTCGACGGCGCACAGATCGCCGTGCTCGGTCTCGGCGACACGAGCTACGATCTCTTCTGCCAAACAGCGTTGGACTTTGAGGAGCGGCTCGTCGCACTCGGCGCGAAAGTCACAGTTGAAAAGGCGCTTTTGGACGTCGATTACGACGACCACACCGAAGGCTGGTTCGAAACAGCGCTCGATACGCTCGAACCTGAGCTTAAATCCTCCGGTGCTACCCCGCAAAACAACGTCGTCGCCCTGCCCGGCCTCGCACCGGCGCCCGTGGCCGCGGCCTATTCCAAAAAAGCCCCCTTCGAGGCCGAGATCAGCGCGGTTCAAAAAATCACCGGGCGGGATTCGACGAAAGATGTGCGACATCTCGAGATTTCACTAGAGGGGTCCGGCCTCACCTATCGGCCGGGCGATGCCCTGGGGGTGTATTTCGAGAATGACCCGACCGAGATCGACGAAATCCTAGGACTTCTCGAATTGGATGGGGCGGCGGAGATCGAGCTGAGTGACGGCAAAAAGCCCCTTCGCGACGCATTGGTTGAGAATTTCGAACTGACCCAAAGCTATCCAGGCTTTGTTGCGTCCTATGCCGAGGCCACCGGCAACGAAGCCTTGGCAGAGCTTGCGGACGATAAGGACAAGCTTCGCGATTATCTCGCCGATCGTCAGATCTACGACGTGATCCGCGACCATCCCGCCCCCATCACGCCGGATGCCCTTGCCAGTTCCTTGCGGAAAATCCAGCCCCGCCTCTACTCGATTGCGTCGAGCCAGGCGGAGGTCGAAGACGAGGTGCATCTGACCCTCGGCGTGGTGAGCTATGACGCCTTCGACCGCGCCCATCTTGGAGGCGCGTCGGGGCATCTTGGCCACCGCACCGAGGATGGGTCAAAAGTGCGGGTCTATGTGGAAGAAAACGACGGGTTTCGGCTTCCAAATGACCCGAACGTTCCGGTGATCATGGTGGGCCCCGGCACCGGGATCGCCCCGTTCCGGGCCTTTCTCCAACAGCGCGAAGTCGACGGAGCGGACGGCAAAAACTGGCTCTTTTTCGGTAATCCCCGCTTTACGCAGGATTTCCTCTACCAGACCGAGCTCCAGGGTTATCTGAAATCTGGGCTTCTGAGCGAACTCAGCGTCGCGTTTAGCCGCGACCAGAAAGAGAAGATTTACGTTCAAGACCGCCTCAGAGAGCGCGGGGCTGACCTCTATCAATGGCTTGAAAATGGGGCGCATTTTTACGTCTGCGGCGATGCCAACCGGATGGCCAAAGATGTCGAGCAAGCACTTCTCGAGGTTTTGGCAGAGCACGGTCACGGGACTGAGGAAAGTGCAACGGCATACCTTCAGGCGCTCAAAGACGCAGGGCGCTATCAACGCGACATTTACTAAAGCGTTGGGGCCGACGGCCCCTCGCCGCAGAATTGCCACCCGCGCCCTTGATATACGTTATATTATAACATAGCTCACGCTCCTGAGCCGCGTGCCGAGGGAGTGGTTTTGGATGGCAGGAAATCGAGGAGCGACGAGCCTCAAGTCGAGGCGGCGAAACGGGGATTCCATGCAGGATTTTGACCGTTTACCTCCCGAGCTCCGCGCCTGGATCGCCCGAGCCGCCCTGCCCTGGCGGCCGCGGTCGGTTAAACGCTCGTTCGAGAAAGCCATGGCGCGGACCAAGGACAAAGCGAGCGCGCTCAGGGAACTCGACCGGCTTCAAGAACGGCTGGTGGCCAAGGACGGGCGGAAAGTTTGGGGAGATGATTATCCCCAATTGAAAGCTGACGCCTAGGCTCGGCCGCGCCTTCCCAGGATCCAAACGAAAAACACACCTCCTACGAGGCCAGTGACGATGCCGATCGGGATATCATCGGGCGCCATGAGGGTCCTGGCCGCCATATCCGCCCAAAGAAGTAGAACCGCGCCCAGAAGTGCCGAAAGAGGCAAAACGCGCAGGTAGTCGCCCCCAACAAGCATCCGCACAACATGGGGGACCATCAAACCCACAAAGCCGATGATCCCTGAAAATGCCACCATCACACCGGTGATGAGCGCCCCGATCACAAAGACCATGAGCCGGAACCGGGCCACAGGAAGGCCTAGCGTCGCGGCCGTCTCATCCCCGATCGTCATCGCGTTGAGCGCCGAAGCCCGCAAAAAAAGCCACGCGCCGCAGAAGATGAGGATGACCAAAGGGTAGATGAGCTGGCTCCATTGGGCGAGGCCGAGACCGCCGAGCATCCAAAACACCACCGTATGGGTCGCGCGGGGATCACCGAGAAAGATCAGGATATTGGCCCCCGCCATAATGATGAAAGAGACCGCCACACCGGCCAAAACCAACCGGTCCGCGCTCATCGCATCGGCCAGTCGCGATACGGCAAGAACGATCGCTGTCGCGGCCAGGGCGCCGAGAAATGCCAGGAAAGGAACCGTGAGGAGGCCCAGAAACAACCCCGTATGGAGAAGGGCGAGGATCGCCCCAAAGGCACCGCCCGACGAAATACCGAGGAGATGGGGGTCGGCCAGCGGGTTCCGGGTAACCGCCTGGAGGCTTGCCCCAACCATGGCAAGGCCTGCCCCCACCATCATCGCAAGAAGGGCGCGCGGGAAGCGGATCTCCCACACAATCGCAGCCCGACCATCCGACCAGGTCTGCTCGACCAGACCGGGCCAGATCTTATCAAAAAGAACGCCCCAAACCGTCCCGAGGGGCACCTGAACTGCGCCAACCGAGATCGCCAACGAGAGCGACACCAACAAAAGAGCGATCCCGCCGAGGACGACCGGGAGTTTCCCCTCGGTCGTCCGAATGTGACGGGCGGGCGCAGTCGCTTCGCCCATGGGACCTACTCGCCCCAGAACGCCTCAGCCAGAGACTTAATCGCATCGATGTTCCGCGGCCCCGGGGTGGCCTCGACATATTCGAGCGTCACGAACCGGTCGTTCTTGACGGCGTCGAGATCTTGGAAGGCCGGGTTCGACATCATGAACTCGCGCTTTTCCTCGGCAGTGACTTCGCCGTAATTGACGATGATCACCACTTCGGGGTTGCGCTCGACCACTTCTTCCCAAGTCACGGTGGCCCAGCTTTTCTCAAAGTCGTCCATGATATTGGTCCCGCCCGCCGCTTCGATAAGAGCGGTTGGCATTGCGTAGCGTCCTGCGGTGAAGGGCGTGTCCTCGCCGCTGTCATAGACGAAGACCCGGAGGGGGTCGCCGGTCTCTAGACCCGCGCTGAAGGTGGAGAGCTCGCCTTTGTAGCCATCGACCAGCTCTGCGGCCCGGTCTTCGACGTCAAAGATGCGCCCGAGATTCATCAGATCCGCATACATGTCGTCGATACTGGCTTTGTTTTTCTCCATGATATGGGTGCAGGATTCCGTCAACTCGTAGACCTTGATCCCAAAGGGCTCGAGCGTTTCGGGTGTCACCTCGCCGCCGACCTTCATGCCGTAGTTCCAACCGGCGAAAAAGAAGTCCGCATCGGCCCCAAGAAGCACTTCCTTTGACGGATATTTCGACGAAAGTTCGGGCAATTCCGCAACGCCGGCCCGCATCTCTTCATCGAGCGTCTTCCATCCCGAAATGCCGGTATAGCCCACCATGCGGTCGGCCAGCCCAAGAACGAGCATCATCTCTGTCAGATTGACATCGTTCGACACCGCCCGCTCGGGAGGCGTGTCGAACGTCACGGTGCGGTCGCAGCTTTGGATGCTGGTCTCGGCGGAGGCGAACCCGGCCGAGAGGAGAAGGACCGTTGCGGTGGGGAATATCGTTTTCATGGATGGCATCCGTTCTAATGGAGGTGGAAGGTCAGGTGATCTGCGTTGCTGGGGGCGAGACGTTCGCGCCTTGCATCGACGTGAAACGCGCCGGATACGGCCGCTTCTGTGAGCACTGTATCGGGTGGTCCGAAGCCCCTCGGCCGCCCCGCCTCCAAAAGGAGCACGCGGTCGCAAATGCCGGCGGCGAGGTTCAGGTCGTGAAGTGACGTGACAATCGTTAAGGGAAGTGTCCGGACCAAATCGAGGAGTTCGAGCTGATGCCGGATATCGAGATGATTTGTGGGTTCATCTAGAATGAGAATCTGGGGCTCTTGCACCAGGGCACGCGCCATCATGACGCGTTGGCGCTCGCCGCCGGACAAGGTGCCGAATGGCCGATTGGCGAGCCCGTCGAGGTTGAGTGCGCCAAGGGCGTTTTCGATTATTTCAACGTCGCCCACGTCACGGGCGAGAAAGCCCTGGCGGTAGGGCGTGCGGCCCAAGGCCGCAATCTCGCCAACGGTGAGCGCAAAATCACTGGGCTGTTCTTGCAATACCGCCGCGACGCATTGTGCAACGGCGCGCGCGGACAAGGTCCAAATGTCCGCGCCGTCGAATTTGACCGTCCCGGTTCGGGGCCGATGAAACCGGTAAAGCAGCCGGAGAAGGGTCGTTTTGCCAGCACCGTTCGGGCCGACAATCCCAAGAACCTGGCCCGCCGAAAGGTCAAAGGTGGTGGGATGGAGTACAGGTTCACCCCGCCGCCCAGGCGACCATGTCAGGTTTTCAACTGAGAGGTTCGCCGCGGTTAGTAGGGATGCGCCTGTGTCGGTCTCGGATCCCGAGATAGAAGAACAAGTACTCATTGCGCCCTCCGCGCTCGGGACGGGCGAAGGACGTAGCTATGAATTGCCGCGGAAAGTGCCGCTCAGCCATCGTTTGCTCCTGACCAGGCGCCCCGCCTGCATCGAGTTGACATTCCGGCACCAGGACGGGGCCGGTGATGGCAGGTCTCCTGACTTACGGGTCGTTGCTTTCCCGAACCTTCCCGGACCGGTTGGGTCCAGTGGTCACGTCGGGGTCGCTCGCCGCTCACAGTTGCGGGGGCAGTCACGGATTTAGCGCAAGATAAGATCGCCGCACCGTGTTCCCTTTTCATCTCATCGGCCGGTGGCGTCAGAGAACCATCGGCCGCAAGCCAATCGGAAAACGCGGAGCCGGTCAATGGCGATTTCGTCGACCATCGGAGCGACGCCAACATCCGACCGTTCAAACGCTGTCTTGCACGCCGTAATCTGCAATCTTCCGCTGGGCGTCTTCGATTTGCGCCTCCGAAAGTAAGTGCGGTTCGCCCAAAATAAGGGCGAGATGATATTGCCGTGCGATCGTCTCCAGCTCGACAGCCCGCCACATAGCCTGCTCAAGACCCACACCCGTGGCCACCATCCCATGGTTTGCCATGAGGCACGCGCTCCTGCCTTCCAGGGCTTTCATCACGTTTTTGGCGAGGGTCGGTGAGCCGAAGGTGGCGTAGTCGGCCACCCGCACGTCCATCCCGCCGAAGGCCGCAATCATATAATGGCAGGCGGGTATGGGCTTTCTGAGAAGAGACAAGGCCGTGGCGTAGGGCGAATGGGTATGAACCAACGCGGTCACGTCTTCGCGCTCTTTCATTGAAAGCCAATGGAAGCGCCATTCGGTCGAGGGTTTGAGGGGGCCGTCCCAGGTCACTGGCATCTCGCCGCCAAGGTCGATGGCCGCCACCATGTCCGGCTTGATCTTGTCGTAGGGCGTCGCCGAGGGCGTGATCAGCATGCGGTCCTGATATTGGGCTGAAATGTTACCCGACGTGCCCTGGTTGAGCCCGGTGGCATTCATTTCAAGACACGCTTCGATGAGATCCAGCCGGATATCGTGTTCGGTGGCCACGGGCGTTTCCTTTTGTTTTCGGCAGCATCGCACGCGAAAATTACATTTGCAAATCTATCGTAGACATTTGCAAATTCCCCCGCTATCCCGGCGCATGGGAGAGGCGCGGAAAAAGATGAAACCGGACCATCAAAGCGCTGACATCAGCCTTGGGCTGTTCGCGGGCGACATGACCCGGCTTGCCGAAAGTGCGGCCGACGCCGCATCTTGGGGCGCGAGTATCTTCCATTTCGACGTCATGGACGGCGTCTTCGTGCCCCAACTGACTGCCGGGGCAGCCGCCCTCAAGGGACTTGGCAAATGGGGACGCCTCGACGTCCATCTTATGGTGGCACGCCCCGCCGACCATGTGGTGGACTTCATCGAGGCCGGGGCCGATCTTCTCACGATCCACGCCGAAGCCGAAGAGCCCGGCAATGCGTTCAGGCTTGCCCGCGAAGAAGCCAAGGCCAGAAAGCGCGATCTCTCTGTAGGCTTCGCACTCATGCCCGGCACGTCGCTCGACGAGGTCGAACCGCTGTGGGATCTCGCGCCCGATATCGTCCTTGTCCTGGGGCTCGACCCGAGGGACGGGCAACCTGCCGACATTTCCAAAGCGACGCAACGCGTGGCAGCGCTCAAAAAGCGCCTGCCGCGGGCCATCATCGCCTTCGATGGCGGTGTAACGGGCAAAACGATCCCCGATATCGCCGCGGCGCGGCCCAACCTCGTTGTGAGCGGAAGCGCGGTGATGCGCGCGCCCGACCCTGCTGGCGCGTTCCAGCAAATGGCAGCCCATTTGAGGGCGGCCCACCAAGGCAAGCATTTGACGGAGGAGATCAGCAATGGCTGACATAGATGACATCAAAGACGGCAAGGACTTTGGCCTGGACCGGCCCCAGGACAAGCAAGGCTTCATCGTCAAAGGCAATGCCCATTACGATTGGGGCCTGAAGAACCGGATGAGCCGGATCTTTAATCCAGAAACCGGCCGGACGGTCATGCTGGCCTTTGACCATGGCTATTTTCAGGGCCCGACGAAGGGGCTCGAGCGGATCGACCTCAATATTCTTCCGTTGGCCGAATATGCCGACGTGCTGATGTGCACACGGGGCGCGCTTCGCGCGATGATCCCGCCAACGGTCACGAAACCCATCGTGCTGCGCGCTTCAGGCGGCAATTCGGTACTCCGCGAATTGGAAAACGAAACCATCGCCGTCGATATCGAAGACGCGATCCGGCTCGGGGTGAGTGCGATGGCCGCCCAGGTCTATATCGGCTCGGATTTCGAACATAAGTCGATCAAGAACGTTATCGATCTGATCGACACCGGCCAACGCTACGGGATCCCAACCCTCGCCGTCACGGGAGTCGGCAAAGACATGGCGCGGGATGCACGTTATTTCGGGCTTGCCACCCGGATCGCGGCCGAAATCGGAGCGCATTACGTCAAAAGCTACTTTGTCGAAGAAGGTTTTGAGCGCGTCTGCGCGGCCTGCCCCGTGCCGATTGTCATTGCGGGCGGCAAGAAACTCCCTGAGCTCGAAGCCCTTGAAATGGCCTACAGGGCCATCGACCAGGGGGCAGCCGGCGTCGATATGGGCCGGAATATCTTTCAGGCCGATGATCCGGTCGCGATGATCCAGGCGGTGGCCCAGGTCGTCCACAAATCCGAAAAGCCGAAAATCGCCCTCGAGCTTTACAATGAGCTAAAGCGTGCCGCCTGACGGGAGAAGCTTCTAGCTCCGGTCAATCGCTGCTTGCGATTGGGCGTCGAAAAGATGGACATACTCGATCATCGGCTGGAGCTTGATCGGGCTGTCGGGCTGCCAGCCGAGCCTTTCACGCGAGATCGCGCAGACTTCCTGGCCAGCGAGGTCGGCGTAGATATGGGTCTCAGGGCCTGTAGGCTCGACCACGTTCACCGTCGCTTCCACGCCTACGCCGTTCATCGATTGGGTGAGGTGCTCGGGCCTTACGCCGTAAAGCACGCTCTGGCCGTCCCGCACCGTCATGTCGCCCGGGATCGGCAACGCCATGCCCCGCGCTTCGACGATGGGCGCGCCGTCCCGTTTGCCAACCACGCCTTCGATAATGTTCATGCCGGGAGAGCCAATGAACTCGGCAACAAAAAGGTTTGCCGGTTTGTCATAAACCTCGAGTGGGGTGCCTGCCTGTTCGACCCGGCCATCCCGCATGATGACCACCGTATCGGCCATGGTCATCGCCTCGATTTGGTCGTGGGTCACGTAGACGGTCGTTGTCTTCAGCTTTTGATGGAGCTCTTTGATTTCGGTGCGCATCTGCACCCGTAGCTTCGCGTCGAGGTTCGACAGGGGCTCGTCAAAAAGAAAGACGTCGGGATTGCGAACGATCGCCCGGCCCATTGCCACCCTTTGGCGCTGGCCACCGGACAGTTCCTTCGGTTGGCGGTCGAGATAAGGTTCGAGCGACAGGATCTTGGCCGCCCATTGGACACGCTCTTCGATCGTGTCTTTGTCGGTGTTCTTCAGCGTCATCGAAAACGCCATGTTGTCGCGCACCGACATATGGGCGTAGAGGGCGTAGTTTTGGAACACCATCGCGATGTTGCGGTCTTTGGGGTGTACATTGTTCATCACCCGGCCGCCGATCGCGACCTCGCCGCCGGTGATTTCTTCAAGCCCCGCGAGCATTCTCAGAAGGGTGGATTTTCCGCAGCCCGACGGGCCGAGGAGCACGACGAATTTGCCGTCTTCGATATCGAGGCTGATCCCGTGGAGAACTTCGAGCGCTCCATAGGATTTCGAAACAGTGTCGAACGTGACGGATGCCATATCAGCCTCTCCTATCCCCTCGTCGTCATGGTCTTGCGCGCGCCGAGGATCCGCGCCCCAATCTCAACAAACCCGGCCCCGCCCCGGGACGGCGCAATGTAGCGCGGCAGCGCGTCGATTTTCCCGAGAAACTCGGCCACATTGGCCACGCCGCAGGCATGGGGGAAATAGCCGAACATGGGCGCGTCGTTGGGGCTGTCGCCGCAATAAACGAAGCGATCGCGCGCGGTGTCGAGGTCAATCCCGAAGGCTTCCTTTAAGAAACGCTTGGACATGGTGAGTTTGTCCCAAGTTCCGAACCAGCCGTTCACATGGATCGACGACACTTTCGCCACCGCGCCGGCCGCCTCGAACTGAGCGACAATCCGTTCGACATCCGCTTCCGCTAAGGCCGGTACGTCTTCGCAAAAATCGATTGCGAGATCAGCCTCGCGATACGCTTGGTCTGACGCCAGGGCGCTTCCCGGAATATCGGACAAGATCGTTTCGGCCAGGGCGTCGAGTTTGGCACGGTTGGCCACGCGCGTCGGCTCGTCCATGTTGAACATCCGGTGCATTTGATGCGCCGCGCGATCATATCGCATGGCCAGCGCTCCGTTCTCGCCAACAACCCCCGCCACGGGCCAGAACCGCGCAATCATATCGCACCATCCCGCCGGGCGTCCCGTTATAGGGATCACCAAGAGACCGGCCTCGCTCAGTCGTTCGAGCATCGCGTAGGCATCGGCTGGGAGTTTGCCATCGATGGTGAGCGTGTCGTCGATATCGGTCAAAACGCCCACTAGGCCCTGGCACGTCTCGTTCGAAAGGGCCGAAAGGGGGGCCATATCGGCCGATGCCGCGGCTTTGAAGTCAGTGCTTATCATGGGTTTGCAAACGCCCACATTCGCGCGTTCCAATCCGCCACAGTGGGCCAAAGATCATCGTAGACCGCGCGCAATTCGCCGTAGCGCGCAACGTTTTCGGCAATCGGCTGGGTGACGGTCATGTCGTCCTGGCGCATGGCCTCCGCCGCATCGCGGATCGTGCCAAACCAGCCGGCCCCCTTCGCCGCGCACATCGCAGCCCCGATCGCCGAGGCTTCGGCGACCTCCGCCTTATAGACCGGGACGTTGACCGCGTCGGCCACGATCTGGAGCATCAATTGCGACGCGGTCCCGCCGCCGATGGCGATGATGCGGTCGATTTTCGTGTCCATCACTGCGGTGGCTTTTTCGAGGGCATAGGCCTGGTCGAGGGCCAGGCCTTCAAGCACGGCGCGGTAGACATCACCCCGTTTGGACGACCCCGAGAGCCCTGCGATGACGCCTCGGGCCTTCGCATCCCAATGGGGAGTCATCGAGCCCTGCCAGAACGGCAAGATCGCAATCCCGCCTGCACCTATGGGCGAGGCCATGGCTTCGCGCTCTAGTTCGGCCAAATCCGCGCGTGCGGCCAATTCGCGGCGGAACCAGTCGATCAGGAAAGTGCCCGATTTGAGGACCGTTTCGAAAATAAACCCATCATCGGCGACGGCGGTCTCGGTCCGAAACGCCAGGTCGTGGCCGAATGTTGGCGAGAAGACCCCCGCAACGATGGCGGTGCCGAGGTTCATATAGGCCGTTCCGCTGTCGATGGCGCCTGCGCCCGTGGCCGCGCATTGCCCATCACCGCCCCCTGCGAACAATGGGGTCCCCGGCAAAAGCCCCGTTTCGGCGGCAGCGTCCTCAAGTGGCCCAATCGGCATGCCCGGCCGGGCAAGACCGGGCAAAATGTCGGGCGAAACCGCCGCCTTTTCCAAAAGATGATCAGACCATTCTCGCTTTTCGAGGTCGAGCATGCCGGACGGGTCGGCCGAGGCGGTCGACGTGATCCATTGGCCCGTCAGGCGTTTGGAGAGATATCCGTGCACGTCGGAATAGCGGGCGATCCGGGCATAGGCCTCGGGCTCGTGCCGGGCGAGCCAGACCATGCGGTTGATCGGCACAATCGTGTCCACAGGCTTGCCGCAAATCCGTCGGATCAGATCGGCGCCGACCCTTTGGGCCAGTTCTTCGGTCTCGGCATGGCCCCGTTCGTCAAGCCAAACGAGCGCTTTCCGCACCGGCGTGCCGTCCTCTTCGAATACCCCGAATGTCTCGCGTTGATTGGAAATCGCCAGAGCCGCGACGCGCCTTGGATCGACGCTATCGGTGACCTGCCTCAGGGCCGAGACGGTCGAACCCCACCAGTCGGCTGGATCCTGTTCGAATGTTCCAGGCGTTGGATTTGACATGGGGATCGCTTCACGTCCCTCGGCCACGAGCGCACCGCTCTTGTCCCACGCGGTCGCCTTCGTCGCCGAGGTCGACGAATCGATACCTATGACAAGGTCTTGTTCCAACCTAAACTCCGGTCCGTCACACCCATGGCCCGGTTACCCGGGCCATGGTTTTCTTCCTTTCTTGGCAGCGCCTTAGCGCAGGCCCGCATCCGCTGTGGCGGTGTCGACCAGCATGGCGACCTGATCCATACAAGCCTTCGCGTCGCCGTTATATTCCTGGCCAGTGAGCAGTTTGCCCAATTCGGTCGGGATCTCGTTTGACGACAGCCCTGCCCAGAGCGGCATGTCCGGCTCGGAAGCGATGTAATTGTCGATGGTCTCGAGAACGACCGGAAGGTGCCGCGTCGTGCCGGGACCCACCACTGCTTTGTCGATGATGCGCTGATCGGCAAAGGACGAATTCCGCATCGGCGCGAAGCCACCGCCAAGCGTCAACTGGACCATCATCTCCTTCGAGCAGACCCACTGCATGAAGAGCCAGGCGGCGTCCACATTCTTGGAGTAGCGCGAAAGCGCAATGGACGACCCGCCCTGGTGGCCCCAATCGGGGATCTCGCCGTAGCCCGCATCCGCGCGGTCGCGCAGCGTGTTAGGCCCGACAAGCGGGATGGTCATTTCCCAAAGGCCTTGAACGCCGCTGTCGTCGGCGTCGAGGCCTGGGAAGAATTCGTCCCAAGACTGCACCATCGCGACTTGGCCCGCCGCCATCATCTGGAACTGACCGTCCCAGGTGCTCTCAAGCGAGGAGGCCGGCGCATTTGCCAGGAGCTCTTGGTACCACTGGAGGCCACGGACAGCCTCTTCGTCATTGCCCGAGAATGTCCCGTCGGCCCGGAATATTGACCCACCGTGACCCCAAACGGCCTGGCTCCAGTCGCACTCAAGCGAGTAGTGACCCGACTTTGCCTGAAGACCGGTGCCGAAGATGCCGTTTTCACGCTCGGCCTCGGTGATGAATTTCACTGCTGCGGTGAACTCGTCATAGGTCTTCGGTACCTCGATCCCGTGCTTTTCGAGGATATCGCGGCGGTACATGAAGGTGAAAATCGGGATGTCGAAGGGGATGCCGACCCATTTGTCGCCGATTTTCGAGATCCCCTCGACCAAGGGCACTGAGAAGTCGTCATAGTCAAACCCAGGCATCGCCAATTCGGGCTTCTCTTGGGAATACTCCAACGGGTCGATCGTGTCCGGGAAGAACGTCGCATGCCAGGCTTGGTCGAGATAATAGAGGTCGTAGGTGCCAAGCTGGCCCTGGACGTCTTGCGTCGCTTTGGCGAGCACCTGCTCCAGCGGGACGATCTCGATCTCGACGTTGATGCCAGTCAGCTCCTGGAACTCACCCTTCAGTTCGTTGGCAACAACGGTTGGGGGTGTCGCTTCTGAGGTGTAGCGGATCGTTGTGCCGGCAAAGGGCTTACCGACTTCACGCAGCCAGTCGTTCATGCCGGTATGACCTTCGGCCCGGGCCATATTGCCAAGCTGGAGGCCCCGACCGCGATTGTGCCCGCCGAGCATACCAGCGCCAAAAGCAGAGAAACCCACCCCGGCCATGCCCAGTTTCCGCAGGAAATCTCGCTTTGTGATTTTCCGCCGTGTGTAGGCATTCGCAGTATCGATGATGAACTGCTGCCTTTGGTGGTTTTTAAAACTCATGATTTTCCTCCTCCTTATTGAGTTCAATTCTTGGTCTTTCGGTTAGTCTTTGATCGCCCCCATGGTCAGACCGCGCACGAGGTGCCGCTGCACGAGCAAGATGAAGATGAAACTGGGTATCAGCGCCGCTGTACCGAGTGCCGAGATGAAGCCCCATTCCGATCCGGTGGACGTCACAAAGGTCGTGATCTTGACCGGCAATGTCCGGATCTCACTTGTGAGAAACAGCGAGAGCAGGAATTCGGTCCAAGAGAACACAAAGCAAAGCACCGCCGTCGCTGCGATCCCACCTTTGATCATCGGCAGGACCACCAGTCGAAAGCTTTGCCAACGCGTGGCGCCATCGATCATCGCGGCCTGGTCCACGTCCTTGGGGACGTCATCGAGGAACGACTTCAAGAGAAGGACCGCGATTGGCAGGTTGATCAGGCTGTGAACCAGGATCATGCCGAGATGCGTGTCGCGGAGCCCCAGATCCCGAAACATGAACACGAGCGGCACGATGATCGCGATTGGCGGCAGGAAGCGGTGGGACAGGACCCAGTTAAGATAAAGCTGGTTGCCGCGAAATGACATGCGCGACAGCGCATAGGCCGCCCCAACTGCGATGAAGATCGT
The DNA here is from genome assembly GCA_039198225.1 of Pseudomonadota bacterium. Taxonomy (GTDB): domain Bacteria; phylum Pseudomonadota; class Alphaproteobacteria; order Rhodobacterales; family Rhodobacteraceae; genus JASJAR01. The sequence continues at coordinate 20,376 of JBCCTQ010000031.1, forward strand.
GAAGATGGTCGAGCCAACGGCAATGACGAGGCTGTCGACGATGGTCCTGCGCCCATCAAAACTGTTCTCGCCACCGGTGCCCATGGTGTTGCCGCTGGCCGTGTTTCCGCCCGTCAGTGCCGAGGGGCTCTCGCCCAGAACCGTGACGCGGTAATTCACCAAGGTCGGCTCAAAATCGAAAACGACGACCTCGTCTTTGTTAAAGATCGCGCTGGTGGGCTTGATCGATGTCAGCGCCCACCAAAAGATCGGAAACATAAAGACCAAAGTCACAAAGATCGCCGCGAAATAGCGCAGGACGACGAGGTAGAGAGGCGTGCGCATCAGAACCTCACCTTGAAAATCTTGATGAAGATGTTTGCCGTGATGATGACCAGGACCAGCGTCAAGATCGCGACCGAGGAGGCGTACGGGAAGTTTGCCGACTTGAAGTAGATCGTGCCGGCATAGGCGGTCAGCGTTTCTGTCGCCGTCCCGGGCCCGCTGTCGGTCATAACCTTCACGTAATCGTAGACGCGGAAAAGATCGATGCCGCGGATCAATACCGCGATCGCGATAATCTTCGAGAGCATTGGGAGCGTAAGCCGCCGGAAGGCCTGCCAGGCGTTGGCCCCGTCAATGGCGGCGGCTTCGAACGGGTCTTTCGGCAGCGCACGGAGCCCCGCCAGCATGATCAGCACCATAAACGGTGTCCATTGCCAGATGTCGGCGACCATGACCGCCCAAAGTGCGGTTGAATGGGTCGACAGGAGCGGCGTGTCCGATGCCAGAAGCCCCAGGCTTTGAAGGCTTCGGCTGATTACCCCAAAACTGTGATTATACATCAACAGAAACATCATGCCGGTCACTGCGGGCGGGACCACCAAAGGCAGGGTCATCAGCGCGCGCATAAACCCAAAGCCCCGACGATCACTGTCGAGGAGAAGCGCAATACCAAGACCGAGGGCGAGTTGGATGATGATCGCGACGAAGGTGTACATGTAAGTGACTGAAATCGCGTCCCAGACCCGCTCATCGGCGAAAACGCGGGTCCAATTCCACTCTGGGTTCCACTGGTTTTCGCGGGTCACAGGATGGCGCCGATGGAGCGAGAGCCAGATCGCATAGAGGATCGGATAGAGCCCGAAGACGATCAGCGTGGCCGTGGCGGGTAGGATCCAAGGCAAGGGGTGTTCGGACGTCAGCCAACGGGGCATCGTCCAGAGCTTTTTTGCCCGGTCCGCGTGCGCATTGCTGACAGCCGTTTCGGTCATCGCATCATCGCCGCCACATTGCCCCCATCAACGGTCACAACCGCCCCGGTGCTGGTTCGCGCGCGGGCGAGATAGACAAAAGCTTCGGCCACGTCCTTGCCGGTGACTTCACGTCTGACGAGGTTGCCGCGCATGTAGTCCTCTGGGGTCAGCCCCCGAGCCGCCGAGCGGGCCTCAACCAGGTCGTCGGTCATCAAACCGGTGCGGATCCGATCGGCGTTGACGGCGTTCGATGTGATGCCGTCTTTGCCGTGTTCGACGGCGTATTGGCGCATGAGCGCCATGAGCGCGGCCTTGGGCGTGCCGTAGGCGCCAAATTCGGGCCCGGGGTTCACCGCCTGTTTTGACACGTTAAACACCAGCGCGCCGCCGGTCCCTTGGGCTTGCATCACCCGGACCGCGGCGCGGGCAACGTAGTGGTGGCTCCAGAAATTGAGGGCGAAGGCTTGGTGGAATGCGGCATCATCGAGCGCCAGCAATGCGCCTTGGCGGGCGGATCCCGCATTGGAAATGAGGATATCAACGCCGCCATAGGCCAGCACCACTTGCTCGATGGCCGCGTCAACCGCAGCCGGATCGGTCACGTCGCAAGCCAATCCCAGCCCACCAAGCTTGACGGCCGCCGCCTCGACAGGGTCCTTTGCGATATCAAGAAGAGCAATGCAGGCGCCCCGGGCGACCAATTCCTCAGCCACCGAAAACCCGAGCCCTCCGGCCCCGCCGGTCACCACGGCGACTTGGCCTGTGAGTTCACCCGTCCCGAGATCGGCCCGCTCGACGACGCCCATCCCTTCGATCCCGACCCTGCGGCGCCCGGCCTCAAAAGCCGCAGCAATCGCGTCGATATCGGGACCACCGACCGAAATATCCGCCTCGCCTTCTGAAACGCGGAGGACGGCCAGCTGATACCGCCCTTCCACGTCGGTGGCTTCTGCCAGCATGCCCCGCAAGGTGGGCAAGAGGTCAAGAAGGTCACTCGGTTCGGATGCAAGGCTCATCTCGGGCGCACTCAGAATTTCTGCCGCGTAGGTGTGATGCAGATCTCCTGGATCAGCGCGTTCTGCGGCATCTGGTAGGAATGGAGCATAATCTCCGAGACATGCTCGGGCCCGATACCGCCGCCCATCTTGACCTTGTTCTCTTTGTAAGCGGCGAGTGTCTGTTCATCGAGCACGCCTGACAGGACTTCGGTTTCGATAACCCCTGGAGAAAGGACGATCACGCGCACATCGTAATCCGAAAGGTAGTCTCGGATGCTTTCCGACACCGCGTGGACGAAAAACTTCGTGCCGCAATAGACAGTGTGATCGGGATAGACCTTCCGCCCCGCAATCGACGACATCATGAAGATTGTCCCGGCCCGACGCTCCATCATGCCGTTCATCACCGCATGGACCGTGTTCATCACCCCTTTGGTGTTGATGTCGATCATTTCGTCCCATTCTTCGGGCGGCTGGCGGCCGATATCGGCGAGCCGGGCGATCCCAGCATTGACGAACATCATGTCGGTGGGCCCGTACGCGGCTTCGGCGTCTTTTACGGCTTGGGCAATGGCCTCACGGTCACGGACATCGACCTGGCGGCAGACCGAATTTGGAAGCTCCATGGCCTCCATCTTCTCGATCCGTCGCGCCATCATCAGCACCGGGTGCCCGGCGCCAGAAAAGGTCCGCGCTACGGCCTCTCCAATACCCGAGCTTGCCCCAGTTACGGCGACGAGTGGTTTGGTTGTCATCTTCCCTCCCCGCGCGCCCTCCAATGCGCGCGCCCTTGATCTTTTCTCTCCGAAATTCAGCGAGTAATCAGTCAGACCTCCTCAGCCGCGAAAGTATCGAGCACCCCCGCATCCGCCGCGATGTCCACAAACGAGAACCGATTGCGCATCTCATGATTGTGGCGCACCGCCTCACGGTAGAAAGATTGATCTAGTCCGAGTTCTGCAGAAGTCGTGGGCCCACTGGCCGCTTTGAGCATCGCCTGCATATCCGCGACCGGTATCGTGAAGGCTTGAAGCTCAGCGCGAAGCTCGGGCCAAATCGCCTCCATCCTGGCGTTAAACGCTTCGGCAAACTCCGCAGTGAATGCCTTTTTCTGCCACTCGGCGGCGCATTCTCCGGCGATATCGGGGCCCATCCGGCGAGCCATATCGGTCTCGTCGATCCGGGTCGCCGAAACGCGGGGTGGCGTATCGCTGGCGAGAAATTGCTGCTGAAGTCGCGCCATCGTTAAAGACGCGACACCTACCTGCTGACCATGGAGCGTGCCGGGGTGACGGTCGCCCGCGAAGCAGTCGATATAGTGGGAAATCTGATGTTCCCCCATCGATCCGTGATTGGACACGCCTGTGATCGCGATGCCTAGACCGCACAGCGTAAGGACCCGGTAGAGGCTCGCTATCGCTTCAATGTCGCCCTCCGGCAATCGGCCGGCGCGGGTATTGAGAATCCGCTCGTCCTCTTCTTGGATCAGATAGGGCGACGACCAATAGTCGGTCCCCAGCATCCGATGGGACATCCACCAATCGATCTGTGCGACCGAACGCGCCATGCAATCGGCAAAACCTGCCGCCGCCAGGTAAGGAGGTGCGGCCGCCGAGACGCCGAGGTCGACAAAAAAGCCTTTGGGCGCTTGGGCGGGCAGCGAGACCTTGAGACCCGAAGCGAGGTTCATCGATGCCGTCGACGAGGTATAGCCGTTCATCGAAGCGGCCGTCCCAAAGACGCAATAGCCCCGGCCCTGCTGATGGGTGGCATATTTGCAAAGATCGTTGATCGTTCCCGAGCCCACGGCCACGACCGCCTCGAAGGGCGCGATCTTCGCTTTTAGATCTTCGACCGTGTGAAGATCGGCATGGGGATGGTCAAGAACGACGGTTTCGACTTTGCCGAGCGTCGCTATGTTCTTAGCGACCCGTCGGCCGAGGGCGTCATATGTCGCCTCATCGGCGACAACTGCAAAGGTCTTCCCGAGGTTCAGGCTGTCCACAAGATCGGCTTCAGCCCCGTCGAGTGAGGCTTCGAAAACCACTCTCTCATAGTCGACGGACATGACCCGATTGAGCTCGGGGTTGAACCATTCATCGGCCACGATCTCGTCGATCAGGCTGGTCCATTTCCCCGTCAAGGCCTGGGATCCGGCCATTGTTCCATCCGCAGACGGCATACACTTGCCCTTGAGTAATTTTCCAAATGTCACTAATAACTTTGCATTTGTCAATCAAGGAGAAAAGTGGCCGAGCCATTCGGCCAGGGGTGTTGACCTTGAACCGCATCGCCAAAATAACGCTCGCCATGGATGACACCCGCCGCGGGCCGGCGGCCTCGGACAAATCCGAGGTCCCGCTTGAGTTTAACGATGTGACGGCCTGGGCCGCCTGGCTCTATTTCGTCGATGAAATGACCCAGAGCGAAGTGGCCAAGGCGATCGGGGTCAGCCGGGTGACCGTCATCAAGCTTCTCAATGAAGCCAAAGAAAAGGGCCTTGTCAGCGTCAGGATCGATCCCACCCTCGCCTCTCGCGTGACGACGGCTAGAAGATTCGCCGAGCGTTTTGGGCTGAACTCCGTCTTCGTGATCCCTGACAATCCGGACAAGTCGCTCACCGACCGGCTTGGGATTGCCGGCCGACACCTCCTTCTAAAAGGTCTGGCGGCCGGAGACGTCATTGGCGTGGCCTGGGGCCGGACGGTGCTACACGCCGTCGAAGACATCCGTCTTGAGACGCCAATCGAGAACCTGACTGTTGTGCAAGTCGCCGCCAGCGCAAACGGACTGTCGGCGGATTTCTCCCCGGAGCTTTGCGTCTCCCTTTGCGCCAATAATCTCGGTGCGCGGAGTGTGAGCCTGATGGCGCCCGCCCTGCTATCGAGCCCTGAGCTTCGGGCAATGCTCCTTAATGAGCCGTCCATTCGAAACCAGATGGACGTGATCCGATCGGCCAACAAGGTCCTCTTCGGCGTCGGGCAACTCGATGCGGATGCAACGCTCCGCACCAGCGAGATCCATAGCGGTGCGACCATCGATAAGATGATCCGGTCGGGTGCTGTGGGCGCCGTCCTCGGGCGATTCCTGGCCCAAGACGGCAACGAATTGGCCGGACCCACCCATGACCGGATGATTGGTCTTTCCTTGGACGAATTGCGCGACATTCCCCAAAGGATCTGCCTTGCTGGCGGGCTTTACAAAAAACATGCCATCCTTGCCTCGCTCCGCGGCGGCTTTGTAACCGATCTGGTGATTGACCTGCCCACCGCCCAGGCCCTCATGGCCGAAGTCGAATAGTCTTTCGGAGCCCCACCAGTCCTCGGAAAGTCGGTCCATCGCAGCGTTCTATCTCAAATGCCCGGCAGCCTTCTCTTGCCTTTCGTGCGGGGCTTCCGTAGGTCCATCCGTGGGACACCCCTCCCCAACGAGGGGCGCATATCTGTAAGGATATCCAGTGATGGACAACAAAACACCGGCAACGCGGCCGGTTAATCCGCGTTTTTCGTCTGGCCCTTGTGCCAAACCCCCGAGCTTTAGTTTAGACAATCTCAGCGATGCGCCACTTGGCCGGTCGCACCGGGCAGCCCCCGGCAAAGCAAAGCTCAAATCCGCCATCGACAAGACCCGCGACATCCTCGGCGTGCCCAAAGATTACCGGATCGGGATCGTTCCGGCCTCCGATACCGGCGCGGTGGAGATGGCGATGTGGTCGCTTCTCGGGGCGCGACCCGTCGAGGTCTTGGCCTGGGAGAGTTTCGGCGCAGGCTGGGTCACCGATGCAGTCAAGCAATTGAAGCTCGAAGCGACAGTGCGCACCGCCGAATACGGCGAGATTGTCGACTTCGCAGAGGTCGACTTCGATGCCGACGTGGTCTTCACCTGGAACGGCACGACATCGGGCGTCCGCGTGCCTGATAGGTTTGAAATTCCCCATGATCGCAAGGGCTTGACCATATGCGACGCGACCTCGGCAGCCTTTGCCATGGAGCTTCCTTGGGACCGCCTCGATGTGGTGACCTATTCCTGGCAGAAGGTTCTCGGAGGTGAAGCGGCGCACGGTATGCTCATCTTGAGCCCCCGCGCCGTGGAGCGGCTCGAGAGCTACTCACCTCCCTGGCCCCTGCCAAAGATCTTCCGGATGACCAAGGGCGGCAAGCTCATCGAAGGGATCTTTGAAGGGGCGACGATCAACACGCCTTCGATGCTCTGCGTGGAGGATTACCTCCAGGCCCTGTCTTGGGCCAAGAGCATTGGCGGGCTGCCTTCGCTGATCGCACGGGCGGAGAAGAACGCGAGCGTCGTCAATGGGTTCTGCGCAGCGCGGCCTTGGATCGAAAACCTTGCCCGCGACCCCGAAACCGCTTCGGTGACCAGTGTCTGCCTCAAATTTTCCGATCCACGGGTCACCGACGGGGCGGGCTTTGCCAAAGCAGTGGCCAAGCGCCTTGAGGCGGAAGACATCGCCTTCGATATCGGTGCTTACCGCGATGCGCCCCCAGGTCTCAGGATCTGGTGCGGAGCGACGGTCGAGGCCTCGGATCTCGAAGCGTTGATGCCTTGGATCGAATGGGCATTCGAGCTTGAGATCGCTGCGCTCGCCACGGCAGCTTGACCTAAAAAAGCGGTGCCTTCGCGCTCTATCCAAAGCGTATTTCAAAAATATGGCACCGCGTCCCACACGCCCCGGACGTGATCCGGGGCCTCTCCTTCGACGATGAGGCTCCGGGACAAGCCCGGAGCAACAGATGAACCCAAAGGACCGTTCCCATGGCAGCCAAAGTGCTCGTATCCGACAAACTCTCCGGAACCGCGGTCGATATATTCCGCAACCGCGGAATTGACGTCACATTCGACCCCTCCATCGGCAAAGACAAAGAGAAGCTCCTCGCCGAGATCGGCAAATATGATGGGCTCGCGATACGTTCGGCCACGAAAGTGTCCGACAAGGTCTTGGCAGCCGCCCCCAACCTCAAAGTGATCGGCCGGGCGGGGATCGGGGTCGACAATGTCGACATCCCCGCCGCCTCGAAACGCGGCGTGATCGTGATGAACACGCCCTTCGGCAACTCGATTACGACCGCCGAACATGCCATCGCAATGATGTTTTCCGTTGCCCGACAGATCCCAGAAGCGAGCGCCTCGACCCATGCCGGGAAATGGGAGAAGTCGCGCTTCATGGGGGTGGAGCTATTCGGCAAGACCCTCGGCGTGGTCGGTGCCGGAAATATCGGTGGGATCGTCTGCGAGCGGGCATTGGCGCTCAAAATGAAAGTTCTGGCCTATGATCCGTTCCTGTCCGAAGAGCGGGCAAGCCAAATGGGGGTCAAAAAGGTTGCGTTTGAGGAGCTTCTCGAAGCTGCCGACTTCATCACCTTCCACGTCCCCTTGACCGACAAGACACGCAACATCCTCTCGGCCGAGGCCATCGCCAAGCTCAAGCCGGGGGTGCGTATCATCAACTGCGCCCGGGGCGGGCTCGTGGACGAAGCGGCCCTCGCCGAGGCGCTGAAGGACGGCCGGGTTGCCGGGGCGGCCTTTGACGTTTTTGCCGAAGAACCCGCCACGGCCTCGCCGCTCTTTGATCTTCCGAATGTGGTCGTCACCCCCCATCTCGGGGCGTCGACCACGGAAGCTCAGGAAAATGTCGCCCTCCAGGTTGCCGAGCAAATGTCGGATTATCTTTTGACCGGGGCAGTTTCCAACGCGCTCAACATGCCAAGCGTGACGGCAGAAGAAGCCAAGGTCATGGGGCCCTGGGTGAAACTCGCGGGCCATCTCGGTGCCTTTGTCGGGCAAATGACCGATGAGCCGATCCGGACGGTCAATGTCACCTATAACGGTGCGGTGGCTGCCATGAACACCGCGGCCCTCAACGCCGCCGCCATTGCCGGGGTGATGCGGGCGACCAATCCCGACGTCAACATGGTTTCAGCGCCGGTCATCGCCAAAGACCGGGGGGTCGATATTTCGACAACGACCCAAGAAAAAACGGGCGCGTTCGACGCCTATATTCGCCTCAGTGTCACAACAGATACCCGGGCCCGCTCCATCGGCGGCACGGTGTTTTCGGACGGCAAGCCGCGCTTTATCCAAATCAAAGGGATCAATATTGACGCCGAAATTGGCGCCCACATGGTTTATACGACCAACAAAGACGTGCCCGGCATCATCGGTGCCTTGGGCAACACGATGGGGGCGAATGGGGTCAACATTGCGAACTTTACCCTCGGCCGGAACGAACCGGGCAAAGACGCAATCGCTCTTCTTTACGTCGATCATCCTGTGCCGGAGAAAGCAGTGGAGGCTTTGCAAGACACTGGGCTCTTTGACCAAGTTCGCCCTTTGACTTTCGAAGTGAGCTGAGGGAGAGGAGGGTCAACGAACCCGCGCGGGCCGCGCTCCTCTCGGTTTCCTGCCTCAAAGGTATCTCTGATGAGAATTTACGCCATCGGCGACATTCACGGCCATGTCGAAAAGTTGGACGCGGCCCACCAGGCGATCCTTCAGGATCGGGAGCGAAACGGCGATTGGACCGCCCCGGTGGTCCATCTCGGCGATCTTGTCGACCGGGGCCCCGACAGCAAGTCGGTCATCGAATACCTCATGGCCGGCATCGCCGAAGGGGCGCCCTGGATCGTTCTCAAGGGCAACCATGACCGGATGTTCGTGGATTTCATCGAGTGCGACGACGAGGAGCCGCGGCTTTTTCGGGGGATGAGCTATCTCCATGACACATTAGGTGGCCGGACAACGCTCGAGTCCTACGGCGTCACCGGCGGGCTTCTCAGCCGCGAGCGGACGCTCCAAAGTAAGGCTGTCGAAGCCGTGCCCCAAAGCCATATCGATTTCCTGGATGCGCGGCCGCTCTTCTTTCGATTTGGCGAGATCCTTTTTGTCCATGCCGGCATTCGTCCCGGCGTCCCACTCGAAGACCAGGTTGAAGAGGACCTCTTGTGGATCCGGGGCCCATTCTTGGACGATCCAGGTGACCATGGCGCCCTGATCGTCCACGGTCATACGCCCGTTGATGAAATCGAGCATTGGGGAAACCGGGTGGCGTTGGATACAGGAGCCGCCTTTGGAGGCCCGTTGGTGCCAGCGGTTTTTGAAGACGGCGAACTTTTCGCGCTCACCGAGTACGGGCGTTCGCCTATTCGGGCCGGTTCAGCCCGACCGGGTTAGCCGCGGCCCCGCGGGCCGCGGCCTTTGGCTGGGTCAGCTCGCTTCCGCTTGTGCGGCTTCGATTGAGATCTGGATTTCCACTTCGTCGCTGATATTCGGCGCAAATTGGCCAACACCGAAGTCACTTCGAAGTATCGTCGTCGTCGCGTCAAAGCCGAGGAACGGCTTTTGCATCATCGGATGGTTCGCCGCTTGGTTGAGCTTGGCATCGAGCACAATGCTCTTGGTCATCTCGTTCATGGTGAGGTCACCGGTAATCATAGCGGTGTCGTCGCCGGTCACTTCGATGGCGGTGGACGTGAAGGTGACGAGATCTTCATCGGTGGCGCCGAAAAAATCGTCCGACAGGAAGTGCCCGTCACGCTGTTCCCAGCCGGTGAACATGGCTTTTACCGGGATCGACACCGTAACAGACGAGGCGGACGGATCGGCTTCGTCAAAGACGATTTCGCCTTGCCAGCCCGAGAACATGCCGAACGTCGTCGAGAAACCGAGGTGGTTGTAGCTGAAGAGAACCTGGCTATGGCTCGGGTCGAGTGCATAGCGCTCGGCGGCGAAGCCCGGGGTGGCGATGAGTGCGGCGGCCAGGGCCGGATGAAGGATAGATTTCATAGGGAGCCTCCTGCTGAATGGACATGGCGTAGAAATGTCTGGGGTGTGAGGTATAGCAAGCCCGCGAATTTCAACATTCGGTGTGGGGGAAAGCAGGGTCAAGGCGGCAAGGTTTGGCCTGCGATAGGACCATGGCTCGTGTTCGGGCCTATTTTTACGGCGCTTTGAGACCTAAGGGCCCAATCCTCAACGCCCATTTACTCCCGTTAACACGATATTTACCGCGCCCCGCCCATATCGGCCCGGGGGATGTAGCGGAGGCCTATATGCAGCACGCCGACCGGTTGGCGGATGAAAGGCGCGCGCGCCTGGCCGCCGAGTTGATGCTCGAACAAGTGCAGTCCGAGCTCTCGACCGCAAACCAGAAGATCGCCGCCCATAACCGCGCCCTCTCCGACGAAATCGTTCACAAGCGTGAAGAGGTTGAACAGGTCCGCACGGAAGCCGAAACGCTCCGCGACGAGAACCAGACTGTCCGCCATGACCTCGAACAGGCCGAAAGTGCGATCATGATCGCCGAGCGGCGGCTTTGGGACTCGCTTGAAACCATCCATGACGGGTTCGCCGTTTTCGACCCCGACCGGATCATGGTCGCCGCCAACCGCGCCTATCTCGCAGCGTTTGACGGCCTGGAGATGATCGGTCCAGGCATCCACTACCACGACCTCCTCAGGCTGATGTGCGAAGAAGGGATCGTAGATCTCGAGAGTGTCCGGCCGGAAGACTGGATCGCCATGATGTGCGGGCGCTGGGACGAAGACAGGATCGAAACGGTCACGGTCAAACTCTGGAATGGCGCCTTCGTGAAGGTCATCGATCGACGGACGCGCGACGGCGACATGGTCTCTTTAGGGCTCAACATCACCTCGACGATAAAACGAGAAGCGGAACTTGAAGAAGCGCGGGCCAAGGCAGAAGCAGCCAACCGCGCAAAATCAGCGTTTCTCGCAAACATGAGCCACGAGATCAGGACCCCGATGAATGGCGTCATCGGCATGGCTGACATGCTGGGCGAGACCGTACTCGACGAAGAACAGCGGCTTTTTGTGGAGACAATCCGGAATTCCGGCGAGGCGCTCCTCGTCATTATCAATGACGTTTTGGACTACTCAAAGATCGAGGCGAAAAAGCTCGAACTCCATCCAGCGGAGTTTGACCTCGAACGCTGTATCCACGAAGTGCTGATGCTTTTGCAGCCGCTGGCCCATGACAAAGGGCTCCAATTAGCGGTCGACTACGACATGTTCATGCCGACCCAGTTCATCGGCGATCCTGGGCGGGTACGCCAGATTTTGACGAACCTCGCCGGCAACGCGGTCAAATTCACCCAGGAGGGCCATGTGGCGATCCGGGTGGTGGGCCTGCCTGTGGACGGGAGCACCGCCTACCGGATCCACGTGACCGTCGAAGATACCGGGATTGGCATCCCTAAGGAAAAGCTCAAAACGATCTTCGGAGAGTTCAGCCAGGTCGAGGACGAACGGAACCGGCGCTATGACGGGACCGGCCTTGGCCTTGCGATCACCCAGCGGCTTGTCCGCCTTATGGGCGGCGAGATTTGGGTCGACAGCGAAGAAAATGTGGGCTCGGGCTTTGGTTTTCACGTGACCATGCCGGTTGCGCCCGGCGCGTCCACGGTGCCGATCATAGCGCCTGAATGGATCGAGCGGGCAATCGTTGTGGATGAGCCACAAATGATGCGCTCGATTCTAACGAAGCAAATCAGCGCGATGGGCCTTGAGGCCTTGAGCGTTCGCCTTGGCAGCGAATTCGACGCGCTCACGCTGTCACCAAGGGACGTGATCGTCTTGGGCGAAGTCGCCATGGCGGAGCCGATTTCGCCGGTCCTTCTGTCGCCGGGTGCACCGCAGGCCGTTGCGCTTTTGAGTTCGCCCATGTCCGGAGCCTTGCCCGCCGGCGTGGCGGCCGTCATCCAAAAGCCAGCCCAGCGACGGGACATCGCCCGGGTGCTTGATGGACTTACGCCACCGGAACCCGTGGCGGCGCCGAACTTGCAACCGCCCCAGACGGTTGAGCAAGTGGGATTGGCGGCCCCGTCCGCAATACCGGCTGCGGCGCCTTCGGATGTGGCAGTTGCGGCCCCGGTCGCCGTCGCGCCGAGTGCCGGTGTGGCTCCCGTCCCGCCAATTCCGACCGCGGAACCCGCCGTGCAGGAAGTGCCCGCCGCGATACCCGAAAGTGCGGCCGAACCGAACGCGCAAGAACCCGTAGTGCCCTCCTTTGCTGCGCCGCCTGCCGAGGCTGCTCCGATGTCGGTAGTCGTTCCGGAATTGGCCGCCGCTCCGCCGCCTGCCGAGATGGCAACGCAGTCAGACGCCACCACGCCGCCCGCGCCCAACCCGCCCGCGGTGGCGCCCGTGGATCCGGCCGCGGCTTTGGCAGCCCCCTTGCCCACACCAGAGATGCCCGGGGCGGTTCCGCCCTCACCGGTCGCGCAGGAACCGCCCGGCCACGCCTTGCCACCTGCCGCCTCTCTTCCGGGTGAAGCCGCGCCGGTGCCGCCACCGCTGCCAGTGGCGCCCGACCAGCCGAATACCGTGGCAGAAGCTCCGGGGACCCCAGACACGCCGCCTGCCGCAGCACCCCAGCCGCTCACGTTGACGCAGTCCATGGAGGTTCCTGCCGAGGCGCTCCCGCCCGCGCCACCCGGCCCTGCGGCGCCGTTGGCTTCGGCGCCGACACCGGCCGCACCGCTTCCACCTCAAAGTGTTTCGGCTCCCATGGCAGCCCAAACCCCAGCGATGGCACCCGCGCCAAATGTCGCTGAACCGGCCCAAATGCCCCCCGCTTCAGCGCCTAAAGCTCCCATTGCACCTGCGGTACCACCACCAACTCCTCCTTTGGACGCATCGACACCCCTATTGGGGGTCGAACCCGCACCGGCTCCTTCGCCCCCAATCGCGCCAGCACCGACGCCAGTTGCCCAGGCTCCAATGACCACTGCGCCTGCGCCGGCCGCTCAAACTATGCCATTGGAAGCCGCCCCCGCCCCTCCCGCGGCACCGGCGGAAATGGTCCCAGCTCAGCCGCTCGCCGCGCCGCCGGCTGAGGCTGGCTTGGCCGGTCCGGCGGAGCCCGCCGCATCCTCAATTGCCCAGGCCAGGCAGATGCGCGTTCTCACGGCGGAAGACAACAAAACCAATCGCTTGGTCTTCTCCAAGATGGTCCAGACCCTCGATATTGATCTCAGCTTTGCGGAAAACGGGCTCGAAGCAGTGGCGGCATTCGAAGCCAACCCGCCGGACCTCATCTTCACCGACATTTCCATGCCCGAGATGGACGGGAAGGAAGCCAGCCGCCGGATCCGCCAGATCGAGGCCCAGCGCGGCCTGGCGCGCACGCCAATTATCGCCATCACCGCCCATGCGATGGCAGGCGACGCCGACGAGATCCTGGCCGCTGGAGTAGATACCTACCTCACCAAACCCTTAAAGCGTGCGGCCCTCGTCGAAGCGATCGAGCGGGCCATGCCCTCGGACGTGCGCCCGCCGGTTGGGGCCGTATCGACGCCCGTGGAAACGCCCCTGGCCGCGCCCCCCGTCTCTGCCCCCGCGGTAGCACCGGCCACACCAGCACCGTCTGCCCCTCCGTCGGCTCCTTTTTCGCCCCATGAAGCGATCGTTGCAGCGCCCATGGCTGCACCGAGCCCAGCCGAGGGCGCCTCGATCGGAGAATTCGTGGCCGAGTGACCCCGCGGCCAGGTTCAGGCACCGGCCAGAATTTTGAGAAAGGCAGGACCGAACCGGTCGGCGCGGCGTTCGCCCAACATGTGCCTGAGGCCAGCGGCATCTTTCGGCCGGAGCGACGCGATCCGGGCCAATAGGGGCGGCGGACAGCTCAACGGCCTCAAAACACCGTCTTCTCCCCTGGCAAGTTCGGCCGCCGCCCTTTGAAGTTGGTCAAAGAGCGGCGCGGCCGCTCCACCGGCCAGTCGGGCCCGTGCAGGATGCGGGGCGGGTGTGTCTTCACCGTTGATAACGCTCAAAAATATGGCCCCAAACCGGTCGAGCTTCTTTGCTCCGACGCCGCTGATCTTTGCCATCTCGTCAAGGGTGGCTGGCCGTGTTTCAGCCATCTCGACAAGCGTACGGTCTGGGAAAATGACGTAAGCCGGCGCCCGGGCTTCCTCGGCCAGCGCCCGACGTCGTGCCTTAAGAGCTGCGAGGAGCGGTGCCGCCTCATCGGAGACCAAAGCCTTGGCTTCTGGACGGCAGGCGCGCGCCGTTTTGGTCTCACGGCGGAACCGGATCTCCGCTTCGCCCTGTAGGACAGCTTTGCCAGCCTCGGTCATTCGCAAGGCGCCGTGGCGGGCCGGGTCGGGTCGGAGGAGGTCTTTGCCCATCATCTGGCGAAAAATGCCCTGCCAGGCCCCTCGATCGAAATCTTTGCCCACGCCGAATGTCGGCAAGCGGTCATGGCTCCGCGCGCGGATCTTCTCGGTCGGCGTTCCGGTGAGAATGTCGATCAGATGACCGGCCCCAAAATACTCTCCGCTCCGAAGGGCCGCGGAGAGAGCTTTCATGGCCGCTTCAGTGCCGTCGAAGGTATCGGGCGGGGCGGCGCAAATGTCGCAATGACCGCAAGGGCCTGCTATTTCGCCAAAATAGCCCAGAAGCGCCACCCGCCGGCACTCCACCGCATCGGCCAGGCCCAACAATGCGTTGAGGCGGCCGTGATCCGCGGCCCGACGTTCAGGAGGCGCAAGGCTTTCGTCGATTTGGCCACGGCGAAGCCGGATATCGTCGGGACCATAGAGCGTGAGCGTCTCAGCCGGTGCGCCGTCCCGCCCGGCCCGACCGATTTCCTGGTAATAGGCCTCGATCGATTTCGGGAGGTCCGCATGGGCCACCCATCGGATATCGGGTTTATCGATGCCCATCCCGAAGGCCACCGTGGCCACGACAATGAGACCGTCTTCGCGTTGAAAGCGCTCCTCCACCCGGCGGCGACCTTCCGGGTCGAGGCCGCCATGGTAAAAGACCGCATCGTGACCCGCCTCCGACAGGGCGGCGGCCAGGCTCTCTGTCTTGGCACGGGTGCCGCAATAGACAATGCCTGCCTGGCCGGGGCGGGCGGCGGCAAAATCGAGGATCTGGCGCCGCGGGCTATCTTTGACAGCGAAGGCCAAATGAATATTGGGCCGGTCAAACCCCCGGAGGAAGATCTCAGGCTGGCTCTGGCCAAAGAGGCGGGCGACGATTTCGGTCCGGGTTTCGGCATCGGCGGTCGCCGTGAACGCGGCAAGTGGGACATCGAGTGCGCGGCGAAGGGCGCCGATCCTTAAGTAGTCCGGGCGGAAATCATGGCCCCATTGGCTGACGCAATGGGCTTCATCGACCGCGATGAGCGACACCCCCGCTTGGGCGAGCGCCGGGGCGACGGCGCCGGAAGCGAGCCGTTCAGGCGCCATGTAGAGGAGTTTTAATCGGTTCTCGGCAAGGCCCCGCCAGACCGCATCGGTCTCTTCTTCCGTATTGGCCGAGGTGAGCGCCCCGGCCTCAACACCGGCGGCCTGAAGCGCGCGCACCTGGTCGCGCATCAAAGCAATGAGCGGTGAAATGACCAACGTGACCCCGCCCCGGCAAAGTGCGGGGAGTTGGTAGCAGAGAGACTTGCCACCCCCCGTCGGCATGATCGCCAGCGTGTCGCGCCCATGGGTGACCGCATCGACGATCTCCGCTTGGCCGGGACGAAATCGGTCGAAACCGAAAACGGATTTCAAGAGCGCCTGGGGCTCGGCCATTGGTCGGTCCGATTTGTTTTAAACTGCTCGTTTTGGGTGACAGAATCAGATTGAGGCCGGGTGAACAAGAGGGGAACACGTCGGGTGGGGCGGTCGCCGCAGAGAATTGGAGGAGAAACCCGGCGCTTATCCGTTCGGCGACTATCGGCGGGGGTTTTGGTTGGCCCAAAATGAGACCGCAGAAGCTGCCAACCCCAATACCGCGAAGCCAGCGACCAGCGGAATGATTGTCCCGTCGAACCGCCGCCCGATTTCCGCTGCAAGCGGTAGAGAAATGAAGGTCGCGATCGAACCAACGAACGCCGCACCGAGGCCTGCCATATGGCCGAGCGGCTCCAGTGCGAGGGCGTTGAGATTGCCGAAAACGATCCCGACCGCGAAGAACGCGAGCCCCTGCCAGACGACAAACATCCACAGTGGCGGAACGCCTTGGTGACCAGGGAGGAGCGCCCAAAAGCCGAAGGATAGGATCGTGAGCGCGACGAGCGCCGCCATTGTGAGCCGCTCCATCCCGAGGCGCATGACCAGTTTTGCGTTCAAAAGAGATGCCAGCCCAAGCGATGCGCTGGCCAAGGCAAAGTAGGCGACAAAGAGATCACCGACCCCGAACGTGACCTCGAAGATCTGCTGTGCAGAGCCGAGATAACCGACAAACATGCCGTACATCAGCCCGGTCGCAATTGTGTTCCAAAAGGCAACGCGTGTTTGGACGATCTCAAGGATGCCTCGCCAGATTACTCTCACCCGAAAGGCACGGCGATCTTCTGGCGCGAGTGTCTCGGGCTGGCGGAGAGCAAAGTACACCGAAACCATTATTGCCAGACCCGCCAGACCGGCAAAGCAAAGCCTCCAGCCTCCAAGGTATATCAGCCCTTGGCCGAGCGCCGGGGCTATGATCGGGACGAGGATGAAAGCCGCCATCACAATCGACATGACCCGCGCCATGGCACGGCCCTCGTATTCATCGCGGACCAAGGCCACCGTCACGATCCGGGGGGCGGCGGCGCCCAAGCCTTGGAGCACCCGACCGACCAGCAATACTGCCCAAGTCTCGGTGGTCGCTGAGATCAAACATCCCAACACGAATACGCCGTAGCCAGCATATATGACCGGCTTTCTCCCGAAACTGTCCGAAAGGGGCCCGACGATGAGCTGCCCGACAGCCATTCCAAGAAAGAATGCCGTCACGACGAAATGCACATCGTTCGCCGTTGCGGCGCCAAGCTCCGTGCCCATCACGTCGAGCGCCGGGAGCATCAGGTCAGTACCTAGAGCGCCGATCGAGATCAGAAGTGCGACCAGCACGATGTATCCCAACGGTGGGGTGGTTCTGCGATGGGGATCCGACATGGGGGAAGCCATCATTCCTTGGGCAGGTATGCCGCGCTCTAGAGCGAGATGTCAGGGAATTCCATCAGGAAATCTTCGCCCTAGGAGCGGCGTCGCATAGAAACCGGGCTTGGCGTTGAACGCATAAAATACGCCGCGCCAGAAGGACCTAGATCACGCCACGCGCAATGTTGGGAATGACGATGTCGCGGAGGATGATAATGCCGATGAAGACAACCAGGGGTGCGAGGTCGAGCATGCCCGTATTGGGCAGCATCCGACGAACAGGGCCGTAGATCGGCTCGAGGAGGCGGTTCAGACCGTCCCAAATGCCCGCCACTAACGGCTGTCGTAGGTTCAGCACCTGAAAGCTGATGAGCCATGACAGGATGATGTGGACGATCATGATAAAAAACGCCACGTCCAAAAGTAGCTGTAGGATTTGGAGAAGTGTAATCAACATGGCGGCCCCGGACTTTGTCGGGCCTTACCTATGCGCCCGGACGCCGGGGAACAAGTTTCCGCAGCGTCCTTGGTTGACGGACCTTCGATACCGTGGCTTGACGGGTCGATGTATCCCTATCTGAGAATGGCGCTTATTCTCCTGCGGGCCCGACGTGATCCCCAAAAGGGACCTCTCGGCACCGCAGTGACCCATCACAGGGCCTGGCCTTGGGATACGGACATGTACGGTGAGTTGAACAATGGCCGGATCCTGACGCTTTTCGAGCTGGGTCGCTGGAGCCTTGCTGTTGAAATCGGGCTCCTCCAGGCGATGCGGCGGCGAAAGGCCGGATTTGCCGTGGCCGGGGTGTCGGTGCGCTACCGCAGACGGGTCCCGTTGGGAGCCAAATACCGGATCGAGACGCGTCCTCTCGGGTGGGACGAGAAGTTTTTCTACCTCGAACAACAAATGTGGATGGGCGACGTGGCCGCGAACCAGGTCCTCCTCCGCTCGGCCTTTGTAACACGAAATGGGACGATCGCGCCGCCGGATTTCGCCAGAGAGTTAGGCCATGACGGCCCCTCGCCCGCGCTGCCGGATTGGGTAACGGCTTGGATAGAAGCCGAAGGAACCCGACCCTGGCCGCCAGCATTGGTCGAAGAGTGATTGCTCCCATGGGCCGCCTGGGTCTAGAGGTGAGCAATGGGGATGTCCGCGACATATAATCGAAAGCGGATCTGGGGCTGGTATTTCTTCGACTGGGCCCTCCAACCCTATGCGACCCTTGGCTTAACCTTCATTTTCGGCCCGTATTTCGCCTCGGTGGCAGCCGACTATTTCAGCGCCCAAGGATCGGAGACGGCGGCGGCCGCTTCCCAGACGCTTTGGTCCTCCGCGCAGACCGTCGCGGGCCTGGTGATCGCCTTTTCAGCGCCGTTTCTCGGCGCCTATGCGGATGCGTCGGGGCGCAAAACGCCGTGGTTCGTCCTCTTTGTGACCATAGCCACGATCTGCTTTGCCGGGATCTGGGTTCTTCAGCCTGACGGGACGGGTCTTTTCTTAGCACTTATGCTGTTTTGGATCGGTTTCGTAGCCGGGGAGGCCGCGTTCAACCTCGGAAATTCGATCCTTCCGAGCCTCGGCCCGCCGGAAGATGCCGGGCGGATCAGCGGTGGGGCCACGGCCTTTGGCTATTGGGGCGGGGTGCTGTCCTTGTTCATCATGCTGATCTTTTTTGCAGAGAACGAGAGCGGGACAACCTTCGTTGGTTTCGCGCCCGCCTTCGGCCTCGACCCGGAGGCCCGGGAAGGCACAAGGATCGTGGGGCCGTTCATTGCGGTCTGGCTTCTCGTGTTCCTCATCCCCTTCTTTCTTTGGATCAAAGACGCGCCTGGGCCCCGCCACCGTCCCTCGGCCGGCGACGTGTTTCGGCATTTGTCAAAAAGCGTTCGGGGCGTCTTGCAGCGCCCGTCCTTCGCGAGCTTTCTCTTGGGCTCGATGTTTTACCGCGACGGGCTGGCCGCGCTTTACGCCTATGGCGGGATCTACGCGACATTGGTGCTCGACTGGACGGTGGTCGATATTGGCATTTTCGGCATCGTGGCGGCTGTGGCCGCGGCGATCCTCTCCTGGGTCGGTGGGCTCGCGGACGAGCGCTTTGGGCCAAAACCGGTGATCCAGTTCAACATATTCGTGCTGATCACCGTGTGCTGCGTGGTGGTCGGCATGACGCGCGAGAGCCTTTTCGGGGTGCCCTTGGCGCCGGGCTCTACCTTGCCAGACACGATCTTTTATATTTGCGGGGCCGCAATTGGCGGGGCGGGCGGTGCACTCTACTCGGCTTCCCGGTCGATGATGGTGCGCCACTGCACGACCGATAACGCAGCGGAAGCCTTCGGGCTTTTTGCGCTCACCGGCCGCGCCACAGCGTTTTTGGCACCCGCACTGATCGCTCTCTTCACAAGTTGGACGCAGAGCACGCAATTGGGATTTCTCCCGGTCATCTTCCTCTTTGTCCTGGGCTTTGTTCTGCTAGCATGGGTCAAACCCGAAGGAGACCGAGCAGTCCCATGGTCAAACGCCCCCGAACCCGCCTAGGCGCGGCGCTCTTACTGCTTTTCGCCCTGGCAGGGTTTGCCCATGCGCAGACGCAGGCAAAGGAGATTTTTGGGGCCGAGCGCCGGGGGTCCCCCCATGAACCGGCCCCGTTTGGAAGCTACGCTAAGGGCTGTTTGGCGGGCGGTTTGGAACTTGCCGAAACCGGACCCACTTGGCAGGCAATGCGGCTTAGTCGGAACCGAAATTGGGGGCATCCCGAAGCCCTTGATTTTATTGAGCGCCTTTCGGCCTTTGCAGCCCGCCAACCAGGGTGGAACGGGCTTTACATTGGCGATATCAGCCAGCCCCGGGGTGGACCGATGCTGACGGGCCATCGGTCGCACCAGATCGGGCTCGACATCGATATTTGGATGAAACCGGCCGACCGGCTCAATCTCAGCCGTGGCGCGCGGGAAAATATCTCCTCGATCTCGACCCGGCGCGACCAAGGGGCTTTCGTCAATGACAATTGGACCCGGGCGCACCATGAGATCCTGAAACGCGCCGCCTCTGATCCTGCAGTGGCCCGGATTTTCGTCTTTCCGGGTGCCAAAGTGCAAATGTGCCAAGATGCGCGAGGCAACCGGGCCTGGCTTCGGAAAATCCGGCCTTGGTGGGGGCATCATTTTAATTTTCATGTGCGCCTGAATTGCCCGCGGGGTGCGCGGGCTTGCGTAGATCAGGCGCCACCTCCTGCCGGCGATGGCTGTGCGGATGCCGAGCAATGGGTGCAAAACATCCTCAAACCCCCGCCGCCGGACCCCGACGCCCCGCCGCCTCGGCCGCGGCGGGAATTGGTGATGGCGGATCTTCCTCAGCAATGCGGCCAAATTCTCTCGCGCTGAGCCTCACCCTTTGTCTAGGGACCGCCGCCCATGGGGGCCAGGCGGAGTTTGTTGGCGCTTTTGAATGGGAGCGCCCGGAGAGTTATTTCGGCGGCTGGTCGGGACTAGAGATCGGCGCCGACGGCGAGGAGTTCCTGGCCATCGGCGACCGAAGCCAGGTGGTCGAAGGACGGCTGTTGCGCGAAAACGGTGTGATTGTGGGCGTGGAAGCTGGGACGATCGGCGGGCTGCAAGCGACAAACGGCGTTGAAATCCATAGCCTCAAAAGCCCAACTCTGGGCGATTCCGAAGGCCTGGCCGCGGCACCGGGCGGCGGATTCTTCGTGTCATTCGAAGACGAAGACCGAGTTTGGCGCTATGACGGCCCGTCAAGCGCCGCCGAACCCCTGCCGTTTGAGCCGAACTTCAGGAGGTTTTCCCGTAATTCGGGCCTTGAGGCATTGGCCCTGGCCCCAGACGACGTCCTGTTTGCCATCCCAGAAGTAAGCGACGGCGCAGACATCCCGTTTCCTGTATTTCGATACCGGGACGGTGTGTGGGACAGCACACTCAGCCTTCCCCGGCGGGGCAATTTCCGCATCTCCGGCGCTGACTTTGACCCCGATGGTCGGCTCTACATTCTAGAGCGCATCGTGACCCCGATCGGATTTCGCTCGCGGGTCCGACGGTTTGGCTTCGATGAGGGTCGGATCGTTCGGGAGGAAGTCCTGATGGCCAGCGCGCCGGGCGAACACGACAATCTTGAAGGGATTGCCGTCTGGTCCGCGCCTGACGGTCTCAGGATCACATTGATTTCCGACAATAATTTTCGCTGGTTCCAGGTCACCGAATTCGTCGAATACCGGTTGACCGACTAGGACACTGCGCCTAGAGAGCGCGCCTATCAGACGACCAGGTCGCCGAACCCTGCCAAAACGGATGCAAAACTCATGACCAGATACCTCCCCGGAATCCTCGGGATGGCGACGATTGTCGTCGCCTCCAATATCCTCGTTCAGTTCTTTGTCGGCGATTGGCTCACATGGGGCGCGTTCACCTACCCCTTCGCCTTTCTCGTGACCGATCTGATGAACCGGATCCACGGGCCCGCCGCAGCGCGGAAGATTGTCTTTGTCGGGTTCGTGGTGGGTGTGACCTGCTCGGCCATCGGAACACAGATCGCAGGGGAGTTCGGCCCTCTCGTGACCTGGCGCGTGGCCTTGGGCTCGGGCGCGGCGTTTCTTGTGGCCCAACTCGTGGACGTTGCCGTTTTTGACCGGCTCCGGCAGGGCAATTGGTGGCGCGCGCCACTGGCCTCAACATTAGTTGGCTCGACCCTCGACACCGCGCTCTTCTTTTTCATCGCCTTTTCGGCAGCAGCGGCCGGCGTTCTCGGCGCCGACGGCAACACGGATTTCTTCAATGAGGTCGTGCCCACACCGTTTGGGATCGACCTCACCCGCTGGGTGGGGACGGCCATGGTGGATTGGTGCGTGAAAGTCGCCATCGCGTTGATCGCCTTGGTTCCATTCCGCCTGATCGTTGGGCGGATCAGGGGGGCGGCCGCCTAGTCAGGGGCGCGAAGGGGCTTGATCGCGCCTTGGGATATGCCATGCTCCTCCTATCGGCGTAACAAACGAAAGGAGGTGGTCCAGTGTCTAGAGTGATATTGGAAGATGGTGTCGGAACAGTCGGAGGGGCCGTCGCCTGAGGGCAAACCCCAGGCAAAACGCCTTCGATTGGGCCCAGGCTCTAACTGGCCCATCTCTGACGATCTCGGGGGCCGTCCACTGGGCGGCCCCTTCTCATTGCGAACAGGCTGTTGGGTGAGGCCGCCTTGGGTTTGAGGATCAACGACCGGGTCGAACTGGCAGATTGGGAACTGATCGAGCAGTTCTCCAGGGCCTCGGGCCCGGGCGGTCAGAATGTCAACAAAGTCGCCACTGCCGTGACGCTCCGCTTCGAAGCCATGCGCTCGCCCCATCTGTCGGAGGCGGTAAAACGGCGGCTAAAGCGCCTGGCGGGGCGGCGCTGGACGACGGACGGCGCAGTCGTGATCCAAGCAAGCGACACGCGGAGCCAAGCGCAAAATCGAACCTTGGCTCGAAAACGGCTTGCCGATCTCGTCGCCCATGCCCTCGAAACGCCCAAAAAGCGCGTCGCGACAAAGATCCCGCTCTCTGAAAAGCGCCGGCGTCTCCGGGTCAAACGGGCGCGAGCGACCGTCAAAGCCGGGCGCTCCAGGGTCAACGAGGACGAGGAGTAGGGCCTGGGCCCGAATCCCTTGCTCGAAGGGTCCAAACTGCTGTGTGAAATCGTCGATTCGCCGCGATTGGCGAAATTTCGCGTTCAAATGACCGGTTCTTTATCCACGAACCGGCATCAGTTTGCCGATTTGCCACATTTTGTGAAAATCTGTGTTGCCGTTCCCGAACATGGTCACTTTCGAGTCCAAGTGTGACCCCACCGAATCGCCAGCTTGGTTTCTAAAATCTATAGCATTTGCAGAGTATTGCGCGCATCGGCCCATCGTAACGCCCAAAAACTTGGGCTTTTTACATTAAGGAAAAAGTTGGGCAGCGATGTGTTGGGCATTGCCGGATAGGTTATCGAGAGGTTAAAAGGTGCCTGTGGTGTTGGCCACATTGGTACGCTGCTTGTTCTAGTGAGGGGCCGGGCGAGAGTTACGCCTGAGACAGTAATGACGCATTTCACCGATACCGCCGAGGCGGTTCGCTCTGCCAAACAGACATCGTCGAACCGCCGCAGCGGCACGTCTCAGATCTATCGATCTGTAGGCAAACGATTTTTTGACTTGGTTGTTACGAGCGCGGCAGCAATTGTCTGGCTGCCTGTGATTGTTTTACTCGCGACGTTGGTGTCGCTGGATGGGCATAATCCATTTTACATCCAGCGCCGGGTGGGGCGTGATGGACGGGTGTTCCGGATGATCAAGCTTCGGAGCATGGTTGCCGATGCCGAGGCAAAACTGGCCCGTTATTTAGCGGCCAACCCGGAGGCCAAACGTGAGTGGGATCAGAACCAAAAGCTTCGCCATGACCCGCGGATAACGCGGCTCGGCCAGCTTTTGCGAGCGTCGTCGATGGACGAACTGCCCCAGATGATCAACGTCCTCAAAGGCGACATGTCGCTCGTGGGCCCACGCCCGTTCATGGAATGCCAGAAATCGCTTTATAGCGGTCTTGGGTATTTTCGCGTTCGGCCTGGCATCACTGGCCTCTGGCAGGTGTCGGACCGCAACCATAGCGAGTTTGCCTACCGTGCCGTGCTCGATGACGAGTACGAGCGGAACGTGTCGTTCCGGACGGATGTGACGATCTTGAAGCGCACGGTCCGGGCGGTGCTCGCCTGCACAGGTTACTAAAATCTGAAACATGCTCGGGCAGCTCCTGAGGCATCTGTTAAGCATCGGTTGATCTCTCCTTCCTAGGCTCTGCGTGGGGTGAGAGGAGTGTGTAATGTCCGGGCAGTCAGATGCGCCGGTCATCATCAAGCGGAAGAAAGTCATCGCTGGCGGCGGCCACCACGGGGGCGCGTGGAAGGTCGCCTATGCCGACTTTGTGACGGCGATGATGGCGTTCTTCCTTTTGATGTGGCTGCTTGGTGCGACCAATGAAAAGCAGCGGAAAGGGATTGCGGATTTCTTCAACCCGACCGTGCCGGTCAACAAGGTCTCGGCCGGGGGCGACGGCGCCTTTGGGGGCGACAGTATTTTCAGCGAAGAATCCCTGTCGCGGAACGGCACCGGCGCAGACGCCAACAAACCCACTGCCCAGCGCGCGGCGAGGGGAGCACTCGGCCCCGGGGTCGCCACGGAAGAGGCCCGCGAGGCCAGCGATGATGAGGACGGGGCCGACGGGGAAGATGCCGTCCTGGCAGAACTCGAAAAGGAACTATCGGGGGTCGGCGGCGAGAGCCTGGTCACCGAGCTCCTTCAACGCCATATCACATCGCGGATCACCGATGAGGGACTGATCGTCGAGTTGTTCGACCAGGAAGCCGCGCCGCTCTTCGGCAGTGACGGCGCCCCGCAGCCAATCCTTGAAGAACTGATCGGATCTGTGTCGAGAGTTTTTGCCAAGGTCGACAATGAAATCGCCGTCCAAGGCCACATTGCTGCCCGCCCCCTGGTGCAGCGCGACGTGCGGAGCTGGGAAATCTCGACATACCGCGCTCGGATGGCTCGAGAATTGATGGAGGCCGAAGGGATCGCCTCCGACCGGTTCCAAAGGATCACGGGCTTTGCCGACCGGAAGCCAGTGTCAACTAACCCATTGTCAGGACGTAATAATCGGATCGAACTCGTGATCCTGCGGTCGAAGATTTAAATTCCGAAACATTCGAATTTGAGAGGTTAGGCCTGCGTTAAGGCCTCGCTGCCAGTTTGGTCGGCAACTCATGCAGCAGAAAGGCGCAGGGTCATGACCATTTCTTCGTCGCTCAATGCGGGCGTTGCGGGGCTGGCAGCTAATGCCAGCCGTCTGGCCACTATTTCCGACAATATCGCCAACTCGGCGACCTATGGCTACAAGCGGGCAGAGGCGGATTTCAATTCTCTGGTGATCGAATCCGGGGTCGGAGTGTATTCTGCCGGCGGCGTGCGGGTGACCACCGGCCGGGTCATCGATGAGCCGGGTGCCCTTGCGGCAACCAACAACTCCACCGATCTCGCGGTTCGGGGCCGGGGTTTTCTTCCGGTGACCAACGACACTGAATTGAACACGGCCACCGCTGACTACACGATGAACCTGGCTACGACGGGGTCCTTCCGGACCGATGCCAGCGGCTATCTCGTGAACCCCGCGGGCCTCGTCCTTTTGGGCTGGCCAGCTGATCCCGACGGCACGATCCCGCCCTTCCCGCGCGATACTTCGGACGGACTGGCCCCGGTTCAAATCCAGGCCAACCAATTTGCCGCCGAGCCGACCACTCAGATTACGCTCGGGGTCAACCTCCCGGCAACCGAGACGGAATTCGGCGCCGCCGGCACATCCTTGCCGCTCTCGGTCGAGTACTTTGATAATTTGGGCACGTCCCAGAGTATTGGCGTCACCTATTATCCGATCGTCCCCACTACGGCCGGGGCCACCAACAGGTGGGTGATGACGTTCACCGACTCCGCCCAGGGCGGGGCGCTGGTGGGGGCCTATGACATCACGTTCGACAATTCGACGGGGTCGGGCGGCACGATCTCGACCGTTGCGCTGGCCGAGCTTGATGCGGGCGGTGTCCCAATACTTGTTTCGGGCGGTGCGGGCGCCGGTACATTTGCGGGCGATCCGTATGTTCCGACAACGGGAGAACTTACCATCACCGTGTCCCGCGGCGATATCGACATTAATATCGGCCAGCCGGGCGAAGGCACTGTGATGACCCAATTGTCCGACAGTTTCGCCCCCACATCGATTACGAAAGATGGGTTCCCGGTCGGCAACCTCACTTCCGTCGAGGTCGACGGGAATGGCTTCCTGGCGGCGAATTTCGACACAGGCATCACCCGAACGCTCTATCAGATCCCCTTGGTCGATGTGCCCAATCCCAACGGTCTGACCCCACAAGACAATCAGACCTACACCCTTTCGGATCTCTCGGGCACGTTCTTTCTTTGGGATGCGGCGGACGGGCCGACCGGCGATATCGTGGGGTTTGCCTTGGAAGAATCCGCCACAGATGTGGCTGGCGAACTGACCCAGCTTATTCAAACCCAAAGGGCCTATTCCTCGAACGCCAAAGTGATCCAAACCGTCGACGAAATGCTACAGGAAACCACCAATATCAAAAGATAATTCGGCTAGACCATGAGCATCACCTCTTCGCTGAACTCCGCCCTTTCCGGCCTCGTTGCGTCATCGCGGTCGGCAGAGCTGGTGTCCAACAACATCGCCAATGCCCTCACCGAGGGCTATGGCCGCCGCGAAATCGAGTTGTCCGCGCGAGATCTCGGCGGTGTACGGGTGGATGCGATATCGCGCCGGGTCGACGAAACGATCATCGCCGACCGGCGGCTCGCCGATGCGAGCCTCGGCCAGGAGCGTTCGGCCAAGGACTTCTACGAGCAGCTAGAACGGATCCTCGGCGCGATTGACGATCCAAGTTCGATCCAAGGGAGGGTGACGACTTTCAACGCCGCTCTGATCGAGGCGGCAGCCAGGCCGGACAGTGAGGTCCGGCTCCAGGGTCTCTTTGATGCGGCGACGGCAGTGACCGAAGGGCTGAACCAGACTTCGGATGATATCCAAGCGCTCCGCGAGCAGGCCGATATCGACATTGCGAACGAGGTCGATCGTTTGAACGAAGGGCTGGCGAGCGTTGCCGATTACAATGCCGATATCCTTCGGGCCCGGGCGGCGGGGCGAGACGCCTCATCGCTCATCGATCAGCGCCAACAGGCGATCGACGCCATCGCCGAGATTGTCCCCATCCGGGAAATTCCCCGCGACAACGGGACGGTGGCTTTGGTCACACCCACCGGTGCGCTCTTGGTCGATACATCTGCCTCGGTCGTAGGGTTCACAGCGCGGCCGGTGATCACCCCGGACATGACGATCGGGTCCGGAGCGCTCTCTGGGTTGACGCTCAACGGTGCCGAGATCCGAACATCCGGCACCGCGGCCCCCTTGGGCGGCGGCACGCTTGCGGCGAATTTCGCTATTCGCGACGAGCTAGCGGTCGGCGCCCAGGCGCAGGTCGACGCCTTAGCCCGCGACCTTGTGGAACGCTTTCAGGATCCCGCCCTAGATACAACGCTCACCGCAGGAGATCCCGGCATTTTCACCGATGCTGGCACCGCATTTGCCCCCGCCGACGAATTGGGCCTTGCGGCGCGGATCTCGGTCAACGGGCTGCTAGATTCCTCGGCCGGTGGAGCAGTATGGCGGTTTCGGGACGGGCTCGGCGCAACGGCCCAGGGCCCGGTCGGCGAAAATGCACTCCTAACACGATTAGGTGAGGCGTTGAACGAACAGCGGACCACCGCGTCTGGCGAGATCACCGGGGCGGCGCGATCGGCAGGCGCACTGGCCGGAGATCTCCTTTCACTCGTCTCCGTTGACCGAGTGGCCGCCGACGCGGCCTTGGGATTTGCCGCCGCGCGACAGGAAAACCTTAAGGACATTGAGCTTGCCGGGGGCGTTGACACGGACCAGGAGCTACAAAAGCTCCTCCTGATCGAGCAGGCCTACACTGCCAACGCGCGGGTCATCACGACGGCCAGCGAAATGATCGATACATTGCTCCGGATCTGAGGGGAAAGACGGCAATGACATTTCAAGGCATCGGCGATCTGGCGGTTTCATTCCAAGTTCGGCGAGACAACGCGCGGCTCCAGGATACGTTTCGCCGTCTCAGCAACGAGCTTTCGAGCGGCACGCGGGCCGATCTTGGTCGCGCGGTCTCGGGCGATTTCGGTGCCCTTTCCGGGATCGAGCGCTCGATCCGAGCAATCGACGCCTACCGGATCTCAGCATCGGAAACCGGCTTGATGGTTGATGCAGCCCAGATCACGCTGGAACTCGTGCGCGGCAAAGCCAACGATGTGGCACCGGCGCTGCTTCTTTCCAATGAGGACTTTGACCCCGGGTTTGTAAACGCCGGAGCCGCTGCTGCAGCGCGGGCCTTCGAAGATACGGTCAGTGCGCTCAATGCGCGGATCGGCGATCGGTCGGTTTTTGCGGGCATTGACACGGACAATCCGGCCCTCGCCGGTCCAGAAACCATGTTGACCGAACTCGAAACCCTCATCGCCGCCGAAACAACGGCCGCCGGGGTCGAAACTGTCGTGGCCGCTTGGTTTGACATTGGAGGTGGATACGAGGCGATTGGTTATCTCGGCAATGTCGATCTAATCGAGGACATTCCGATTTCCGAAGGCGAGAAGGCCAGCCTCGGGGTTAACGCTCTAGATCCCGGCATCCGCGAAGTGCTAACCGGGTTGGCGCTTGGCGCCTTGCTCGACCGCGGTGCGCTGACCGGCAACAATGAAGAGCGCGCGATACTTGCCAATTCCGGCGGCGACAGGCTCGTGCGTTCAGAATACACTCTCACCCAAACACAAACCACTATCGGCATTACTCAAGAGCGGATCGACAGCGCCAAAACACGGAACGAAACCGAAAGCCAAGCGTTACAAGTAGCTCGGGCAGCGATCATTGAGGTCGATCCGTTCGAAACGGCCGCCCAACTTCAAGCTGTCGAAGTGCAATTGGAAACGCTTTACGCAATCACTGCTCGCCTCAATCGACTTAACCTGGCGGACTACCTCTAATGCGGCGGCTCCTTGCCATACTCTTCCTGTTGCTCGTGCCTGCCGCGGTTGGCGCAGAGGTTCGCATTAAGGACTTGGTGGAGTTCGACGGCGTTCGCGGTAACGATCTTGTCGGCTACGGATTGGTGGTTGGTCTGAACGGAACCGGGGATGGTTTGCGCAACGCGCCGTTCACCGAGGAAATCATGGCCAACATTCTGGAACGTCTGGGGGTAAACGTAACAGGTGAGCAGTTTCGGCCGCGCAATGTTGCTGCAGTGTTTGTGACAGCGACCTTACCACCATTCGCCCGTGCTGGCAGCCGCATTGATGTATCTGTTTCGGCCATCGGCGATGCCTCGAGCCTCCTTGGTGGAACTCTCATCATGACACCTCTCAATGCTGCCGATGGTTTGATCTACGCGGTCGCACAAGGAGCAGTCGTTGCGGGCGGCGCGTCAGCTGAAGGAGACGGCGCCCGGGTTGTCGAAGGTGTCCCGACAGCGGGCGGTATCCCCGGCGGCGCTAGGATTGAGCGAGAAATTGACTTTGATTTTTCAGAGCTCTCGACGATCCGGCTTGCTCTTCGCTCACCTGATTTCACCACAGCGATCCGGATCGAAGAGGCGATCAACAGGTCAACCGGCCAGGACGCCGCGCGCATGTTGGATGCCGGAACCATTGTTTTCGATGTGCGTTCCGCCGGTTCAAAGTCGCCAGCCCATGCGATCCAATTTATCGAGAATATCCCCGTTGCACCGGAGCTTCGGGCACGCGTCGTCGTCGATCAAAGGTCCGGCACAATTGTCCTTAGCCGAGATGTCCAAATTTCCCGGGTCGCCGTCGCCCAAGGGAACCTCACCCTAAGCATCGAAGAGGAACCGCTCGTCATCCAGCCAAATCCATTTGCAGCTGGAGAGACTATTGTGGTTCCCAGAACGCGCGCTTCCATCGCAGACCAACCCGGAATTGGTCTCGCCGAGGTCGCGGGCGCAGCAACTCTGTCAGAGGTCGTTGAAGGTCTAAACGCACTCGGTGTCGCACCAAGGGACATGATTGATATATTGACCGCCATTAAGGCAGCGGGGGCCTTGCACGCCGAATTCGTTCTGAAGTAAGCCTGTTCCAATCAATGCGTGGTTACATCGATGCCAGTCTTCAAAAGACCCAGCTTTCGAGCGAACTTATGGTGAGTAAATTGATCTTAGAAACTCAATATTCTTTAAGTAGGGCGGAGCCTCAACACCTTCGCTTTTCACCGAGTTGAAAGTATTTCTCTGGATCTCATCCTTTAGTCTCGAAATGTCTGCATCAGGAAGTTCAGATCTATTTAGCGAGAGTACGTATTCGACGGCGCTGTCTGGAATTGAACGATTGCTTTGACGCTCAACGGAATCGACTTCAATATCGATACCCATAGCCTTGTTTAAAAAAAACCACAGGATACCTTTTTCACGTCGTGTATCATCGTCATAGCTTGCACGCAAAACACGGTCCATTCCAAAAAACTGCTCCCAAATTGAAGCAACATGGCCCAATTGAGCGTACGCAATCTTATTCACCCCGAGCGTAAAGTCCATGAAGTTACGCTTCTCCCTACCTGCAACAATAGCGTGCTTGTAGTTGGAGATGTGGAACGAGACCGGATCTCGTTCGAACAAAAAAATCACGGGATCATACTCTTTGAATGCAGAGTAAAATCTATGCAAATCGTTGAACGAAAAACTTATCAAGGAGAGATCCTCCGATGATATAATCGTGTCAAGAGACTTAACAGCATTTCCCTCGATCTGCCTCCTGTACTGGTCGGCAACGACATCGAATGAACGCCAATCGGCAGGAAGATTGTCAAACTCTTCCAAGAGAGACCACGCAAGCTCCTGATGCGCAGGAAAATGCGTAAGTCTCGCTGGGTAATTTACACCGTAGTGTCCCAATAAACTGTCACATTTGGAGAGCGTTTCCTGCAGTGCGGAAGAGCCCGTCTTTCTGAGACCGATATGGAATACTACTTTCGACATTTTTAGACTGGTCCTTATTTTCGGCCACTTGATGTGGTAGCCAGAGTTCGCCGAGCCTCGAAGAGGCTACGATCTGAGCGAACTGATCGGGTTGATTCCGCAACTGTACGAGAGGCATCCATTGCGAGGGATCGCTGGTGTTCGAGGAAGCCCAACACGCCGGGATTCTCATCCTCGTTAGCAATTACCGGATCAGCCATGTAGAGTGCCTCTGGAAGTCGAATATCCGCATCCTCGAATCCCTCAAGAATCCGAGAAATATGAGTTGCGAAAATGTCAGTCTCCCAATCTTGCGTGCGACCCGCCATGAACTTTAGACCCGCACTACGGAGTTTTTCTCGCTCATCTTCGCTTTGAAGTACCTTGAATAGAGCAGCCGAGATCGATTGCGCCGATTGATATGCCAATACGCCTCCTCCGAAATCAAATAGATTATTATAACGATAAATGTCGACCGGCACGCATCCCGATGCCATCATCTCAAATGGTATTCGCGAAGGATTCGTTCCACTTACGCATAGTCCAACCTTGCAGCGTGCATATAGGCCGGCGATTTCAGTGAGATCCTCAATAAGACCAAAATTCTCATAATCGAACGGAAGTTCTGGGGTATTCGTCGAGCCGTAGACTGCAACCTTGACGTTTGGAAGAACTTCCTTCAACAGCGTTATGGCTTCCAAGCACAGTTCTGAAGATCGACGGAACTTTTCTGGCTGATATAGGAGAGCTACTTGATCGTCCGGGGTAATTTTTTCTTGCTCTTTATAAATCACGGGATCTATTCCAAGCCCACCGCTATCGGCAGATATACCGTATTCTGCACCTAGCTTATGGGCGAGCCAGCGTCCAACTGTGAAACAGCTTTGGGTCTGCGTGTAGCTTCTTTCTGCACGGAAATAGAAGTCGGATACGGGATTGAAACTCGCTTCAAAATCCTGAACCAAATAAGTTGTCTTAGCTCGGTCTTCAAATGCGTCTTTAACATATTGCGCGCTGTAATCGATTGTGGCAACGGCTACATGCGTCGAGAGCCCCGCATCCCAAGCCTCGATGACGTTTGCATTTGCATCTAGAACGCTGCCGACCCATGATTGAGCGTCGCTTTCCGGCGGCCACTCAAACATCACATTAACTTTGGCACCGAGTTCGATGAGCTTGTTTGCAGCATTGAATATAGTTCGATGACCGCCGGATCCGATCGTTGGCTTGGGCGCTGCGAAGGTGATCCAAGGCGACCCCAATTGACCAAGGCGTAGATTTTTGGGTGCACAAAGACGGGTAGAAATGTGTAGTCGCTTCCGGGCATCTAGATTTTGCAACGCCGCCGACACATGGCTTCTTATCGAAATGCTCGACTGCCAACGTGAAGAACGTGCGAGTTGCGACGTTGCAGCATGTAGCGAGGCTCCGTGCAACTCTGTCACGGTCGAAATCGGCACGACATTTGCGCCCACATCCTGAACAATTCCCGGGCCGAAGACCTCGCTGTGATGGAGACGCGAAAAGATGTCGGCAATGTCACCTGGGGGTGAGCGCATGTATCGATCTACGATTGCCCTCGAAAGGGAACGCAGATCCTTTGATGTCAGCCCTTGACGACGAACAAATTCGGCGATCGCCTGAAGGCATTTCAGAATTTTGGCCTGCCTAGGCCGTACGTGTTCGGTGATCATGGATTCTTCGCCGTCATGCAAGTCGCGCGCGGGCACACCGTCACGGTAGCCGGAAATCGATCCGCCAGGGTAATTACAGAGAAATTCTAAAGCCGCCTTTTCCGGGACAAGCGTTTCGAGTTTCTCATCGCCTTCACACAGAAATCCAAACTTAATGGAATTCCGCGCTTGCCGATTGAGGAAGGATTCAAGACCAAAGTAACAACCGTAGATCGTATCGTTCGAGACTTTGCAGAGATTGTCTTGGATGGAACCCCGCCAACCGATATCGACTACAAACCTTCGCTGCTCTTCTTCGCTGACAAAGCCGACCTCCCGAAGGTACGCCGTCAGGTCATCCTTTTGCTGCCAGATACCTCTGGAGAGGCGCTCGCGCACGGATGGGTCAGCAACAAAGCTGAGGAACGCCTTGTCTTTCCATGGATGGACAATCGTCGCCTCAGGATCAATCCCATGGTCGGCGGCGGCCTCTTTAAATTCAATAGGTTCAAAATTCAGGGATGCAAGGAATGCTTGAAGGGACTGGCAGGAATACTGCATCCACATGCGCATGAATTCGTCGATTGTCGGAGCCTCTAACGATGCTGCAAAAGTCGATCGCCGACTGACCATCAGGTCCTGGCTGCTCGGGCACTGAGCGAGTTCAAGAGGATTGGCGGACGCGATCTCATCGTATGCCTCCCGGAAGAACAGGCCTTCGCGGGAAAGAAAAAACACCTTGTCGACGCCGAGCTTGGTGGCCGTCTCCATAATTTGAAGAATGAAACCCGCGACCGGGATAGCCAACCATTCAATCGAGAAAGGCTGGC
>JBCCTQ010000032.1:0-53338 GCA_039198225.1 Pseudomonadota bacterium
CAACGCCAGAAACGCGCGCCCATGGCTGTTTCATTGGGTGGTGGGGCCCAATGACGCGTTCCGACGCAGCTTTTTCGGGGCGCATATTCGTTAGGTCTGTCCGGCCGCGCGGTGCCACAAAGGACGCGCCGAAACTTGCGGCCCGAAAAAGCTGCGTCGGAACGCGTCATTGGGCCCCACCACCCAATGAAACAGCCATGGGCGCGCGTTTCTGGCGTTGCCAATCTCAAAGATCTGTGTTGCGGATTTCCCGGTCAAATTAGCGTCGTCCCCATGCCTGATTGCCGGAAACCCGCCCTAATCTTTGAAACCCGATGGCCATTTGCCGTGGCCGTGAAAGCCAACTGCCCAAGAAGGATCGACTTGCACCCAAGCGCGCATCGGGTGCGGCCAGAAGCCGCAACCCATAGCAGGGCAAATCTGAGCGCCGCGCCCAAGATCTGCGCGCTGGGCAAAGACCCATGGGACACGGCGCGGCGGCAAATGGGAATTGCGAGGGGCAAGCTCACGCCATGAACCATGTATTTCCGCGCAATTCGAATGCTCCGCCCATCGCAGTCTCCCACGGTGATGGCGCCTATCTCTATGACGACACTGGCAAGGCCTATCTCAATTGCGGCGATGCGGCAGTCTCCTGCCTCGGGCATGGCGACGCCCACGTCACCGAAGCGGTAAAAAGACAACTCGACGCGGTTGCCTTCGCCCATACGGGCTTTTTCACGTCCGAACCGGCCGAACGTCTGGCCGACAAGCTGATCTCGCTCGCGCCAGGCGATCTCGACCGCGTTTACTTTGTCTCCGGTGGCTCAGAAGCCATGGAGGCGGCCCTGAAACTGGCGCGACAATATTATCTCGAGATCGGCCAACCTGACCGCCATCGCGTTATAGCCCGCCGTCAGAGCTATCATGGCAACACGCTAGGTGCGTTGGCGACCGGGGGCAATGCATGGCGGCGCGCCCAATTCGCACCGATGCTAATCGACGTGGCCCATGTCTCGCCCTGCTACGCCTATCGCGGCCAAGCCGAAGGCGAGAGCGATGGAGCCTATGTCGACCGGCTGATCGAGGAATTAGAAAGCGAAATCTTATCCTTGGGCCCCGGCACGGTCATGGCGTTTGTGGCCGAACCGGTTGTGGGCGCGACGCTCGGCGCGGTACCCCCAGTGGGCGATTATTTTGAGCGCGTTCGCGCAGTCTGCGATCGCCACGGCATCCTTTTGATCCTTGATGAGGTGATGTGCGGCATGGGGCGCACCGGCACGCTCTTTGCCTCCGAGCAATTCAACGTCACAGCAGATATTTGTGCCATCGCAAAGGGCCTTGGCGGCGGGTACCAACCCATCGGCGCGATGCTCTGCACGTCGACGATCCACGAGGCAATTGCCAACGGCTCGGGCTTTTTTCAGCACGGCCACACGTATCTCGGCCATCCGGTGGCCTGCGCGGCTGGCTTGGCTGTGTTGGAACGGTTAATCGACCACGATGTGCTCGGGCCTGTCCGAGAGAAAGGCCAGCGGCTGGATCAGGCCCTGCGCCGTACATTCGGCCAGCACCCGCATGTCGGCGACATACGGGGGCTCGGCCTTTTCCGGGCCATTGAACTTGTGGCGGACCGGGCCACGAAGGCGCCCTACCCGGCCGCGGCCAAGCTCCATTACAAAATCAAGTCGGCCGCCCTTTCCGAAGGTCTCATTTGCTACCCAATGGGTGGCACGCTCGACGGGAAAGAAGGCGACCACGTTCTTATCGCGCCGCCATTCATTCTGACCGATGA
This sequence comes from Pseudomonadota bacterium, assembly GCA_039198225.1. Taxonomy (GTDB): domain Bacteria; phylum Pseudomonadota; class Alphaproteobacteria; order Rhodobacterales; family Rhodobacteraceae; genus JASJAR01. Next base: position 1,775 of record JBCCTQ010000032.1, read on the forward strand.
CGAACTCGAGCTCATTCCGGAAAGGCTCGTCGCGGCGATAGATCGGGTTCTTCCAGCGCTCTAATGCAAACAATGCTCATAGGTCTCGCAGAGATCTTGCGATTTGACCTGGTCAACGTGTGTCACTTCACTGTGCCCGACGGAAAGTGCAGTTACGGAACAGAATACCCGGAATTACGGCCTTAAAAGCTACAAAAATGTTGCAATATGTCATGCGGCCTAAGGCGCTGATTTTACCAAATCTAACCCCGGCGCAGCCGACAGAACTTTGCACTCGCCGCACGTGATAGGAACATGAAGGTCGATTTTTAAGCAGTTTTCGCACCTGCCCCGCTGAGTTCAATGGCGCGTTAACTGCGCTGACCTATTGACACTGCGCACAATCGACACAGCGCGGGAGCACCTCCATGAAAGTCCTGAGAACCGTCCTGGCCATGGCCGCATTTGCCGAGGCTGGCCCTACCCTGGCCGCCGACCAAGGCGTCACTGGCGATGCCGTAAAATTTGCGCAAGTTGCAGCACTCAATGGACCGGCCGCGGCACTCGGCTCAGGAATGCGCATCGGGATGATGGCCGCCTTCGAAGAAGCCAATAGCGCGGGCGGTGTTCACGGACGCAGGATCACAATTGACAGTTTTGACGACGGATATGAGCCAGACCGCTCGATCTCCCATGTCCGTTCGGTGATCGACGGCGATGGGCACTTGGCACTGATTGGGCCGGTCGGCACACCGACTTCCCTGGCCACTCAGCCAATCGCAACCGAAGCCCAAATGCCCTATATCGGCCCTTTCACGGGTGCGGGATTCCTTCGGGATGAGAACCTGACAAACGTCGTCAATGTGCGCGCAACCTATGCGGCTGAAACCGAAGCATGGATTGCCCATCTCGTGGACGAGCTTGGTATGAAGTCAATCGCCATTCTCTATCAGGATGACGGCTTTGGACGCGTGGGCCTTGCGGGCGTGACAGCGGCACTTGAGCGCCGCGGGATGACCCTGTCGGCAGAAGGAAAGTACACCCGGAACACCGTTGCCGTTAAAAGCGCAATGCTCGGCATCCGCAAGGCCGCACCCGACGCGGTGGTCATGGTCGGCGCCTACAAGCCCATCGCAGAATTCATCAAATTATCGCGCAAGCTAAAGTTCGATCCGACATTCGTGAACATTTCCTTCGTGGGATCACGGGCTCTGGCGGGAGAATTGGGCGCCGATGGCGAAGGCGTCATCATCAGCCAAGTCGTGCCTTTCCCTTGGGATGCAGGCATCCCAATCGTGGCCGAATACCAAGCGGCCCTGTCCGCCTATGACGCGGCGGCCGAGCCTGATTTCGTCTCGCTCGAAGGGTATCTCGTGGGCAGGGTAGCACTTCGTGCCCTTGACACGGCCGGCCCAGAATTGTCGCGGGACGTGTTTTTGAGTGCGCTCCAAAATCTTGGCTCATTCGATTTGGGCGGCGTGACGTTCAGCTACGGCGTAGGCGACAACCAGGGCCTCGACTCGGTTTTTCTTACCAGCATTAACGCGGATGGAAGCTTTTCGACCGTTTCGGAAAGTCTAGAAACCGCAAGCCGCTGATCTGATTGGGCGCCAACTTTGCCGTCCCTGCAAGGCCGGCGCCCAACCGGGCACCACCTTTCAACTAAAAACACGGCCAATAAATTGACACTCACAAAATTCAAATCGGCCGCCGGTAGTATTGCGGTAAAACAGCTCCTCGTCCTGGCAGCGATGGGCGGCGCAACCATTGCCGCCGTCGCGGTCGGGACGATCGTGTTTTCCGACCTGTCCAAATCGATTGAACACCTTTCGGAAGACGTTTTGCCCGAGATCGGATTGAATTTGGACGTCATTGAGGGTGCCGGCGAGACGCGCAGCGCCGTGACAAGCCTACTTACAGCGCCAGACGAAAACGCGCTGAACCAACAGCAAAATTTCTTTGCGACGGCGCGAACCGAGCTGACGGATGCCATCGAGATTTTGGACTTCGACCGGAGGGACGAGCTGTCGGCGCAGATCATCGAACTCAATCGCGCCGTTGAAGCGATGAATAACGCCCGTATTGCAGAGTTTAGTGCACGAGAAAAATTAAACACTCAATTGATCGAACTACAGAGCTCCGCTGAGATTGCGCGGGAACAACTCAGCGAACTGAGAGACAGCGCTTTTTTCGATTTGGCCACGGGCGGCGAGGCCACGATGGCGCTGGTGAAAGACACTTTGGCAGGGCTCACTGAGCGCGAATTCGTTATCCTCCAAAATATCTTGGAGCTACGGTCTCATGTAAATTTGGTGATCGGTGCGTCGCTGAACCTTGTGGAAAGTACCGATCCAGGCTTTTCGGCGATCCTGCGCGACATATCCACCGGCGGGCTCCGCAGCATGGAAGCCCTGTTGTCGTACCTTGCTACCTTGCCGCATCTCGAGGAAGACCTTGTTCCTGTAGCCGAAATTCGGGACTATCTCCTGGCGCTCGAAGCATCGGGATACCTAAACCGTCCCGGCACGCGAGAGGAACTTCTCCGACTGCGACAGGCAAGTGACGCGAGCTTGAGTGCCATCGTCGACGACACGACATTTTCCTTGATTATCCTTGCAGAAGACACTGCGGCCAACAATGAAGCTGCCATCCAGAGCCTCTTGGAGGACGAGGTCGGTAGTATATTGGCCAGTGCTGAATTCGAAATTGCCGCCAACACTGTTTTTGTCGCCGCATTGCAAGGCGCTCTTTCAACGAAACTTGCCGAAACTGAAGCCGCTCAATCTTCACTGGATGCAGCCTCCCAGCGCTTGCAGAGCCTTGCGGGGGAGATTGGGATAGAAGGGACGCTTCTTGACCAAGTTGCCCGCCTTGAAATCTTAGCGTCACCGGAAACTGGCCTTGTCGCTACGAGAAAGTCGTTTCTTGAAGCGCAATTGAATTCAGTGGCCCGGTCCAAAGAGGCCATCCTCGCCCTGGTAGCGATCGCAAACTCGGCACAAAATGGCGGGCTTCAAGCTCTGGCCACGGTCCAGGATGCCAGCGCTGCTACTCTGAGCCAAACGGCTCAAGCGCACGGACACATGCGCCAGATTGCTTGGGCGAGCGGGGCCGTGTTCATGAGTGCACTTTTCTTAACCTGGCTTTTGATCCTGCGGCCATTGTCTCGGATTGCCCGCGAGACCGAAAGGCTCTCAACCGGAGATCTCAAACCGATCACTGGGTTGACTGGCGCCCAAGGCGAAATCGGACGTATGGCCCGTGCCCTATCGGTCTTTCGTGACAACATGGTCGAACGGCGCGAACTCGAAGCCGAGGCCAGGGCAAAGGAAGAAGCAAACCGTCGCGCCGAAGAAGAGGCGGCGGCCGAGCGTCGGCGCGCAGAAGAAGAAATCGCGGCAGAAAAGCAACGCCGACAGGAGGAAGAGCAGAGACTCAAAGTTGAAACCGAGGCGAAGGAACGGGAGGCAGAACTGGCGGCACAGGCCCTGCGGAACGCCCATTCCGAAGAACAGGAATTGGTTGTTGAAAACCTCGCGGATGCGATGGGCCGATTATCCAGCGGTGATCTTACAGCAAAGATCGACGCCGCTTTCCCTGAAGCCTACGAGAGCCTTAGGACGAATTTCAACACGGCCGTCGACGCGCTCTCGGATCTCATTCGCAAACTCCTTGAGAGTGCGACAAACGTGGAAACGTCTTCCGCCGAAATCACCGGAGCAGCCAACGAACTTGCCGCGCAGACCGAACGCAATGCCGCATCCCTAGCCGAGACGGCGGCAGCGGTCACCGAACTCGATGTTTCCGCAAAGTCTGCCTCAAAAAGCGCGGGTGAAGTTTCGACCAATATGGAAGGCGTTCGCGGGCATGTGACGTTTGGCAACGAAAAAGTGCAATCCGCTATTACAACTATGGCAGAGATCGAGGCCTCGTCGAACGAAATATCGAGCATTGTTGGACTAATCGAAGACATAGCTCTACAGACAAACCTCCTGGCACTAAACGCAAGCGTCGAAGCCGCCCGCGCAGGCGATGCTGGAAAAGGGTTTGCCGTTGTTGCAAGTGAAGTCCGCGATCTCGCTCATCGGTCATCATCCGCGGCGGGACAAATAAAAGAACAGATCGCAGCCAACAGCGAGCGGATATCAAGGGGCGTGACCGAGGTGCGCCAGTCTGGCGAAGGTATTCTGGCCGTCCTCCAATCGGTTGAGACTGTCAGCACGCATATATCAGATATATCAACGACGTCTCGCGAACAGGCGCATACCGTCTCAGAAATAGACACCGCCGTCAGTGAATTAGATCGAGCAATGCAGCGGAATGCGGCAATGTTTGAAGAAAGCCTCGCGGCCAGCCAGCTTTTACGTCGAGAAGCGGGGAACATGCTTGATCTTGCGAACCAATTTCAGATCAAGCAGCAACACCAACAAAACCGTGGTTCCCATGATCAATCCGGAAATCATCAAAAGATGGCAGGGTGAACAGGATCGGCTGAAGTGCAGCACAACTAGTGGCGAACGATACAGGTCGCTTCACACATATTCTCTGAGCGCACCGTTCGGGACGATGCCCAATTCTACATCTTTAACTCAACAGGATTAGACAGGCTCCAAGCCCTAGCTTTCATTCGTTTCTGAGTGGACTGTTCAAGTGCGTCCACTCATTCCAATTTTGACGTTACTGCATTATTGATCCTTGATTGCTTGGAAAGAAGGCTTCTAACCCTTGTTCGAGGCTGCCTGGGGGAATGGTCTCTTGGTATTTTGACGCCCCATGATCAAGCCCGCCTCGACAGAACGAAATCGTCTCACACTCGGTGCCAGATTGAAAGAAGGTATAGCCTTCGACACTACAATCGTGGCTCACCTAGCATCATACACGTTAGGCCTAGTCTGGCCCGAGCCTTTCCGGCTGAATAGGCCTCAATGATCATATGACCTAGCTGCGAACGAAATCTGGATTACATATGGATAAGACTGGTAGCGATCTTTGCGATCCTTAGAAGGTCGTCGCTTCGCAACGAAGGCCATGCTGATTTCGACGCTTCGAATGGTCTTTCGGGCCTCCAAAACTGGACGGCGGCACGTGTAAGCCGGAAGGGATTTAATGCACTCGCGGCGAGATGACCGCTTTAATCTTCCAAGACCGCTCCGACCAAGTTCTGTCGTGGTGGAAGCCCAGGTTGTTCGATAGCCTGAATGGCCGCCTTGGCGAGAAACTCGCCGGCTTGGCGCACATCCTCCCGGGCCGCACCGATCGCCGGCCTGAAATGTCGCAAAAAAGGGATCGCTTCCTTTCCAAAGACGTGAAGATCGGTTCCGATCACGCGATTGACCCGTTCAGCACCCACAACTGCGGCAATAGCGGCCGTTGTCGATGGGCAAATGAGGCCATCGCATTGCGTGTGTTCAGTCAGGTATTGGGCAACATAGGCTTGAATCTCTTCTCCAGGGTCATCGCCGGAAATTCCCTGCAAGATCTCGAAGGTGATCCCTAGCTCTTCAAGGGCTGAACGCGCTCCAAAGGTCATGTCATGGGCGTAGTTCTGCTCGATCGGTGGCGACAGCAACGTGATGTGCTGGCATCCTCTTCGCGCAAGTTCCACTGCTGCGATCCGCCCAAACGACCCGTTGTCGAAATCAAAATAAGGGTGCTGCTCGCGCCATTTGCTCCGACCATAGGTTACAAATGGGAAGCTCCGCTTCATAAGATAGTCAATCCGGGGATCAGCCACTTCGATCCGGTTGAGGATCAGCGCATCGGCGGAACCCGTCTCGACAATATAGCGCACCGGGATCATTGGATCCTTCTCGGGCGAGTACGGTGTGACAATCATATGATATCGGGTGTCCCGCAGCGTTCGCGCGATCGAGGAAACGAGTTGGCCGGTATGGTCGGTCACTTCGTTGTCGGTGCCTAACACCAGCGAGATCACATTGGTCTTCCCGGTCCGAAGACGCACCCCTGCACGATTCGGCACGTAGCCGATTCGGCTCGCAATCTCGCGGACCCGCGCCTTGGTGTCCTGCCCAATATCGGGAGCATCGTTTAAGGCACGCGACACCGTCGGCACGGCCAACCCGCTGAGTTCCGAGATGGTCCGAAGCGTTGGTTTTTTGTCGGTACGCGACGGCATTTACCTTTGAATTCCCTTCGATTTTTCGTCTTGCGCCAGGAGCATCGCCCTCGCCGTTCGGACGCGCAATATCGCGTCGGACCTTAGCCGGGCCGCGTCGATAGTGACCACCTTAAACCCCATTGCCAGAAGAATCTATAACGTTATAGTTTCTCCTATAACGATTTAGAACCGGGAGGAATCAAATGAAGACCATAACCAGATTGCTGGCCGCTACCGCACTTGTAAGCGCAAGTGATGCGATGGCAGCCGATCTTGAAGTGACCCATTGGTGGACATCTGGCGGAGAAGCGGCGGCCGTCGCGGAATTCGCCAAAGCGTTCAACGACGGCACCGATCACAATTGGGTCGATGGCGCGATCGCCGGCTCCGGCGGCACCGCGCGCCCCATCATCATCAGCCGCATTCTCGGCGGCGACCCGATGCACGCGACCCAGCTCAACCACGGCCGCCAGGCCGAAGAACTGATCGAAGCGGGCCTTCTTCTCGATCTCACGGATGTCGCCGAAGCAGAAGGTTGGCGCGATCTGGTGAACCCCGTTTCTCTCCTCGATAGCTGCACGGTGGACGGCCGCGTCTATTGTGTCCCGGTCAATATCCATTCTTGGCAGTGGATTTGGCTAAGCCACCAGGCCTATGCCGATGCCGGTGTGCCGGTCCCCGGAAACTGGGACGAATTCGTGGCCTCCGCAGCCGCGCTCGAAGCTGCGGGGAAAGTGCCCCTCGCCATGGGTCAACAACCCTGGCAGTCCTCCGGCGCCTTTGGCGTAATCAACGTCGCGGTCGGTGGTGTCGATCTCTGGAACAAGATCAACGTCGAAAAGGACGCCGACGCCGCTGCCGGACCTGAAATGGCGAAGGTTTTCGAAGCCGCCGCAGCCGCGCGCGAAATGGCAGCGGAAAGCAATGTGCAAGACTGGAACCAGGCGACCAACCTGGTGATCACCGGCCAAGCGGGCGGGCAGATCATGGGCGATTGGGCACAAGGTGAATTCCAAGTGGCCGGCCAAACCGCCGGCGAAGACTACTCCTGCCTCCCCGGCCTCGGAGTAAATGAAGTTATCTCCACCGGGGGCGACGCCTTCTATTTCCCAAAACAGGAAGATGCCGGGATCGAGGCAGCCCAGAAAGAGCTCGCTTCGCTGATGATCTCGCCCGAAGTTCAAGTGGCGTTCAACTTGAAGAAGGGCTCGCTTCCTGTGCGCGGCGATATCGATCTTTCGGCCGCCAATGACTGTATGCAGAAAGGTCTCGAGATCCTGGCTGCGGGGAATATCCTGTTGTCGGGGGACCAGGTTCTTTCGGCTGACACGCAAGGCCAGATCGAAGACCTCATGGTCGAATTCTGGAACGATTCCTCCTATTCGGCGGCAGACGCTCAGGCAGCTTACGCCGACATTATCGCCAACGCCGACTGATCCGGCGGGCGGAACTGTCCCCGGCCCATTCGGGTCGGGGAACTTGACGCACGTCCGGAGCCAAGTTCGGCCAACTGCCTTGACGCAAGGGGGACCCATGGCGATTGCCGAAGACCAGAGCGCGGCGCCGCTCGAAGCAGCCGCGCGTCCGAATAGGCTCTTTAAGAACATTACGGCCAAGGCCGCATCGATCCCGATGGTTTTGACCGCGATCGTGATCTTTGTGGGCTGCACGATCTGGACGATCGTTCATTCCTTCACCAATTCGCGGCTTTTGCCGCGCCTCGATTTCGTGGGGCTCGACCAATATGAGCGCCTCTGGAACACACGGCGCTGGCTCGTCTCGATCGAGAATCTGGCACTTTATGGGATATGCTCCCTGATCCTGAGTTTTGTCATCGGCTTCACCCTTGCCGCATTGCTCGATCGGAAAATTCGCGGCGAGGCGGTCTTTCGAACGATCTTTCTATATCCGTTCGCCTTGTCCTTCATTGTTACCGGTCTGGCCTGGCAATGGATCCTCAACCCAGATTTCGGCATTCAAAGTGTTGTGCAGGGATGGGGCTGGTCCGGTTTCACCTTCGATCCGCTGAACAATGCAAATATTGCAATCTTTGGCATTCTGATCGCGGGCATCTGGCAGGGCTCCGGTTTTATAATGGTTTTGATGCTCGCAGGTCTCCGGGGCATTGACGAAGACATCTGGAAAGCGTCGCGGGTCGACGGGATCCCGGTCTGGAAGACCTATATTTTCGTCATAATCCCGATGATGCGCCCGGTCTTTGTCACGGCTTTGGTGATCATCACGTCCGGCATCATCAAGGTCTATGACCTAGTGGTGGCGCAGACCTCCGGCGGGCCCGGCATCGCGACGGAAGTGCCCGCGAAATACGTAATCGAAAAAATGTTCCAATCGCAAAATCTAGCCCAGGGCTTTGCGGCCTCGACGATGATGCTCTTGAGCGTTCTGGTGGTCTTGATCCCTTGGGCCTATCTCGAATTCGGAGGGAAGCGCCATGGTTGACGCTTCCGTTTCACTGAACGGTCCGAGGGGCCCTCGCCCACGGCGGCGGTTTTCTTCCACCAACATAATGCTTTACGGCACGCTCTTCGTGGTCGCGGTGTATTACGCATTGCCGCTTTACGTGATGATCGTCACCTCCTTGAAGGGAATGCCCGAAATCCGGCTTGGCAATGTATTCGCGCCCCCGGTCGACATCACATTTGAGCCTTGGGTCAAAGCTTGGGCCGAAGCCTGCACCGGCATCAATTGCGACGGCTTGAGCCGGGGCTTTTGGAATTCGGTCCAGATCCTCGTGCCGTCGGTCGTTCTCTCGATCGCCATCGCTTCGGTTAATGGCTACGCCTTGGCCAATTGGCGCTTCAAGGGATCTGAGATCTTCTTCACGATCCTCATCTTCGGAGCCTTCATTCCCTATCAGGTCATGATTTATCCCATCGTGATCATCCTCCGCGAAACCGGTGGTTTTATCGGGGTGCAATTGATGGGCACAATCTGGGGCCTGGTGATCGTTCATACAATCTTCGGGATGCCTATCCTTACGCTTCTTTTCCGAAACTATTTCACCTCGGTGCCCGAAGAGCTCTTTAAGGCTGCACGGGTCGACGGGGCCGGGTTTTGGGGGATCTATTTCCGCATCATGCTGCCTATGTCGGTGCCGATTTTCGTCGTCGCGGTGATCCTCCAGGTGACGGGCATCTGGAACGACTTCCTCTTCGGCGTGATTTACACCAAACCCGAGACCTACCCGATGACGGTCCAGCTCAATAACATCGTCAATTCGGTACAGGGCGTGAAGGAATACAACGTCAACATGGCGGCGACCCTTCTGACCGGCCTCGTTCCCCTCGTGATTTACTTCGTCTCCGGCAAGCTCTTCGTCCGCGGTATCGCGGCCGGCGCGGTGAAAGGCTGATCGCAATGCACTCGGTGGAAATCAAAGGCCTCGATCTCAATTTCGGCGCGGTGAAGGTGCTTCAGGGGTTGAACCTCAGCATCCATGACGGGGAGTTTTTGGTCCTCCTCGGCGCGTCAGGCTGTGGGAAGTCGACCCTTCTCAATTGTATTGCGGGCCTCCTTGAGATTTCGGATGGGCAGATCTTTATCAAGGATCGGAACGTCACCTGGAACGAGCCGTCCGAGCGCGGGATCGGAATGGTATTCCAATCCTACGCGCTCTATCCGCAGATGAGCGTGGAAGGAAACCTCTCCTTTGGTCTTAAGAATGCCGGGATGCCCCGCGACGAGATCCGCAAACGCGTCGCCCGCGCCGCAGAAATTCTCCAGATCGAGCCGCTTCTAAAAAGAAAACCCGGCGCGCTTTCTGGCGGGCAGCGGCAACGGGTGGCCATCGGTCGGGCGCTGGTGCGCGATGTCGACGTGTTCCTCTTCGATGAGCCGCTGTCGAACCTCGATGCAAAGCTCCGCGCCGATCTTCGGGTCGAGATCAAGCGGCTGCACCAGCAATTGGGGAACACGATCATCTACGTCACCCACGACCAGGTCGAAGCGATGACGCTGGCGGACCGGATCGCAATCATGAAAGGCGGCGCGATCCAGCATGTGGCCGCGCCCACGGAGATCTACAATCGACCAGGCAACAAATACGTGGCCGACTTTATTGGCTCGCCGTCAATGAATTTCCTCGACGGCGTGCTTGAGGGCGACGGGTTCCGCGTGGGCGACAAGCAATTCACGACCCGAGGTCATCCTTTTAAGAACGGCGCGACGGGGCCTGCCTCAATGGGTGTGCGACCCGAACATGTGGCCACGGGCGAGGCCGCCGATGCGATGCCAAATACGGTTTCTTCCGTCGTCGAGATCGTCGAGCCCATGGGATCGGACACGCTGGTCTGGGCCGAGTTGGCGGGCAAGAGTTTTCGGATCCGTATCGATGGACAAACCGCGATCCATCCCGGCGACCCGATCCGGATTGGGTTTGACCCGGCAAAGGCCTCGTTCTTCGACGCCGAGACCGAATTGAGGCTCTAAAGACCGCACGCAATGCCCCATATCGACCTCTCCGGGGCCTGGCGCCTCCGCGACGCTGCGGGGGAGCACGAGGCCGAGATCGCCCTGCCGGGCGACGCAATAAGTGCGCTGTTCGAAGCTGGTGTCATCCCCGACCCCTATTGGGGACGGAACGAATACAAATGTGGCTGGATCGCCGAGCGCGACTGGACAATGACCCGGAAATTCGACCTCGAAACCACCGATTTCGACCTTGTTCTCGACCAGGTCGACACCGTGGCCCAGGTCCGGATCAACGGCACTCTGGTGATGGACGCCAACAACGCCTTCCGCCGTTACAGGGTGGATGCGAGCCACGCCCTCAAGGTTGGCACGAACGAGATCGAAATAGCCTTTCCGTCTTCGGTCCGCGTGGCCGCCGAGCGCCAAGCCGCGCAGCCCTTCTTCGTGCCCTTCCGGGCCGAAAACAGCCGGATCCCCAATCCGAACATGCTGCGCAAACCCCAATGCGACTACGGATGGGACTGGAACATCGCGCTTGCGCCCTTTGGCATCTATGGCGACATGCGTCTTGAGCCGAAGGAAGCGCTCCGGATCGAACGGCTCGCGGTGTCCCAGAGCCATGGGGCGGAGCGGGCAAGTGTCACTGTGACCGTGCACGTTGTGGGCGACGGGCTCGGTGATCTTGAGGTGACGTTTGACGGCGAGCGGCGGAGTTTCAACCTTGCGGGGCCAGGCCCCGCGACTGCTACCTTCGGCGTCATCGACCCCAAGCTTTGGTGGCCCAATGGCCAGGGTGAGCAGCCGCTCTATACGCTGACAGCCACCCTCGGGAGCCAAACCGAGACCCGTCGGATCGGCCTCCGAGAGATAACACTCCAGCATGACCTCGACGAGGTTGGGGCCCGCTTCACCATCGAGGTGAACGGCCGGCCTGTTTTTGCTAAGGGCGCCAACTGGATCCCGGCCGACGCCTTGCCCGGACGGGTCACCACGGAAAAGACCCGCGACCTCCTACAATCGGCGGCGGACGCGAATATGAACATGATCCGCATTTGGGGCGGCGGGCGGTACGAGCCGAATTGGTTTTACGAGATTTGCGACGAATTGGGCCTCATGGTCTGGCAGGACTTTATGTTCGCCTGCGCGCTTTATCCCTCCGATGACGACTTCCTGTCCGAAGTCGAAGGCGAGGTCCGAGAAACCGTCGCGCGCCTCCATCACCACCCATGTTTGGCCCTTTGGTGCGGCGACAACGAAAACGTCGGCGCCCTCGGATGGTTTGAAGAGAGCCTCCGCGACCGCGACCGCTACCTCGCCGCCTATGACCGCCTGAACTACGCCATCGAGCGCAGCCTCAAGGAAACCGACCCCGCCGCCAATTGGTGGCCCTCTTCACCCTCGCGCGGGCGGCTCGATTTTGGCGACGGCTGGCATGACGACACATCGGGCGACATGCACTTTTGGTCGGTTTGGCACGAAGGCCGAGACTTCGACCATTACCGCGATGTTGCCCCGCGATTTTGCTCCGAATTCGGCTTCCAATCCTACCCCTCGATAGACCAGATCCGGTCTTTCGCAGCTCCAAAAGACTTCAACATCGCCGCCCCGGTCTTTGAAAGCCATCAGAAAAACCCCGGTGGTAATGCGCGGATCGCCGAAACGATGTTCCGCTATTTTCGCTTTCCTGAGGGGTTTGAGAACTTCGTCTATCTCAGCCAAGTCCAACAGGCCCTGGCGATCAAAACCGCCGTCACCCATTGGCGATCGTTAAAGCCGCGCTGCCAGGGCGCGCTGATCTGGCAACTCAACGACACCTGGCCCGTCTGCAGTTGGTCATCGCTCGATTATGGCGGCGGCTGGAAGCTTCTCCACCATGCCGCCAAAGCCTTCTTTGCCCCGACGCTCGCCACGATCGTGCCCAAAGAGGAGAGCTTTGAGCTCATCGCCGTTCATGATGGACCCGGGCCGGAAGACCTGGAGTTTAAGGTTTCGGCTTTGTCGATGGAGGGTGGCGAAAGGCCCCTTGAAGGGGGCAGCATCGAAGTCGCCCCCGGAGCAGCGAAGCTTTTGGCGTGTATGCCGAATGGGGCGATCCAGCCGGAAGAAATTCTCCTCTACCGGTGGCGCACCCCGTCAGCCGACTGGTCCACGGACCACCATGCCCCCCTGCCTTACAAAGCCTATGAGCTGCCCGATCCCGGCCTCGAAACCCGCGCCGAGGGCGACGCCCTGACACTCAGCACCCAACGCCCGGCCTTCTTTGTCGCCCTGGAGGCCAGCGTCCCGGGCCGATTCACCCGGAACGGCGTCCTAGTCCTTCCCGAGGAGCCTTTCCGGATCGATTTTCACCCCCGTGACCCGGACGCGACATCAACCTTCACACTGCGCGATCTCTACTCCGCCACCTACGCACAGACCGCCCGTCAAGGAGCAAACCCGTGACCGATTTTTCCTACCAGCTCTACTCTTCCCGCAATTTCCCGCCTCTGTCGGACACCCTAAAAATGGTCGCCGCAGCGGGCTACCGACAGGTGGAGGGCTATGGCGGACTTTATGGGTCCGATGAAGCCATTGAGACGCTCAGAGCCGGCCTCGGAGAAACCGGCCTCGCGATGCCTACTAGCCATTTCAGCTACGAACTGGTCCGCGACGAGCCGCGCCGCGCCATCGAGATCGCCAAGGCGCTCGACGTTAAAGCCGTACTGGTGCCGTTCATCGGCGACCATGACCGCGATGCAGCCGCCTGGGCCCAGTTCGGCCGAGACCTCGCCGAAGCGGGAAAACCCATCCAGGATGCGGGCTTTCAATTCGGTTGGCACAATCACGCATTTGAATTCGCCGACCTGGGGGGTGAGGACAAACCGCTCGACCTCATCCTCGGAGGCTCAGAAGACGTTCGTCTCGAACTCGACATTGCCTGGGCAGAAGTTGCCGGGGAACGCGCTCTCGACTGGGTCGCTAAATATGCGGACCGGATGATCGCTGTTCACCTCAAAGACATCGCCCCCGCAGGCACGGCGGAAGACGAAGACGGTTGGGCCGATGTGGGCCACGGGGTTCTAGATTGGGCCGCCATCATAGAAGCGACCGCCAATACACGCGCCGAGTATTTCGTGATCGAGCACGACAATCCGTCCGATGACAAACGTTTCGCCACTCGCTCGATCGCCGCCGCGAACGCCCTCTAGAGGAGAATTAAATGGCCACACTCGGCATCGGTATCATTGGCTGCGGCAATATCTCAGCGGCCTATCTTCGCCTCGGTCCGCTTTTTAAGGGCTTTGAGATGCGCACTGTCGCTGACATTGACATCGAGGCAGCGCGAGCGCGCGCCGACGAATTCGGGGTTGAAGCGAGAACGGTCGACGACCTCCTCGGGTCAGGAGATATCGACGTGATCGTCAATCTGACGATCCCCGCCGTCCATTATCAAGTAACAAAAGACATCCTGTCGGCAGGCAAACACGCTTACTCCGAAAAGCCCTTGGTTCTGTCGCTTGAGGAAGGCGAAGACCTTCGCCGGATGGCAGCCGCGGCGGGTCTCCGCGTCGGCTCGGCCCCAGACACGTTTCTCGGCGGCGCCCATCAGCAGGTGCGCGCGCTCATCGACGATGGGACGGTGGGGCAGATCGTGACCGGCACCGCACATGTGATGAGCCGGGGGATGGAGCATTGGCACCCGAACCCCGATTTTTTCTTTCAACCCGGTGCCGGTCCAATGCTGGATGTGGGGCCCTATTACGTCACCAACCTGATCCAACTTCTGGGTCCAGTGGAGCGGGTCACCGCGGCCGCGACCTCGGCCAGTGAAACGCGAACCATCCTCTCCCAGCCGCGGAAGGGCGAAACGATTCCGGTGGAGACGCCGACCACGATCCACGCGATCCTCACTTTCGCCTCCGGAGCGATCATTACCCTCGGCACAAGCTGGGATGTGAAGGCGCACCGGCACGCCAATATGGAGCTTTATGGCACGGAGGGGAGCCTTTTTGTCCCTGACCCCAATTTCTTTGGCGGTGCATTGGAAATCTCTGATGCCGAAGGGAAAATCTCAGAGGTCGCACCGTGGGACCATCCGTTCGGGGTGCCCAATGAGGGTCTCGATGGGTCTACGCCGCAGGCAAATTACCGAACGGCCGGATTGGCCGAGATGGCGGAGGCGCTGAGCGAGGACAGGCCCCATCGTTGCAGTCTTGAGCTTGCAATTCATACCGTCGAAGTGATGACGGCTGCGCTCACTTCCGCAGAAACCGGACAACCGGTGGAGATGACCACCACCTGTGAGCGGCCCGACGCCCTCGGCCCGGCCGATGCCGCGGCGCTCCTGAATTGATCCGCAATCCGATTCTCCCGGGCTTTAACCCTGATCCGTCCATTTGCCGGGTGGGGGAGGACTACTACATCGCCACCTCGACATTCGAATGGTATCCCGGCGTCCAGATCCACCACTCCCGAGATCTCGTGAACTGGCGTCTGGTGTCGCGTCCGCTCAACCGGCCGGACCTTCTCGACATGCGCGGCAACCCGGATTCGGGCGGCATCTGGGCCCCCTGCCTCAGCCATTCCGACGGAAAATTCTGGTTGGTTTACACGGATGTCAAACGCCTCGAAGGGAGCTTCAAGGACGCACATAATTACATCACAACCTGCAAGACGATCGACGGCGAATGGTCGCCGCGGATCTTTGTCAATTCCTCAGGGTTCGATCCGTCGCTCTTTCACGACGACGATGGCCGGAAATGGTTCATGAATGTCCAATGGAACCATCGGGGCGATGGCACGGGCCGCAACCTCAGCCATTCCGCTTTCGATGGGATCCTCCTCCAGGAATGGTCGCTTGAGGGGGGGCTCACCGGCCCGGTGCGGAACATTTATCCCGGCACGTCTCGCGGTCTGACCGAAGCGCCGCATATCTTTAAACGGAATGGCTGGTATTACCTCACAACGGCCGAAGGCGGCACGGGCTATGGCCATGCTGTGTCATTGGCCCGGTCACGGGATCTTTTCGGGCCATATGAGAACCACCCCAACCTCCACGTTATGGATGCGGCCGACACACCCCAGCATCCAATCCAACGCACCGGCCACGGACAATATGTCGAAACGCCGGATGGCGAAGCCTATCACACGTTCCTGATGGGCCGTCCCCTGCCCGGCCCGTATTGCCCTTTAGGCCGCGAAACCGGCATCGAAAAATGCGTTTGGCGAGACGATTGGCTTTATCTTGAAGGAGGCGGCACCCTTGCTCGCGCAGAGGTGCCCACCCCCGGCGACGCTAGCGCTGAAACTGAAAAACCGGTCGCCTATGACTTCGCCGACGGAGAATTGCCAGTCGACTTTCAGTGGCTCCGCACGCCCCATCCCGAACGGTTGTTCTCGGTCGAGCCAGGGACACTCATCCTCACCGGGCGCGAAAGCCCAGGGAGTTGGTTCGAGCAGACGCTCGTCGCCCGCCGCCAGGAGCATCACGCCTACTCCGCTGAAATCAAAGTCGAATTTGAACCAACTACCTATCAACAAGGCGCCGGTCTGACGACCTACTACAACCGCTACAAATTCCACGCCTTGGTCGTCAGCCACGATCCCGAAATGGGCCGCTGCCTCCACCTGATTTCAAGCATCGAGACCTACCCCAGCGGAGCGCTCCGCCCGGTCGCACCCCTGGCGATATTGTCAGACGGCCCCGTGGACCTCCGCGTCGATGTCAATGGGCTGAGCCAACAGTTCTCTTTCCGGCAAAATGGTGAATGGCAACCGGTCGGCGTTGAACTGAATGCCGCCGTCATCTCCGACGAGGGCGCCCCTGGGGAACACCAAAGCTTTACCGGGGCGTTCGTAGGCATGATGGCCTACGACACGAGCGGGATGGCGGCAAAGGCACGTTATTCTAGCTTTACCTACATGCCGAAACCCTATGACCGGCCGCCCGCGGGCTAGGTCGATATTGGCTTTGAGTAAAAGCTCAATTTAGTTTTGCATCCAGCGTGGCGGCCAGACCTCGACAGCGGCGAGGCCGGTAGACCCGTTGTCGCGAATAGACAGCGGAGAAGAATTACGACGTCGCAATGGCCTTTCCAAACATGAGTGCTGGCGGTGCTGACCACACGAAGCGCCTGGGCATTGTCGCGATGCCGGCATACATGGATGCGCAGCTAGATCTGAATTTCATCGTCTTATTCGGTATTCTTGAGCGCTAGGCCCGTGACGCTGAATTCCACCTCAAACTCAACCGCGCCTTGGATGCGCGTAGCGCTATCCGCGAATGCCTCATATTCAATTTCTCGGAAATGCGCGAAGGCAAGTTCCATGAGATTTTGATCGGGGCAGCGGGCCAGTTGGAGCGACAGCAAAACTGGGGACAGGTTGACCGATAGAGGAAAGCCTGGATGCAGTCTGGCTACTGCGTTCCGCGCGCGCCAATCCGCTGCAAATCCGACAAGGCTCCGGGGCGCGGCCTGATGCTCTTCCCGAAAGAACTCTTTGCCTCCATCATTCGTGAAGCCTTCGAAAGCTACGACCGTGGTCGCTCGCTTCTTTACACGAATTCCGGAATTCCGCCTTGGGCCAACTCGACATTCCATGCGTCAGAAAGAGCTGATAACCGAAGAGTTGGCAAAACAGCCAACAACCAAAGGCCTCCTTCGAAGATAAACTAGAACTGGCCCCAGCGTTCCTCGCAAACCCCTGGAAGGTCTGAGAATACGGCAATGCGCATGCCCGCAGATTGCTTCTGAAAGTGGCCTTTCCAGAACCAATCTCATATTGCCGAATTGAAGAGGCTAGAACGCCCGAAACGTCCCTACCCGTCCGACCCTTAGAGGGATTTGCACACCATGTTGGTTGGTATGGTGGGCGATGAGAGACTCGAACTCCCGACATCCTCGGTGTAAACGAGGCGCTCTACCAACTGAGCTAATCGCCCTCTGGCGGGGGCATAGCCCGGGCTTAGGGCGCCGCGCAAGCCCAAGGCGGATGCTTAAACGCGATCAGCCGCCTTGCCGTTAGATTGCTCTCTGTAATCACCCAATACTCTGGAGGTTCAAGGAACAAGATCCGACGTCAAAGTTTCGGAATATCGCCTTCGTCGCGTAAACTTAAAAAGACCTTCTCGAACTCAGAAAACGAGCCCGCCTGAATAGCTCCCCTGAGGTCAGCCATCAGGTCCTGAAAATAGTGAATATTGTGCCAGGTCAGTAGCATGCCGGCGATCATCTCACCGGATCGCACCACATGGTGGAGATAGGCCCGTGAATAGTTCTGGCATGCCGGACAGCCGCAGCCTTCGTCTAAGGGGCGCGGGTCGTCGCGGTGGCGGGCATTGCGGAGATTAACCTGGCCTCGCCGGGTCCAGGCTTGCCCCGTCCGGCCAGATCGAGACGGCAAAACGCAATCCATCATATCGATGCCGCGCTTGACCGCGCCGACTATGTCGTCAGGTTTGCCGACCCCCATCAGATAGCGAGGCCGGTCTTTGGGAAGCTGTTGGGGCGCGTGATCGAGGCATTCAAACATCGCGTCCTGGCCTTCGCCCACGGCGAGCCCGCCCACCGCATATCCATCAAAACCGATCTCGGTAAGAGCCGCCGCACTTTCGGCTCGAAAGGCCTCGTCGAGCCCGCCTTGCTGGATCCCAAAGAGCGCCGCACCGCGATCGCCGTCGAAGGCAGCCTTCGACCGCGCCGCCCAGCGCATCGACAGCGCCATGCTCTCGGCGATCCGCTCCCGGGGCGCGGGAAGCGACGGGCATTCGTCGAAAGCCATGACGATATCCGAGCCTAGGGCCGCTTGGATCTCCATCGACCGCTCGGGGCTTAAAAGATGCGCGGACCCGTCGATATGAGATTTGAACGTGACGCCTTCTTCGGTGAGGTTCCGGAGGCCCGCGAGGCTCATCACCTGAAAGCCACCGGAATCGGTGAGGATCGGCCCAGACCAATTCATAAAGCGGTGGAGCCCCCCGAGACGCGCAATGCGCTCGGCCCCGGGGCGAAGCATGAGATGGTAAGTGTTGCCGAGGATCACGTCAGCTCCGGTGGCGGCGACACTTTCAGGGAGCATTGCCTTTACGGTCGCGGCCGTCCCCACGGGCATAAAGGCTGGCGTGCGGATCTCACCCCTTGGCGTTGTAATAACACCCGTTCGCGCAGCCCCGTCCGTGGCCTTGAGTTCAAAGGAAAAGCCCGTCGACATCGCCTCTTCGGGTGGACCAGGCGGCCCTCATTGTAAAGCGAACATGAGGCAAGCGCCGTGCGTTCGGGGCCCGGGGTCTGCTTACCCGGGCCAAGTGGCGGAATAGATGTGAACCCGCGCCGGAATAAGGATCCCGTTTTCCGTCTCAAATTCGCGGTAGGCTGCCGCCAAGGCGTTGGCCATGGCCTGCCGTTCGGACCCGTCCGCGCCCAAGGCCGTCAGCCGATGGGCGGCGGGGCCGATTTCGGTCATCACATGGGCGAAGTCCTCAATCGTGCCTATTGGCGCCAGAAAGAGGTCGGTTGTGCCGGGATCGGCGTTAGTGAAACCCGCCTCGGTTAAGAGACGCAACGTCCGTTCCGCATTCTGAAGACCGAAGGGGCCCGGCGCATCGGGATCAGGCCTAGTCTCTTCCGGCCCCAGTCGCGCGGCCGCAACCCGCCCTGCAATGGTGAAATAGGGATTTTCCTGGCGAAGACCCCAGGCGGCAAAGACGGCCCGGGCGCCGGGACGGAAGTTGGATCCGAGCCGGGCGAAGGCCGCCGCCGGATCGGCAAAGAACATCATTCCGAATTGCGAGGACAACGCATCGAACCCACCAGCCTCAATGGGTTCGGCGCCTGCATCGGCGAGCCGGATCTCCACTTGGCTATAGTCCGCCAGCCGCTCCTTGGCTCGGGCCACCATGGGCGGGGCGATATCGACGGCCACGATCCGACCTGTCGGCCCGACCGCCTCTGCAAGCGGCAAAAGGGCCGCGCCGCCACCGGGACCAATATCGAGGATCGCCTCACCGGGTTGGGGAGAGAGTTTTGCGCGGAGGGCCGCACCCACCGGAGCCAGAGCCGCCTCCATCGCAGCGCCATGGGCAATCCAGGGCCGCGACATCCGCTCCCAATAGACATCCATCGTTTCGGTATCTGCCATCTCCCGCTCCACCTGGACGCATCACCGGGGAAAGCTTATATCCCTACGATCCGAGAGACGAGGCTGAGAATGACCCTCGATAATGCAGAGAACAGCACCGACGATGGCCCAATGGAGGGGACGCCCCTCATCCGTCCGTCGAGCGTCGAACATCCACTATATGACGGCGTGGTCGAGGCGTGCCGGTCTGTTTTTGATCCCGAAATCCCGGTCAATATCTACGATTTGGGCCTCGTTTACACGATCGCGATCACCGACGACGGTGCTGTGTCTGTCATTATGACCTTGACCGCGCCAGGCTGTCCGGTGGCCGGCGAAATGCCCGGCGGGGTGGCCGACGCTATTGAGCCCCTCCCGGGGGTCCAAAGTGTCGATGTCGATATCACCTGGGAACCGCCTTGGGGCATGGACATGATGACCGACGAGGCCCGCCTCGAACTGGGTTTCATGTGACAGACACCGAATTCGAGGGCGAATTCGGGCCCGAATTCCGTTCGGAATTCGAGCGTATGACGAGTGGCGCGCGTTACCAGGCTGGGGATCCAGAGTTGGTGGCGCGGCGCCACCGGGCCCAAAGCCTGATGCGGGAGTATAACTCGACGATTGCTGGCGACGCGGAACGGAGCGATCTCCTCGGAGCGCTCTTAGGGTCGCAGGGGGCCGAAGTTTCCATCCGGGCGCCGTTTTACGTCGATTACGGAACCAATATCCATCTCGGCGACCGGGTGTTTTTGAACTATGGCTGCGTCTGCCTTGATATTTGCCCGATCCGGATCGGGGACGGCACCCAAATCGGACCGATGGTTCAGCTTTTGACCGCCGACCACCCCCGCGACATGGAAGAGCGCGCCACTGGCGTCGAGTTTGGACGCCCGATCACCATCGGGCGCGAGGTCTGGATCGGGGGCGCCGCCCTTATCCTTCCCGGCGTGACCCTCGGCGACGGTGCGATCATCGGCGCCGGCGCGGTTGTCACCCGAGACGTCGCACCCGGTGCGTCGGTGGCCGGGAGCCCGGCACGGGTCATAGAAAAAAACCCATAAGGTGGCGCCAAACCCATCGGCGCTTTCGATGACGCGCCCGCACTTTCAATTCTGCAAATAGGCGTTGCTCTTCCCTATAGCTGGTTTCTGGCTTATCGGGGATATGGATCGGTCTTATAATCGTCTGCATTCGAGCTCTCCTTTGTCAGAAAACTAAAGACTGACCGACCGGGCCATCAGTCCCCCCGCCCGAAATCGGAGTTTCAAAAATGAAAATAGTTTGGGACGACTACGCGCTTTTCGCCGCCCTGGCCGATGCCGGGAGCTTGGCTGGGGCGGCCACCGCGACGGGGGCGAGCCAGGCCACCCTTAGCCGACGGATGCGCGCTTTTGAGGCCCGCCTCGGCAAGCGCCTCTTCGAGCACGGAAACCAAGGCTATCGGCTCACCGGCGACGGGCTGGCCCTGGCCGAAAAGGTCCGGCGCATGGCACTCGTGGCCGGCGAGATCGACGCCTGGCAGGAGGCGGCCAAAGGACCGGTCTCGGTTAAGATCTCCGCTGGATCCTGGACCGCCCTCGATCTTGCGGAACATATTCCCTTATTTTGGACGCCCAATCAGGTTTGGCGTCCCGAGATCGTCCAATGCGAAACGCTGATGGATATTGCGCGGAGAGAGGTCGATGTTGGACTTCGGGATGCCCGCCCCACCCAACCTTGGCTTGCCGGGAGGGCCGTGGGCGAGGTGAATTTTGCCGTCTACGGCGCCGGACCCGAGACCGAGGGCTTCATTGGCCGGGGGGGCGACGGGACCGGGACCGCGTCGTCGCGTTGGGTTGAGGCAAACCATGGGGCCGCGATCACGGTCCGCGCCAACACGCCGTTTCTCGCCGCTTCAATGGCCCGCGCTGGCATCGGACGCGTGGTGTTGCCGACCTTTGTAGGTGACCGCATGGCGCGACTGGTTCGGCTGTCGGACCCGATTGAGGCGCTCACCTCTCCCCAATGGCTCGTCAGTCACCAGGATTTGCGACATACGCCGCCCGTTCGTGCAGCCCTCGATGCGATCGCGGTCTATATTTCCCGCGACCGAACGGCGCCGCGGTGAGCCCCGGTTTCTGGACCTAGATTTTCGCCCAATTCCGTGCCAGGCTAAGTCCAGCCATGGCCATCCGCATATGACGATCCATGTCGAGAGCTTTTTCCTCGATGCCGCCGGAGACGGAACGCTCCAGCAGCGGATCAAACGGCTCGTGGTCGAAGGCATACTCTCCGGGCGATTTCGCCCGGGCGAGCGGATGCCCTCTTCGCGGACCCTGGCCCGGCATCTCGGGATCTCTCGCATCACCGTCACGATTGCTTATACCGATTTGGTGGCCGACGACTATCTCGTGGCACGGGGCCGGTCGGGCTATTTCGTTTCGGAAACCGCCCCCACCGGCCACCGGTTCGATCTTCCAAAGACGGCACCGAGCACTGCCATCGATTGGGGACGTTTTCTAGGCCCTGGCCCCGATGCACCAGCCCGGATCGTCCGCCCGGCCGATTGGCGGAGCTATCCTTATCCCTTCATTTACGGCCAAGCGGATCGGACGCTTTTCGATCATCAAAATTGGCGACTTTGCGCGCTCCAAGCCCTCGGCCAGCGCGACTTTGAAGCCCTGACGGCAGATTACTACGAGCGGGACGATCCAAAGCTCGTGGAGTATGTCCTCCGCCATATCCTGACCCGCCGCGGGATTGCGGCGCGGCCTGAAGAGGTTCTCATTACCCTCGGCGCGCAAAATGCCCTTTGGATTGCCGCCCAGCTCCTCTTAACCCAGCGCCGGGTCGCGGCCGTGGAAAACCCATGCTATCCCGGCCTTCGAGAAATCCTCAACACCACGCGCTGCCATATCCATGCGGTGGATGTGGACGGTGGCGGGCTGCCGCCCGATGCCGTTCCAGAGGCGACGGATGTGCTTTTCACCACCGTCAGCCACCATTGCCCCACCAATGCGACGATGCCCCTGTCGCGCCGGAAAGCGCTGCTCCAGCGTTCGGAAGCCGAGGGGTTTGTGATCGTTGAGGACGATTACGAATTCGAGTTGGCCTTTGACCGGTCGCCTTCGCCGTCGCTTAAATCTCTCGATGGGGCTGGCAGCGTGGTCTATATCGGCTCGTTCTCGAAATCGCTCTTTCCGGGCCTTCGCTTGGGTTACATCGTGGCGCCGGAAGCCTTCATCGAACAAGCCAGGACCCTCCGAGGCACGGTGCTCCGGCACCCGCCGGGGCTGATCCAGCGGACGGCGGCCTATTTCCTGTCGCTCGGCCATTACGACGCACAGATCAACCGGATGCGGAAAGCCTACCGGGCCCGCCGGGCGGCAATGGAAGCGGCCATCGAGCGGGAGGGTTTGAAAGTGGCCGGCTCCGGCGCCGATGGAGGCTCCTCCTTCTGGATGGAGGCCCCGGCCTCGATCGACACGGAAAATCTTGCCCGGCATCTTCACGGAAGAGGCGTCGTGATTGAGCCGGGCCGGCTCTTTTTCGATCCCGAATTCGCCCGACGGAATTTCTACCGCTTGGCCTATTCTTCGATCGCGGTCGAGCGGATCGACGAGGGAATCCACCGGATTGCAACCGAGATGGCAACCCTGACCTAGGAGAGCGTGGTGCGCCGGGATTTTGCGTCGTTTTGAAGAGATGACGTCCGGAAAGCGAGGCCCCTGTTCTGGCCTCATGGCGGCGGAGGAACTGGCCCTAGAGGGAACCCGCACCCGGTTTTAGGACCCACAGGCCTGGCGGTGTCCAACGGCTCGAAAACAAGCGGAGAGACGACATGAAAATGACCACCGAAGAGGCCTTCGTCAAAATTCTCCAACGCCACGGGATCGACCAGGCTTTCGGGATTATCGGCTCGGCGATGATGCCGATTTCAGACCTCTTTCCCGCCGCCGGAATTACGTTTTGGGATTGCGGCCACGAGGGTTCGGCCGGGTTCATGGCCGATGGCTATACGCGGGCCACGGGCAAGGTTTCGATGATGATCGCCCAGAACGGGCCGGGCATCACCAACTTCGTCACCGCCGTCAAAACCGCCTACTGGAACCACACGCCGCTTTTGCTCGTCACGCCCCAGGCTGCCAACAAAACCATCGGCCAGGGCGGGTTCCAAGAGGTCGAGCAAATGAAGCTCTTCGAGGATATGGTGGCCTACCAGGAGGAAGTGCGCGACCCCGCCCGTGTCGCCGAAGTCCTGACCCGGGTTATCGCCAAGGCCAAACTCGCCTCCGCCCCGGCCCAACTCAACATACCCCGGGACATGTGGACCCAGGTGGTGGATATCGACCTCCCCGACCCGATTGAGTTTGAGCGCTCTGCGGGGGGCGAAAAGGCCCTCGTCGAGGCGGCAGCGCTTCTCAGCGAAGCCCGCTCGCCGGTGATCCTCAACGGGGCAGGCGTCGTTTTGGCCGAAGGCGGAATTGCCGCCTCTGTAGCCCTGGCCGAGCGCCTCGATGCCCCGGTTTGCGTGGGCTACCAGCACAATGACGCCTTTCCAGGAAGCCACCCCCTCTTCGCCGGGCCACTCGGCTACAACGGATCCAAAGCTGGGATGGAGTTGATCTCCGAAGCGGATGTGGTTTTGGGCCTCGGCACAAGGCTCAACCCATTTTCGACCCTTCCGGGCTACGGGATCGACTATTGGCCGAACGGCGCGAAAGTCATCCAGGTCGACATCAACCCCGACCGGATTGGGCTCACAAAGAAGGTGAGCGTCGGGATCGTGGGCGATGCCGGTATCGTGGCCCGGCGGCTGCTGGATGGTTTGGACCCCGATGCGGGTGACCGGGACCGGGAGGCGCGGAAAGCGCGGATCGCTGAGACGAAATCCCGTTGGGCCCAGGAACTATCGTCGATGGACCACGAAGACGATGACCCTGGCACCAGCTGGAACGCGCGTGCGCGAACCGCAAAACCCGATTGGATGAGCCCCAGGATGGCATGGCGGGCCATCCAGTCGGCCCTCCCTCGGGAGGCGATTATTTCGTCCGACATCGGCAACAATTGCGCCATTGGGAACGCCTATCCGAGTTTTGAGAAAGGCCGCAAATATCTGGCCCCGGGCCTCTTTGGCCCCTGCGGGTACGGGCTTCCCTCGATTGTGGGCGCCAAGATCGGACGGCCTGACGTGCCGGTGGTCGGCTTTGCCGGCGACGGAGCCTTTGGGATCGCGGTGACCGAGCTTACAGCCATTGGCCGCGAAGAATGGCCAGCGATCACCCAGATCGTCTTTCGGAATTACCAATGGGGCGCCGAGAAGCGCAATTCGACGCTTTGGTTTGACGACAATTTCGTCGGGACCGAGCTCGACGAAGGCGTGACCTATGCCGGAATTGCCTCGGCTTGCGGGCTGAAGGGCGTGGTTGCGCGGACGATGGAAGAGCTCACCGAAGCGCTGAACACCGCGATCCGCGACCAGATGGAGAACAACACCACCACGATCATCGAGGCGTTGATCAACCAAGAGCTCGGAGAACCCTTCCGGCGTGACGCGATGAAAAAGCCGGTTGCCGTAGCAGGGATCGACCGCGCGGATATGCAAGAACAGGTGGGTGCCTGAGCGGGGCGACGCCCGTGTCCCGGGCGATCCTTGTTCTCAATGCGGGATCGACCTCGATCAAATTCGTGGTTTTCGATTTGGACCTTGTCCGGCTTTTTGACGGGCAAGCGGATGGGATCGGCGGCGCGGCGCGGCTCGTTATCGATGGCGAGGCCAGTTCCGTGGATCTCTCCGATCACCGGCGCGCTTTGGCAGCATTGCTCGACGCACTTGCAGCGCGGGACCTTCCGCCAGAAGCGCTGGCCGCGGCGGGGCACCGGGTGGTCCATGGCGGGGAAAAACTCACCGCACCCGCTCGGATCACGCCGGGCATTCGCGCGGCGATCGAAGCCGCATTCCCGCTCGCGCCGCTCCACAACCCTCTAAACCTCTCCGCCATTGATCGCTTGGCCGAACTCGCGCCGGATCTTCCCCAATGCGCGAGTTTTGACACGGGCTTTCATGCGGCGGCGCCGGAGCTTTCCCGGCGCTATGCGGTGCCGCAAGAGATCGAGGCGATGGGGATCCGGCGCTATGGGTTCCATGGCCTATCCTATGCCGGGCTCGTCGCAAGCCTGCCCGATCTCTCGGGCGCCCCCCTGCCCCGACGGCTTCTGGCGTTCCATCTGGGCGGCGGCGCCTCGGCCGCCGCAATTGCGGACGGCCGGTCTGTGGCCACGACCATGGGCTATTCCCCCGTCTCGGGCCTCACGATGGGCACGCGGACAGGCGAGATTGATGCCAATGCAGTGCTGCGGTTGGCAGAGGAGTTCGGTGTCGAGCGGGCGGGCCAGGTTCTCAATAAGGAAAGTGGACTTTTGGGGCTTTCGGGGTCCTCGGCCGAGATGCGGGCCTTGTTGGAGGACGGCTCAGAAGCGGCGCGCTTTGCGGTGGCGCATTTCTGCTACTGGGCCCGGCGCGAGGCTGGAAGCCTCGTTGCGGCGATGGGAGGGCTTGATGCCATCGCTTTCACCGGAGGGATCGGCGAGAAATCGGCGCGAGTTCGGGCTGAGATTGTAAAGGGTTTGGGCTGGCTTGGAGCGGCGCTTGATGAAGGCGCGAATGCCGCCCACGGGCCCGCGATCCATCGCCCAGGGAGCCTGCCGGTTTGGGTCGTTCCGGCCGATGAAGAGCGCCAGATCGCTGCGGACACGAAGGCGGTGCTCGAACTTTAATGCGCTCTTTAGGACGCGCCACGCGTCCCGACCTTACGCCGGGACCTCCTTATAAGGAGGAGGCCCCGGCGCAAGGCAGGGGCTGGTCCTGCTAAACTGCGACCTTAGATCTGAGTGACCATCTCCAAGGCCGATGCGTCAAAGTCAGGCCCAGCCACCAATTCGACCCCATCGCGGCCCATGCGGACTTCGACCCCGGCCGCCAGGAACCCGGCTTTCATACGGTCGACTTCCGCAAAGTCCTTGCTCGCCTTTGCCGCCTCCCATGCCGCCTCGAGCCGGGCGGCATGGGCCGAGAGATCGACCGCTTGATCGGCCGCCCAGGACGGCACGTCTTCGCCCAGAAGCCCGAGGAACCCAAGGCTCGCACGGAGGCCCGCCCGGTCCCCGTCCCGCGCCAGGGTGTGGAGCATCGTAACAGCCCCCGGCGTATTGAGATCGTCCGCCAAGGCCTCGACCACGCGGGGATCGGGCGTAGGCGCCGGGCCGATCCCATCCACCATCCCGTACCATTTCCGGAGCGTCCCTTCGGCCTCGCTGCGCTTGGCTTCGGTCCAGTCCATCGGTTTACGGTAATGGGTGCCTAGAAACACCAGCCGGATCACCTCGCCGGGCACGCCCCGGTCGAGAAGATCGCGAACGGTGAAGAAGTTGCCCAAGGATTTGGACATCTTCTTCCCGTCAACCAACAGCATTTCGTTATGCATCCAGTGCCGGGCAAATCCGCAGCCGGGATAGGCCGCTTTCGACTGGGCGATCTCGTTTTCATGGTGGGGGAAGGTCAGGTCGTTCCCGCCGCCATGGAGGTCGAACGTATCCCCGAGGATGGCGTGCGACATGGCCGAGCATTCGATATGCCAGCCCGGCCGCCCTCGACCCCAAGGGCTCTCCCAACCGGGCTGGACAGGAGTGGACGGTTTCCACAGCACGAAATCCATCGGGCTTTTCTTATAGGGCGCCACTTCTACGCGGGCGCCCGCGATCATGTCATCAACGGATCGGCCCGACAGGGCCCCGTATTCCGGAAAGCTCTCCACCGAAAAAAGCACATGGCCGTCGGCTTCG
Organism: Pseudomonadota bacterium; assembly: GCA_039198225.1. Taxonomy (GTDB): domain Bacteria; phylum Pseudomonadota; class Alphaproteobacteria; order Rhodobacterales; family Rhodobacteraceae; genus JASJAR01. The sequence goes on from JBCCTQ010000032.1 coordinate 29,223, forward strand.
TAAGCGTGACCCTTCTCGATCAGCCGCTCGATATGGGCCACCATACCGCCGACATGGTCGGTGGCCCGCGGCATATGGGTGGGCTCAAGGGCACCGACCGCGGCCATATCGTCGAGATACCATTGGGCGGTCTCTTGGGTGATCGCGCTGATCTCGCGCCCGGTCTCCCTGGCGCGGTCCATGATCTTGTCTTCGATATCCGTGAAGTTCCGCACGTAAGTTACGGCTTCGGTTCCATAAACATGGCGAAGGAGGCGGAAAAGAATGTCGAAAACGACCACGGGCCGGGCATTGCCGAGATGGGCCCGGTCATAGACCGTGGGCCCGCAGACATAGACCCGAACATTTGCGGGATCGATGGGGTCGAAACGATCTTTCCGACCGGTGGCGGTGTTTCTGAGTTGGATGTCCATGGCGTCCTCTCACGCGGGATGGGCGTGGTTGCTAGTCGTCTTTCAGCAACAGAGGGGACAGAGCTTAGCCATGGCCGGGGGCGTATCAGGTCGCGTCCCGCCCGTCCAGCATTTGAACGAGGGCGCGGATGGTGCGGAGGTTGCGGGCCGTTACGTCGCGACCGAGGGCCCGGTCGAGCCCGGCCAAGAGTTTTGATCCGGCCGCGCCGGATGGGGTATGGAGCCACGCCAAGGCGCCGTCCGGCAATAGGGCCTCGTCAGGACGTTTGAGGCGAGCGATGACATCGGCGTCGGGAAGAAGGTCCCCCGCGGCGAGGGCAGCGTGGATGTGCCTCGGGTCATCGGCATTAAAGGGACAGGCGCTTTCGGCCCGCCGGACAAGGGTTGCAGGCAGGACGAAGACTGCCACATCGGGCCCACCCGCGGCGATGACAGCCGCGCGGAGGCTTGTAGCTAGGTCCTCAGCCGCACCATCGGCCTCGAAGATGAGATTGCCCGATGCGAGATAGGTCTCCGCTTCGGACAGCCCCGCCGCCTCGGCTGCGGCCCGCAGTTTGGCCATGGGAAGGCGCTTTTTGCCGCCCACATTGATGCCTTTGAGAAGGGCGACAAAGAGGCCCATACCCGCGCTCCATTGGGTTACGAGCAAGCTTATCCGAAACCGCGCGAACGGCGAAACCGCGGCCACCTAACGGGCATCAAAGGCGCGGACTTGCACCTTTCCATGAGACATGCTGTGGAAGGGGCCAATGAATGAGCAGATCGCCAGCATAAGGCACAGCTTCCGTCGTCTCCTTGCCGTCCTCGCGGCCTTCCTTTTTTTGGCCGGCGCGGCATGGGGCCAGAGCCTCCTGCCGGGGAGCGGGGCACCGGCGACCGAGCCGGAAGCGGCGACCCCAGCGGACGGCACGGCCCTTGCAGACCTGATCGAAGTCCTCAAAGACGATGCCCAGCGCGAGGCGCTGATCGCCGAACTTGAAAAAGCGTCCGCTGCGGCAGAGGGGGAGGCGTCCGCCGAAGACCCGCCCGCGGAACGAAACTCGATCGGCGGCCAGATCGCCACCGTCACCGAAGAAGCCGCCGAACGCGCGGTCGACACGGTAACCGGGGTTTGGTCGAGTTTCAGAAGTGCGCGCACGCTCCTCCGGGGGCTCCAGGCCGAAACCTGGCAGGCCGCCCTCACCGCGGTGATCGACCTTGCGGTGATCATCATCGTCACCGTGGCGACCTACATTCTTCTGCGTCTAGCGACAGTCCCCCTCCTCCGCCGGATCGGGCGCGCAACCGTCGGTGCGGGCATGATCCCCGGACTTCTGGGTCTCGTCGCGACCATTGTCATTCGCGTGGCGGTGGTCCTGCTGACATGGGCCATCGCCTACGGGGTGGCGACGCTCGCCATCGGCGGCTTCGGCGATATTGGCCTCAACCAGACGCTTTTTCTAAACGCCTTCCTCGCGGTGGAGCTGACAAAAGTCGCCGTGCGCACTGTCTTTTCGCCCGCCGCCGACGATCTTCGCGGCCTTCCCATGAGCGACGGCGCCGCCCGCCAAAGCTCACGCATCGCCGGGCTTGCGATTTCGATTCTGGGCTACGGGGTTCTTTTATTCGTGCCCATCGTCGACGAGGCGGTGTCATTTTTTGCCGCACGGGCCGTCTCGGTGCTCGTGGTGGGGCTGACGCTGGCCTATCTCGCAGGGGTGGTGATCTGGCATCGGCGCGAAGTGGGGGCGTGGCTCGTCGATTCTCTATTGGCGCCGGCCGCGCCAAAAGAGCCACTTCCTGACGCGCCCGTACCCACGGCCCATCGCCAGAGCGCCCTGGCGGGGATCCTGTACCACTGGCATTGGTTCGTTCTTTTTTACCTCGCCGTCCTCCTCATCCAATCCTTCACACGGTCGGTCACCGATATGGGACAGACGGGCGTTGCCGCCGTTCAAATCGGCGCAGCGGCGTTTCTTGGGACAGTCGCCGTGCGATATCTCGGCCGTCAGATGAGAGGCGGGATCACCTTGCCCGAGCGGGTCCGCCTCCGCCTTCCACTCCTCGAAGGCAGGCTGAACAGCGTTGTGCCGAAACTCCTCTTCCTTCTCCGCGTGTTGGTGACCGCCGCCGTAGCGCTTTTCACCCTTGACCGGTTGGGCGTGGCGACGATCGGGGCCTGGTTTGACAGCGATGCAGGGCTCAATTTCACCGGCAATTTTGCCTCGGTTGCCGTGATCGCGCTGGTCTCGTGGGGGATCTGGCTCGCCTTGTCGTCCTGGGTCGATTACCGGCTCAACCCCGATTATGGCGGCATCCCCTCATCGCGGGAAACCACGCTGCTCACCCTTTTGAGGAACGCCGCGACAGTAGCGATCGTGACCTTTGGCGCGATGTTTGTCCTCTCAGAAATCGGGCTCAATATCGGCCCGCTTCTGGCCTCGGCGGGCGTCCTTGGCTTGGCCATCGGTTTCGGCGCCCAAAAGATGGTCCAAGACATCATCACCGGGATCTTCATCCAGTTTGAAAACGCAATCAATGTGGGCGACGTGATCACCGTGGCAGGGACCACAGGGGCAGTCGAAAAGCTGACGATCCGCTCGGTGAGCCTCCGCGACGTCGAAGGCGTATTTCACATCGTGCCGTTTTCCTCGGTCGATATGGTCTCGAACTTCACCCGGGAGTTTTCCTATTATCTCGTGGATATGGGCGTGGCTTACGGGGCGGATGTGGAAGGTGCCCGCCAGGCCATGCTCGACGCCTATGACGCGTTGCGGGTCGATCCCGAACAGGGCGCCTTCCTCTTGGGCGATATGGAATGGTTCGGCGTCCAAGCTTTCGGCGACAATGCGGTGGTCCTACGGGCGCGGATCAAAACCTGGCCCGGCAAGCAATGGGGGGTCGGGCGGGCCTATAACCGGCTCATGAAAGGGCTTTTCGACGAGCGAGGCATCGAGATCCCCTTCCCCCACCGGACCATCACTTTCGGCGACCCCAAGGACGAGCGAAACGCGTTGCTGCGCGGGCCAAAGCAGTTGGAGGACGAGGCCTAGAGAAGGAGTTCTTCGCTCTCCGGTCGAAGATCGTTCCGGCTGGGCAGCGCGTAGATGCCGGACAGCGATAGGGGATGCTTTCATGTCCTCTAGGTCGCGGAACGAAGCGGAAGGCGCCGGGCAGGCGCCTGCGCTTCGCTTATTCTTGGAGGAACGTCCAGAAAATCTGCAAAAAACCGGGTCGAATAGAACTATCGCGGGGCGCGAAGCGTTCCGCTGCGCCGTTCCGCCCCTCGGACCGCCGCTTCAGATTTATAAAGCGTTATGCAGATTTCTTTGCTGACGCCCCAGCGGCTCTCACGGAACCTAAAAGCGCCCAATCAATCGTCCGGGCGCTCCCTCACGGGCGAACTTTCACCGAACTGGATCGCATTCATAGCCCCACCATCGCCCTTATATCCCCTGGTCCTTCGCCCGCCTCGCGATAGACCGCGATCCCCGCCGCGTTGTCACGCTTGGCCAGACGTTTGCCGTGGGCATCGCGGATCAGCCGGTGATGGAGATAGATGGGCGCCTCGTATCCCAGGAGCCCTTGAAGAACACAATGGATCACCGTCGCCTCGAAAAGGTCGAGCCCGCGGACCACATGGGTCACGCCTTGGGCCGCATCATCGACGACCGAGGCCAGATGATAGGCATGATCGCCCGATTTCCGCGCCACGACCACGTCGCCGATCCCCCGCACCAAATCGTCCGCGCGGTAGGTCTGGGGGCCTTTTGCCCCATCCCCGGTTTCCTCGAAGGTCACTTCGCCGAGGATCTCCGCTGCCCGGCCCATGTCGAGCCGGAGCGCGTCGCCGGGCGCATACTCTGCCATCGCTCGACCCCGGCAGGTGCCTGGATAGATCTCCCCGTCCGGCCCGTGGGTCGGCACACCTTCCTGGGGTGCGGCCGCCGCTTCATGGATATCGGCCCGCGAGCAAGAGCAAGGAAAAAGAAGGCCGTCCGCGGCAAGCTTGTCTAGGGCTGTTTGATAGGCAACGTCGCGCTCCGATTGGCGAAGCACCGGCCCGTCCCAGGTCAACCCGAGCCAGGCGAGATCGTCGTAAATCGCCTCTTCCCATTGGGGCCGTGACCTCGCGCGGTCGGTGTCTTCGATCCGGAGGAGAAACCGCCCGCCCGCGTCTCGCGCAAAATCATGGGCTCGAATGGCCGAGAAGGCGTGACCGATGTGGAGGGGCCCGGTGGGCGACGGTGCAAACCGGGTGACGACGCTCACGCCGCGTTGCGGGCACTCGCCCCGAGCCAGCCGAGCCAATCGGCCTTGGCCCGGTCCGTATAGGCTTTGTAGCGGTCCCGCCGCCCGCGGCGCCCGCCCTTCGCATCGACCGGCGGAAAAAGCCCGAAATTGACGTTCATTGGCTGGAAGGTCTTGGCCTCGGCCCCGCCGGTAATGTGATGAAGAAGGGCACCCATCGCGGTTGTCGACGGGACGTTTGCCATCGCCCGACCGGCTCCCTCCGCGGCCGCCATCCGGCCCGCCAACAGCCCCATCGCCGCGCTTTCCACATAGCCTTCCACCCCGGTGATCTGGCCGGCAAAGCGGATATGGGGCTTGGATTTCAGCCGCATCTCGGCGTCTAGAAGCCGCGGCGAATTCAAGAAGGTGTTCCGATGGATCCCGCCCAGCCTGGCAAAGCGCGCCTCCGAAAGCCCCGGAATCATTCGCAAAATATCCGCCTGCGCCCCGTAGCGCATCTTAGTCTGAAACCCGACGATATTGTAGAGCGTGCCCAGGGCATTGTCGCGGCGGAGCTGGACGACCGCATGGGCTTTGACATCCGGGCGGTGCGGGTTGGTGAGCCCCACAGGCTTCATGGGCCCATGCCGAAGCGTCTCCCGCCCCCGCTCGGCCATCACCTCAATGGGAAGGCAGCCGTCAAAATACCCCGCCGTCTCGCCCGGTTTGAATTCGGTTTTCTCCGCCGCCAAAAGCGCGTCGATAAAGGCCTCATATTGGTCCCGGTCCATCGGGCAATTGAGATAGGCCCGGCGCTCGGCCTCCGTGTCGCCCTTGTCGTAGCGCGATTGGGCCCAAGCCACCGAGAGATCAATGCTCTCGGCATAAACGATGGGGGCAATCGCATCGAAAAACGCCAGGGCCTCTTGGCCTGTTTCAGCCCTAATCGCTTCGGCCAAGGCTCCAGATGTGAGGGGCCCGGTGGCGATGATCCACGAACCAGTCTCAGGGAGTACGGCCACTTCACCGGCCTCGATCCGGATCCGCGGATGGGCGCGGAGCCGTTCCGTCACAGCACAAGCGAACGCCTCCCGGTCCACCGCCAAGGCACCTCCGGCGGGCAATCGGTGTCGGTCACCCATCTCCATGATGAGCCCGCCCGCCGCGCGCATTTCCCAATGGAGTTGGCCCACCGCGTTTTGCTCATCGTCGTCAGAGCGGAAGGAATTTGAGCAAACAAGCTCGGCGAGATCGCCGGTTTTATGGGCAAACGTCCCGGTCTCGGGGCGCATTTCGTGGAGCACCACCTCCGTCCCCGCCTCGGCCGCCTGCCAGGCCGCTTCCGAGCCCGCGAGCCCGCCCCCGACAATATGGATCACATCCGCCATCAGAGGCAGGTAACGCCTTGGGCCCTCCGAGAAAAGGGGTCGCCGGCCCGGAGCCGAAACTCCAAACCGGCGACAGACCTGGGGTGGGTCGTTTGGTTGTGTCAGTAAAGCCCGCGCCGGATAAGCGGCAGGAACGGATCGGGGGTGCGGAACGGCCGGGTATTCGGTGCGGCACCGTTGATCTCGCCGAACCGCCAGGAAAGACCCAGTTTGGCTCGGGTTTCGCCTGGCTCCCCATCGGGGCCCGTGAGCAGTGAATGTCCGACGCCCAGGGTGACGGCAAAGGGCTGACCTTCCGGGGCGTAGCGCATGTTGACGTCAAGTTCCGTTCCGATGGCCTGAAGGGCGATTTCGTCGTACTCGGTCACCTGCACGCCGCCGTCGAAGCGGATGGCCGAGGAAAACCGGTAAGTACCTTCAAGTCCCCCAAATATCACGTCGAGCCCGTCTTCCGATCCCATGCCGAGCCCCAGAAAGCCCCCCAGAGCTGACCGATCGTTCACCTCGAACATGCCCTCAATGCCCGCAACCCCGTAGGTCAACGACCGGTCGTTCACATCACCCAGCGCTGCATACAAACCGTATTTGTGTCCCGGTCGCGGGACCATGTAGAGATGGCCAGCCAACCGGCCGAGGTCTTCCGAACCAGTATTAATCCAAGCGAGATCCCCCTGGAGGCCGTGATATTCGGTCACCGCCACATCGATGGTAAGATCTGCTGAAAATGACGTCCCGCCGTCGCGTCCGCTTACGCCGCCAGCGCCGATTTCTACGCCGGTCACTCCGAGGCTGGACTGAGCACTCGCACCATTTACAAAACACAAGGCAATCGCGGCCGTCAGAACGCTCAGGCGGGACATCAATAATACTCCGGTACTCGATACGACCCTTTCGGGCCATCCACCGTCTCCGCGGCGGATAAGAACGATATAGTGAAAACTTATGGTTAATAAAACTGAAAGCTTTACAGATGGTTAACCGGCATAATTAAGGTTAATTTTGGCAAACCCTTCCGCGCCCTATTCGCCACTCGCCGAGTTAGAACTGGGCTCGAGCGTCCGGAAAAAACAGCTCCGCGCACCGGTATGGCAGGCCGCCCCGGTTTGGTTGACCCTGACGAGGATCACGTCGGCATCGCAGTCAAAGCGCATTTCCACCAGGTCTTGAATATGGCCCGACGTCTCGCCTTTCACCCAAAACGCCTGCCGCGAGCGCGACCAATAGGTGACGCGACCGGTCTTGAGCGTGCGCTCCACCGCTTCGGCATTCATCCAAGCCAGCATCAGGACCTCGCCGTTTTCGGCATCCTGTGCGATGGCCGGGAGAAGCCCCCGTTCGTCGAATGTCAAAAGTTCGGGAGAAAATTCCATCGGACTTTTCCAATATTCGAAACCGGCCTATTCTCTAGCCCCGAGGGCGGCGGAGCACCATGGCCGATAGCGACCTAATCAAACTCTACTCGACGCGGATCCTGGAGCTGGCCTCCTCGATCCCCCATCTCGGTCGGCTCGATGCGCCGCATGCCAGCGTGAAAAAGCGTGCGAAACTCTGCGGCTCGACCGTCACCGTCGATCTCCGCCTCGATCAGAACGGCCGGATCGCTGAATTTGCCCAAGACGTAAAGGCCTGCGCCCTTGGTCAGGCAGCAGCCGCCATATTTGGTGCCCAAGCGATCGGGCGGAGCCGGGGCGAAGTCGAGGCCGCCAGGGACGGGCTCCGCGCCATGCTTGAGGGCGGCGCCTCGCCCGGTGCCCCGTTTGAAGAGTTCAAGGTTTTGGTCGCCGCCCGTGATTTCAAAAACCGCCACGGTTCGATCCTTTTGGCCCTCGAGGCCACGTTAGAGGCCATGGACGCGGCCGAGATCGCCGATATGCCCGCCGCAGAGTAGACTGACACTTCTTCTAGCGTCCGAAAACCCGCCAGCGCCGTGGCTGGAGGGAAGGACCCACAAAACATGTCGTGAACCGAAGGTTCGCATTTTGATTGCGGCCCGCTCTAAAAAAAGAACCGCCGCACACCCCGGGCGGAGCGGCGGCGGAGGTGGCGTGTCTGGTTCGGGTCCTAAGGGCGCTCAGGGGCCAAGTTGGCCCAAGGTGGGACGACACCGTCGCATCGAAATGGGGACAGGATGCGAGGCCCTTGCGGCACCAGACCGCAGGCAGAAAGGCTTACATCACGCTCGGCAAATGGAGCGCGGCATAAAGCATCACAAGAAGGGCCACGGCACCGGCGCAATCCCCCGCAAGGGTTGCTGGCGTGGTGGACAAATGTTCGGTCAGGCGGCGGATCATCGGGGGCATCCTCAACGGCTATGTTGATGCTTTGTTCTCATTTCGGATCGGCGATGTAAAGAACTTTTTAAGAACATCCGCGAACATTATTGAAACATAAGCGCGGCGCGCCGCGTTGCATTGCCTCCCAACCTAAAGAAATAAGTTCTCCGGCAAGCGCGTTTCTTTCAGAATGAAAAGCGTCCTTGGAGCCGCCGGTATCGTCTAGCGACGGCGCACCACCCGCGGCACCTGGCTTTTGACAAATCGATACTTGGCGTCGGGATGGGGCGGATGGCCCTCGGTCCGGTCCCAATAGGCCGGCCCGCCCCGGCGGCGCCAGAGCGGGAAAACCATCAGCGCGCCGACCAAAAAGCCTCCCGCATGGGCCCAATAGGCCACCCCGCCCCCTTCGGCGGCCCCCGACGCCACTCCGTTGACCAATTGGAGCCCGAACCAGAGCCCGAGCATAATCCAGGCCGGAAGCGGAAGGATGCGAATGATGATGACCAGGAAAATGAACACATCGACCCGGGCTTTGGGAAAGAGGAGAAGATAGCCCCCCATCACCGCCGCCACCGCCCCCGAGGCGCCCACCACAGGGATGTTCGAGCCTGGATCCACCACCACTTGGGCCAATGCCGCCCCGATCCCCCCAAGAAGATAAAACCCAAGGAAAGGACCATGGCCCATCTCGTCTTCGAGATTGTCGCCGAAGATCCAGAGAAAAAGCATGTTGCCGCCGAGATGCATCAACCCGCCATGGAGAAACATCGACGTGATCACCGTCCCCGGCGCCTCGCCTAGATTGGCCGGAACCAACCCCCAGGTGGTGTAGAACGCTGCCAAGGCCCGCGGCTCGGAGAAGAGACCGAAATAGCTCAAAAAGACCAAGACGTTCGTCGCGATCAGGGCGTAGGTGACGAACGGCGTGCGTTCTGACGGATTGTGGTCACGGATCGGAAACATGCCGCTGAGGTGGCGCTTTTCCATGCCGCGGTCAACTCTGTGCCGAAGGCGCGTTGGCAATCACTTGACTTCACAGCGCGTGGGCGCACGTCTCAGACTATGCGCATCGCAGATTTGGCTTTGGTTTTCGTCCTCTTTGCCCCCGCAGCCCACGCCGCGTGCCCGGTTGGCCGCGACATCTCACAGAACTCCGCCGAACTCCTGCTCGAACTCCGAGAAACGACATCGGAATATTCCGCACGCCTGATCAACGCGGCCCTTTGGAACCTTTGGCTCTCTGCGCCCGACCAGGCCGCCCAAGATCTTCTGAACAGCGGCATGTCAAAAATCCGATCGGCGGATTATTCCGGGGCGGATGCCGATTTCGACGCACTGATCGCCTACTGTCCGGACTATGCCGAAGGCTACAACCAGCGGGCGTTTTCGGCCTATCTCCAGGCGGATTACGAGCGGGCATTGGAAGACATCGACGCCGCGCTTGAGCGCACACCGACCCATCTCGGCGCCCTTTCGGGAAAGGCACTGACGCTCTTCGGGCTCGGCCGGATCGATGCGGGCCAAGACGTCCTCCGAGAGGCCCTCGCGCTTAACCCTTGGCTGCCGGAACGGCGCTTCCTCATCGAAAAGCCCGGCGAACAACTCTGATCCCCTTGCCCCGCCGCCCGGGCTCAGCCACGTTGGGCCGGCGCGGGCGTGATGGAATGGTAGACATATCGGACTTAAAATCCGTGGGGCAGTTTGCCCGTGTGGGTTCGAGTCCCACCGCCCGCACCAAACGCCCTCCCCGATAGATCGCCGGCCCACCCTTGCGGCGCCGTGCCGTGGCGAAACCGGCGGTTTGGCTCTGTTCATGACCGGAGCGCTCGCGTAAGGAACGGAAAAAGCCAGCCGTTTCGGGCGCGCATGCAAATCTATCTTCCTATCGCCGAAGTCTCCGTCAATGCCTTTCTTTTGCTTGGCTTGGGCGGCTTGGTTGGCGTCCTCTCGGGAATGTTCGGCGTGGGCGGGGGTTTTTTGATGACCCCACTCCTGTTTTTCATCGGCATTCCGCCGGCGGTGGCGGTGGCCACGGAAGCCAACCAGATCGTGGCGGCCTCGTTTTCCGGCGCGCTCGCCCATCTTAGGCGCCGCACGGTCGATCTTCGAATGGGCACGGTCCTTTTGATCGGGGGGCTCGTCGGCGCCGCCCTTGGGGTCCAGATCTTCAACACTCTCAAGAGCCTCGGTCAGGTCGATCTCTTGGTCCGGCTTTGTTACGTGGTTTTTCTCGGTGTCGTTGGCGGGCTGATGTTTATCGAGAGCCTCCGCGCGCTCCGCCGCTCGGCCAAAGGCACGCCCCCGGGCCGTCGCAAGCACGGCATTGCCCATGCTCTGCCGTTCAAGATGCGATTTCGGACCTCGGGCCTATATATCTCGGTGATCCCGCCCCTCCTTGTCGGGGTTTCGGTGGGCATTCTCGCCGCGATCATGGGGGTCGGCGGCGGGTTCATCATGGTGCCAGCCATGATCTATCTCCTCCATATGCCGACGAAAGTTGTGGTCGGCACATCGCTCTTCCAGATCATTTTTGTGACCGGCTTCACCACCCTCCTCCACGCGACGACAAACTTTACCGTCGATATCGTCCTTGCGGTTCTCTTGCTCATCGGCGGCGTTATAGGCGCCCAGGTCGGGACGCGCATCGGCACCCGGCTCAAGGCCGAGCAGCTTCGCATCCTTTTGGCGATCATGGTGCTCGCAGTGTGCGGCAAACTGGCATTTGACCTCTTGGTGATGCCCGCAGAGCTCTTTTCCCTCGGCACGGAGGGCCATTCGTGATCCGCGCGCTCCTCATTTTCGTGCTGTCCGCCCTCCCAGCGGCCGCCGAAGAGGTGGTGGCCGGTCTGAGCATGAACCGGGTGTCGATCACGACGAGTTTCGACGGCTCCGAGATTCTGATTTTCGGGGCGGTGAAACGCGAAACCAAGATCCCAGAGGAGCCGCCACTCCATGTGATCGTCACCGTGGCCGGGCCTTCGAAACCGATCACCGTCCGTCGGAAAGCCCGCCGCTTCGGGATCTGGGTGAATACGGCGGCGGTTGAGGTGGATGCCGCACCCACATTCTATGCTGTGGCCACCTCTGCACCCTGGGCGGAGGTCATCACCAATGTGGAGGATCTGAGGCACCGGATCTCAATCCCAAGGGCGATCCGATCGGTCGGGGTCGATACCAAAGGTGGGGAGGATTTCGTCGAGGCCCTGATCCGGATACGGACCGCCGAAGACAGCTATCAATTGCGATTGGGCTCGGTCGAGGTGAGCGAAGCGACGCTCTTTCGAACGTCGATCGCGCTCCCAGCCAATCTAACCGAAGGCGATTACGCGGCGCGGTTCTTCTTGACCCGGGGTGGCGAGGTCATCGACATCCATGAGACTGTCATCGAAGTCCAGAAAGTCGGGCTCGAGCGGTTTCTCTTCACCCTCGCCCGGGAACGGCCCCTAATTTACGGGCTCATGTCGCTTGCCATAGCCGTTGCGGCCGGTTGGGCGGCCTCGGCCGCGTTCCGCCTTATCCGGTTCTGAGAACGTAGAGAGAGCGAGAGCTCCAAAAAAAGTGCGCCCGGCACGAGAGGTGCCGGGCGAAGGTGGCCCCGCGACAGGTGCGCAGGGCCTCAATACTGTTGGGTTAGTTTGGTAGACCGCGATGCGAGCGATGGATCGGATGGCTTGGGATCGCCTCGATCCGCACGCATTCGGCTTCAAGTGTTTTTCTTGCCGATGCAAAATCACTTTGCAATTCGGGCAGGTCGTAACGCACGGTGAACTTCTCGAGCTCGACCAATAGATCATCGAGCCAACGCAACCGCGCGTTGGGGGACTTTTCAATGGGACCCATTTTGGACCCTCCACTCGTTAACAGGATCCAAGCTAGGGGATAAGTTGGGTGCTTTGAGAGTGGCTTTGTGACGTTTTGAGGAAAATTGTGAGCTCAACCTCTGATTGCACAACCTACGGTGCGCAAATTGGGGCGGAATTGTCCAAACGGTAAAATATCAGCGAAGTGTGGTAGTGTCGGCCTTCGACCGGGTCGAGGTCAGGACGTGCGAAACGAGCCTTTGACGAGCTTGTTCCGAGGCAAGGCAGCGACGGCGAAGGCGACGGAGAGCATCGTAAGCGAGCCCGTAAAGCTCATGGTGATCAGCGCCAGAAGCAAGCCCGATCCGGCGGCAAACGCCCAAGACGCTGCGACCAATCCAGCCAATAGTCCAACAATGAGATACCCAATAACCATACGAAATCTCCCTCAGCCTGCGAGGCTAGGTGGGGAGTTTGACCAAAATAGGGCAGGCGTGCCCGGCGATTGGAAACAGTGCGGCGCCCGATCGGGGCTAAGCGGCCCGCTCCCAAGGCACCGTGAAGACGCCGAGAACCTCTTCAAGCTGAGGCGCTTCGGCCTCTGGCGCTGTTATCTGAGCCACCAGGCCACGCCGCTTGTCTTCGACCACATCCGCCACCCGGGCGCCGAGCCCTGCTTCGGAAAGGGCCGCGTCGAACACCCGGGTGATCGCCTGGCGCCGGAGAACGGGCTTCCAGACCTTGCCGACGGCGGTTTTCGGCAATTCGTCTAGGATTTCCACGTATTTGGGGATCGCGGCGCGTTCGTTGATATGCTCCGCCGCATAGGCCGAAAGCTCTTCTCCGGTCGCTTGGGCCCCGTCCACAAGCTCGACATAGGCACAAGGGAGCTCGCCCGCATACCCGTCGGGCTGACCGATAGCCCCGGTCATTGCCACCGCCGGATGGGTCGCCAGCGCCTCTTCGATGACCGCGGGGTCGATATTGTGCCCCGAGCGGATGATGAGGTCCTTCGCGCGGCCTGTGATCCAAAGATATCCGTCTTCGTCGACACGGCCGAGATCGCCGGTCCTGAGGTATACATCGTAGTGGAACAAGTCGTGGTTCTTGTCGGCTTCCGTATAGGTCGAGCCCGGGCTCACCCCGGGATTGGCCACGCAGATCTCACCGATTTCGCCCACCGGCTGCTCGGCCACGCCATCGGCCGTGTGGATGAGGATTTTGACATCCGTATAGGGGATCGGGATCCCAACCGAACCCACCTTTTTCTCCCCTTGAAAAGGGTTACACGAAACAAGACAGGTGGCTTCCGTCAGACCATAGCCTTCCATGATCTCCACGCCAGTGGCCTCGCCAAACCGCTTAAAAAGCTCAAGGGGCAAGGGGGCCGAGCCGGAAATAGCCGATCGCACGGTGGAGACATCGGCGTCGACCGGGCGCTGCATCAACGCGGCCACGGCCGTCGGCACGGTGATGATAAAGGTCACTTTCCAGCGTTCGACGAGTTTCCAGAAATTGTCGAACACCCCGTCGCCCCGGTAGCCGGCCGGCGTTGGGAGGATGAGATGGGCACCCGAGGCCAAGCTCGCATTCACCAACACTTCCGCCGCAAACACGTGAAAGAGCGGCAAAGGGCACATCAAAACGTCGGTCTCATCATAAAGGAGGGTCGCCGCCGTCCAACCTTGATAGGCCATGCCCGAATAGCGATGCCGGGCGACTTTGGGCATCCCGGTGGTCCCGCCGGTATGGAAAAGTGCCGCCACCCGGTCATCGGTCCCGGGGGTGAATTGGAGCCCGGTCGGGCGCTTTTTTCGCTCGGCGTTAAAATCAAGGACGCGGGCCTTGATGGGCACCGCCGTCTTCGGACGAAGGAGCGGCACGAGCCAGGATTTGGGCGGCGAGAGATAGCGGTTGAGGTCAATCTCAAGCACCGTCTCGACCGCTGGCGCATGGGTCAGTGCCTCGGCCACCTTCTGGGCCACATCCGTTTTCGGGAAGGATTTGAGCGTGACCAACACTTTGGCACCGCTGTCTTTGAGGATCGCGCCGATCTGTTCAGGTTCGAGCAATGGATTGATCGGCGCAACCACGCCGGCGATCGTCCCAGCGAGATAGGCAAGATAAGTCTCGATGGCGTTCGGCAGGATATAGGCAACCGTGTCGGTCTCGCCGATACCGAGATCGCGGAAAAGGTTGGCCACCTGGCTGACCTCCGCCTCAACCTGGCGCCAGGTGAGCGTCTCGGCCGGATCAGTCGGACCGGACAACAATTGGAAGCTGACGGCGGGCCGGTCGGGATGATTGGCTGTGACATGAGTCAGCCAGCCATGGGTCGTCCGCGGAATATCGCGCGCCTCCCAGGTCATTTCATCCGTTATGGCCTGGCAATCCTCCTGGTTGCGGAACGCGCGCATGCCTCTCCTCCTCGATGTTCCTCTGCGCGAGTTTGGGTCGTCTGCTGCGTTTCGACAAGGGGCCGAAAGGGCCAGGACGCGGCGTCACGGGGCAAGATTACTCTGCGGCAAGGCCCTCGGTGAACTGAAGGCGCGCGAGGCGGGCATAAAGTCCCCCTTCGCCGACCAGGCTTTCATGGGTGCCGCTCGCCACGATCCGGCCAGCTTCGAAAACCAGGATCCGGTCGGCCTTTTTGACCGTGGCCAGCCGATGGGCCACGACGAGGGTCGTCCGGTTCTCCGAGAGGATCTCGACCGCCGCTTGGACCGCCCGCTCGCTTTCGGCGTCGAGCGCAGAAGTCGCCTCGTCCAAAAGAAGGATCGGGGCATCGCGGAGGATGGCCCGGGCGATGGCAAGGCGCTGTTTCTGTCCCCCCGAGAGCATCGCGCCCCGTTCACCGACTTGCGTCTCGTAGCCGTCCGGGAGGGCGCTCAGAAACCCATGGGCCGCCGCCGCCTTGGCGGCCGCTTCGATTTCGCCGTTGCTCGCATCGGGCCGCCCAAAGCGGATATTGTCCCTGGCCGAGGCGGCAAACATCACCGGCTCTTGGGGGACGAGTGCCACGGCGCGCCGGAAATCCGGTCGCGCCATCGAGCGAAGATCGACCCCGTCGATTGTGACCGCGCCGTCGCTCGGGTCATAGAACCGCTCGAGAAGCTGGAAGATGGTCGACTTCCCCGCGCCCGAGGGGCCCACAAAGGCCACCGTTTCCCCCGGTTCAACGGCAAAACTGACGCCGTCCAAAGCGGCGATATCGGGCCGGGCGGGATAGCGGAAGACCACATTGTCGAAGGCGACCCGGCCTTTCGTCGGCCAGGGAAGGGGCGCGGGTTGGGACGGGTCCTGGACCTCGTCCTCGATCTCCAAAAGCTCGACTAGCCGCTCGGTTGCCCCGGCCGCAAGCTGCACTTCGCCCCAGATTTCCGAGAGCATCCCCGCCGCGCCCGCCACGATGACCGCGTAGATGACGAATTGGACAAGCTCGCCCACGCTCATCACCTCGGCGCGCACATCCCGCGCGCCTACCCAGAGCACACCCACAAGCCCCGAAAAAATCAGCGCAATGACGATGAACGTAAGGATGCCCCGAGTGAAGATCCGCCGCCGCGCGGCCCGGTAGGCCTGCTCCGTGACTTTGGCGAAGGCGCTCCGGGTCTCAACTTCATGGGTGTTGGCCTGGACCGTCTGGACGGCGAGCAGCGCTTCGGAAGCATTTCCCGAGACGGCCGCGATCCAGTCCTGGTTATCGCGGCTCAAGCGCCGGAGCCGTCGCCCGAGGCCAATGATCGGCACAATGACCGCCGGCACGATCAGAAGAACAAGGCCCGTGAGTTTTGGGGAGGTGTAAAGCAAAAGCCCCATCCCCCCGACAAAGAGAAGAAGGTTCCGGAGAGCCACCGAGATCGACGAGCCGATCACCGCGAGGATCAGCGTGGTGTCGGTGTTGATCCGCGAAAGGACCTCGCCGGTCATCAGCTTTTCGTAAAAGGCAGGACCTAGGCCCGTGACCCGGTCGAAGACCGCGACGCGGATATCGGCGACGACCCGTTCGCCCAAACGGGTGACGAGGTAGTACCGGAGCGCTGTGCCGGCCGCGAGAATGCCCGCCAGTCCCAATGCGGCGAGAAAGTAACTGTCTAAAATCTCACCGGCCGACGTCTCGAACCCGTCCACCACGCGGCGCACGGCGATTGGCAATGCCAGGGAGACCGAAGCGGTGACGATGAGGGCGAAGAATGCCGCAACGAGAAGCCCCTTATAGGGCCAAATAAACGGACCCAAAGCAGCGAGGGCCCGAACGTTGCGGGACGGGCTCCGGTCCTTCTCGCTGATCGGCGACGCTGTGTCTGCCACGTTGGTTCCTTGGATGAGGCCTCAAACCCATAATGTGGCGCGACCGGGCGAACAAGCCAGCGCGACCTTTGGACCGGCTGCGCGGGGCCGGTGCGTTGGAATATGAGTATTTTAGCCAGGATGAAGGGGCCGGGCTGGCGCCCAGCTCCGATCGGGTTTGGCGGCCGGTCTTTTGGTTATTGTCGAAATAGACCCGGCGGGGTACTGCGCGCACCGCGTGAATTGTGCGCATCCAAAGCATGGAATGGCGGCGAAGCCGCCTCATTTTCGTAGATTTGCCCCTTCGGCGAGGAGTTGGTCGATCGCGTCGCCCGCCGCGCCGGATCCGAGGGCGGTGAAATCGCCCTCGGACAAGACTTGGGTCATCGTGTCGACCAACGCCTTGTGAGTGACACGCGCCGCGGTGGAGCCGAGGGAAATCCGGCGAATTCCGAGAGCGGCGAGATCGGCATGGGGTGTTCTTGTCAAAGAACCGGCCGCCAGAGCATTCACTGGCTTGGCTGTGGCCGCAAGGATGGTTTTCAAGCCCGCAAGATCCGGTGGCAAAGGAACGTAGATGCAATGGGCCCCGGCATCGTCGAATGCTGCGATCCGGCGGAGCGCTTCGGCCACGTCATAGGTGCCGTTCATCACGCCATCGGCCCGAGCGGTTAGGACGAATGGCCGCCGAAGGGCCCGTGCGGCATCGGCGGCAGCGCGGATCCGCTCGACGGCGATGTCGAACCGGTATGCCGGGTTGCCAGGCACCATGACCGTATCCTCGATGCCGCAGCCCGAGAGACCCGCCTCGCCCGCAAGCCGAACCGTTTCGGCCACCCCTTCAGGATCGTCGGCAAACCCGTTTTCGAAATCGCCCGACACCGGGAGTGGGGTCGCACTCACGATATCTTCAGCATGGGCCAAGGCCTCGTCCCGCGAGACCTGGCCCATATCGGGTCGGCCAAGCGTAAAAGCATGGGCGGCCGAGGAGGTGGCAAGCGCCTTGGCCCCGAGGGCGGCCATCACTCGGGCAGAGCCCATATCCCAGGGGTTGGGCATCACGAATGTGCCGGCGCGGTGGAGGTCTTCAAACGCTTCGTGTCGGCCTGTCACGCTCGCATCCGGCCATGGCCCGGATCGTAGAGCGGTTTGAGGCTTGCCGTGGCCGGAATGCGTTCACCGCCGATCTCGATCTCGTAGGTCGAGGCCATAACATCTGCCGCGCTTTGCCCCGTGGCGGGCACATAGCCCATGGCGATCCCGCCTCCCAACGCGTGCCCGTAATTTCCTGACGTGACGATCGAAACCACCTCGCCGTCGCGCACGACCGCCTCGTTGTGGAACACAAACGCGCCCGGATCTTCGAGCTTGAACTGTAAAAGCCGCCGGTCGAGCCCGGTTTCTTTCTTCCGAAGGACCGCGTCGCGGCCCGTGAAGTCACCCTTGTCCGGTTTGACGGCAAAGCCAAGCCCGGCTTCGAGCACGTGGTCCTCGTCGGTGATGTCATGGCCGAAATGGCGGAAGGCTTTCTCGATCCGACAGGAATCGAGCGTGTGGAGCCCGGCAAGGGTCAACCCTTCGGCCTCTCCGGCCTCCATTAGCGTCTCAAACACGTGGGCGGCCTGGTCAGCGGGCACATAGATCTCCCAGCCAAGCTCGCCCACGTAAGACACCCGGTGCGCCCGGGCGAGGCCGAGGCCGATCTCGATCTCCCGCGCAGTGCCGAACGGATGGACCTCGTTGGAAAAGTCAGCCGGGCTCACCTTGCCAAGGATCTCACGGGATTTGGGGCCCATGAGACAGAGCACCCCCTCAGCGACGGTGACATCGGTGAGGACCACGAACTCGTCGCGCAAATGGCGGCGGAGCCATGCCAGATCGCGGACCACAACCGCCGCCGGGACGACCATGAGAAACGCCGTTTCCGACAGCCGCGTGACGGTGAGATCGCTTTCGATCCCGCCGCGCGCGTTCAGCATTTGGGTATAGACAAGGCGCCCCGCTTCCACATCGACATCATTGGCGCAGACCCGCTGGAGAAACGCGCAAGCGTCGCGGCCCTCGACGCGGATCTTGCCGAAAGACGACATGTCGAAAAGCGCGGCACCACTGCGAACGGCCAGATGCTCGGCCCGGTGATTGTCAAACCAGTTTTGGCCTTTCCAATCATACTCATAGGCGGCGATCTGGGATCCTTGGGCGAACCAATTGGGCCGCTCCCAACCGGCGAGTTCCCCGAAAACGGCCCCCCGGGCTCTGAGATGTTCGTGGATCGGCGACCGGCGGAGACCCCGAGCTGTCTCCATTTGGCGGTACGGGTAATGGTCGGCGTAAAGAAGACCGAGTGTCTCGGAGACCCGTTCCTTAAGATACCGCCGGTTGCGTTGGAACGGCTGGGCGCGCCGAATATCGACATCCCAAAGGTCAAACGGCGCCACGCCGTCGTGAATCCATTGGGCGAGCGCCATGCCTGCCCCGCCAGAAGACACGATGCCGATGGAATTATAACCCGCCGCCACCCAATAGCCCCGAAGCTCGGGCGCTTCGCCGAGGTAATACATATCGTCGGGCGTGAAGCTCTCGGGCCCGTTGAAAAATGTGTGGATCCCCGCGGTTTCAAAAAGCGGCATCCGGTGCATGGCCTGGGCGAGGATCGGCTCAAAATGCTCGAAATCCTCGGGGAGGCTATCGAATTCGAAATCCTCGGGGATCCCGCCCATGCCCCAAGGTTTGGCCCGTGGCTCGAAGGCGCCGAGCATCATTTTGCCCGCATCTTCCTTGTAATAGGCGCATTCGTCAGGAACCCGGAGCGATGGGAGCGAGCCCAGCCCCTCGATCCCTTCGGTCAAAAGGTAGAAATGCTCGCAGGCATGGAGCGGAAGCGTCACGCCCGAGGCCGCTGCGAGGTCCCGCCCCCACATGCCGCCGCAATTGATCACGATGTCGGACGCGATAAAACCCAGCGCGCCGTCTTCGGTCTCGTAGTGGACGCCGGTAACCGCCCGCCCATCGTCGGACACCGAGGTTATCTTAACGCCTTCCCGGATCATTGCCCCCTGCATCCGGGCCCCTTTGGCGAGAGCCATGGCGATATTGGCCGGGTCGCATTGGCCGTCGCCCGGCAGATGCACCCCGCCAATCGAATCCTCCACATGGAGGTGCGGAAAGAGTGCTTTGACCTCCGACGGCGTGACCAGTTCGGCCTCCACGTCGAACACCCGGGCGAGTGTGGCCTGCCGGCGGACCTCTTCCCAGCGGTCCTCGGTCAGCGCGAGGGTGATCGATCCGGTGAGTTTCAGCCCCGTCGCGATGCCGGTTTCTTCTTCGAGCGTCGCGTAGAGATCGCGGGAATATTTGGCGAGCCGAGTGAGGTTTTGGCTCGGGCGGAGCTGGCCGATCAGGCCCGCCGCATGCCAGGTGGTGCCGGAGGTGAGCTTTTTCCGTTCGAGGAGGACGATGTCTGTCCAGCCGAGTTTGGCCAGGTGGTAGGCGACCGAGCAGCCCGAGACACCGCCACCGATGATCACCGCTCGGGCTTTGTCCGGGAGGGGTTTCATGGGCGCTGACCCTTCAGTTGCTGGAACAAGAGCGGGACGTGAAACGGAAGCGTGGCTGGCTCACGGTGCCCGCCCGGCCCCGGACGCGATCCGGGGCATCTATCGCTCCACTCGCTCATGCCCGGATCCTCTCGTTCTTCGGGTCCCAAAACGGCATTTCGCGGACGACCGCTTTCCGCATTTCCCCGTAAATGTCGATTTCTATCTCGGTGCCCGGCGCGGTGAGGTCTTGGCGGAGCATCCCGATCGCGAGCGACGCGCCCACCCGGTAGCCCCAAGCACCGGACGTCGTCTCGCCCACCCGCTCGCCGTCTTTCCAAAGCATTGCCATCGAAGGCGCATCGATCCCGTTGGCATCGACCTCGAGGCCCACTGCGCTCCGCGCCCGTCCCGCTTCGCGTTCGGCCAAGACCGCCGCCCGGCCAGGAAAATCGACGTTCTTTTCAAAATCGATAAACCGGTCGAGGCCGGTTTCAAGCAGCGTGTAATCGGTCGAAAGATCGCCTTTCCAGGACCTATAGCCCTTTTCGACCCGGAGGGAATTCAGGGCATACATCCCAAAAGGCGTGGCCCCGGCTTTGATGACAGCGCCGTAGAGCGCGGGGATGTCCTGCGTCCGCGCGTGGATCTCCCAGCCGAGTTCTCCCGCAAAAGAAACCCGGACGAGCGCCGCATCCAGCCCCGCCACAACCGCCTTTTGGTGGGTGAGCCATCTCTTTTCGAGGTCACCGTCGGTGCCGATCTCCTCAAGGAGCGCCCTTGCTTTGGGTCCGGTCACGAGGAGGAGGGAATAGTCTTCGGTGATGTTTGTAAGCCCGATCCCCGGTGGCAAGGCCCGTTGCAGTAGCTCGAAATCGTGCCACTCGGCCAGCGCCGCGGTCAGGAGGAGAAACTCGTCTTCCCCCTGTCGGAGGATCGACATTTCAGTGAGCACGCGGCCGCGACTGTCGGAGAAATAGCCCAAGGAGACCCGGCCGATCTTTGGGAGTTTCCCGGCAACCTGGGCGTTCAGCCAATCGGCCGCGCCAGGGCCCGCGAGCGCGTAGCGTGAAAAGCCCGACATTTCGAGCACGCCTACATGGTCGCGCACCGCCTCGCATTCTTCTTGGACCCGAATCTCCCAGGGTCCCGCGCGCTCCCAAGTCTCAGTGGCGGCCTCGGACGAGTCGTCGCCCGGTTTGGCAAACCAATTGGCCCGCTCCCAACCGTTATAGGCCCCCATCACGGCCCCGGCCGCGAGGAGATCGCTATGGATGGGAGAGAGTTTTTTGTCGCGGGCGGCCGGCCATTCCCGATGGGGGAAATGCATGGCGTATTCATGCCCGTAGGTTTCAAGCGCCTTCGAGATGCAATAGTCCCGATCGGCATGGGACGTGAACCGGCGGGGGTCGACCGCCCACATGTCCCATTCGGTTTCGCCTTCGATGATCCACTCGGCCAATACCTTTCCAGCCCCGCCCCCTTGGACAATGCCGAAGGTAAACGCATGGGCCTCAAAGGCGTTTCGAACCCCGGGCATTGGACCGATCAAAGGTAGCCCGTCCGGGGCATAGGGGATCGGGCCGTTAATGACCCGCTCAACGCCCCCTTCGCCCAAGAGCGGAACCCGGGCGATGGCGTCTTCAATGTACCATTCGAGCCGATCAAGATCATCGGGGTAAAGCTGGAAGGAGAAGTCTTCGGGCATCGGATCGTCGGAGGTGATCCAATGGGCCCGGCAATTGCGCTCGTATGGTCCCAGATTGAGCCCGTTCTTCTCCTGGCGAAGATAATAGGAGGAATCGACGTCCCGGATCATCGGGAGACGGTCGTTCTCAGCGCTGTACTCCTTGATCGCGTCGATCTCACCGGTGAGAAAGTACTGGTGGCTCATCACAGCCATCGGTACGTCTCGCCCGCCGAAGGGTTTGAACCACTCCCCGACCCGGCCCGCATAGTAACCGGCCGCGTTGACCACATATTCGCACGCGATCTCGCCCTTTTCGGTGTGAACCATCCAACCATCAGGCGTTTGGCTGACCCCGGTGGCGGGAGTGAAGCGGAGGATCTTCGCCCCGAGGTCACGGGCCCCTTTCGCCATGGCTTGGGTCAATTGGGCCGGATCGATATCACCGTCGAGCGGGTCCCAGAGGACGGCCGAAAGATCGTGGGTCTCAAAGAACGGGTGGAATTTCTTGGCCTCTTCACCGCCCATCACTTCGATCTCAAGCCCTTGGGCCCGGGCCATTCCGGCGACCTTCTCGAATTCCTGGGCACGCTCTTTCGTATGCCCGAACCGGAGCGCCCCAGTGACGTGATAATTCATCGGGTAATCGACCGCCTCGGCGAGCCCCCGGTACATCGATAGCGAATAGCGCTGCATGTTGAGCACCGCCCAGGAGGGCGAAAAATGGGGGCAATTCCCAGCCGCATGCCAGGTCGACCCGGCAGTCAGTTCGTTTTTCTCAAGAAGGACGCAATCGGTCCAACCGGCTTGGGCGAGATGGTAAAGGGCCGAGATCCCCACCACGCCGCCGCCGATGATAACAACCCGGGCCGTGCCGGGACCCTCGCTCACGCGAAAACGCGCGCCAGGGCGCCGTCCACGGCCTCCGTGATCGCGTCGATATCGTCGGGCTTGGCAATAAGGGCCGGGCTGAAGCAGAGCGTGTTGTTAAAGCCTGGGTTCGAGCGGTTGGTGGCCCCGATGATCACGCCCTGTGCCATGCAATCGGCGACCACGGCCTGGACCTTCTTTTCGTCCGCGGGCTCTTTGGTGGACCGGTCGGCTACAAGTTCGGCGCCGCAGAAAAGCCCCTTGCCCCGCACATTGCCTATGGCGGCGTGTTTTTCTTCGAGCGCGTGGAGATTATCCATCAGGCGCGCGCCCATGGCCTTGGTGTTTTCCAAGAGCCCCTCTTCTTCGATAATGGCCATGTTCTCGATGGCCGCGGCCGGGCCCGCCGTGCAGCCCCCGAAGGTGGAAATGTCGCGGAAGTAGTTCATGGGGTCTTCGGGATCGTCCTTGAACATCTCGAAGACCTCTTCGGTCGTCACCATGCAGGCGATAGCGGCATAGCCTGAGGCCACTCCCTTCGCCATCGTCACGAAGTCGGGCTTCACACCGAATTGCTGGTAGCCAAACCACGTCCCGGTCCGCCCGATCCCGCAAACCACCTCGTCGATATGGAGAAGGACGTCGTATTTTGTGCAGATATCTTGGACCCGCTCCCAATAGCCCGATGGCGGCGGGATCACCCCTCCGCCGGCCGTGACCGGTTCAAGGCAGAGCCCGCCCACGGTGTCGGAGCCTTCGCGAAGAATGACCTCTTCGATGGCGTCGGCGGCACGCTCGCCGTAATTCTCCACGTCCCACTGGGCGCGGTATTCAAGGCAATGGGGCACTTCGACAAAGCCGGGCGTGAAGGGCCCGTATTGCATGTTGCGCTCATATTGGCCGCCGGCGGAGATCACCGAAATCGTCGACCCGTGGTAGTCGCGCTCGCGATAGAGGATTTTGTGCTTTTTCCCGCCGTAGCGCTTGTGCGCGATCTGACGGATCATTTTGAAAGCCTTTTCATTGGCTTCCGATCCGGAGTTCGTGTAGTAGACCCGGCTCATTCCCGGCATCTTATCGATCAGCATTTCGGCAAAGCGCGCGCCCGGCACCGAACCCAGAGTGTTTCCAAAAAAGTTCATCGTCACAAGCTGATCGCGCACCGCATTGGCGATCCGTTCGCGCCCATAGCCCACATTCACCGTCCAAACTCCGCCCGAAACAGCATCGATATGCTCTTTGCCGAGGGCGTCCCAGACCCGCATGCCCTTCCCTTCGACAATGATCCGGGGATCTTTGGTTTCGTGGGGTTTGTGCTGGAGGAGATGGTGCCAGATATGGGCCCGATCGGCTTCGATGACTTGGGTCAGATCGTTTGGGTTGAGCGCCGTATTCATTGGGTCCTCCGCTGGTTTTGTCTCAGGCCGGGCACCGGGCGAGATTGCGCCTTTTCCGAACGCCCAATAGGGCCAGAGTTCTCCCAACCATAACGCCAATCCGGGCCGAGGCGACATGCGGCTCGCTGTCGTCTGTGCACCCTGCCCGCGCCAGGCCCGCAACTTCCCGCTCCCGGGCCCATTCCCACAGATTTAATTTCCGAATGTTCTCTTAATGTTCTATATACCCCCTGGCGTCGCCTCGCCG
>JBCCTQ010000033.1:0-47510 GCA_039198225.1 Pseudomonadota bacterium
ACTTTCATCGAGAGCTTAACCTTGCCCCGGTCGTCAAAGCCCAAAAGCTTGACCCAAACCTCTTGGCCTTCTTTGAGCACATCCGAAGGATGGTTGAGGCGGCGGTTTTCGATCTGGCTCACATGGACCAGCCCATCGCGTTTGCCGAAGAAGTTCACGAAGGCGCCGAAATCAACGATTTTGACGACCTTGCCGCGGTAGATCTTCCCTTCTTCGGGCTCGGCCACGATCGAGTGGATCATGTCATAGGCGCGTTTGATCGCTTCGCCGTCCGGTGAGGCGATCTTGATCACACCGTCATCGTTGACGTCGACCTTGGCACCGGAGGTTTCGACGATCTCGCGGATGACCTTGCCGCCGGACCCGATCACTTCGCGGATCTTGTCGGTGGGGATGGTCATGGTTTCGATGCGCGGCGCATGGATCGAAAACTCAGAGGTTTCCGACAGCGCCTTGTTCATTTCGCCCAGGATATGGAGCCGACCCTGGCGGGCCTGTTCGAGGGCTTTTTCCATAATCTCAGGCGTGATGCCTTGCACTTTGATGTCCATCTGGAGCGAGGTGATGCCCTCTTCGGTTCCAGCGACCTTGAAGTCCATGTCGCCCAAATGGTCCTCGTCGCCGAGGATGTCGGTGAGGATCGCAAAGGAGCCGTCCTCTTCAAGAACAAGGCCCATGGCCACACCGGCCACGGCCGCCTTAAGGGGCACGCCGGCATCCATCATCGAAAGGCTCCCGCCGCAGACCGAGGCCATGGAGGATGAGCCGTTGGATTCAGTGATCTCCGAGACCAGGCGGAGCGTGTAGGGAAAGTCGGTCGCCGATGGCAGCACCGCTTGGAGCGCCCGCCAGGCGAGTTTCCCGTGGCCGATCTCGCGCCGTCCCGGAGGCCCGACCCGACCCACTTCCCCCACCGAGTAGGGCGGGAAGTTGTAGTGCAACAGGAAGTTCGACCGAAAATTCCCGTGGAGCGCGTCGATGATCTGTTCGTCATCGCCCGTGCCCAAGGTCGTGACCACGAGGGCCTGGGTCTCGCCGCGGGTGAAAAGTGCGGAGCCATGGGTTCGGGGCAGGAGCTTGGTTTCGGCCACGATATCGCGGACCTCATCGGTCTTCCGACCGTCGATCCGGGTGCCGTTCTTGACGACATCGCCCCGGAGAATGCCGGATTCGAGCTTTTTCAGCGCCGAGCCGAGATTGGCGTCCTCGAGTTGCTCTTCGGAGAGCTTTTCGAGGATCGCAGACTTGGCCGCCGAGACCGCCGCGACCCGCTCTTGTTTGTCGGTGATCGCGTAGGCCGCTCGCATGGCGTCTTCGCCCGCCGCTTTGACTGCCTCATAGAGCGCTGAGTAATCCGGTGGCTGGAAGTCGAAGGGTTCTTTGGCGGCGTCCTCGGCCAGATCGATGATCAGATCAATCACCGGCTGGATTTGCTCATGGGCAAAGGTCACAGCGCCGAGCATTTCGGCTTCCGACAGCTCATAGGCCTCGGATTCGACCATCATCACCGCGCCTTTGGTGCCGGCAACGACGAGGTCGAGCCGTTGGTCGGGCTTGGTGCGAAGTTGGTCCATATCCTCAACTTCGGGGTTGAGGACGTATTCGCCGTCGACAAAGCCCACCCGGGCGCCCGCGATCGGGCCCATGAACGGTGCACCCGAAAGCGTGAGCGCCGCTGAGGCTGCGATCATCGCGACGATGTCGGGGTCGTTGACGAGGTCGTGGCTCAGAACCGTGCAGATGACCAAAACTTCGTTTTTGAAGCCCGGCGCGAAGAGCGGCCGGATCGGACGGTCAATCAAGCGCGAGGTCAGCGTTTCCTTCTCGGTCGGCCGAGCTTCGCGCTTAAAGAAGCCGCCGGGCACTTTGCCGGCGGCGTAATATTTCTCGTTGTAGTGGACGGTCAGGGGGAAAAAGTCCTGGCCCGGCTTTTGCGCACGGGCAAATGTCACATTCGCCATGACGGAGGTTTCGCCGTAGGTCGCGATCACCGTGCCGTCGGCCTGGCGCGCAACTTTCCCGGTTTCCAGGGTCAGCGTTTCTTCGCCCCACTGGATCGATTTCTTCACTTCTTTGAACATGTGGTATCCCATCTGGATGCGGCCCGATGCCGTCATCCGTTGACGTGCGGGCCCCATTGCCCGCGACCCCAATTTGGTTTTGCAATTCTCTGGGCGACGCAGGGGTCCGGCCGCCGCCCGAAGCGATGGGCGTCGCCTTAGCGGGTTTTTGGCTGCTTTAAAATGGGAAAAGACGCCTCGATTTTCCGCGGTTTCGACCATATATCGCAACCATGGCGCGGATAATTGCGATAGTCCTGGGCTTGATGGCGCCGATTGGGGCGGCCGCAGATACCCAAAGGCCGACGATCCTGGTCGACCGGGAGCCGTCGGGTATCGCCATTTATTTCGCCACGCCCGCCCCCATGCTCGAAGACGTGTTCGGGCAGGGTGCGGAGGCGCTTCTCACGCCGGAGGGCGTCGTCGATATCGAAGGGCTTTACCAAGGCACGTTCGAGACGGCCGATGAGATATTCCGCGATGTCGAGGTCTTCATCGACGGTGAGCCGGTCGCAATGGAAGGGCTGTCTATGATGGTCCATGACCCGGCGATCCTTCCCCCCTTTGACAGCCCGCTCACCGCTGCAATGTCGATCGCGGTGTGCAATTCGCCGGAGACCGTTGGCAAAATGGGTCTCGATGAGTTGGTGGCCTTCATGGGCTTTTTCGCCTGGAAGGCTGATCCCGGGTCGGAAGTCACACTGCGCTTTCCAGAGCTTGGGCGCGAGCCCATCTCATTCGACCTGTTTGATTTTGGGCCAACGGGTGTGACGCCCGTTGAAACCGAGATTGTTGCCGATGGGGGAAGCGTGACGCTCAACCCCGCCGTGCCGGTGCGCGGGGCCAGTCTCAATGGGCTCCTCGTGGCTATCGGTGCGATTGCGGCCTTCGTGATCTTGGCCACGGGCAAGCGCCGTCGCGCCGAAGCCTGAAACGCTTAAAAGCCAGATTTTCCTAAAAAAGCTCCGGCCTGCGGCCGGAGCGGGTCGTTTTCGACGTAAACGATACGGTTTAGCGGCGTAGGCCCAAGCGCTCGATGAGCTTCTGGTAACGCGCTTCGTCCTTCGCTTTGGTGTAATCCAAAAGCTTCCGGCGCTGGGCGACAAGGCGCAAAAGACCCCGGCGCGAATGGTTGTCTTTGTTGTGGGTCTTGAAGTGCTCGGTCAGGGTCGCGATGCGCGACGACAAAATGGCCACTTGGACTTCGGGCGACCCGGTGTCGCCGTCCTTGGTGGCATATTCTTTCATGATCCGGGCTTTGTCTTCCGCAGTAATCGACATCGGGCTCTCCTTATCGGTGATGGGCGGCGCCGGGATGTCGTCCAGCGGGCCCGAGACTGATCGCCTGTCTCGCGGCGAAGCCCGGCGTATAGGCCAACGAATGCCCCCTGTGAAGCGCTAATTGCCCGAGGATCGCGCCTCTTCCATCTGGCGCGCAATCTCGGCCGCCCAGTCGCCGATGATGGGCAAGAATTCGATCTGCGCCAATGCGATGGCGAGGGCCGAGACGAGGATCGATGCTCCCACCACCGTGCCGAAGCCGAAGGCGAGGCCCCGCAAGAACTGAAACCAGACCAGCCGGAGGGTCGAATTGTGGATCTGGACGAAGCGGTGCCCGTTCAACCGGGCGAGTTCTTCGCGCAGAGCCACGATCTCCGTTGTTTCTGGGCTGCTCACAATCCTGTCTCTCTTCTGCACATTGTCGCCGTCAAAAATGGGGGCGATGCCAGGTTAGGCGGGCCTTCTTCTGCAGAAAACGATATGATCCCGGCAATTCAATGACATCGGCGCGAGAAGCGCCGGGATCGAGGGAGTGTTCGATGGTAGAGCTCGTTTTGTTATTGGCCAGCATAGGTCTTTTGGCCGGGATCGGCCTTGGCGGCGGCGGAGGGGGCGAGGAGGCGGAGCCAGACCTCATGCTGTTTGGTGAGGGCGACGACGAAACGCTGGAAGGCGGCGGCGGCAATGACACGATCGATGGCGGGCCCGGCGCTGACTTCATCTTTGGGCGGAACGGCAATGACGATTTGTCGGGCGATCTCGGCAATGACACGATCGAAGGCGGGGCCAATAACGATGAAATTGATGGCGGGCCGGGGGAAGACTCGCTGTCGGGCGGGGCCGGCCAAGACACGATCCGCGGCGGCATCGAAGACGACACGATCATTGGCGGTGACAACGACGATGACCTATTCGGCGAAGAGGGAGGCGATCTCGTCGAAGGGCGCGGCGGCATGGATGAGATCGACGGGGGCGGCGGCAATGACAGCCTCCGGGGCGGTTCGGGCAATGACGATATGGTCGGCGGGCTCGGGGCCGATACGATCGAAGGCGATGGCGGGGCTGACACGCTGGACGGCCGGGTCCTGGTGGGTGGGGCCGACACCGACACCGGCGACACAATCGTCGGCGATGGCGGGTCGGATCGGCTCCTTCTCGGCGACGGCGACCTGGCTTACGGCGAGCTAGAGAGCGGCGCGGCTGACAATGCGGCCGACACCTTCGTTTCAGGCGATTGGATCGGCGCGGCAGCACCCGAAATCTTCGATTATGTCGATGAGACCGATACGATTGAGCTCTTTTACGACCCCTCGGGCCCAGCCCCGACGGTGGGGGTGACCACGGAGGTCGATCTCGGGGGCAACACGTCTTTCGCGGTCGATCTCGATGGCGACACGGTGCTCATCGTCCGTGCCGGAGCCGCGCCGGGATATACGCTCGAACCGGGCGACATTGCCCTCGTTCCTTCGAGCTAGGCGCTTGGTTTCCGGTCTAAATCGACGCGAATTGTAGCCGTCAAAGCAAGGGATTTTTTGGGTCGCGCTGGTAGGGATCGCCTTCCCTAACCGGTGCTTTTCGATGCTTTTCGCCCTTGCCCTTCGTGGACGTGCCGCCTCGTTCAAGGCCCACGCCGCGCGTAGGCCCGAGGGGCCGAAGGAAGAGGATCCGGACCTTTACGACGAGTTTGGTTGGGAGGGCGGAGGCGCCCTTTTAGGCCCGGCCGACGGTTCCGGATCGATCTCTGAAGTGCCTGACGCGCCCGGAACGTTTGTGATAACTGGCTTTGATCCGGCGGCTGATACGTGCCGGATAGAAGTCGACGATCTCGACGCGGCCATCGAAGTGAGTCTTGCCGAGGATGGGACGCCGACGGTCGCAGCGATGAACCCCGATGGCGGGACGCTCACGCTCCGGTTCGCAGGTCTTGACCGGGTGCCGGATGTGTCCGTCGAAGTCAAAATGCCCGGAGACGGGAAATCTGCGCAGATCACGATGGACCTGGCAACGGTGCTCAAATTTGGAACCGTGGCCAAAGGGCCCATGCTGATTGACGACCCTTTGAATGACCCGGTCTTTGCCGGCGATCCTTTGGAAGAGGCGCTCCGGGCCGGCGGGAAGGGCGGCGACCGCGGCTATGGCAACCCAGAGACACACACGCCGAGGCGCCAGGGGGCTGCCCAAAGAGCCGCCGCTGCGAGCGACCCGTTGCCCGACATACTACCGGGCCTTTCTGCGGAACCGCCCGGGATCGCCCCGGATATCGGTCTCGCCCTAGACATCCCCTCCGAGTGGGTGATGCTGAAGCCGACCAAGTCTCAGGCCGCCGTCGCCCCCGCGGCGCCCGACACGCCCAAACCCTTGCCGCCGATTCAAACGCGCCGCTCGGCCTCTTTGGAAGAGCGCCTCCATCCTTTGCCGGTGATGTTGCCGGTGCCCGGTGCAGCGTTCGGGCCGATGGTGGGCGCTGTCCCTCCGCTCATTAAGGGGCCAGGGGTCTTTGCCGAGGCCGATACAGAGCCGGTCCTGCCAAGGGATTTTGTCGGTCGGCCTAACGAGCGTCTGGAGCCCGGCGACCACGAAGAGACGGAACAGGGCGAGGTGCGGCGGAGCGCCTAACCGGAGAGCCGTACGGGTTTTGCGGGTCGCTCCATATC
The DNA here is from genome assembly GCA_039198225.1 of Pseudomonadota bacterium. Lineage (GTDB taxonomy): Bacteria > Pseudomonadota > Alphaproteobacteria > Rhodobacterales > Rhodobacteraceae > JASJAR01. The sequence goes on from JBCCTQ010000033.1 coordinate 5,996, forward strand.
TGGGGCGCCGTTGCATAACCAATATAGAGCGGGTGTTTCGGGTGCCCGGCCTTGCTGAGGCCGAGATGGTAAAGCGGTTGGCCCGTCCCCCGGAGGTTTGCCTCGACTGCGGGGCCACGGCCCAGATGCGCGCCGTGGGTGCCCCAAGCGCAAACCACCATGTCAGCCCATTGGCTCGCGTCTTCAATCGCGGCATCATTGGCGGGGCCCACCGGATCCTCGGCCTTTCGAAGCGCATTGGGGTCGGTGTCGCGCCAGGCGAAAATATTGGTCACTTGAAAAGCGCCAAAGCCCAAGGCCCGGGCCCGGCGTTCGCAGCGCTCGACGGTGGGGTCGTTTTGGTATTCGGTCGCGGTCGAGGGATTGAGCATGACGAAACTCACCTTGCGGCCGCCTTCGTCCCAGACCCGGATCAGGCTGTAGCGGTATTTTTCGCAGGGTGAATAGACTGCGACGCTGGCCGCGTCGCCCTTTTGGAACCGTCGTTCGATCACCGGACGAAGACGCGGTTGGGGTGGAACGTGCCGCCGCGGACATGGCCAAGGGCGAGGGCCTTGCCCTTGTGGGAAGCCCAAGCACGGTCGCCCCACTCGGTGTTTGGCGCTATCGCAGGGACCGGATTACCGCAAGCGAGCGGCCCGAGATGGGCTTCGTTGACCCGCGCTTCGGGCAACCCTTCGAGACCCCGTTCGAGCGGCAAGAGCCGCGCGCCGAGCGCTGGGCTCCGAGCCTCGGTCTCGACCGTCTCGACAGAAACGGCATCGGACAAGGTGAAGGGCCCCGACTGGGTGCGCCTCAGCCAGGAGACATGGCCGAACGTGCCCAAGGCCTGGCCGAGGTCGCGGGCGATGGATCGCACATAACCGCCCTTGCCACAGACCATTTCGAAGATCGCTTCGTCTGCCGAGACCCGTTCGACCCGGTCAAGCCGGGCCACATGGAGGGCTCGCGCCTCAAGGTCCATTACTTCGCCGTCCCGGGCGCGGTCATAGGCCCGGGCCCCGTCGACCCGGACGGCTGAGTATTGCGGCGGGACTTGCATGATTTGGCCGCGAAACGCGTCGAGCGCGGCCTCGATCTCGCCGTCGGTGGGCCGCTTCGGGCTCTCGGCGATGATCTCGCCCTCGGCGTCGTCAGTGTCGGTGGCCGCACCGAACCGGACCCCGAAACGGTAGGTTTTGAGCGCATCGGCCAGGTCGGCGACGCATTTTGTGGCCTCGCCCAGGGCAATGGCCAGAAGCCCCGTGGCCGCCGGATCAAGCGTGCCGGCATGGCCGGCCTTTTTGGCGTCAAAGGCCCAGCGGATCTTGCCCACGGCGGCCGTCGAGTTCATGCCCGCCGGTTTGTCGAGAACCAACCAGCCAGTGATGGCCTGCCCGGATTTCCGGCGCCCCATCTCGTCCTCCTCAAAATCGAGCGCGCGAGGTAGCAGGGCGACGGCGGCCCCGTCAATCGGGCTCAGGCGCCGCCCGTGTCGATGACAGCGAAAATAGGGCCCATGGGGAGGCCGAGATCGGACCGGCCAAGGGGGGCCGCAAAGAGCCGGGAAACCTTGCCGTCGATATAGAGCGCATCGGGGGCGTTCAGCCGGTCACGGAAGAGCCGTGCGAACCGGTGGAAGTTGACCGGCCCGTCGCTGATGGCGACGACGACCTCACCGTCTTCGGTCACGCCCACCCCGTTTCGGATAAACTCCGAACTGCCGTCCGGGAGAAACCTCGGATGGAGCGCGCCCCCCGCCACAAGAAGAGGGCCCGATTGGGTGGCGAAATCACACATCGGAGCGGTTTTAGCGAAAGCTTCGGTTTCCATGACCATGGCCTCGTCGCCGTCGAGGCAAAACACCCCGTTGGGGAGGAGGCCGAAATTTCCCGGCCCTTCGCCGCGGATGAGCGGGACGATCTCTTTGCCGTCTTCGATGTAGTGGCCCACCGGTCGACGGTCGCTGTGATACATCCCGCCATTCATCGCCAATATAAGGTCGCTCCCCTCCGCGCCGAGGGCGGCGTCGAGGGCGGCGAAGTTGCCGAAAAGATCGCCCGTCTCGCTTTGATAAAAGAGCCGGATTTGGTCTTCGCTCGGGTCGAGAATGCAAGCGGTGAAAGGGACGTCTTCGAACCGGTCGCTCTCGCAGGCAGGTTCGGCCAAAGCCGCCAACGGCCAAAGGGCCAATAAGAGCCAAGGGGCGTGCCTAAGCATCGTCGAGGTCCCGACGGACCTGGTCGAGGTCCAAGAGACGGCGGGTGTCTTCCATCCGGTCATAGGTTTCGTCCATCACGAACCGGATCTCCGGGGAGAATTTCAGCGACAAGCCTCGCCCCACCATCCGGCGGATTTCCCGGCGGTTGCGGTTGAGGATCTCGACTACCTCTTCTTTGCCGCGCCCGCCGAGCGGCATGACATAGGCTGTGGCCACTTTGAGGTCGGGGGAGGTGCGAACCTCGCCGACCGTGATCGAAAGGGCGTTTAGATCCGGGTCGTGGACCTCGCCGCGGGCCAAAACCTCGGCCAGGCGCCGCCGGATTAATTCCCCGACGCGAAGTTGGCGCTGGGACGGGCCCGGCCCGTCATGGAAATGCGATTTTGCCATGGCTCCGGGATAGGCCGACGGCGCGCGTCTCGCAAGCGGGGGCTTTAGCCTCGACCGCCTTGGGGATAGAGCGGGGCGCGTGAGGCCAGGGAGGCGCGGGATGGAAGAGCCGGTATCATGCGCGGTGACAGGGGTGTCGGGCCGGATGGGGCAAATGCTCGTTACCGAGATTGCCGCCGCATCCGGGTTGCGCCTTGTGGCCGGGCTCGAGCGGGAAGGTCATCCTTGGATCGGCCAGGATCTGGGCGAGGCCATGGGCGGGGCCGCCAGCGGGACCCCGGTTTTGGACGACCCGCTTGAAGGGTTCCGGAACGCCGCGATCATCTTTGACTTCACCGCCCCTGCGGCGACCGTGGAATTCGCGGCCGTGGCCGCCCAGGCCAGGGCGGTCCACGTCATCGGGACGACCGGTTTCGGCGCGGAGGATCTTTCAAAGCTTAAGGCCGCGGCGCGCCATTCGGTGCAGGTACGGGCCGGCAATATGAGCCTCGGGGTCAACCTTTTGGTGGATCTGACCCGCCGGGTGGCGGCCGCGCTCGATGAGAGTTTCGACATCGAAATCGTCGAAGCCCACCACCGCCATAAGGTAGATGCACCGTCGGGGACGGCTTTGATGCTCGGGGAGGCGGCGGCCGCGGGGCGGGGCGTGGAGCTCGACCAGGTTGCCGACCGGGGTCGGGACGGGATCACAGGCGCCCGGGAGCCCGGTGCCATCGGGTTTGCAGCGCTTCGCGGTGGCGACGTGGTGGGCGAACATGACGTGATCTTCGCCGCCCCGGGCGAAAGGGTGGTTCTGCGCCATATCGCCACCGATCGGCGGATTTTTGCGAGGGGGGCCTTAAAAGCAGGCGTTTGGGGCCTCGGACGGCCCCCTGGCCGCTATGATATGGCCGATGTTCTCGGGATCGATGTGATCCGATCGGAATGATACGCGTAACACGCTTAAAGGATCTTGGTGTGAGGTTGGTATGCCTACATTTTTGATTGCACTGTCTTTGGCACTTGTCGTCTGGACCTCGCCTGCTTCGGCAGAGACGTTTCAGACGGTCAATGACCGCGCTTCGTTCATCGATCTGATCAAAGGTCGTGAGCTGCGCCGCCTTGGGATCGCGTTGAAAGTCTCCGAGCGTGGACAGATCTTCGGCCGCGCGTTCGGGCGCCAGGTGACCGGCAATTGGCAATGGTCGGACGGCTACTTCTGCCGGGATCTTTACTACGGTGAGGAAGCCCTTGAGCCGAATTGCCAGCTCGTGGAAGTGCGGGGATCGACGGTGCGGTTCACATCCGATCGTGGCGAGGGCATTTACGCCGATCTAAGACTCCGCTGAGCCTAAAAGTCGATCGCGATCCCTTTTTTTTCCCAATCGCCGTAGCGAACGGGTTCGGGCCCGTCGCGACCGCCAAGTTCTTTGGGAAGGGCCTTGGCTTTGGCCGCCTTTCGCCGCGCTTCGGCTTCAGCAAGCGCGCGCTGGGCCGCTTCAGGGAGATCGGCCGCCTTGTCTTTGGGCTCAGGTAAGTCCTTGTCGCTCATAATGCTTTGATATACGCGCCGCGCCCATGGTCTCAAGGGATGAAACGGCAGAAGCGCCGGGGCTGGGGTCGCGGAAGGCGGCGCTTGATCTGATCGATGGGGTGACCATCGAGGGTCGGCTCTTGAGCGAATTAACAGGCGACGTGCTGGCACCCTTGGCAGCGCCAGAGCGGGCGCGGGCCGGACGACTTGCCACGGAGACCCTCCGCTGGGCCGGACGCGCTGACCGGGTGCTCGGGCCCTGCCTCCGCCAAAAACCTCCATTGCCGGTCTTGAATGCGCTTCGCTTGGCGATCGTCGAGCTTTTTGTGTTTGAAGAAGCGGCCCACGGGGTCGTGTCGTCGGCGGTGAGTTTGGCCCGGAGCCGCACCGGCGAGGATGGCCTAGCGCGGCTCACCAATGGTGTTCTCCGCCGGATCCTCCGCGAAGCCCCCGATTGGCAAGAGGTTCCGATCCCGAGCCTTCCAAAACCCCTCCGGAAACCCTTGGTGGCGGCCTATGGGCGGGCACGGGTCGAGGCGATTGAGGCGGTCCATGCCGCGGTGCCGCCCCTCGATCTGACGCCCCGGGACGACACCGAAGGGCTGGCCCGGCGCCTAGATGGGGTAGTTTTGCCGACCGGGTCGGTCCGTATCGGAGCCGAGACCCAGGTCAGCGCATTGCCGGGTTTTGACGACGGTGCGTGGTGGGTCCAGGACGCGGCCTCGGCGCTGCCTGCCCAGCTTCTTGGGGCTAAGCCAGGGGAGCGCGTGCTCGATCTTTGCGCGGCACCTGGGGGCAAAACCCTTCAATTGGCGGCGATGGGGGCAGAGGTGACCGCGCTCGATATCTCCGCGCGGCGGATGGCGCGGGTCGAGGAGAACTTGGCGCGGATCGGCCTTCGAGCCGAATGCGTGGTCGGGGACGGGCTGGTTTGGGACGCGGAGCAGCCTTTCGACGGGGTGCTCCTTGATGCGCCGTGTTCGGCCACCGGAACGATTAGGCGCCATCCCGATCTCCCCCATGCCAAGCGCGATCTCGATCTTACCCCGCTTCTGGCACTGCAAGGGGCGCTGATCGACCGGGCCGTGGCGCTCACCCGCCCAGCGGGGCGGATCATCTACTGCACGTGTTCGCTCTTTCCGGAGGAAGGCGAGGCGCAAGTGGCGGCCGCAATGGAACGCCACGAGTGCCTAACGATCGATCCTATCGGCGCGTCCGAACTTCCCGGTCTCGACCCGGCATGGCTCAGCGAGGGCGGTACCCTTCGCATCACGCCGGAAAGTTGGGCCGAACGCGGCGGGATCGACGGGTTTTTCATCGCCCGTCTCGCGCGGCGATGACAGCACCGGCCGAAGGGGCTATTCTCTTGCTCGACCGCTAGGAGAGGCAGCAGGTCAGAGGCAGAGTAGGCCAATGGCACACGGAGAGAGTTGGTCGACGCGGCAGGCGCGTTGGATGAACCGGCTGGCGGCGCGGCGGGCCGGGTTGCGCAATCCGGCCACGGCGTTCGTGAGCCAGCCCGAACCCCGCACAATCGGGTCTTTTGCCCGGGGGCGGCAATTGAGCGCCGGAAAGTTCCATTTTGCGGGCTTTTTGGTGGAAGCCGAAGATAACGGGATCTGGGATCTTCCCATGCCGGATAGTCGTTTCGAAGAAGCGCTCCACGGTTTCACCTGGCTCGACGATCTGGCTGCGGCAGGCGATCTCAAGGCCACGAATTGCGCCCAGGAATGGAGCCATGCCTGGGTGGCGCGCTTTGCACGGGGCGGTGGGCCGGGCTGGACGCCGGACCTGACGGGGCGCCGGTTGATCCGCATGATCAGCAACGCGGTGATGCTCCTTAACGGGGCTGAGGCCTCGACCAACCGGGCCTTTCTGCGCGCGCTCGGGCGCCAGACCTTGTTTCTCAAGCGGCGCTGGAAAGCGGCACCGGCCGGATTGCCCCGGTTCGAAGCGCTGACCGGTTTGATCTACGGCGCTTTGGCCCTCGAAGGGCTTGAACACTTTGTGGGCATTGCGAGCCGGGCCATGGCTCGGGAATGCCAGGCCACGATTGACAGCGGTGGCGGGATCCCCAACCGCTCGCCCGAGGACCTTTTAGAGATCTTCACCCTTCTCAATTGGGCCTCGTCGACGTTGAGCGAGACCGGCCGGGTGGCCGAGGATGGCCATTTCGAAGCCATTGAGCGGATTGCCCCTGTGCTCCGGCGGCTGCGGCACTCTGACGGCGGTTTGGCGCGGTTCCACGGTGGGGGCCGGGGCCTTGAAGGCCGCCTCGAACATGCGCTGGCCACGTCCGGCGTTCGCGGCGTTGGCACGGGCGGCGAAGCGATGGGATTTGCCCGGCTCGCCGAAGGCCGGACAACGGTGATTGCCGATGCCGGACCGCCGCCAAAGGGTGAGGCTTCTGTCAACGCCCATGCGTCAACCCTGGCCATCGAGCTCACCTCGGGTCGCCGACCTTTGATCGTCAATTGCGGCTCGGGCTACAATTTCGGGGAGAATTGGCGCCAGGCGGGCCGGGCCACCCCGTCCCATTCGACGTTGGGGATCGAAGGCTTTTCGTCCTCCCGGCTTGGACCGGGGCGGTTGGGGTCGGGCTATGCGGTGGAGATGCTCGTTGAAACGCCCGAACATGTCCGCATCCATGACCGGGAAGGCGCGTCGGGGCCCCATTTGATCCTGTCCCATGATGGGTATCTGTCGAGCCACGGTCTGACCCATGTGCGCACGCTTGAACTCTCGCGGGACGGGCGGAGCCTCGACGGCTCTGACGCGCTCACACCCCAAGGGGCGACCGCCGAGAAACGCTTTGATCTGGCCTTCGACCGGAGCCGGCTCGAAGGGATCCCGTTCGCGATCCGGTTCCATCTCCATCCGGATGTGGATGCCCGGCTCGATATGGGCGGGCAGGCGGCATCGCTCCTTCTCAAAAGCGGTGAAATCTGGGTGTTTCGGTTTGCCGGGGCCGCCCGCATGACCCTGGAGCCGAGCGTTTATCTTGAAAAAACCGCGCTCAGCCCTCGCGCCACCCAGCAGATTGTGCTTCATGCCGCAGCCATGGAATATACCACCAAGATCAGCTGGACCTTCGCCAAGGCCCAGGAGACCCCGACCTTCCTCCGCGACTTTGAAACTGATGATGTCGACGAAGCACTCGCGGTGAGCACTTAGACGCGATGGGGGAGGGGATGAATGTGAAACGGGCGCTGATCTCAGTGTCCGACAAAACCGGCCTCATCGAATTTGCGCGCGCTTTGGCGGGCGAAGGGGTCGCGCTTCTGTCCACCGGCGGGACAGCGAAGGCGCTCCGCGAGGCCGGGCTCGACGTGACCGACGTCGCCGATGTGACAGGCTTTCCAGAAATGATGGACGGGCGGGTGAAAACACTTCACCCCAAGGTCCATGGCGGGCTTTTGGCGCTCCGGGATGACGCCGACCATCTGGCGGCTATGGAGGCCCATGGGATCGGCGCAATCGATCTTTTGGTGGTCAATCTATACCCCTTTGAGGCAACGGTGGCGTCGGGGGCCGATGCGGCCACGGTGATCGAAAACATCGATATCGGCGGTCCGGCCATGATCCGGGCAGGGGCGAAGAACCACCGCTTCGTCGGCGTGGTGGTCGATGTGGAGGACTATGATCCGGTCCTCGAAGAGATCCGAGCGAAAGGCGGCCTGACCGAGGAGACCCGCACCCGCCTTGCCGAGACAGCTTACGCCCGGACCGGTGCCTATGACGCGGCCGTTTCAGCCTGGTTTGCCGGCCGTGCCGAGGCCGCGCCCCGCCGACGCGCCTTTGCCGGAACCCTCGGCCAAACCCTTCGCTACGGCGAAAACCCCCATCAAGCGGCAGCGTTTTATCGAAGCGGTGCCGCGCGCCCCGGCGTGGCCACCGCCACCCAGCTCCAGGGTAAGGAGCTGAGTTACAACAATATTAACGACACCGACGCGGCTTTCGAGCTCGTCTCGGAGTTCGACCCGGAGCGCCCGGCCGTGGCGATCATAAAACATGCCAATCCGTGCGGCGTGGCCACCGGGGAGACGCCCGTTGAGGCCTATACCCAGGCCTTTGATTGCGACCGCACGAGCGCTTTTGGGGGCATCATCGCCCTAAACCGTCCGCTCGACGGCGTCACCGCAGAGGCCATCTCGGAGATTTTCACCGAAGTGGTCATCGCGCCGGGGGCCGATGACGCGGCGCAGGCGGTTTTTGCGAAAAAGAAAAACCTCCGGCTGCTTTTGACGGACGGCCTCGCCGACCCGGCCGAGGACGGGCTGACCTTCCGCCAGGTGGCGGGCGGGTTCTTGGTGCAAGACCGGGACGCGCGTGTTGCGGGGCCGGGCGATCTCAAGGTTGTGACAAAGCGGGCGCCAAGTGCGGCAGAGACTGCGGACCTTCTCTTTGCCGCGAAGGTTGCCAAACACGTTAAATCGAACGCCATCGTCTATGCCAAGGACGGGGCGACCGTGGGCGTTGGCGCGGGCCAGATGAGCCGGGTTGATTCCACACGGATTGCCGCGCGGAAGGCGGAAGATATGGCGGAAGCGCTCGGCCTGTCTCAGCCGCTGACCCAGGGGTCGGTCGTGGCCTCGGATGCGTTTTTCCCGTTTCCCGACGGGCTCTTGACCGCCGCAGAAGCCGGGGCGACTGCCATCATCCAGCCGGGTGGTTCGGTGCGCGACGATGAAGTCATTGCCGCGGCCGACGAGGCGGGTCTTGCCATGGTGTTCACCGGCCTTCGGCATTTCAGGCACTGATGCTTGCCGCCCGCCCCCTCGCGCTGACCGCGATCGTAATCTTCGCGCTCGATCAGCTCACCAAGGTGGTGATCGTTTTCTGGCTCGATCTCATCAACCGCGGCGTGATCGAGGTTTTTCCGCCCTTTTTGACGTTCCGCATGGCCTGGAACCGCGGCGTGAACTTTGGCCTTTTCGCGGGCGACAGCGACGCTGTGCGGTGGTTTTTGGTGGGGCTGGCGGTCGTGATCTCGCTTTGGGTGGTCTGGTGGATGATCGCCGAGCGGCCGGGCACGCGGGCGCAAATCGCGGCCGGGCTTTTGGTGGGCGGGGCCTTGGGAAACGCCCTTGACCGGGTGCTCTACGGCGCGGTCGCGGACTTTCTCAACATGTCATGCTGCGGATTTGTGAACCCTTACGCCTTCAACGTCGCCGATATCGCGATCTTTTTCGGAGCGGTGGGCCTTGTCCTCTTCGCCAGCGGCGACGGAAAGGACCGTGACGCCAAGGCCAAAGGCCGGTAGGACGGGACCATGGTGCGCTACGCAAACATAGTCCGGAAACTTGGAGCCCTGGGCGGGCTTTGTATTTTCCTGTCGGCCTGCGGGGGGAATTCCGAACCAGAGCTTCTCAATCTTCAGCGCGGCAGCACGCCTGACGAATTCGGCATCTTGCCCACCGGGCCCATCGAAGAACCGGCCGATTACGCGAGCCTGCCGCCGCCAAATCCAGGCGGGACCAATCGTGTGGATCCGCGGCCCGAGGCCGATGTGGCCCAGGCGCTCGGCGGGCGCGGGGGTGCGGCGGTCTCACCGGCAGGCGACCGCGCGCTTTTGGCCGCCGCGGGGCGCTTTGGCATTGACCCCAACATCCGCCCCGAACTTGCCGCCGCTGACCTTGCTTTCCGGCGGGACAATCGCGGGCGCCCGCTCGAGCGGCTTTTCAATCTCAACATCTATTTCCGCGCCTATGCCGACCAAGCGCTCGACCAGCATGCCGAGCTAGACCGGTTCCGCGCCGCCGGCATCCCCACGCCTGCGCCTCCGCCCGATCCTCGCTGATCCGATCACGGCCGCGTTGGTGTGCCTTGAAGCGGGCCCCGGGCCACGTATTTCTAGGCGAACGCCGTTTAATGGAGCGCCCATGGCCCGGATTTTCACCTTCGTCGCCGCCCTCTTTGCAGGCACTATCGCCACCCAAGCCGCTGAGATCACCACCCATACCCTTGAAAACGGGATGGAAATCGTCGTGCTCGAAGACCATCGAGCGCCGGTGGTCGTTCATATGGTGTGGTACCGGGTGGGTTCGGCCGATGAACCGCGGGGCAAGTCCGGCATCGCCCATTTCCTCGAGCACTTGATGTTTAAGGCGACCGATGAGCTTGAATCAGGCGAGTTTTCGCGGATCGTGGCGGAAAATGGCGGGAGCGATAACGCGTTCACGTCTTACGATTACACCGGCTATTTCCAACGGATCGCCGCCGACCGGCTGGATCTGGTGATGGATATGGAGGCCTCGCGCATGGACGGGCTGGCCCTCGTGCCCGCCGACATCCCGCCCGAGCGCGAAGTGGTGATCGAGGAACGCAATCAGCGGACGGAAAACAGCCCCGGCGCGCTTTTCGGCGAGCAGCGGCGGGCGGCGCAGTTTCTCAACCATCCCTATGGCACGCCGATCATCGGGTGGAAGCACGAGGCCCATGATCTGAGCCTCGAAGACGCGATGGATTTTTACGCCGAGCATTACGGGCCGAATAACGCGATCCTGATCGTCGCGGGCGATGCCGACCCCGACGAAGTCATCCGGCTCGCCGAGACCCATTACGGCCCGATTGCCGCTAATCCCAACGTAGAAGTGCGCGAGCGTGTGGCCGAGCCCCCGCAATTGGCCGAGCGGCGCCTGGTGATGGAAGACCCAAGGGTGGCACAGCCCTATGTGGTGCGGTCCTATCTCGCGCCGGAACGGGATTCCGGGAACCAGGAACAGGCCGCGGCGCTGACGCTTTTGGCGGAAGTTCTCGGTGGGACCGGGGCGACCTCGGTGCTTGGCCAAAAGCTCGAATTCGACCGGCCAATCTCGATCTACACGTCTGCGTTCTACAGCGGTCGGTCCTATGACGACACGACATTCGGATTGGTGATCGTGCCCGGCGACGGGGTGAGCCTCCAAGATGCCGAGGCTGCGCTCGACGGAGCCGTGGCGGAATTCATCGAAGAAGGGGTGGATCAAGAGCAGCTCGACCGGATCAAAATGCAGCTCCGGGCCGCGCGGATCTATGAGGCCGACAATATCTCATCGCTCGCCCGCCGCTACGGTGCGGCACTCACAAGCGGGCTGACGGTTGAAGATGTGGAGGCATGGCCGGAGATCCTCCAGGCGGTCACTGGCGAAGACATCGTCGCCGCCGCAAAGGACGTCTTTATCCGCGAGAATGCCGTGACGGGCTGGCTCCGTGGGCCAAGTGAAACCGACACCGTGGAGGCCACCCAATGATCCGGATCATCTTTGCCGCCTGTCTTGCCACGGCCGCCCTCCCTGCCCGGGCAGCGGTCGATATCGTCGAAGTGACTTCGCCGGGCGGGATCACGGCTTGGCTTGTCGAGGAGCCGAGCATCCCGTTCGTCGCGCTCGAAATCCGGTTCCAAGGTGGTTCGTCGCTCGACGCGCCGGGAAAGCGTGGGGCGATCAACCTGATGAGCGGGCTTTTGGAAGAGGGTGCTGGTGACCTCGACGCGACCGGGTTTGCCACGGCCCGGGAAAGCCTCGCGGCGAGCTACGATTTTGACGTGTTTCGGGACGGGGTGTCTATCTCGGCGCGGTTTTTGACCGAGAACCGGGACGAGGCGGCGGCGCTCCTCCGCTCGGCCCTGGTCGAGACGCGGTTTGACGACGTGGCCATCGAACGGGTGCGGGCTCAGGTGATCTCTGGGATCCGGAGCGATGCCAACGATCCTAACGAGATTGCCCGGCGGAGTTTTGCAGAGCTCAATTTCGGCGATCATCCCTATGGCTCGGCGGAGACCGGCACGGTCGAGAGCGTGTCGGCTTTGACGCGGGATGATCTCATCGCGGCCCGGGACGCGGTCATTGCCCGCGACCGGATTTTTGTGGGGGCGGCTGGTGACATAACGCCGGAAGATCTTGGCGTTCTGCTCGATGATCTTCTGGGGGGTCTTCCCGCCGAGGGGGCGCCACAGATCGAGGCGGTTGCGGTGCCAGAGGATGGGTTTTTGGAGGTCGTCGAACTCGACGTGCCCCAATCGGTAGCGTTTTTCGGCCATGGGGGGATCTCGCGCGAGGATCCCGATTTCTTCCCGGCCTTCCTGTTGAACGAGAGTTTCGGGGGGTCGGGGCGCCAGTCGCGGCTGTCCGACGAGGTGCGCGAAAAGCGCGGGCTGACCTACGGGATCGGCACCTATCTCGTGGATTATGACCATGCGGATATGGTCTTGGGTCAGGTGGCTTCGGCCAATGACCGGATGGCCGAAGCCATCGCGGTCGTGCGCGACGAATGGGCCCGGGTGGCCGAGATGGGGCTGAGCGAAGAAGAGCTCGCCTCGATCAAGACTTATCTGACAGGCGCCTACCCCCTTCGGTTCGACGGCAATGGCCCGATCGCCCGGATTATGGTGGGCATGCAGATGAACGGCTTGCCCATCGACTACATCAACACTCGGAACGACAAGGTGAACGCGGTGACTGTCGAAGATGTAAAACGCGTGGCCGCCCGGCTTTATGACCCCGACGCGCTGCGCTTCGTGGTCGTAGGCCAGCCCGAGGGCCTTCTCGCGACCGAGTAACGCTCTCCCGAATCGTATCCGTCCATGCTATGGGTAGTGGCATGGACGGAGCAGACCCCAACATATCAGGCCTACCACGGCCCATCCGGCAGCTCGACGAGGCGGCGATCAACCGGATCGCGGCCGGCGAAGTCATCGAACGGCCAGCTTCGGCGGCCAAAGAGCTCGTCGAAAACGCCCTCGATGCGGGTGCGACGCGCATCGCGATCGACATTGCATCGGGCGGGAAGGCGTTGATCCGGGTCACCGATGACGGGTCAGGCATTGCCGCGGCCGACCTCCCGCTGGCGCTGTCGCGCCATGCGACCTCGAAGATCGACGGGTCCGACCTGTTGAACATCCACTCTTTCGGGTTCCGGGGTGAGGCTCTGGCTTCTCTGGCCGGGGTCGCCAGGTTGCGGGTCGCGAGCCGCCCGCCGGGGGAGGCGGCGTCCGAGATCAAAGCCGAAGGCGGCGTTCTCGGGGCGGCGCGCCCGGCTTCGGCGCCCCAGGGCACAACCGTCGAGGTCCGCGATCTTTTCTACGCCACACCGGCGCGGTTGAAGTTTCTCCGCACCGACCGGGCGGAGACCCAGGCCGTGGCCGATATCGTTCGCCGTTTGGCCCTGGCCGCACCGGGCGTGGCATTCCGCCTCCGCGACGTGACTGATGCTCCGCGTGACCTTCTGGATCTTGCCCCGAGCTCCGATCCGGCCGAGCGGATCGGCCAGATTCTGGGGAAAGACTTTACTGCCAATGCGATCGCCCTCGATGCGGTGCGGGAGGGCATTCACCTGGCGGGCTTTGCGGGTTTGCCGACCTATTCGCGGGGCGCGGCGGTCCAGCAGTTTCTTTTCGTAAACGGCCGTCCGGTACGCGACCGGATGCTGCTCGGCGCGCTCCGGGCGGCCTATTCTGACCTCTTGGCGCGGGACCGGCACCCGGCGGCGGTGTTGTTGATCGAGTGCGACCCCGAACGGGTCGACGTCAACGTCCATCCGGCGAAGGCCGAAGTGCGGTTTCGTGAGCCGGGCGTCGCACGGGGCCTCGTCGTCTCGGGCCTGCGTCATGCCCTGGCCGAAGCGGGCCATCGGAGTGCGACGACCCTGGCCGGAGCGACCCTCGGTGCCTTTCAAACCCCGGCGGAGGAGCCCCGGGTCTATCAGATGGACCGGCCGCCGCGCCCGGTCTCGCCCCAGCCGGGTTTCGCCGAGACCGCCCTTCCCAGTGCGCGGATCGAACCCGAAGGGCCCCCGCCGTTGGCCGAGCCCGACAGCCCCCTCGGTGCGGCCCGGGCCCAGTTCCACGAAAACTACATCCTGGCCCAAACCGCCGATGGGATCGTTCTGGTCGACCAGCACGCTGCCCATGAGCGGCTGGTCTACGAAGGCCTCAAAGCCCAATACGCGGCGCGCGACATCCCGCGCCAATTGATGCTCGTTCCCGATATCGTCGAATTGGGCGCGCTCGACGCGGAGAAGCTCTTGGCACAGCGGGATGCCTTGACCGAGCTTGGCCTCGTCATCGAACCGTTTGGGCCCGGGGCAGTGGCAATCCATGAGACGCCCGCCCTTCTCGGGCCCGTCGACGGCAAAGCGCTCTTGGCCGACATTCTTGACGCTTTGGACGATCTTGGGGCCGGGGCGACGCTCCAGGCACGGATCGATGCAATCCTGTCGCGGGTGGCTTGCCACGGCTCGGTCCGGTCGGGGCGGTCCCTCGGGGCGGCGGAGATGAACGCCCTTTTGCGAGAGATGGAGGCCACACCCAATTCGGGGCAGTGCAACCACGGCAGGCCGACTTACGTTGAGTTAAAGCTCGCCGATATCGAGAGGCTTTTCGGGCGGCGATGATCGAGATTGGCGGGGTCAGCTACGAATTCACCGATCCGGCGGTGATGGGTGTACTTGGGGGCGGGGCGTTGGTGCTGCTCGTTCTGGTCTTGCTGATCCTGTCGCTCTCGGCGGCACGACGCTCGGCGCGTATGGCTGAACCGGTGATCTACCAACTCGACCAATTGGGCCGCGCGGTCGACGGGCTCGGCCAGAACCAGTCGCAACTTGCCGGGCGGCTGAGCGGGGTGTCCGAAGCCCAGGCGGCCGGGCAAAGCCAATTGCTCCAGACCCTTGAGACGCGCCTGGCCGACGTGCAACTCCAGGTCAACGAACGCCTGGCCGACAACATGCTTCGCTCGGCGCGGAATCTCTCGGATATGCAGGAGAAGGTGAACGAGGTTCTTCAGGGTGGCTCGGAGAAGACCACGAAATCGCTCGCCGATCTTGAGGCGCGGCTTCAGGCCATCGACAAGGCCCAAGAGAACATCACCCGGCTTTCGGGCGATGTGCTGAGCCTACAGGATATCCTGTCAAACAAGCAGACGCGGGGGGCGTTCGGCGAGATCCAGTTGACCGATATCGTCTCCAAGGCCCTGCCCAAGTCGAGTTACACGCTCCAGGCGACGCTCTCGAATGGCCGGCGCGCGGATTGTTTGATCCATCTGCCGAACCCGCCCGGGCCGATTGCGATCGATTCAAAATTTCCCCTCGAAGCCTATGAGGCTCTCCGCCGGGCTGAGAGCCAGCGCGACCTCGAGATGGCCGCGCGCGATCTGAGGACAGCGGTCAAAAAACACATCCGCGACATTGCTGAGCGCTATATTATCGACGGCGAGACCGCCGACGGCGCGCTGATGTTTCTTCCCTCAGAGGCGGTCTATGCGGAGCTTCACGCGAATTTCGCCGATATTGTGCGGGAAGGCTTTGCCGAACGGGTCTGGATCGTGTCGCCGACCACCTGCATGGCAACGCTCAACACGATGCGGGCCATCCTCAAGGATGCGCAAATGCGCGAACAGGCCGGAGCGATACGGAAAACCCTCCGCCAGCTTCACCGGGACGTAGAGATCGTGGTGGAGCGGGTGGGCAAGCTCGACACCCATTTCAACCAGGCGCGGGCCGATCTCGACGGGATCCAAACGGCGGCCGAACGTGCCGGCAAGCGGGCGCATCGGCTCGACAGTTTCGATTTTGAGGATATGGCGCCTGAGGCGGTGAGCGAGGAGACGACCCTTGTCCGGCTCCCACGCTCTGATGCGACTTAAATACCGAGGAAAGGCTGCGCGATGCGCGGCACGAGGCCCCGGAATTTGAGCGGCGCGTCGGTGACGGTGAGACAGATGCAGTCTTCGCCGTCTTCGGCCACCGGTGTGTGGTCGAATTCTTCGTTCGCCACTTCGATATCTCCGGGCCCATAACGACCATCGTCGTCACGGTACGCGCCCTTGAGCACCAACGTGGCCTCAAGACCGTTATGACCGTGGTCTGGCATGGTCATCCCGGCCGGGATCCGCAGGAGGCGGGCGGTCGCCCCTTTGGACGTTTTGATGACCGAGTGCCGGACACCGCCGCCAAGAGACTTCCATTTCACCGCGCTCGGATCGGACCCGACGTACTCGGCGAGGGGCCAAGGGAAGCTGTCGGCGTGGTTTGCGCCGTTTGATGTTTCCGTCTCTACGCGGATCGGCTGGCTGTTCGGCGCGCCGTCGAGACGGCCAAGGACCTCTGAAAAGCTGTCCTCCGCCATGGCGTGGGAGCCACATTCTTCGAGAACGCTCCCGCCCACGGCGTCGAAACTACCAAGGCGAGCGCGGCATTCGTCGCACATCGAAATGTGGGTGGCGACGATCAAACTGAACGCTTCGGGCAACGTGCCTGCCGCGTAGCCCATCAAGAGCTCGTCGGTTAGGTGGTGATTAATGACGTTCATTGCTCATCTCATCGTATGTCGCAGCCGCTCGAGAGCGAGACGGATGCGGGATTTTATGGTGCCGAGGGGCAGCCCGGTTTCAGTTGCGATCTCGCCGTGGCTGAGATCACCGAAATAGGCCTTCTCGATCAGTTCCCTTTGTTTTTCGGGCAGCGCTTTAATGGCCTCACCTAACCGGTCGGTCTCCTGCTGGAGCGTCATCACATCGGCCTGGTCGGGTTCCTCTTCGGGACCCCAGGCCAAGTCTTCCGGTTCGGGGCGGCGGTCTTTGCGCAAGGCGTCGATCCGACGGTTCCGGGCAATCGTGAAGATCCACGTCGCCACGCTGGCCCGTGTTGGGTCGAACATGTGTGCTTTGTTCCAAAGCGTCACCATAACGTCCTGCGCACAATCCTCCGCGAGGCCTTCGTCGGCCCCGGACTTCATTAAAAACGCCTTTACCCGCGGCGCGAAGTACTGAAACAGCTCACCGAATGCGGCCTTATCGCGCACCGTTGAGATACGGTGCATATGCGCAACCCAGTCGGCTTTGCCGTTGCCCGACCCGTTCACGCGACCTCCATTCCTCTTTTGCATGCGAGCATCTTGACGCGGGTGTACCGCAACGGATGCCAAGGGTGCATCTGGAATTTCGATCTCGTGACCGAGGACAGACATGTGGCAGTTACGCGCCGCATCGCGGATCGGATCACCGAGAAGGAAAAATAATCGGAACTCATCCGATCCCGGCCGGGCTGCGTAGATAGCTACATACAACTGAATACCGGAGAGGCAGATGCCATACGAACTTGGGCAGCACGCGCCGCGGCGCGTCGCCGTTATTGGTGGTGGCATCTCAGGGATGGGCGCGGCCCATTTCCTCGCCGAGACCGACCGCGTCGTCCTTTTTGAAGCGGGCGCGCGTCTCGGCGGCCATGCGCGGACTGTCTTGGCCGGAAAGCGCGGCGACCAGCCAGTCGATACCGGGTTCATCGTATTGAATTACGTGAATTATCCGGAACTCACCCGGCTTTTCGAAGCGCTCGATGTCCCCCTCGCCAAAAGCGATATGGGCTTCGGCGCCTCCATCGCCGGTGGCAGGCTAGAATATGGCCTTCGTGGGCTGCCCGCGATCTTTGCCCAGAAGAAAAATGCGGTCGATCCGCGGTTCCTCCGGATGCTACGCGACATCGTCAGGTTTAACCGTGAGGCACATGATGCCGCACAAGGCCATGACCTGACCATTGGCGACCTTCTGACGCAGCTCAAAACCGGGTCGTGGTTTCGGGATTATTACCTTCTCCCGTTCTCCGGCGCGATCTGGTCGACGCCAACCGAGAAGATCCTCGACTTTCCGGCCCGCGCCCTGCTCGATTTTTTCAAAAACCATGCGCTTCTGAACTACACCGGCCAGCACCAGTGGTACACGGTCGAGGGCGGGTCGATCCAGTACGTCTCACGGCTCCAACGCTCGCTCGAAGATCGGGGTGTCGAGATCCGGACAAATGCCGGGGTGCGCGCGGTGCGCCGGACCGCCACAGGCGTCGAAGTGCGGAGTTCCGGAGCCGATTGGGAGGCGTTCGACGATGTGGTCTTTGCCACACATTCGGACGTCACGCTGTCGCTCTTGTCGGATGCGACCGGGGTCGAGCAAACGGCCCTTTCCGCGATCAAATACCAACCCAACCGCGCCGTGCTTCATGCCGATGAGCGGTTGATGCCCAGACGGAAGGCCTGCTGGTCGTCCTGGGTTTATACCGAACCGGCGCGGAAAACCTCGAACCGGATTGGGCTGACATACTGGATGAATTCGCTCCAGCCGATCCCGAAAGAAGATCCTCTTTTTGTGACGCTGAACGCCACCCAGCCGATCCGGGAAGAATTGATCTATGATGAGGTGACGTTCTCGCACCCGCTCTACGATCTGGCAGCGCTCGCGGCCCAAGACACGCTCCGGGCGATGAACGGCACGCTCAACACCTGGTTCTGTGGTGCCTGGATGCGGAACGGTTTCCACGAGGACGGGCTCCAATCCGCGCTCGACGTCGCCCGCGCCATGGCCACCCGGCCTGCCTACCAAATGGCGGCCGAATGAGGCCTGGCGTCGAACATATCAAAGGGACGACCTTCCACGGCCGGAAGGGTCCGGTGACGAACGCCTTCACCTACGGCGTGGATTACCTTTTGTTCGACGCCGAAGCGCCGATGGCGCCGCCCTGGCCCCTCCGCCGCAACCGGCGGGGGCTCTTGTCGCTCTTTGATCGCGACCATGGCGGCGCGCCGGGCGAAGGGCGCGGGGCCGAATGGGTTCGCGAGGTGCTCGACACTTACCAGATCGGCCATCTCGCCCATCGGATCGAGCTTTTGGCCCAGCCGAAGGTGATGGGCCATGTGTTCAACCCCGTCTCGTTCTGG
Source organism: Pseudomonadota bacterium (assembly GCA_039198225.1). Classification (GTDB taxonomy): domain Bacteria; phylum Pseudomonadota; class Alphaproteobacteria; order Rhodobacterales; family Rhodobacteraceae; genus JASJAR01. Next base: position 24,776 of record JBCCTQ010000033.1, read on the forward strand.
CTCGTGTGGGACGAGGCCAAGGCCCTTCGCGTGGTGATCGCCGAGGTCACCAACACCTTTGGCGACCGCCATTCCTACCTTTGCCGCAACCCAGCCAATGCCCCGATCACGGCCCGGGATCGGATCGAAGCGAAGAAGATCTTCTTTGTCTCTCCGTTCCAGCCCGTCGAAGGGGGGTATACCTTCAAATTCCACGTCACGGACCGGCGGATCGCGATCCGGATCGACTATGACGCCGGAGAAAACGGCGTGATCGCCACACTGGCGGGCCCGCGAGCACCCGCGACGAGCCTCTCGCTCTTCGGGGCGATGTTCCGCAGGCCCTTCGGGTCGCGCCGCGTGTTGACCCTGATCCACTGGCAGGCGCTGAAACTCTGGTGGAAGGGTGCCCGCTACCGGTCGCGGCCTGAACCGCCCGTCGAGGAGATCTCGGCGTGACCGATGCGGCCATCTCTGCGGCACGGCAAGGCACGGGCCTTCCGGCTTTCGCGCTTTTCGGGGCTACACTCGCGGCGGCGGGGCTCCCAATCTATATCCACGCGCCGAAGTTTTACGTCGACGAATACGGCGTTGGGCTGGCCGCCCTCGGCGCGGTGCTCTTTGGTTTGCGGCTTTTCGACGTGGTCCAGGACCCCGTACTTGGCTGGCTTTCGGAGCGGACCCGCGCGGCCCGGGGTTGGGCCGTTGCGGCGGCGCTCATTGTTCTTGCCGCGAGCATGGTGGGGCTTTTTGCCATTACCCCGCCGGTGGCGCCACTTCTCTGGTTTGGTATCACGCTGACGGGGCTCTTCTCGGCCTTTAGCTTTCTTTCCATCACGTTTTACGCCGAGGGCGTCGAAAAGGCGTCCCACCTTGACGGCAGCCATGTGCGGCTGGCGGCCTGGCGGGAAACCGGCGCGCTTTTGGGCGTCTCCTTGGCCGCGATGGCGCCTACGGCGTTGGCTGCTGCTGCCGGACGGCCCTTTGCGGCCTTCGCTTTAGCTTTCGCGGGCCTCGCTTTCGTCGCGGGTTTTGCCATGCGCCGGGAATGGGGCCGCTCGACCCGGACCGAGCCCGGGCCGAGCATCCGGGTGATCCTCGCAGACCGGCCGGCACGGCGGCTTTTGCTCTTGGCTTTGGTCAATGCGACGCCGGTGGCTGTGTCCTCGACGCTGTTCTTGTTCTTCGTCGAATACCGGCTTGACGCACCGGGCTGGGAAGGCCCGCTTTTATTGCTCTTCTTCCTAGCCGCCGCGGCTTCTGCTCCGTTTTGGGGTATGGCCGCCGCGCGGTTCGGGATCCGGCCGGTGCTTCTTTTGGCGATGGTCGTGGCCATCATCGCCTTCACATTCGCCGTATTTCTCGGGCCCGGGGACACCCTGGCCTTCGCGCTGATCTGCCTCGCTTCCGGCGCGGCGCTCGGCGCCGACATGACCCTCCTGCCCGCGCTCTTCTCGCGCCGGATGGAGCGGATCGCCCCCGATGCGGGCCAGGCCTTCGGGCTCTGGAACTTCGTGACGAAATTCACGTTGGCTTTCGCAGCGGTTACTCTCTTGCCGGTTTTGGAAGCCCAAGGCTTCCGGCCCGGCGCAGACGACCTTGGAGCTGAAGCGCTCCAAACCCTTTCCCTTCTCTATGCCGCCCTACCTTGCGGTTTAAAACTCATCGCCGTCGCCCTCCTCGCGACGCTTAACATGGAAGACGCCGACCAATGATGATGCTTACCTCCCTCCTTATCGGAGCTGGCGGCATGCTGGCCGCCGTTTGGGCCCGCGCCCGCTATTTCTCGTTCCGGGGCCAGCGCCCGGAAGAGTTCGCCAGCACTGGACCGAATTTCGACATCCGCGAACAACTTCGCGGCCCCCTTATCTGCGAAGGCGTGATCTTTGGGCCCACGGGCCGGGTCTCATCGCGTTTCGTGGCCGATTTCGACGCCAGTTGGGACGGCAATAAGGGCGTTATGACAGAGCACTTTCGCTATGACAGCGGCGCGGTCCAAGACCGGGAATGGCGCCTCACGGTGGGCAATGACGGCCGGATCCAGGCCGATGCCGATGACCTTGTGGGCACCGGGACCGGAAGCCAATCGGGCTCGTCGATGGTTCTGAATTACAGGATCCGCCTTCCCAAGGAATCCGGTGGCCACGTGCTTGATACAACCGATTGGATGTATCTCGTGGATAGCGGGACGATCGTGAACCGGAGCCAATTCCGGAAATTCGGGATCACCGTGGCCGAGATCATTGCCACTTTGCGGCGGAAGGACGCCGTCGAAGCCTAAGGAAGACGATCCCATGAAGACCTGGGCCGGGAAGACCTATTGGCTGGTCGGCGCCTCTGAAGGCCTCGGCCGGTCGGTGGCCGAGACGATGTCTAAGGTTGGCACATCGCTTGTCCTGTCGGCGCGCAATGGTGACCGCCTGGCAGAGCTTGCCGCGAGCCTCCCTGGCCCCGCGCGGGCGGTTCCGATGGATATCGGTGACGCAGAAAGCGTCGCGCGGGCCGCCGAAGAGGTCGGCGAGATCGATGGGATGGTCTTTCTGGCCGGCGTGTACTGGCCCCAACCGGCGACGAAGTGGAACGCTGGCGAGGTCGAGGCGATGTGCGACATCAACCTCACCGGCGCGGCGCGGGTGCTGGCCCATGTGGTGCCGGCGATGGTCGAGCGCGACCGGGGCCATATCGTCATCACCGGATCGCTCTCGGGATTTCGGGGGCTTCCCGGGGCCATCGGATATTGCGCCTCGAAGGCCGGTGTCATGTCGCTCGCGGAGTCGATGTATTGCGACCTTCGGAAGACCGGCGTGCAGGTGCAGCTCATCAATCCGGGCTTTATCCGCACCCGGCTGACCGACAAGAACGATTTCTCCATGCCCTTCATCATGGAGCCCGACGCCGCAGCCCAGGTGTTTTTCGACCATATGAACACCGACCGGTTCTCAAAGAGCTTTCCGGGGTTTTTCTCGCTTCTTTTCAGGGGCGGAAACTTCCTGCCCGATTGGGCCTATTACCGGGTTTTCAGCTAGCGCTTGCCCGGGAGGCGGGCCCGGGCCAGAGTGAGGGAAATCCTCGCGAGGTGCGGTATGCTCGAAATATCAAGCGGAAAACTGGCCCGGATCATCATGCTCAGCCGCGAGAACGGGCCCGACGACAGGCATCTTCACGACTATATTGCGGGGCTCAATGACGACGAGAAGGTGAGCCTTGTGGCCGTCATGTGGGTGGGTCGGGGGTCGTTCGAGGCCGAGGAGATCGAGGCGGCGAAACGCCAGGCGGCCGCGGAGGCGACGGCGCCGACCGAAGAATACCTGATGGGTGATCCGGCCCTGGCTGAATATCTTGAAGACGGGATGGATGCGCTCGGGATCGACGTGGCCGATGCCGAAGATCACATGTGAGGGTGCCTAGGGCGCCCGGTCCGATCACGCAGCGTCGGGCGTTGGCCAAGTTTCACAGCAGAAAACCCCGGTGTGTGGCCGGGGCGCGTCCCCTAGGCGCAGACCATAAGGGGCTTTAGCCCTGGCGTGCTTTGAACCGGCGCTGGGTCTTGTTGATGACGTAGACCCGGCCTTTCCGGCGCACGACCCGACAGTCGCGATGCCGGCTTTTGAGCGAGCGAAGCGAGTTGCGAACCTTCATGGGTCTTCTCCTTCAAGCCACTTTTTGGCGACCGGTGGTGGGCGGTACTGGGATCGAACCAGTGACCCCTACGATGTCAACGTAGTGCTCTACCGCTGAGCTAACCGCCCGGACCGCCTGAAAGGTGCGTTCAAACAAACAAGACGCGGGAAGCTCCCGCGCCGGTGGACGGTCTATAAAAGGTTCGCCCGTTTGCTTCAAGGGCTTTTGGCGTTGCAGCAAAGTGCCCTATAACCCACAGAGGAGGACCGATGACAAAGCCCGCTTACACACTTTCCATGCCCGAAGCCCGGACCACTCCGGTGATCTTCGCCTCGCCCCATAGCGGGCGGGATTATGCATGGAATTTCCTCCGCCGGTCGGTGCTGGATGAGCGGGCGATCCGGTCGTCAGAGGATGCGTTTGTCGATCTTCTTTTCGACTGCGCGCCCGACTTTGGAGCGCCGTTCTTGGCCTCGACCGCGCCAAGGGCCTTTATTGACGTCAATCGGAGCCTCGATGAGCTCGATCCGGCCCTTATCGAAGGGGTCGGGAAGTCGCCCCACAATCCGCGGGTCTCGTCGGGTTTGGGAGTGGTGCCACGGGTGGTGGCCAATGGCCGGGCGATCTATCGCGGCAAGCTTTCGCTGCGGGAGGCGCGGGGCCGGATCGACGAATATTGGCATCCTTATCACGACGCCCTGACCCGCCTATTGGACGAATCTCGGGCGCTCTACGGGGAGGCGATCCTGGTGGATTGCCACTCAATGCCGCGCGAGGCGATTGAGACAATCTCGACCTCGAAGGGTGACCTTCCCGATATTGTCATCGGTGATCGGTTCGGCGCGGCCGCAGATGCCGGCGTGGTCGAAATGGTCGAAGCCGCGTTTGCGCGCGCTGGGCTCAAAACGGCGCGGAACGCGCCCTTTGCCGGGGCCTATATCACCCAGCATTATGGCCGGCCCTCGCGGGGCCAGCATGTGCTTCAGATCGAGATTGATCGCTCGCTTTACATGAACGAGACGATGATCCGCCCGAACGGCAACTTTAACGCGTTCCGCGAGGCGATCCGAGGGATCGTCGGCGAGATTGCCGAGATCGGCCGTGGCCGGCTGGCCCTGGCGGCGGAATAAGCCCTACTAGACTGGCGAACCTCCGGTGGATTGCTCTTAAATTGGCGAACCTTCGGTTCGACGCCATTGATTGTTGGCGCTTTGCCCCAGCGTAGGGCGGGGTTGGTGAGGCCGGGATTTGCGTATTTTTGAAGAGATGAAGCGCGTGTTCGGGGCCCAATTCGCAATCCAATTTTTTCTCTAGCGAAGGGCGCGGCCTTTGAGGATCGCTTCCTGGCCGAAACGGGCTTTGATCAGGTCGAGGGCCCGTTCGGCGCGGGCGCGGGCGTCGGCACCGGGATCGAGGAGATCGCCAGAAAGATCTGCACCGGTCTCGGGCACAAGATCAGAAAGACCCACGCCGATGAGGCGGAAGGGGCCTTTGTCGGCGATCTGATCGAAGAGGTCGCGGGCTGTGTGGTAAAGCCGGTCGCCGATTTGCGTGGGTTCCCGGAGGCTCGTGCGTTTGGTGATCACCTTGTGGGTGTGGCGCTTGGCCTTGAGGGTGACGACCCGGCCGGCGATGCCTTTGGCTTTGGCCCGGTCGGTGACCTTTTCGGCAAGCCGCCAGATATGGCCGTCGAGGATGTGTGTGTCGGCGGTATCTTCGCCGAAGGTGGTTTCATTCGAGATGCTTTTGACTGGAGCGTTGGGGCTCACGCGGCGATAATCTTCCCCCCGGGCGAGATGCCAGAGCCGGTCGCCGCCCGAGCCGAAACGCGCCCTGAGATCGTCCTTTTCCCAACGGCGGAGATCTTGGAATGTGCGGATGCCGGCCGCTTCGAGGGCCTCTTGGGTCACGGCGCCCACGCCCCAGATCAGCTTCACGGGCTGTTCGGCCAGAAACGGGACGGTCTCCTCGGCGCCGATGATTGAAAAGCCGTTCGGCTTGTCGAGATCGCTCGCAATCTTGGCGAGGAATTTATTGTGGGAAAGACCGATCGAGACGGTCAGCCCGATCTCGTCTTCGATGGTTTTGGCAAGGCCCGCGAGCATGACCGCCGGGGGCGCATGATGCAGCCGTTCGGTGCCGGTGAGGTCGAGAAATGCTTCGTCGAGGGAGAGGGGCTCGACGGCGGGGGTGAGCCCTTCCATGAGGGTGCGGATGTCGCGCGAGACGGCCACATAGACCTCCATTCGGCCGCGGAGGATTGTCGCTTCGGGGCAGAGCTTGAGGGCCTGGAACATGGGCATGGCCGAGCGCACACCCTTGATCCGGGCCACATAGCAGGCGGTGGTGACAACGCCCCGGCGGCCGCCGCCGATGATGAGGGGCTTTTCTTTGAGACTGGGATCGTCGCGCTTTTCGACCGAGGCATAGAACGCATCGCAGTCGATATGGGCGACCGAGAGGGTAAAAAGCTCCGGATGGTCAAGGATCCGCGGCCGGCCGCATTCTGGGCAGCGCCGGGCGCTTTCAAATGTGGCAAGGCAATCGCGGCAGAGGGCGGGCATGGGGCGAGTTTAGCAGGTTGGGTGACGCGGGTCTTATTGGGTATGGTGCGGGCTCAATTCAAGATCCTGTGGCACGAAACAGTTCAGTCTCAACACTTGGGGCGGAATTTCCTTCCAAATTGGGCCCGTTGCCCCCACATAAGGGCAAGGATTTCACAGAACGGAGGATAGAAACGTGAGTTTGGAAGAACTGGTCGGCGGCAATATCGTCCTTCTTTTGATCGCGGCGTTCCTGGTCCTCTGTATTTTCCTCGGGGTTCGGATCGTGCCCCAGTCGGAAAAGCACGTGGTCGAACGGTTTGGGCGGCTAAAATCGGTGCTGGGACCGGGGATCAATCTGATCGTGCCGTTCCTCGATAAGGTGGCCCATAAGATCTCGATCTTGGAACGTCAGCTTCCGACCATGACCCAGGATGCGATCACGTCTGATAACGTGCTGGTCCAGGTCGACACGTCGGTCTTTTACCGGATCATTGAGCCTCAGCGGACGGTTTACCGGATCCGGGACGTGGACGGGGCGATCTCGACGACCGTGGCCGGCATCGTGCGGGCCGAGATCGGGAAGATGGAGCTCGATGATGTGCAGGCCAACCGGGCGGCGCTGATCTCCACCATTAAATCAAGCGTCGAGGACGCGGTGGACGATTGGGGGATCGAAGTGACGCGGGCTGAGATCCTCGACGTCAATCTCGACCAAGCCACCCGGGACGCCATGCTCCAGCAGCTCAATGCCGAGCGGGCCAGGCGGGCGGCGGTGATGGAAGCCGAAGGCCAGAAGCGGAGCGTGGAGCTTGCGGCAGACGCCGAGCTTTATGCCGCTGAACAGGCCGCCAAGGCGCGCAGGGTTGAGGCGGATGCCGAAGCTTATGCAACCGGGGTTGTGGCCCGGGCTATTCAGGAAAACGGGCTCGAAGCGGCCCAATACCAAGTGGCGCTAAAACAGGTTGAAGCCATCGGGACCTTGGGCGCGGCCCAGGGCAATCAGACAGTCATCATGCCTGCGGATGCGGTGGAAGCCTTCGGCAACGCCTTCAAACTGCTCCGGGGGCGGACATGAGCTGGGCCGATTGGTGGGTTTGGATGGCCGGGGCATTTCTTCTCGGGATCGTTGAATTGATGGTGCCAGGGTTTGTTTTTCTGGGTCTTGCTCTGGGCGCCGGCGCCGTTGGAGTCTTGCTATTGGTGGGCGGGCCCGGTGCGGCGATGCTCACTGGATCGTTGCCGCTTCTTTTGGTGATTTTTGCGGTCATCTCGATTGTGGCTTACGTGATCCTCCGCCGTGCGGTTGGCGTGCAAAAGGGGCAGGTGAAGACCTTCGATCACGACGTCAACGATTAGGTACGGGCACCATTGACGCGCGCATTGTGGCGCAAGCCGTGGTCCAAAGACGACCTGGCTTCTCGGTGCGGCGCGCCTAAGACAGCGGGCGGATGACGCAGGCCGGGGATCCGGCGGCGAGTACCCGGGGCGGGAGGTCGCGCGTGACAACGGAGCCTGCGCCCACCGTTGTGCCATCGCCGATGGTCACCCCCCCGATCACGGTCGTGCCCGCCCCGAGCCAGCATTTGGAGCCGATGGTGATCGGCGCATTCAAGCATTGGGCGTGGCGAAACGCGCCAGTTTCCGCGTCGAGAATGATGCGTTCTTCGGGGATGACCGGATGGCTGGCGGTCGTGAGAATGCAGCCCGGCGCGATCAATGTGTAGTCGCCGATCCGGATATCGGCGCCGTCGAGAAAGGTGCAGTCTGAATTTATCAGACAGGTATCGCCGATGAATATGTGGCGGCCGAATTCCCAACGCACGGGCGGGTTCAGATAGCTTTCCCCGAAGGCTCCGAGGGCGCCTCGGAGGAGCTTGAGGCGCTCGGTCGGATCGCTGTCGCCTTCGGTTGCGTTGACGGCGCAATAGGCTTTTGTGGCCTCTGCCTGAAGGGCCATGATTTCGGGGTCGGGTGCCGCCCAAGGGAGGCCTGCGCGCATGCGGTCAAAGGCGCGGGTTGGCTCTGACATGTCGTCTCCTTCTGCCAACCCTGCCGCCCGGCCGGGCTTTTGGCAACGCTTCCCGTGCTCGGCGGGCTGCCAAACGGACTAGGGCTGGTCTTGGCTTCCGTCGAAGGCTTGCCCATGGTGCGGCGCGACACCGGAGGCTCCGAAAGGCGCGCGTTGGGACATCACGATCGGCTTGGCCTGGCGCCTCTGGCGGCGCTCACCATGGTCGCCTTTGCGGCGAATTCCATTCTGAACCGCTTGGCTTTGGCCGATGAATTGATCGGGCCAGCCGGCTTTGCCGCGATACGGGTGGCGGCAGGCGCGGCGGTGCTCTTGGCGCTTCTGGCCGCGCGGGAGCGGGCTTGGCCCCGGCCAGGCAAGCCCGACTTCGCCGCCATCGCCGGATTGGCGATATATCTTGTCGGGTTTTCCTTCGCCTATGTGTCGATGGATGCGGGCCTTGGCGCCCTGATCCTCTTTGGCGGTGTCCAAGTGACAATGTTTGGCGGGGCGCTTTTGGCTGGTCAGCGTCCTCCGCTCCAGCGCTGGGGGGGGATGGGCCTGGCTCTGGCGGGGCTTGCTGTCCTGTCGTTCCCCCAAGGCCCGTTTGCCGTGAGCGCGGGCGCGTTTCTTTTGATGGCGACCGCGGCGTTGGGTTGGGGGGTTTACTCCTTGGCGGGCCAGAAGGTGACCGATCCTTTAGCGGCGACCGGGTGGAATTTCGTCTACGCACTGCCCTTCGTCTTCGTCGCACTCCTTTTTTGGCCAGACACCACCGGGGCCAGCGCCGGGGGAGTTCTCCTCGCCGTGCTGTCGGGCGGAGTGACGTCGGCCTTGGGCTATGCGCTTTGGTACCGATTGCTGCCGAGCCTCGGGGCAACGCGGGGGGCCTTGGCGCAGCTTTCGGTGCCTGCGATCGCCCTTGCGCTTGGGGCAGTGCTTTTGGGGGAGACGGTGACTGGGACCGCTCTTCTGGCGGCGGCGATGATCCTCGGAGGGATCGCAGTGGGCCTGGTGCGTCCAAGGGCGTCCTAGGACTTCCCTACGGCAGGGTGGCGAGGATTTCCGCGGTTGCGGCTTTGGGGTCAGGCGCGGCGATGATCGGGCGCCCGATCACCAGATGATCGGCCCCGGCTTCAAGGGCTGCAGCCGGGGTCATCACGCGCTTCTGGTCGCCCTTCGCACTGCCTTCGGGGCGCACGCCAGGCGTGACGATGCGCTTGCCTTGGGCTTCGGGCAGGGACCGGATCGCCGCCGCTTCCCAGGGCGAAGCAATGACCCCATCGGCCCCGGCCTCGAATGCGCGCGTGGCCCGTTCAAGTGCGATGTCCTCCACCGTGCCTTCCCGGATGAGGTTCGCGTCAAGATCGCTCCGGTCGAGGGAGGTGAGGACTGTCACGGCGAGGATCGTGAGCCTGTCACCGGCCCCTTCTTTGGCCGCAGTGACCACGTGGGGGTCGCCCTGGACGGTCAGAAAATCGAGGTCGAACGCCGCCAGGCCCCTTACGGCGCGTTCGATCGTGGCGGGGATGTCAAAGAGCTTGAGGTCAAGGAAGATCCGCTTGCCGTGATCGGCTTTGAGTTCGTTGGCCAGCGCCAGCCCGCCTGTGGTGAGCATCCCGAGGCCGATTTTGTAAAACCCGACCTGGTCGCCGAGGGCAGCGGCGAGGTTGAGACCAGTCAGGGCGTCGGGGACGTCGAGGGCAACGATCAGGCGGTCATCCATGGGCCTGGGTGTGGTCGCGGGCCGTGCTGGCGTCAACTGCCGATTGGGGAATCTTCCGGGCCGAGATGTTGATGTCGCCCCATTCGGCGATGGGGATATCGGGGGTAGTGGCGCGGACGTCTTCGAGCCACCAATCCTGGCGCAGGTTGAGGGCGGCGGGGTAGATCTCGATTGGCTCAGGCGACCTCGCCCGGAGGCGTACGATCGTGCCGGCGCGGATCGCTTTGGCGAGGGCGTTGACCCGCGGGTCGGGCGCCGGGCCGGGTTCGGGTGCGATGCGGAAACGGGCGCGGCTTTCGGCAACGAGGGCGCGGGTGCGGTCGGGGAGGCTTTCGATCAGTTTGGCGATTGCACGCGCGGCCGCTGGGCCAAGGCCCAAGGCCCCGGCGGCGGGCCCGGCCGACTGGAGAAGGACGCCTAGGGCCTCGGCTTCGTCCGTCGCCAGGCCCGTCAGGCGGGTGCGGTAGTTAAAGCCAAGCTCGATCCCACCACCCCGGCCCTGGAAGACAATGATCGGAAGGCCCGCTTCGGTCATGGCATCGACATCCCGGAGGATTGTGCGCGGGGCGACTTCGAGCTCGTCGGCCAAGGTTGGGGCTGTCATTCGGCCGCGGTTTTGCAGGAGAAGAAGGATCTGAAGGAGGCGGGAGGCGCGCATGGGACGATTAAACATGACAGAAGGCGTCATGTTAAGGATGCTAAGGCCGGTGCGACTCAAATGAGGAGCAGTGGCCTATGGCGTATCAAGTTGAACGCGAGATCGGGGCAGAGCCCGGGCGGGTTTGGGAGATCCTGACCGATCCGGCGCGCTTGGCGGACGGAACATTCTCGATCATTCGGATCGACGGCGAAATCGCCGAAGGCAAGACGATTTCGCTTTGGTCGGACGTGGCGCCTAAGCAGCGGTTCCGACTTCGCGTGGCGCGCCTTGGAGAGGGCGAAATGGTCTGGGAAAGCGGTATGCCCTTTGGGCTCTTTACCGGGTCGCGACGGTTTGAAGTGACCGCTGAAGGGGCGGGATCGCGGTTTCGAATGACCGAGACCTACCGGGGCCCCCTTGCGGGCCCGATGGTGCGGATGATCCCGGACCTGCAGCCGTCCTTCGAGACTTTCGGGGACGGGCTGAAACGGGCGGCAGAGGCGGGGGAGCGGGCGGCATGAACATGATCATTTACGGCGAAGGCACGGCGGAGGATCCGTGGAAGCTCAAAACACCGCCCCTTAGCGGTGATTATGAGGCCTGGCGCGACGAGGCGGCTGATCCACCGGCATTGGTGGTCCAAGTTGGGAAAACCCGGCTCTCCTATCAACTGCGTGCGATTGAGGATGCGGCGGCGATGCTGAAATCCCACGGCGATTGGATGCCCTTGGGAAATACCGATGAGGGAAAGCCGGTGAAAGACGGCACTCTGGAAGCCTGGGCCCGCGACGAGAACAATCCGGTGGGCGGGTATTACGGGCTGCGGAAGGGCTATCGCGGTCGATTTGCCAATTATGTGGGCCCGGTCTTGGAGCTTTTGGGTCTCGCCGAGCTTGAACATAATCCAAGAAATAACCGGATCCGGGCGCGTTAGTTGCGAGCGGAAGCGAAGCCCCGATTTTGGTGGGCAGATCGCCGACGTCAGGGAAATCGGTCTATTCCATTCAAGCACTCGTGAGTGCGCCAGAGATTTTGGCGAGACCGCGGCAGGCAGTCTAAACTAATGGAATAAGACCTGTCGCCAATGTGCTTGCCTATGAAACTCCGAATTCAGATAAGACGGGCATGGATGGGCGAAGCGCAATTCGATTCGTGACTGCTTAATTACTCAACCATTATTTCAATTTCTCGACCTATTCCCGGGATCCGTGCGGATTTTAGTTCAGAACTGTCGAATAAACTGAATGAAACCCCATCCCAGCTCTCAAAGCACGGTCATTCCTTAAAGCTGTGTTAACCAGTCTTGGTTGGGAAATGGGGGTTTTACCAATGAAGACGAGTATGCGCGTCGCGGCCGCGGCGCTGTTGTGTATGTCATCGACCGCCGCTTTGGCGGTGCCGGTCGGACAATTCGAAAATCTCACGCCAGTCAAGGGTTTGGGGAAGGGCACCAACACCTATGCCTGGTCGATGGCCGGGCCATCATTCAATGACGACCTGTTCGTCGGGACATTCAGCATCAATTTCGATTGGTTTGCTGCGGAAAACTATCTCTCGCAGATCACCGATACCAATGCCGGGCCTTTGGCGCCGATCGATGCGTTCCGCCGCATTTGGAGCGGCAGCCCGATCACTCCGACACTTGGCGCAGAGATTCATCGCTACGACGGTGAGAATTGGGTTCAGGAATTTGGACCATCCGACGTCGATGGCAGGGAGCAAATTGTCGGGTTCCGCAGCATGGTGGAACATGACGGTCATCTCTATGCTGGCACCGCCAACGGACCAACCGGCCCGTTCCCGTTTGACGACGCCTATAATTCCACGACGGTGAATTACCTGCCGACCGACGGTTCGAACCTCTATAAACGCGATGACAGCGGCGTTTGGACAGAGATTACGACAACCGAGGGGCCGGGCAGCAACAACCGTAACGCCTCGATCCGGACGATGTTGTCGGCCGGGGGCAAGCTCTGGGTGGGCACGGAAAACCCCGCCGATCCGTTTGCGCCGCCCAATACGGCCGGGCCTGAGCTTTGGTCTTACTCCGATACGGACGGCTGGGTTTTGGAAACCAAACTCGAGAGCGGTCTCGCAATCGGTGAATTGGCCCATGTGGACGGCAAAATCATGATCGGCACTTGGGCCACCGCGCCCGACGGCGGTTTTGAGGTTTTGTCCTATGACCCATCAGATTCGATGATGGTGAATGTCACGCCGGATATTCCGGGGCTCGATGGCAGCAATGGCGTTATGGAATTCCGGGAGTTCGACGGGAAATTCTTCGTCGGCACTCTGGATTACACCGGCGGTTTCAAACTCCTTTACACCGAGGACGATGATATCGACGGCGATACAGTTTGGACGCCTGTAACCACTGACGGGTTCGCGTCCGAATTTGGTGACCAGGGCGGGACGACGGCGAATGCCTATCCTTGGTCATCGGTTGAAATCGACGGGGTCTACTACCTCGGCACATTCAACACCAATAAAACCGATTCCGTTCTCGATATTCTCTTGGGGACCGATCTGCCGCTCGATGGGCGGGGCCAGATTTGGTACAGCCAAGACGGGATCGATTGGAAGATCCTTGAGGATAATGGCTTCGATACGCCGTTCACCTACGGGATCCGTGAATTGGTGGATTGGCAGGGGAATTTGACGGCCGGCACGGCGTCGAATCTCTTTGTGCCGGATCTCCTGAATTCGCCCTATCCGGAATATGTGGATATGGCGCTGGATGAGTTCCTGAATGCGATGCAGACGGAACTTCCGACGATGATGGCGCTCCTCGGCGATGCCGGAATGAGCGACCAGCAGATGGCTCGGCTTTTGGGCTGGGGCCAGGGCAAAGGCGGGTTTGGCCTTCCCCCTTATAAAGGGTTCGAAGTCTACAGCGCGCCGTCGATCATTCCATTGCCGGCGGGCCTTGTGCTGCTCCTGTCGGGTCTTTTGACCCTTCCGGTGCTGCGCCGTCGCGGGAAAACGACTGCCTAAAACGAAGGGTGCCGGCGGCAAGTAGGTTGGCGGCGCCATTAATACCTTTGTGCATGGTGCGGGGTGCAGGCCGTAATCGGTCGGCACCCCGTATCTTGTAGGCCACAGAACATTACCCATATCTCCTAAGAGGTCCGGCCCTTGCGTGCCGCATGGCGGGCGCATCTTTCGGACGCTGGCGAAGGAGAGACCGATGGACTTGGAGAAGTTCACCGAACGGTCGCGCGGGTTTTTGCAAGCCGCCCAGACCATTGCGATGCGGGAAGGGCACCAGGCGCTCTTGCCCGAGCATCTATTGAAGGCCCTGATGGATGATGACCAGGGGATGGCGGCCAACCTGATCAAACAGGCGGGCGGGGCGCCGGACCGGGTGATCGACGCCGTTGAGGCGTCACTCGCGAAAATACCCCAAGTTTCAGGAGATGGCGGGCAAGTCTACGTTGACCGCCAGACCGCAAAGGTCTTGGCCGAGGCCGAGAAGATCGCCTCGAAAGCCGGAGACAGTTTTGTCCCGGTAGAGCGGGTTTTGACAGCCCTTGCGGTGGTTCGCTCGAAAGCCAAGGACGCTTTGGAGGCGGGCGCGGTGAACGCCCAGGGGCTCAATTCGGCGATCAACGACGTGCGCAAAGGCCGGACGGCCGATACGGCGAGCGCCGAGGAAGGCTACGACGCTCTGAAGAAATATGCCCGCGACCTCACGGATGCGGCCCGGGACGGCAAGATCGACCCGATCATCGGGCGCGACGAGGAAATCCGCCGCGCCATGCAGGTGCTCAGCCGCCGGACGAAGAACAATCCGGTCTTAATCGGTGAACCCGGTGTCGGGAAAACGGCGATTGCCGAAGGTTTGGCCATTCGGATCGTGAACGGCGATGTGCCCGAGAGCCTCCGGAACAAGCGGCTGATGGCCCTCGACATGGGCGCGCTGATTGCCGGTGCGAAATACCGGGGCGAATTCGAAGAACGGCTGAAAGCGGTGCTGTCGGAAGTCACTGCGGCGGCCGGCGAAATTGTTTTGTTCATCGATGAGATGCACACGCTTGTGGGTGCGGGGAAGGCCGACGGGGCGATGGATGCGTCGAACCTTCTGAAACCCGCTCTGGCCCGGGGCGAGCTCCATTGTGTGGGGGCGACGACCCTCGATGAATACCGCAAACACGTGGAAAAAGACGCGGCCCTCGCCCGGCGGTTTCAGCCTCTGATGGTGGCTGAGCCGACGGTGGAGGACACGGTGTCGATCCTTCGGGGCATCAAAGAGAAATACGAGGTCCACCACGGGGTGGATATCTCGGATGCTGCTTTGGTCGCCGCAGCGCAGCTTTCGCATCGCTACATCACGGACCGGTTCCTGCCCGATAAAGCCATCGATTTGGTCGACGAGGCGGCCTCGCGGCTCCGGATGGAGGTGGATTCGAAACCCGAAGAGCTCGACGCGCTTGACCGGCAGATCCTCCAAATGGAGATCGAGCGGGAGGCTTTGAAAAAAGAGGATGACCGGGCGTCTAAGGAACGGCTTGGGCGGCTCGAAAAGGAGCTTTCAGAACTCCAGCAGCAATCTTCGGAAATGACCGCGCGCTGGCAGGCCGAGCGCGACCGGTTGGAATCTGGCCGGGACGTCAAAGAGCAGCTTGACCGAGCCAAGGCGGACTTGGAGGCGGCCAAGCGCGACGGCAATCTTGCCCGGGCGGGGGAGCTTTCCTACGGGATCATCCCTGACCTCGAGAAAAAGGTGGAGGCCTCGGAAGACGCGGAAGCAGCGCAGATGGTCGAAGAAAAAGTCGGCCCGGCGCAGATTGCCGAAGTCGTCGAGCGTTGGACCGGGATCCCCACCTCGAAAATGCTCGAAGGCGAAAGGGAAAAGCTCCTCCGGATGGAGGAGCAAATCGGGCGCCGCGTGATCGGGCAATCCCAGGCCGTTCGCGCGGTCTCGAATGCGGTAAGGCGCGCGCGCGCTGGGCTTCAGGACGAGAACCGCCCCTTGGGCTCGTTTTTGTTCCTTGGGCCAACCGGCGTCGGGAAAACTGAACTTACCAAAGCGCTTGCTGAGTTTCTCTTTGATGATGACAGCGCGATGGTTCGGATCGACATGTCGGAATTCATGGAGAAACACGCCGTCGCACGGCTCATCGGGGCACCGCCGGGCTATGTCGGCTATGACGAAGGCGGGGTCCTCACCGAAGCCGTACGGCGCCGACCTTATCAGGTCGTTCTTTTCGACGAGGTCGAAAAGGCGCATCCAGAGGTTTTTAACGTGCTCCTTCAGGTCCTCGATGACGGGGTCTTAACGGACGGTCAGGGACGGCGGGTCGATTTTAAGCAGACGCTGATCATCCTCACGTCGAACCTCGGGAGCCAGGCCTTGAGCCAATTGCCCGAGGGATCGGATGCGGGCGCCGCCAAACGCGACGTTATGGAAGCCGTCCGGGCTCATTTCCGGCCGGAATTCCTGAACCGCTTGGATGACCAAATCGTCTTTGACCGGCTCACCCGGGCGGACATGGACGGAATCGTCGAGATCCAGCTTGGGCGTCTCAAAAAGCGGCTCGCCGGGCGGGGGATTACCCTCGATCTCGATGACGCGGCGACGCGTTGGCTGGCCGATGAAGGCTACGACCCGGTCTATGGGGCGCGGCCTCTCAAACGGGTGATCCAACGGAGCCTCCAGGACCAGCTCGCCGAGATGATCTTGGCGGGCGACGTTGGAGAGGGTGAGACGGTAGGCGTCAGCGCCGGAGCCGACGGATTGATCGTCGGCGACCGGGTGGCTCAATCAAATCGCCAACCGCCTTCGGACGCGGTGGTCCATTGAGCCCTCTCCGGGGCCCCGCCTAGCGGGGCCCTTTTCTTTCCGGGATTGGCGTGCGCGCTGGGTGTTTCGGCGGCCGGCGCTTTGTTATTCCTGATCTCAAAGGCAAGTAACGGGCAATCAATGCTCGCATGTGCGTAATTGCCCGCCGCGCCGGATACATTTGTTTGATCTCTGGTATCCCTAAGGACGCGACTTGGGTGGGTGGATTTTCGATTAGGATCCTCAAAAAAAACCGCCATCTGGCGATCAGCCAGTGATCCAGTAAGCCGACGGCCTTGGGCCAACGGGCTCGACCCTCAATGTCCAGGCTTCCCTGGATATCCAAGCCAACGCGATCCTAGATGACGTCACAGAAGAAAAGAAGAAACGCCAAACGGTTGAGCGGGCAAGTCGCCTAGATGCGCTCGGCCAACTGACCGGCGGGATTGCCCATGACGTCAACAATCTCCTCGCGACCATCGAATACGGGATCCAACTGGTTGAAGGCGCAAAGAGCAAGGCGACGCTGCTCTTGGCCTTCGCCAAGCGCCGGCTTGGCGAGGCCCAGTCGGGCACTGGGCTCGGCTTGTCGCTGGTGTACGTCTTGGCCCAACGGGGGGGCGATCTTCGAATTTACTCCGAGTTGGGCGTGGCATGACGGTGTGGAGTTTCCTCCCGGCCGGAACCCCGGATGGCAATAGGCTCGCTCTAGTGGATCCTCCGCCGAAGCGGAATTCCGAGATCATACTTCTGGTCGAGGACGGGCCCGATCTGACGGCCATGATGGAGGGGGTGATCACCTCCCTTGGCTATATGGTCGATACCGCGCGGAATGGAGCGAAAGCGCTCGAATAGATCGAAGGCAGGGATCCCCTTGATCTTCTGCTCACGGATGTGGTCGTGGTCGGAAATATGGGTGGATTTAAGCTGGCGGAGGAGGCGCGAGCGCTCCGGCCAGACCTCCCGGTGATCTACATGTCGGGCTTTACCGGGGTTTCAGCACACCAAATGGGCGCGGTGGTTGCCCTGTTGGTGAAAAAGCCGAGCACATCGGCTGAATTGGCCGCAGCGAACGACAAAGCGCTCAAATCCGCAGATTCGACCCGACGCGCCAATTGAAAGGCGGGGCGCCGACGACGGCGCCCCGACCCAATCGCTCTAGCTGGCGGGGAGGAGGCCAGTTTCTTGAGCGGCGGCAAATTCTTCCGCATCGATCATGCCGTCTTCATTGGCATCCGCGAGGCGGAAACTCTCTTCTGTGACGTCCGGCATTACCGCGAGGACCTCGTCGAAGGTGATAAGACCGTCCGCATTGGCGTCCGTTTCCGTCAGGCTTGCCGCGCCGGCACTTGAGGCGACGAAGGTGGCCCCGACGACGAAAATGAGAATCTTACGCATTGGATTGCTCCCGTAGCTTGTTATCGCGGAGACCACAGGGCGGCCCCGCACCGGGAAGGTGTGGTCGAGGGCCCGGCGATGTCAGGGGGAGGGAGAGAAACCCGCATCGCTTGGGCGCGGATTTGCCTTGGGCGGCGGCGCGCGTCGGCAAGACATGGCGCGTCAAGGGGGAGCGATTTTGCGGTGGCGAAGACTGGCTTGGCCGGCCCTGCGGCGGCTGGCAGAACTTGGCCGCCGAGGCAGGGCTGCGGAACTCGGCGGAGGCCCGCGCGAGTCGCCCTATCGGAGGGGGCCGACGGGTGTCGGCCCGCCCCGGAACCCGGTTTAGGGAAGAAGAACCGTGTCGATCACATGGATCACGCCGTTGGTGGCGATGATGTCGGGGGTGGTGACCGTGGCGTTATTCACCTTGACGCCGTCGCTGCCATTCACGCGGACGGTGGCGCCGTTGACGGTCGCGACATCAACATGCTGACCGACGAACTGATCGGCCGTCGCTGCACCAGCGACCACATGATAGGTCAGGATCGAGACCAACTGGTCCTTGTTCTCGGGCAGGAGCAGGCTTTCGACCGTGCCAGCCGGAAGGGCGGCGAAGGCAGCATTGGTCGGTGCAAAGACGGTGAACGGTCCGTCGCCCTTGAGCGTTTCGACAAGGTCCGCGGCGGTGACGGCGGCGACCAGGGTGGAGAAATCGTCGTTCGAGGCGGCGATATCTACGATGTCATCCCCGTCATCCATCGGCGCACAAGCAGCGACGATTGCGGCGATCGAAAGGGCGCCGAGCGCCTTCAAGGTGGTTCTGCGGTCCATTTTACTGTCCCCTCTTTATTTCAGTTTAAGATAAAAACGGGGCGCCCGAAGGCGCCCCGCGTCACATCCAAACCGGATTATTCCGGCAGGATCACTTGGTCGATGACGTGGATCACGCCGTTCGATGTTTCAATGTCGGCTGTCACAACGGTGGCTTCTTCAACCATCACGCCGTTGTCGAGGTCGATCATGATTTCCGAGCCTTGAACGGTGGCCGCGGTCATGTCGTCCGAAAGATCGGTCGACATCACTTTGCCGGGCACAACGTGGTAGGTGAGGATCGCAACAAGCTGATCTTTGTTTTCGGGCTTGAGAAGTTCCTCAACGGTGCCGGCGGGCAGCGCAGCGAAGGCCTCATCGGTCGGCGCGAAAACGGTGAAAGGGCCATCGCCCTTCAGTGTTTCAACGAGACCGGCGGCCTGAACGGCAGCAACGAGGGTTTCGAACGACCCGGCTTCAACGGCGGTGTCGACGATGTCTTTCTTGTCCATTGCGAATGCCGAGCCAGCAACTAGGGTCGCAGCGGCAGCAGCGAAAAGCGTCTTCGTAAGCATGTAGTTCCTCCACAGTGCTTTTGGTTTCAAACGCCACGCTGATGTGACGTCGGGCTGGATACGGAGGTTTTGACGCACCGGATGACAGGGGATTTCCGCCACGGGTGGTTGACGACAGTTTCGCCCGGGCTAAGCCCGGTCGATCTTGCCCGACCAATCACAGATAAGTGAACATTAACGCGCTCGGCTCCATGATCTCGCCCGAATGACGACGTCTGACAGGTTCGTGAAGGGCCTTTGCGGAAACACATTCTCAGGTCTTTATGAGGCACACCCACCGAGGAGAACGACATGGCCGGTAGATACAAGAGCAGCTTGAAGTGGTCCGATGTGACGCCGAAGGCCGATTGGATGAACCGGCGTCAATGGCTCGCTGCGGCAGGTGCCACTGCTTTTTCGATCGGTGCGGTCCCGGCCATGGCGAGCCTCGGGGCCAAATCCTCGCGCTATTCTACCGACGAGACGCCAAACACGTTTGAGGACATCACCTCTTACAACAACTTCTATGAATTCGGCACCGGCAAGGAAGATCCCAAGCGCAATGCTGGCGCCTTGGTCACCGACCCTTGGGCGATCGTGATCGATGGGATGGTCGACAAGCCGGGCACCTACGATCTGGCCGATGTGCTGAACGGCATGACTTTGGAAGAGCGGATCTACCGGTTCCGCTGCGTGGAAGCCTGGTCATCGGTTGTCCCTTGGGTTGGGTTCGAATTGAAAGATCTCCTCGACCGGGTCGGCGTTCAGCCAGGCGCGAAATACGTCGCCTTTGAAACCGCCGTGCAGCCAGAGAATATGATCGGTGTCCAACGGGGCGTTTTGGATTTTCCCTATGTCGAAGGCCTCACGATCAATGAGGCGATGCATCCCCTCACGATCCTGTCCAACGGCGTATATGACGAGCCGATGCCCAACCAAAAGGGTGCGCCGATCCGTTTGGTTGTGCCGTGGAAGTATGGGTTTAAGTCGATCAAATCGATCGTGCGGATTTCGCTTACCGCGAACCAGCCGCCCACCTCGTGGAACAAGGCCAATGCGCGTGAATACGGTTTCTTCTCTAACGTGAACCCCGAGCGGAGCCATCCGCGCTGGAGCCAAGAGACCGAGCGCCGGATTGGCGGCGGGCTATTTGCCAAACGGGTCCCGACGCTAAAATTTAATGGCTACGGGGACGAAGTCGCCTCGCTCTATGCCGGAATGGACCTGATCCAGAATTTCTAAAATGACCCTATCGCGCCGCATAAATCGTTCCCTGGGCAAGGTCCCGGTTTGGTTGGTTTACCTCGTTGGGGTCCTTCCGCCGGTATGGCTCTTTTATCTTGGCGTGGTGGGCCAGCTCGGGGTCGAGCCGATCAAGGCGCTTGAGCACAAATTGGGCGAGTTGGGCCTCCAGATGCTGATTGTCGTGTTGGCGGTGTCGCCGCTCCGCGAGGTGACCGGGGTGAACCTCATGAAATTCCGCCGTGCCCTGGGGTTGATCTGTTTTTACTATATTCTGTGCCACCTTCTGGTTTGGCTGATCCTCGACGTGGGCATTCTCAGCCAGATCTGGGGTGACATCGTCAAACGGCCTTACATCACCATCGGCATGGTCGGGTTTGCGTTGATGATCCCCTTGGCCATCACGTCCAACAATCTCTCGGTGCGAAAGATGGGCGGGGCAGCCTGGCGGCGGCTTCATAAGCTGACCTATGCGGCCGCTATCCTCGGTGCTGTGCATTACGTGATGGTCGCGAAAGGCTTTCAGATCGAACCGCTGGTTTATCTCGGGCTGATCCTTGGGCTCTTGGCGTTCCGCCTGCCGCGCCCGAAGCTCGCGCAATTCTCGTAAACCGCGCGGCGGCTAGGACGGGGCGTCGACCTCGCTTTCAAAGACTTCAATCGCTGCGTTCAATCCACTGATTGCAGCAGGGAAGCCGCCGTAGAGCGCCATTTGCCAAATGACCTCGGCGATCTCTTCCTGGCTAAGCCCCGCCCTCCGGCCGCATTGGATATTGATCTTGAGCTGGGGTGCCGTCTGGGCGCCCAATGCCGTCAGCGCCGCGATCGTCGCCAAATACCGGTCGCGCAGCGGCAGACCTGGCCGTGAATATTGGCGACCATAGGCGAAATCGACGACGGCTTCGGCCATGCCTGGCAGCAAGTGGCCGTAGCTCGCTTGGAGCGCATCCTCCATTCCCGGATTGAGGCTTTCGGAGAGGTCGCGGCCGATTTCTGTGGTTGTTTTGGTCACGTCGTGATCCTTTTTGGTCAGCGCCGGATGGAGGCCGGCGAGAAATACGAAAATTCGTCTCCGGTCAGAAAGCGGGAAAACGCGCCTTGATCGCAGGGCGCGCCTTGGCTCTTATCGCTCAGATGACCGACCTATTGATTGATGCCCGCCTCTTGGGGCGTCTACTTAACGTGATAGAAAACGAGATCGTCCCGGCAACAAGAATTGGCGTGGCGCGAGGCAACAAGATCTTTGGTGCCGCGCTCTTGAGAAAGTCCGATCTCTCCGTCGTCTTGGCCGAAACCAACAACGAGACTGAGAACCCGCTTTGGCACGGCGAGATCCATTGCCTGAAGCGGTTCTACGAGGTCTCCGCAGAGGCGCGTCCCGAGACGTCGGAGCTCGTCTTTCTTTCCACCCACGAGCCGTGCTCGCTTTGCCTGTCGGCGATCACCTGGGCGGGGTTCGACAACTTCTTCTATTTCTTCAGCCATGAAGACAGCCGAGACAGTTTCGCCATCCCCCATGATCTGAAGATCCTCGACGAGGTCTTCGGGGTCGCACCTGGGGGCTATAATTCCGCCAACGCGTTTTGGCGGTCATGGGGTATCCAAAGGGAGGCGGCACGGATGGACGAGCCGGAGCGCGCCAAGCTCCAAGGCCAGATCGACGCGTTAAAGACCGTCTACGGGGAGCTTTCCGACATCTACCAAGGCCAGAAAGGCGGCTCGGCGATCCCGCTGGCATAGGATCGAGGCGGCCCGCAGCCTGGATCGGGGGCGAAATCAACGAAGTGAGTCTGTGGAAAAGGCGGGATCTTCGACAAGTGCCGGGCAAAGGGGCGTAAACTGAGCTCGAAATTAGGGGCTCCGGAGCCGCGAAACCCCATATTTTGCGGGCGACGCGACGGCTCTGCAAAAAATGTCAGCTTTTCGAAAAAAAGCCCTTGCGGTGGCGGGGCCTGGTCCGTACATACCCCTCCACCGATGAAGCAGCACGCTGAAGCGGGGCGCCAGACGGGCCTAACGGCAACGAGACGCATAAATCATAGAGAGATGATTGAGGCGGGGCGCGCCGTTTAAGTTAGGGCGCACTTCGGTTGTTTTGTCGCTCTGCTCTTTGACATTGCTGGTTACTGAAGAGATATGCGGGCGGTTTGGTCCATGCGACGAAGCGGCTTTTGCATATCGACTTTCTAGGGTTCCGGAGCGATCTGGATCTCGATGATGAAAGGTCAGCTTCACTGTTTGACGGCACCGTTTCTTCGGAAACGATGTACATCAAACAAGTGACGTACGTCGGGTCTCACAGCCCGGCGTTGATGTGCAGAGGTTCAATCGTCAAGGATAGCCGGGTAACCGGCTTTCAACTTGAGAGTTTGATCCTGGCTCAGAACGAACGCTGGCGGCAGGCCTAACACATGCAAGTCGAGCTCACCCGAAGGTGCGCTCGA
>JBCCTQ010000034.1:0-46941 GCA_039198225.1 Pseudomonadota bacterium
CGAAGCCTTCATCCACACCGACGAACGCCGCCCGATCGACTATCTGACACAGCCTCTCACCGATTATATCGCCCGGGCGTTCCGGGAATAGGCGGAGCATATTCGGGGGCGCTGCCCCCGCGCGCGGCGCGCTCCCCCGGAGTATTTTGGCCAGGATGAAGCCCGGGAGATCGGTTAACTGTGACGGAACCTGCGGGGGAGGAGGGCGACGAGCCCGCCGAGAAGGGGCGGTGCGAAGGCGGCACCGAGCGGGAGAAGGAACGAGGCCAAGACCGCCCAGGCTTGGGTGCCCGCACTTCCGAGAAAGGCCAGCCCCGTTGCCTTGACCGCCACGCCTGAGACCAATGTCACGGGCAAGAGCCACCGAAACGCAAAGCGCTGGCCGCGGGACAGTATCAGGACAAGCGTCCCGATCCCGAGATAGGCGGCCGGATAAAGCCAGTCGGTGAAGCGGCGGACAAGCTCGCTTTGGGCCTCGGCCCTAGGAAAACCTGCCGGGCTCGAGCCCATGCGGACCGCGAGGAGAACGGGTGTTGTCGTCTCTCTTGGGCGATAGGCGAGGGCTTCCGCCCCCTCGAACCAGGGCACCGAGGAGAGGTAGCGGCCAAATTCGAACCGGTGGACTTTGCCGGTTTGGAGCGCACGCACATGGATCGCACCGCCGAACATTTCAAGGACAAGGTTGCCGTCATCCTCGGCCACACGCCCGCCTTCGGCCACATAGATGATCTCTTGGGCCGCGTCGCGCCGGTCAAGGATGAACAGCCCGTCGATGTTGCCCTCCGCCGACCGGCTCCCGCCCCGGACGAAGAGACCGTTCTCGATTTCGGTCAGAATTCCTTGGCTCGCGACATATTCGGCGATGTCGGTCGTTAGAAGTGCGATGGCGTTCCGCACCTCGCGGTTGGCCAGGGGCTCGACCAGGGCAGAGACCGCCAGAACCAGCGCCGAGACCAGGGCCCCGAGAAGGATCGCAGGCTTGAGAATGAACCAGAGCGGCGCGCCGGATGCGGCCACGATGACCGCTTCCCGGTCTTCATCCATGGCCCGAAAGACCCCCATCACACCGATGAGGAAGGCCACGGGCAAGATCGTGACGGTCACCGTTGGGACGAGAAACGCGTAAAGCCGGAGTGCGAAGGTGAAATCGCTTGAGGCTTCGATGAGCCGGTAAAGCTGGTTTAGCACCTGGGTGGTGGTGGCGATGGCTCCCAAAAGCACGAACGTAATGGCCGTGCCCGCGGCCATGCGTTTGAAAATGTTCCATTGGAGGAGGCGCAAAGGATTAGTCCCGGACCGCGCAGGCTGGCTGAGATGTAAGGGGACGGGCGCGGGTGGTCAATTGACGGCTTAATACGGCGGCAGCCGGATGCCGACCGCGTCCGGGTTTGAATCGGGACATTTCGCCCGGCCCTAGGGCAACAACGCAGCCTCATCAGGCCACTGGGGTTACGTTATTCTTGCGAAACCGACCCAAAACCTTGTAGCCCTAGCCAAACGCGCCACCAGAGAGTGGCCGAGAGGCAGTGCAGGGGCAGTTTTGCGGATCGCAACCATTGGATGCGGGGATTGGGGCAAGAACCATGCCCGCACGCTTGCCGGATTGGGCGTGCTCGCCGCGATTGCCGATCAAGATGAGGCGCGCCGGTCTCAAGTGGCCAGCGACCTCGGCGTGGCAGCGACAGATGTCGCAAGCGTCCTAGCCGATCCTGAGATTGACGGCGTTGTTCTCGCTCTTCCGCCCCATCTTCACCCCGATATGGCGCTCCGTGCCATCGCCGCGGGCAAGCACATCTTGATCGAAAAGCCGATGGCGATGGATGCGGAACGGGCGGACGCCATCGTCAAAGCCGCCGCGGCCGCAAATTGCGTGGCGATGACCGGCCATATCCTGCGCTTCCATCCGGCCACGATCGCCCTCGAAGATGCGGTGGCGTCGGGCGAGCTGGGTCCTCTCCGCTATATCCACGCCACTCGGCTGGGGCTCGGCAAGTTCTTCACCGCAACCGACGTCATGTGGGACATCGCGCCCCACGACGTGTCTATCCTTCTGGCACTCCTTGGCGAGACCCCTGTTCGGGCGCGCCTTGAGGGGATCTCTGCCATTACCGAGGTGCCGGACTTTGCGCATTTGCACATGGCGTTCCCTTCCGGCGCCAAGTCGCACATCTTTGTCTCGCGCCTGTCGCCCCGACGTGAGCGGCGATTTACCGTCATCGGTGAACGGGCCATGGCCGTTCTTGACGACATCGAACCCCAGGCACAGAAACTTGCTATCTACCGTCACCGGGTCTGGAGAGAGGGCGGCGGCGTAAAATTCGAAACCGTAGATCCAGAATATGTTCCTATTGGCAATGGGTTACCCCTCACAGCTGAACTGGAGCACTTCTTACATGCGATCCAAAATGGGTCGGTTCCTAAGGCCAGTGTGGCCGAAGGATTGGACGTAATCCGGGCGCTTGAGATGTCCGTAAAGGGCGAATCCGGGGCCGCTTGACGACGGCGGCAACAAAAAACGGGCGATGAGGGCAGCTAAGGGGCCGGAAATGTTACAGACTTTGAAACCGCAGTTTATCGACATCGAACGCCAACGGGCGGCCTGCGAGCCGGCAATGACCCAGGGCATTTTGGCTGTGCTAGACCATGGGCGGTTCGTGTCGGGTCCCGAAGTGGCCGAGCTTGAGAGCAAGCTTGCAGCCTATCTCGGTGTCAAACATGCGGTGGCCTGTGCCAATGGGACGGACGCATTGCAAGTGATGCTGCGCGCAGCCGGGATCGGCCATGGCGACGCGGTTTTTGTGCCGTCGCTCACCTATGCGGCCACGGCCGAGGCGGTCGCGCTCACGGGCGCCATTCCGGTCTTTGTGGACGTCGAACTCGACAGCGGCAACATGTCGGCCGAGAGCCTTTTGCAGGCCATCGATGGGTTTGACCGGCCGGATCTGTCGCCGAAAGCAATCCTTGCGGTCGATCTCTTCGGGATTCCCGCCGACCACGCCGCTTTGAATGCGGTGGCCGGCGCCCATGGCTTGAAACTCTTTTACGACGCCGCCCAGAGTTTCGGGTCGATTGGACGCCAGGGTATGTGCGGCGCCTTGGGCGACGGGGCAGCCACGAGTTTTTATCCTTCGAAATCATTAGGTTGCTTCGGCGATGGCGGGGCCATGTTTACGAATGACGACCGGATCGCCGACGCGATGCGAGTTGTCCGCGACCATGGGCTTTACGGCGCGCCCAAGGCCCATCGGGTTCTCGGCACGAATTCCCGCCTCGACACGCTCCAAGCGGCGGTTCTCCTAACGAAAATGATGGTTTTTGACGATGAGTTGGCGGCGCGCCAGGACATTGCTGACCGGTATGCGGCCGAGCTTGGCGATGTTGTCACTGCGCCCACCGTGCCCGACGGGACCAATCCGTGCTGGAGCTATTACCGCGTGACCACTCCGGCGCGCGACGCGCTCCATGCCTATCTCGGCGAACGCGGCATCCCTTCGGTGATCTATTACAAAGACGCGACCCATCTCCAACCGGCGTTTTCCAATGCCGTGATTGGTGCCGGAGGCCTGCCTGCGACCGAAGAATTGTCGCGGACCCAACTGTGCTTGCCGGTGCATCCCTATCTGAACGACGCCGAGCTCAGCATGGTGATTGAGGGCGTGCGGGGCTTTTTCATGGAGAACGTCAAAGCGGCTTAAGGGGCTCGCGGGATAGTTTCCCCGCTTTGATCCGCCTTTTGATTTGCTGCTTTGGACCGGGCGCAGGCCCCGAAGCAGGGGCGCTGGAGTTAAGCAGCGGCTTCTTCTAGCCGGTCCGTTGCCGGTGCCGGGGCGCGGGAGAGCGCGGTTATTCTTGAGTAATCCTCGTCGGACAGGCGGAAATGGGCCGCGGCGAGGGAGGCTGTGAGTTGGTTCGTGCTCGTCGCTGAAATGATCGGGGCGGTGACGGCCTCGTTTCGAGCGGCCCAGGCAACTGCCAAGGTGGCCGCATCCTTACCTAATCCCATTGCGAGTTCAGTGAGCGCGGCCGCAGTGCCATGCATCCAATCCTGACCGTAGCGGGTCTTGTACATTTCGTTTGTCGACAGCCGACCGGTTTCACCTTTGGCGTATTTCCCGGTCAGGAGCCCGCCGCCCAACGGGGAATAGGGCGCGACCGCGATCCCTTCCGAAGCTGCCATGGGTAGGAGTTCCACTTCAGCCTGGCGTTTGACCAACGAGTACATCGGCTGGATGATATCGATGCGCGTGCCGAAAGAGGCGGCCACCCTTTGCGCTTTCATGACTTGCCAGGCGGCAAAGTTTGAAACGCCGATATGGCGGATTTTTCCGGCATCTTGGAAGCCCGCGAGAACCTCGAACGTTTCTTCCAACGGGGTCTCTCCATCCCAGCGGTGGAGGTAGAGGATATCGACCATATCCATCTCGAGGCGCCGCTGGCTGGTGGCAAAGGACGTTTCGAGATTGGCACGACCGCTGCCGCCGTCATGGCCAGCTTTGGTTGCGATGATCAGCCGGTCGCGCTCGTCTTTGATGAACCCGCCAAGGATCGTCTCTGAGGCGCCTTCGGTGTAGACAAAGGCCGTGTCGAAGAAATTTATGCCCGCGGCACGGCTTGCGTCGTACATCTCCCTGCTCGCGCGCGCATCGGCTTTCCCGCCGAACTGCATTGTGCCGTAGCAAAGGGCGGACATGGCGGTGCCGTCGGGGGCGGTGATATGGGACATGCTCTCCTCCGCTTTGGGGCAACAGACCATGTCGTACCGCGCCCCGAAGATCAAGCGGGCCGCTTTCAAAAGGCGACCCTTCGGGTCACGTCCTTTTATTTGCGAACCTTCGGTTCGCGGTTTGCGTATTTTCTAAGAGATGAAGGGGTTTGGGGTCAGGTTAGACGCCGTGCCCGCGCCGCCATGGGCGATGTGGCGGCCATCTTGGCCTGCATGGCGGCAAAGCTTTCGCCGTAAAAGTAGAGCGAGCGGAGGGGCCCCCGTTCGCGGGCACCGCGATAATCGCCCAAAGGTCCCAAGGCATCGCTCAGATCAGCCGCAAGGCCCTGCCAATCCTGGCGTTTGTCGATATCGACCGCCACGCCTTCGGTGCGCCCAAAGAGATGGCGCTGTTCGCTATCGACGAAAGTGATGGTCGAGCCTACCGGGGCAGCCATCCCATCGAGCATCGCGCCAACTGTGCGAAGGATATTGGGGTGCTTGGACACTAGGACGAGCCGGATTTCGACGCCTTTCGGTTCATCTTCCCGGCCGGGTTTGACCTTGTGGCCCACCACGTCGCCGAGGCCCCTTTCTAGGAGGGTCGTCCGAAGCGGCTGGCTGAACTCCTCGGCCAAGGCGTCGTCGCTGAGCTTGATTGGCATTTCGACCACGGCCCGATGGACCGCCGCAGCCGGGGTGGTGGCACGATCGGCATCGTCAAGGGGCATGCCGGGGACGGGCGTAGGCTGCGCTTTGCGCAGCAAATGTTTCATAAACATAGCACTGGTTCTCCACTCTCGGGGTTAACATCCCGAAGAAGGGCGGCGGATTTATGGCAGAGGAGGGCCGTTTCGGGGCGCGCGAGGGGGCAATTAGGCAGCCGAGGCCGCCGGATCGCCGGCGCTCAGGCCATTACTTTCGAAACGAATCGAGGCTGACGACTTGGGGGTCTGAGGGCTTGGGATCGCCGTCATTGGCTTCGGTTTGGGGCCCTTCGGCGTCGATATTGGCCCCGTCGCCATCGTCGTCGCTTTGGCTTTCGAAGCGGAGGCCAAACTCGACCGAAGGGTCAACGAAGGTCTTGATCGCATCGAAGGGCACAAAGAGCGTTTCGGGCGTGTCGCCGAAATTGAGCGTCACCGTGAAGCCCTCCGGCGTCACGTTCAGGTTTTCAAACCAGTGCTGCATGACGATGGTCATGGTGTTGGGGTAGCGGTCCGACAGCCAGTCGGCGATCTCGACATCCGGGTGCATCGTATCGAAGGTGATGAGGAAGTGATGCGCGCCGGGCAGTCCGCTTTCCGACACATCCGACAGCACTTCTTGGATCAGCGAGCGCATGGCCCGGTACATCAAGGTGCCGTAGTCGATGGATCGGGTCATGGGGGGCCTCCGATGGCTCCAGCATAAGAGATTCTCTGGCGAAGGAAAGGGCAGGCGGTGCGTTCCCGCATTAGGCGAGGGCCGCGATGCCGAGACCGGCCAAGGCTGCTGCCCCAAGAAGCGGAATGAGACCGATCCGGGCAAGAAAGAGAGCGCAGCCGGCCGAAACTGCCAGGGCAAGGGCCACCGGATCCAGGCTTGACCAAACGGGCCAAAGGAAGCGCATCGGGCCGACCTCTAGCGTCGTGAGGTCGCGAAAGACCACGTGGAGCGCGAACCAAAGCGAGAGATTGGCGATCACGCCGACCACGGCTGCCGTGATCCCTCCGAGGGCGGCTTCGAGCCGGGGACGGCTCGTCAGCCATTCAATCCAAGGGGCGGCGGCAAAAATCCAGAGAAAGCACGGCACGAAGGTGACCCAAAGGGCCACGAGAGCGGCCGCGAAGGCCATGGGGAAACCGGCCGCATTGTAGCCAGCGAGGAAGGCCACGAATTCCGTGACGAGGATAAGCGGCCCTGGCGTGGTTTCGGCCAGACCCAATGCGTCGAGCATTTCCGGCGTGGTGATCCAGCCGAAATCGGCGACGATTTCTTGGGTCATATAAGCCAAGACGGCATAGGCTCCGCCAAAGGTCACGACGGCGAGTTTGGAAAAGAAAAGACCGATATCGGCGAGAAGGCCCGGGGCGAAAAGAAGGAGCCCCGTCAAAGGAAAAAGCCAGAGCACGGCCCAAAGGGCGATCGTGCCTACATGGTCGGCGCCGGGGCTTGGCAGGTCTACTTGGGCGCCTCGCTCACCTGGACGGGCGCGGAAGGCACCGGCCAATGCAGCGGCCAAAATGATCAGGGGATAGGGCAATCCGAAGACAAAAATCGCCCCGAAGGCGAGCCCGGCTATGGCCCAATCGAACGGACCTTTGAGCGCCCGGGCGCCCACTTTAATAAGCGCTTGGACGACGATCACTACGACGGCGGCCTTGATGCCGAGAAAGGCGGCGTTGACCCAAGGGGTTGCGCCGTAGGTCACGTAAGCCGACGCCAGGGCCGCGATGACGAGGGCGCCTGGAAGAACAAAAAGCCCGCCCGCGATCAACCCGCCCGCCATGCCCCTGAGCCGCCACCCGGCATAGGTGGCGAGTTGCATCGCTTCGGGACCCGGGAGGAGCATGCAAAACGAGAGCGCGCGGAGGAATTGGCTTTCGGTGAGCCAAGACCGGGCATCGACCAATTCGCGGTGCATGAGCGCGATTTGGGCCGCCGGTCCGCCAAAGGAGACAATACCGATCTTGCCGAAAACGCGGAATAACTCGCCGAAGGTGGTCATGGCGCCGCCTCCGTTTGGGCCCAGCAGTATAACGCGTCGAAAAGCGCAAGGGCGGGGTCGAGCCGGGCGTCGTCATCGGGAAATTGCCGGGTAAGACCGGCGTAGAGGGCCTTGAAACCGGGGGCGAGCGGATCCCTAACCTCGTGAAGGCTGCGCGAGATCCGGTCGAGGGGGGGTGTTTCGAGGGAGACGCGTGCGCGGATCCTGTCAAAGGCGACCGTCTCTTCGCCGCCAAGCGGTGTGCCGCGAAAGCGCTCGGCCACGGCTTCGACCTCACTTCGGGTGACAAAGAGGATACGGGCGTGCCGGTCTACAAAGCGGCGGATCAGCCAGAGGCAGGCGATGTCGCGAAGATCGGGATCAAGCCCCGTGACCCAAAGGGAGGCGCCGCCCTGCCCATCCGGGATCTCGGAGGCCGGGAGCCGCGCGGCGCCGTCAAAGGCGGCCCATGCCATGTTGCCGCCGTCAAGGTACCGGGCCGGGCAGCCTTCGGTACGGAGCCAGGCGGCCGCGCCTTGGCTAAGCTTCCGCCCCTTTTGGCAGATGAGGATTGCAGGCTGTGCCCCGAGGCGGGGAAGAAGGCTTTTCAGGTCGGTATGGGCGTGGCGGAACGCGCTTGGAACCAAATAGGGGTCGGCCGCGAAATCCTCATCTAGGGTCACATCGATGAGCGCCGGACAATCGGGTCGGCCGATAAGGGGCAGAAGGTCGTGCGGGGTGATCGCATTCGGTGCAGGCATAGCGGGTGCATCCTCTGAGAACGTGACAGGGATGCGACGCTTGGGCCTTTGGCCTGATGGGGTGATCGCGAACCCCATGGGGAATTTTTATCGGAGGGGCCGGAGAGGTCAAGTGGTCCCGCGCCGACGCCCGGGCCCGAAAGTCAAAACCGCCGGGCGGGCGGCGAAGCCCGCAGGGATGGGTTTAAAACATCACCTTTGCCACTTCGCGGCGGATCTTCCGTTTCAGGGTCTCGGCATATGTCGAATGGCCCTTCGCGGTCATGACAAATCCGTTCCGGGTGATCACCTTCAACCGGTAGTAATTGGTGATCGAGAGCCCGAGGCTTTCAATGGCGAGCGCGTTGATCGTGATCCCCTCGCGTTCGGCGCGGAGCCGCTCGACTTCGGGAACGGTGCCGGCATTGTCGTCCCCGTCGCCGGAGATATCGATGACCTTCCGCGCGCAATCGGGCACGGCTGCGAAATGTTGGCGCCCAAATGCGATGATGTCGCCCACGGCCGTGTCTGACAGCACAAAGGCCCGCCGCATCGTCCGGGCCGCCTCTGCAAAGAGCGCCACATCGGCGTCATCCATCATGCGCGCCCAAGGCAACGATACTTGCTGTTTCCCAGCGCCAGACCATTGCACCACGGTCAGCGCCACTTGCCCGGTCACCAGCGCCTCCATCACGAGGGGATCCAAAAGCGCTTCGGCCAGCCCTTCGGATTGGATCCGGTATTCGCCCACATCGATGCTGTTTGACACGTCGATCGCTAAAAGAAGGGCCGTGTCGCAGGGACGGGCCTGCCCCGGCAAGGCTCCGAGGATGGCTGCGGCGATGAGAGGTCGGATCCGGCCAAGCATTCCAGGGACTATCCCCAAGCCGACCGCGGCTGTCCATCTTACCGGAGGGTAAGCCTCGCGATTGGGCTATACGGCGCGAGAATTGACGCCGGATGAGGCAATTTCGGGCAAATATAGGGTTTGAGGCGCCCCGCGGGTCGAAAGAGGGGGTTATATGTCGGATTCTGTTGCCAGGCTCCGACGGGCCCCGCCTTACGCGGCTAGGCGCAAGGGCTTAGGTTTCGGTGTTGCGCGCTGCTTAAGCAGCGAGCGCGACCGGAGCACGGTTGTCGTTGGCAACTATGCAATTCGGACCGATAACGGTGGTACCTCACCGGGACAAAGCTAACCCCTTTAGACGTTCGTCGATCCTATTTCGGCCCCATATTCCCCCAACGAGGGAGTTTGGTGGAGCCGCCGGGTACCGCCCCCGGGTCCGATCCGCTTATTACGAGCACGTTTATGTCCATAGCTTTCCAAGGAAAGCATGCCAGACCTACGCGTTCGGGGCCGGATTTTCAAGTTTTCCGCCACAGCGCCCGCATTTCCGTTCGAAATCGACCGAGCCGAAATTTTGCTCGTGGCGTGCGATCTTTCGGTTTAGCGTCGGAACACTCTGAGGGGCTCGTTCATTTGGCCCCGAACACATTTGTTAAAGGAAATTGCGATGATCAGTGATGATCCGATCCGCCGTGGGGAATCCACGGCGCGTAGAGTTAAAGCAGCAGAGACAGCCGCTCTCCGGCCGCCGATGGGCCCGGTTGACAACAACAATGGCGAAAAACTTGAAATTCCGGCGGTGACCTCATTTCACAAAGGCCTCCTCCACGATGCCAATGGCATGCCCTATCACCGAGAAGAGGACGGGACACCCATTGGAACGCCGCCGCCTTCGCCCAATGACCCGGTCTATTTTGAGGATCTCGTTGACAATCTCGATCGGGACAAGGCCCAAAACGGTGCTTACTTCAAATTTGAGCTGGTCATGGCGCCGGACAGTCGGGCGCTCGAGAGCCCGCTCGCGGGCTTTCAATACGATCTCCAAGGGCCGGATGCGGGGGCTGTCTCGATCGCTGCGGCGCCAAGGGTTGGATCCGACGAACTCGTCGCTGAAATGGCCGAGGTCTATGCGCTTGCCGTGATCCGCGATGTCCCATTTGCGGACTGGCATAAGGATCCGAGCATTCGGAGTGACCTCAGCCTTGGGATAACGTTCAAAGATGTGGTCTCGGAGATCAATGCACTCAGCTATTACCGCTATCCCCCCACCGCCAAATCGCCCGGAGGCATGCGCCATTTGGGTCGAAAGATCGGTAAAGGCGTCACGGCAAAGACGATTTTTCGCGGGTCGGGGCCCGACGTCGAGGCCGGACCTTACATCTCCCAATTCATGCTGATCGGATCAGCGGACCGGACGACGAAAGGAAGGGTTGCGGCCGGGGTGACGAGCGGGACGGTCCGGTTCGGCGCCAACCGGATCGACCAGCGGGTGAAGGCCCATGCCGCCTGCATCGATTGGATGACCAATTGGGACGATTGGCTCGCGGTGCAAAATGGGGCCAACGAAGGCGGCAAAGACGAGTACGAAGCGGACCTCCGTTTTATCCAAACGCCCCGCGACCTGGCCACCTATGTCCATTTCGACGAGCTCTATCAGGCATATTTTACCGCCGCTCTCCTGATGACGGCCTATGGAGTGCCGTTCGATCACGGGTTTCCGTCCGGTCCATGGCACAAGGCGCGGGGGTCATTCGCAACCTTTGGCGGTCCCCATCTCTTGTCGCTTCTAACCGAGGTCGCGAGCCGAGGCCTCCGGGCCGTGAGACGCCAGAAGTTCCAGAGCCATTTAAGGGGCCGGCCCGAGCAATTGGCGGCCATGATGACCTTGGCCGGGACCAGCAAATCGAGCGCGCTCGGCTGGGCAGAGAACGGGTTAAAGCACATGGCCCGCGACATGGAGGGCCTCGGCTCAGGCAAGATCCTCTCTGCCATCAACGCGATCAACAAGGCGTCGAAAACCAAAGGTGCCGGTTCGGGCGGATCGGGAACTCCGAAGATCCCCGCGGGCAAGAACTACCTTCTGCCCATGGCATTTCCCGAAGGCTCTCCGATGCATGCCGCCTATGGGGCTGGCCACGCGACGGTGGCGGGCGCTTGTGTGACCGTGTTGAAAGCCTTCTTTGAGACGTCGGATTTCCCGGGAAGCGACCCCAAAACTAACAAACCCAAGGATATCCCCAAGAGCTTTGAGCGGCTGTTGACGCTCGACCAAATCACGAGCGCGAGCACTAAGAGTGTGCTGTGGAGGCCGCGGCCTTATATCGGAGCACTCGAAGGTGTGACCCGCGCCTATGAAGCGGTCGATCTTCCACGCAAATCAAAGAGTGCTAAGGTAAAATTCGGTGGGCCGAACCGCCTCTCGCCAATTTCGACGGCCGAGGCCGCTCGCATGACCCTCGACGGCGAACTCAACAAGCTCGCCGCGAATATCTCAATCGGGCGCAACATGGCGGGGGTGCATTACTATTCAGATTACTACGATTCCCTCCGCCTCGGCGAACGGATCGCAGTGGGCATCATGGAAGAGCAGATGCACACCTACACGGACCCCGTCACCATGCGCTTGACCAGTTTTGACGGTGACCGCGTGGTGATCTACCGCGAACCGGATGGGGATGTCGGCGTAATGGTGGCCGTCCCCGGCGGGGGGTTCTTACCGGCGGGTAACTGGTGGACCCGTCACCAGATCCACCAGGCGAATTATTTGGTCGCGGAGGCTCGGCCCTAGAGGTTCAGCGCCAATAGAGCGCCCGCCACGGCTGCTTCGATCCAAAAGAAGCTCCAAGTGCGCTGGGTGGGCTGCTCGTCGGCGAAAATGGAGGTGAGGCGGCCGAGTGCCGCCCCCGCCCAAGCAAATCCAAGCATCGCATAGGCAACCGGCGAGGCCAAAAGGACCGCGCCTAACGACAGCACCACGTAGAGCGCCCCCGAAGCAGCGCGGATTTCAGAAAGCCCCATGGTGGAACCCGTGGTGGTCAAATCCAGGGTCGCAAGCGTGTAGCGGGGCGCCAGCCACCCAATCAAGCCGAGACCGGCCGAGAGCAGCGCGAGACCAATGTTGATCGTGTCGATCATGTCAATGTCCAGTTACATTCGGTTGTTGACATAGATACGGTCCACGGGCCGGTTTGGTTCACTTCCAAACCGGCGAAACACGGCAAAATATCTCTGCCGAAGGCTCCTAGAAGCCAGCTTTGATCTTCTCGAACTCCGCAGCGTGCTTTTCGCGGACCGCGTTGTCGAGGGGGACTTGGGCCAGGACGGGCGCGTCGATCGCTTCGAGGCCCGCAGCGGTCAGGTCTTCGACCGAAAAGGCCCCCATCCCCGCCCGGTTGGCATGGCCGAACCCGTTGACGAGCAAGGGCTCGGTTGAGACCGGATCGAGGAGCGCGTTGAGGTAATCATAGGCCTTGGTCTCATCGCCTGGCCCCTCGGCCATATTGAGCTGGCCACAGAGCCAAAGCGAGGAACCTTCCTCGGGCTCGCGCTCAAACGCTGCTGGGAGACCTTCTTCGACCATGGCGGGAAAGACCTCGTTCCAGGCCCAGGCCGCCAGAACTTCGCCGGTGGCCATCAATTGGATGAGTTCGGCCGGATCGACCCAATAGGTGCGAAGATTGCCGTGAATGCCCCGGAGCCAGGCCGAGGCCGCGTCGAAATCTTCGTCCGTGGCCTTAGTCCAATCGGTCACGCCGGTGGCAAGATAGGCCAGCGCATAGGCGTCATCGACATTGTCCGGGATCGTGATCCGCCCCGCCAGGGCCGGGTCATTGAAAATCTCGAGCGTCGAGGCCTGGGCTTCGGTGACTTCTTCGGGATTGTACGCAATCGCCGTCGAGCCAAAGTCGGTGGGGATGAAAAACACCGCGTCGCCCGGGGCGATGTCCGTGCCCAGGAGATTCTTGTCGAGATCGCTGAAAGTCGGGATTTTCGAGATGTCCCAAGGCTCGACCAGGCCCGCATCGATCCATTTGTTGACCGAGCCCGCGCAAACATGGGTCACATCGGCACGAAACCCGCCGACAATCTTCTGGAACGCCTCATCCTCTTCGCCGAAGAACGCAAATTCAGGGCTTTCGCCGTGGGCGTTAACGTAAGGGGCATGGAAGGCCGGGTCTTCAAAACCCGAATAATCAAAGACGAGGAGGTCGTCATCGGCTGCAGTTGCGCCAGACCCGGCCAAAGCAAGCGCGGATGACATGAGCGAAAGCATCATTGGGCGGTGCATGGGCCTCTCCATCGGGCGTGAAAATCCGCGCTGGATTAGGCGAAGGCGGGAGGGGCCACAAGCGGATTGGTGTCCAACGCGCCGTGTTGATCTTTGGAAAGGAAAACCCCCTCGCCGCGCGGAGCGAGGGGGACATACGTTCGGATGTCACGCGGCAAAGATATACCGCCGCGTTTGATGGACTTTACGCTTTCCGTCGTCCGCTTTTCGCAGCGCCGAGGGCGCCGACACCTGCCAAGATCAGCCATCCGGCCGCGGGCAGCGGGATCGGTGATGGCTCTCCGACAAACGTCAGGTTGGCAAGATCGATGGATTCGACACTGCCGGAAGTTCCGCCGGGCACAAGATCGTCGCCATGGACAAGGGTGACGGTGGAGAAAGGAGTGTCCGAGAGGAGCCCCAAAAAGCCAGTTTCTAAGTTGAATGTCCCCAACTCCGTGGCGGAGTTTATGCCATTGGTGGTTAGCCCAAGGAGGTCTGACATCAAAAAGGTCTCGCCGGCGAGTACGAACGCCACCTCAACGGTGTTAATATCTGGCGTGGTGTCGCTGCCCCCATCGATCTCATTGAAATCAAAACCGAAACCTAGGACTTCGCCCGGGAAGTTGAACGCAACGGACCCCAGCGTGCCGTCGAGCATATACCCGTTATTCACTTCGATCTCGAGATCCCCGTCGCCCTTGAACCCGTTATCTTCAAGGTTGCCTTCGGAGGCGTCGAAATTTGCGTTCGCGTCTGGAGAGACGTCGAGCGTCACACCTGACCCTATGTCGTTGCCGTCACCGGTCAGGATCTGAAGTGTTGTAAAAGCTTCAAAGTCTTCAGTGGTGCTTTTGAGACCGTCAGTGGCCGCTTCAAACGAAAGCCGGTCGAAAAAGGCGGTGAGAGTGATCGCTTGAGCTGAGCCGGTCGACATGCCCACCGCTATGGCGAGTGCTGATATTCTACAAATTGATTTCACTTGGTCCCCCATTTCGTTTGCCACGGCGCCAGACACCTTGCGTAGCGTGGCGCGCAAAAGTGTCATTGTTCGCTGTGGCTCTCAAAAACCGGACCCCATTCGCCCTCTCGGCAGGACTATTTTTGGGAGACAGAGGCTTTGTTCTGTCGTGGGCAACAATAACTTTCGTTTGGGCATGCTTCGTCAGATGGCCCGGCGAGATAACGTACGCTGAGGACCTTCGCCGAAGAGATTATTCCGGGAGGCGATTTGCTTTCGAAGCTTCGCCAATCTCAGCGTGGACGTTTGCCCCTTCGCTGCGACCGGTAACCGGACAGCGCACAATCAACAACTTTCAGCGCGCCGCGACCGCTACGCTCATCGTCCGAAGATCTTTTTGTATTTCGGAATAAAGAGATCGCGGCCTTTCATCATCTTCGTGACCCAATTTCCAAAGGTCGCGATCATGAGGAAGGAATTGCCTTGGTTGGGGCCGAGGGGGATGAGGATCGGGGCTTTGCCCCAGGGGGTATAGGCTTTCTGTGAGGAGAGGCTTTTGCCTTCGGCGAGGGCTTTGAGCGTTTTCGCAAGCCATGGCTGTTGGCGGCTGATCGCAACGATCGTCATTGCGTCACCGGGATCGACGGCATCGCCCGCCGCAAAGACGTTTTCGAGTGTCGAGGGCCGGAGATAGTCATCGACCGCCACGCGACCGCCTTTGACCACTTTCGCGCCGGGGAGATCGGCGAGAAGTGCGGTCTGGGGTTTTGACCCGATCGCTGGAACGATGAGATCGGCCGCAACCGTGTCGCCGTTCGACAATGTCAGGGTGCCCGCGTAGGGTTCGGACAGGCTCTCGAGGTTGTCGGCGCGGACCCCACAGCGGATATCGACGCCCATCCCTCGGAGTTTTTTTGCCAACCCGGTGCCGAGCTTGGCCGGCATCGTCGGAAAGAGTGTGGGCTCTGATGAGATCAAAGTGACCGATTTCTCGGGTCTGGCATGGGCGATTTCGCCGGCGAGTTCGGTGCCCACCGCACCTGCGCCGACAATCGCGATGGTTTTTGCGTCGGAAATTTTCTGGGCGAGGTTGGCTTGGGCGGTGCGGAACCCGTCAAGGTCACCGTCGAGGGGTTTGAAGGCCGACCCGTTTGAGGCGCCGGTGGCGACAACGATGTAATCGGCAGAGATCTTGTCGCCGCTGGCCAAGGTCACCCCGTCGCCGTCAACTGCCGTGGCTCGGTCTTTGACCAAACGGCCTTTTTTCAGAAGCCGGTCATAGGGGATGAGTGCCTCGTCCAACAGCGCGGGCTCGACCAGGGTGCGGAGCATGGCCGGCGCATGGACAAACGCTTCTTTCGGCTCGACCAAGGTGACATCGAGACTGTCTTCGAGCCCCTTGGCCAGTTCCGCGCCCACATATCCCCCGCCGATGATCACCACCGATGCTTTGGCCATTTGGCACCCCCGCTTTCTGAAATTCTGATATTGGACTTACTCAAGTATATGCGTCCCCGGGGCAATGCCAAGCGCCATCGCCGCCGGGTCGGCGCGCCAATCCGGAAGGAAGGTTCTATGACAAAGAGTGCCGCCATGCGACGCGAGCGGATCGACGGGGCCGCTTTTGGGGTGATTTACGGCACGATCACCGTCATGGCGCTCTTGATGGCCATTGAGCCCCCAATCAGCCAACCCTTGGGGGTTGCGTTGGCGATCATGGGTTCGGTATTCGCGGTCGCCCTCGCGAAAGCCTTTGCCGATATATGCGACAAGACGCTCGCCGCCGGCGCGCCGCTCGACCGAAGCGCGGTCCGGGCGGTCTGGAGCCACAGCAGAACCGTCCTTTTTGCCGCCAATATCCCGGCTTTGGCGTTCCTCTTGGCCGAGTTCGGGTTCCTCTCCGGCGATCTCGCCTATGAAGCGGCTCGGATCGCAGCTTTTGGGATCCTCGGCTATTACGGTGCCCGCATTGGGTGGCGTCTTGGGGGATCCGGCCTTTTCGCCCTCCTGAGCGGCGCCGGGGTGGCCGGTTTGGGGCTCATGGTCAGCCTTCTCAAATACGCGGCCCATTGACGGGTTTGGCCGCCGGGGCTTGACCTCCCCCGGCCCGGGCCGGAGAACGGGCCGAAGAGGAGGAGCCCCATGTTCAGCGCGACGTATTTTGGCACCATGGCCCGGTATAACCGCTGGCAGAACCGCTCGATTTTCGGGGCGGCTGACGGGATCGGCGAGGCGGCCCGGAGGGAGGACAGGGGCGCGTTTTTTCGGTCGATCCACGAAACGCTCAGCCATTTGATGTGGGGCGATACGGTCTGGATGGCCCGGCTCGACGGGTGGGACATGCCCGAGGTGGGCCTCAGCGACAGCCCCCATTGGGTCAAAGACTGGGACGATATGAAGGCACGGCGCCCCGAGCTCGACGCCAAACTTCTGGCCTGGTCGCTCAGCCTCGAAGAGGCGGATACGGAAGGCGAGTTTGCCTGGTGGTCGGATGCGGCGGGGCGCGAAATGCGGCTGCCGAAAGCCACTTGCATGATGCAGATCTTCAATCACCAAACCCACCACCGGGGCCAGGTCCACGCCATGCTGACCGCCGCAGGCGCACGGCCCGAAGCCACCGATTTGCCGTTCATGCCGGCAAAGGAATTCGAAGAAGGAGAAACGTGATGTTTCGCGCATTGGTCGTGGCAGAAGAGGGCGAGGGTGTCTCGGTCGGGGTGAGGGAGGTTGACGAGGCAGACCTTCCCGAAGGCGAAGTCACGATAGCGGTCGAGTATTCGACGCTGAATTATAAAGACGGGCTTTGTATGACCCCCGGCGGCGGCGGGCTGGTGAAAGCCTATCCCCATGTGCCCGGCGTTGACTTGGCCGGTGTGGTCGAAGCCTCGACCGACCCCCGCTACGCCCCGGGCGAACGGGTGACCGTCAATGGCTGCCGGATGGGCGAGATCCATTGGGGCGGGATGGCCGAAAAGGCCCGGGTCCCGGCCGATTGGGTGGTAAAACTGCCCGACAGCATCACGACCCGCCAGGCCATGGCCGTCGGCACGGCCGGGGTGACATCAATGAAATCGGTGATGGCGCTCGAAGACCACGGTCTCGCGCCGGGCCAAGGCCCGGTCCTGGTGACCGGTGCGGCCGGTGGGGTCGGCTCAGTGGCGGTCGCGATCCTGGGCCATCTTGGCTATGAAGTGGCCGCCGTCACCGGGCGGCCCGAGACCGGCGATTACCTAAAATCTCTCGGAGCGACAGAGATCGTAGCGCGCGAAGAGATCGGCGAAGCGATCAAGCGGCCCTTAGAAAAGGAGCGCTGGTCCGGGGCGATCGACGCCGTGGGCGGTGAGATGCTCGCTCGGCTTTTGGGTCAGATGAAATACGGGGCCTCGGTGGCGGCCGTGGGTCTCGCGGGCGGGGCGACCTTTCCCGGCACGGTGATCCCGTTCCTTTTGCGGGGCGTCAACCTTCTGGGCATCGACAGCGTGCTCCAGCCCCACGGGATGCGGGTGGCGATCTGGGAGCGTTTGGCACAGGATCTGCCAATGGAAAAGCTCGAAGCCATGGTGCAACCGGCCGCGCTCGGCGATCTGCCCGAGTTGGGGCGCGCGATCCTCAAAGGTCAGGTGAAGGGCCGCGTTGTGGTCGATGTGCGCACCTGACGGGTCACTTGGACCTGTGAAATTGAGAAGCGGTGAATAAGGCCAGAGGCGCCGGGTCACGCCCGGGCCAGAGTTTTTGCCGGCCAAGATGTCGCTCGCCGCTTGACCCGCCGGGCCGCGCCCTATCTTCGCGACAGCATGGGTGAGGCACCAATCCTTTACTGGGTCCGCAAGGACCTTAGGCTGGCGGATAATCCGGCCCTGGCCGAGCTTGCCCGGTCGGGCCGTCCCGTGATCCCCGTTTTCATTTTGGACGAGGTATTTGACGCCTACGGTGCTGCGCCTCGCTGGCGGTTTGGGCTCGGAGCCCAGCATTTTGCGAGCGCGCTCGAAAAGATCGGGTCGCGGTTGACCTTCCGGCGGGGCCAAGCGCTCGCAACACTCCGGGCGCTCATTGCCGAGACCGGGGCCGACGTGGTTCACTGGGGCCGGGCCTATGACCCCGATCAGGTGGCGCGCGACAAGGCGGTCAAGGCGGCACTTACAGAAGACGGGATCGACGCGGGGAGCGTTGCCGGTCATCTTCTTTTTGAGCCTTGGAGTGCGGAGACTGGGACGGGCGGGTTCTACCGGGTCTACACGCCGTTTTGGAAATCGGTCCGGGGACGGGATGTGGCGGCGCCGGAAAGCGCGCCGTCCCGGCTCGCGGCCCCCGAGACGTGGCCCCATAGCGAGGACCCTGCCGAGTGGTGCCTTGGACGGTCGATGGCGCGGGGGGCCGAGATCGTTGCCCCCTATCTCACTTTGGGCGAGGCCGCGGCCAAAGACCGGCTCGACCGCTTTATCGCCGAAAAGGTCGACGCCTATGATACCGCTCGCGATCTGGTGGCCGAAGACGGCACGTCCGGCCTATCTGAAAACCTCGCCTGGGGGGAGATCGGACCCCGAACGGCCTGGGCGGCTGGGTTTCAAGCGTTCGAGGCCGGGAGAGCCGGGGCGGAGACGTTTCTGAAAGAACTCGTCTGGCGCGAATTTGCCTATCACCTCGTTTGGCACACCCCCCATATCACCGAGCGAAACTGGCGCGAAGATTGGGACCGGTTCCCTTGGAACGGGGCGGAAACAGCCGAGGTTACGGCTTGGAAGCGCGGCCGGACGGGAATGGAATTCGTCGATGCGGGGATGCGGGAGATGTATGTGACCGGGCGAATGCACAACCGGTCGCGGATGATCGTGGCGAGCTATCTGACCAAACACCTCATGTCCCATTGGAAAATCGGGCTTGGCTGGTTCGCCGAATGCCTGGTGGACTGGGATCCGGCTTCGAATGCCATGGGCTGGCAATGGTCAGCCGGGTCGGGGCCCGATGCGACGCCCTATTTTCGAGTGTTCAATCCCGAAACCCAGGTCGAGAAGTTCGACCGGAATGGCACCTATCGCCGCCGTTGGATCGCAGAGGGCCAGGCCGACCCGCCACCGACCGCGCTGGCTTATTTCGACGCCGTGCCCCGGGGCTGGACGATGTCGGCGAAAGATCCTTACCCCGCGCCGATTGTCGGGGCAAAACCGGGGCGGGAGAGGGCGCTCGAAGCCTATGGAAACCGGGATTTTTGAGCGTTGCGACGGCGCGCATGGCGATCGCGGGATATGCGTATTTTTGAAGAGATGAAGGGCAGGGCACGCGCCTTTTCCCCGTGGGCGTCTCGCAGGCATTCATGGCACGCCTGCTTATGCATCCGGCAATCCGCCAACCCCGCCATCTGACTTAGGAAAACCGCTTGAGGGCTCCCACGGCCAAAGCTAGTTTGACCGAACGACGAGGGGATGGGCATGAACATATTGGCAAGTGTCGAAGGGCAGCGCGGGCTGCCGCGATATTTTGCGCAAGTCTTTGCGATGATGCAGGCGGTCGAGCACGGGCGGGTCGATGTGACCCTACCCGACGGCCGCCGCTTTCGGGCCGAAGGAGCAAAACCGGGCCCGGTGGCCGAAGTAAAGATCCACGATCCGGATGTGTTTGCCCGGCTGATCCGGGAAGGCGACCTCGGGTTTTCGGAAGCCTATCTCGACGGGGCCTGGACCACGCCGGATCTCCAGGCCTTCATGGACTTTATCCACGAGGACAATGAAGCGATTTATGACGGGTTCCCGGGCTTTGGTATGGTCCGCGCCTATGAACGGCTTCGGTTCTGGTTAAAATCCAACTCGAAATCCCAAGCGCGCAAGAACATCTCCCACCATTACGACCTCGGAAATGACTTCTACGGTCTCTGGCTCGACGACACGATGACCTATTCCTCGGCCCTCTTCGATTCTGGGCAAGAGAGCCTCGAAACCGCCCAAAACGCAAAATACGCGGCCATGGTGGACGGTCTTGAGCTGCGGCCCGGCGATCATGTGCTGGAGATTGGCTGCGGCTGGGGTGGATTTGCCGAATATGCCGCCAAAGTCCGGGGTCTCCGGGTCACGGGGCTGACGATTTCCAAGGAACAGCACGATTTTGCCCGGGCACGGATCCAGAATGCGGGACTTTCGGACCGTGTTGAGATCAAACTTCAGGATTACCGTGACGAACGGGCCTCCTATGACGGGATCGCGTCGATCGAGATGTTCGAGGCCGTGGGCGAGCGCTATTGGCCGATCTACTTCGAGACGGTGCGCGAACGGCTCAAACCCGGCAAGAGTGCGACCTTTCAGATCATCACCGTCCAGGATAACCGCTGGGAAGCCTATCGGAAGGGTGTTGATTTTATTCAAAAATACATCTTCCCCGGCGGGATGCTTCCCTCGCCCAAAGTGCTCCGGGATGAAATT
Organism: Pseudomonadota bacterium; assembly: GCA_039198225.1. Taxonomy (GTDB): domain Bacteria; phylum Pseudomonadota; class Alphaproteobacteria; order Rhodobacterales; family Rhodobacteraceae; genus JASJAR01. The sequence goes on from JBCCTQ010000034.1 coordinate 20,617, forward strand.
GAGCGCGCCGGGCTCCGGGTCGCGAGGAGTTTTGAGTTCGGTGACAGCTATTCCCAGACGCTCCGGCGTTGGCACGACACATTCAATCAGCGCTGGGAGGACGTATCGTTGCTCGGATTCGACGATCGCTTCCGAAGAATGTGGAATTTTTACCTAACATCTTGCGCGGCCACGTTTTCGAGTGGCACCTGTGATGTCACGCAGATCACTGTGCACAGGACCACTTAACCATGCCAACCGCAGGGAAACTGGTTGGAGCAATCGCGTTCGGTATCATCGCTTGGCTGATATCAGGCCTGATCCCGCCGCTTTTGCCCGAAGGCACGCCGACGCCGTTGTTGCAGCCGGTCAATGCCGTCGTTGGGCTGATCATGGGCTGGACGATCCTCGGCCGGAATGCCGGAGACGGCCTCATCGCGACCATGGGCCATGCCTCAACCACCGCCGTCGCGGTGGTGTTTTGGTGCCTGATTATCTGGTCGGGCACTGAAATGTACGACAAGGCGATCCGGTTGTTTTACGATGGGCCGATCCAAGCGCTCCAGGATATGGCCTTCATGGCCATTGAATTCGGTCGGACCATTGCGACGACAGAGATCATCCTCGGCCTTGTGATCGGGATCCTCGCCGCGTCGGTCGTCACCGAGAGCGCCGCATCTCGCTGGGCGTGAGGCTTTTTCTTTTCGGAACGCTCCGCGATCCCGAGCATCTTCAGGTGGTGTTGGGACGCATGGCCGAAACCCATCCCGGTGCCTTGCCGGAATACCAAGTCCAATGGGACGAAGCCGGTGAGTTCCCGGTGCTTCGGCCAGAGCCCGGCGCCGTAACCCCGGGCCTTGTGCTTGAGGCGCGTGAGGAAGACCTCCTCCGGCTCGATTGGTACGAGGCGATCTTCGGATATGGGCGGGACGCGGTCACCCTCGAAGACGGCCCGGCGGAGGCCTATCTCCGCGACCGTGAGGTGGTTGGGCCGCTGTCTCCTTGGGACTTCGACACCTGGTCCAAGCGTTGGGGTGCGATTGAATTGGGCGCGGCCCGGGAAGCGATGGGGCTTTACCCCGCAACCGCGCCTCAGGCGGTGGGGCAGCGCTATCCGCGCGTAATGGCTCGTGCCGATACTGAGCTTCGCGCTGCCCGCGAACCTGCCCCGTCGGACTTTCGCCAGGGCGCTGGACGGGACGGCGTTATGGACGTGACCAGCCGGACCACCCACCGGGGCTTTTTCAATCTCGACGAGATCACCTTGACCCATCGCCGTTTCGATGGCGGGGAGGCGACGATCACGCGGGAAGTGTTCGTCGGAAGCGATGCGGTGTTGGTGTTGCCTTACGACCCGACATCGGACCGGGTGGTTTTGGTCGAGCAATTTCGGGCCGGCCCTCTTCGGCGGGGCGATGCCCAACCTTGGTGCCTCGAACCGGTCGCCGGGTTGATCGATGCAGGCGAAGAGCCCGAGACAACCGCCCGGCGCGAAACCGTCGAGGAGGCGGGGCTTGGGCTATCAGACCTCGTCCCCGTGCCCGGCGGCTATCCGAGCCCGGGATTGGCCAGCGAGTACTTTCATTTGTTCGTCGGCATTGCCGATCTTTCGGGCTACGGTGCCCGGACCGGCGGGTTGGCGGCGGAGGGCGAAGACATTCTAACCCATCTCCTCAGCCTCGACGACGCACTGGCTCTTTTGAACACCGGCGAAATCAACGTGGTGCCATTGGCATATCTATTGACGTGGACCGCTGCCCACCGAGGTCAATTGCAGGCGGGCTAAGCTCACATATGAGAAAAGGGACGCCCCCTTCGCGTCCCTTTTCCCGGGTCCCACCCCTCCGCCGTTGGTCCGTCTCGGCGTAGTCCCTGGCACAAAGCTCCCTTTCAATGCCGATTCCAGCAACCGCATTCCGCCGAGACCGGGAAGACGCGCGAATATTGTGGCCCCATTGCGACGCTTGGCTTAACCCTATGGAAAACAATGGGGGTGCGAGATGGCACGGAGCAGACGGAAATCACGCAGATCGAGACCGCTGGCAGGATCGACCGATCGGCCTGCCACCATAGATGAACCGCCGACAGTTCTGGCTGAGGAGGTGGGCCCAGCCCTCGAGGCGGTGCCAAACGCGGCATCTCTGGCGGAAGAGCCGTCGGCCCAAACGCTCCGCAAGCGCGACCTCATCGAACGGCTCACGGCCGAGACCGGTCTGAAGCGGCGCGATGTCCGGGCGGTCACTGAAGCGCTCTTGGCCGCCCTCGGTGAGAGCGTTGCCAAAGGCGAGAGCCTCAGCCTCGAACCTTTTGGCAAGCTCCGGGTGGCGCGATCAGCCGAAGGGACCGGGTCGCGGACCCATACCTGCAAGCTCCGCCAGAAAAACCCGGCACTTGCGACAGCCGCAGAGTAGGGCTAAACCCCCGCGTCGATGGGTGATTAGCTCAGTGGTAGAGCGCTTCGTTCACATCGAAGATGTCGGCAGTTCGAATCTGTCATCACCCACCATTTCAGCACCCCGATTTCCATAATCTGATCGGATCAGAACACTGGCGTGATGCAATTCGGCCCGCGCTTTAGGCCAGAAGGGCCACCGGATTTTCGAGGTTTTCGACGATGGCCTTCAAAAGCTCTGCGCCGAGGGCGCCGTCGATGACCCGGTGATCGACCGAAAGCGTCACGCTCATGACCGTGGCCACCGCAAGCTCGCCGTCATCCCCGACAATCGGTTTTTTCACGCCAGAGCCCACCGCCAAGATGCCACCATGGGGCGGGTTGATGACGGCGTCGAAATTGTCGATGCCGAACATCCCCAAATTGGAGATCGCGAAGCTCCCGCCTTGGTATTCATGGGGCGCGAGTTTCCGGTCGCGGGCGCGGGATGCGAGGTCTTTCATTTCCGCCGAGAGGGCTGAGAGCGTCTTGAGATGCGCGTCTTTCAGCACCGGCGTGAAAAGTCCGCCCTCGATGGCCACGGCCACGGCCACATCGGAGGGCGTGAGCTTCAAGACCCGGTCACCGGCCCAGACGGCATTTGCTTCGGGCACCGCCTGGAGCGCATTGGCACAGGCCTTGATGATGAAGTCGTTGACCGAGAGCTTCACGCCGCGGGCTTCAAGCTGTTTGTTGAGCTGAGACCGAAACGCCAGGAGCGCATCGAGCTTGATGTCGCGGCGGAGATAGAAATGGGGGATCGTCTGCTTGGCTTCGGTGAGCCGGGCAGCGATGGTTTTCCGCATCCCGTCGAGTTTGACCTCTTCGAAGTCGCGGTCGCCGTACATTTTGAGAACCTGCGCGGCGTCGGGGCCGGCCGGTGCGGCAGTCGGTGCCGCAGCAGGGGCCGGGGTGGCTGCTGGGGCGGGGGCTGCGGCTACTGCCGCCGGTTGGGCGCCCTCGAGGTCGGCTTTGACGATCCGCCCATGGGGGCCTGAACCTTTCACGCTGGCCAAATCGACCCCTTTCTCGGCCGCGATCCGGCGGGCGAGGGGAGTTGCGAAGATACGGGCGCCATTGGCGGGAGGGGCGGCCGATGCCGTAGCGGCAGGGGCAGCCGCCGGCACAGGGGCCGGGGCGGGCGCACTTCCGGCCGCCGGTGCTGCCCCGTTCGAGCCGCTTCCGACGTTAGCTGGGACTTCCTCGCCGTCTTCGACTAATATCGCGATGGGTGTATTCACGCTCACACCCTCGGTGCCCTCGGCCACCAGGATCTTGCCGACCACGCCCTCATCGACGGCTTCGAATTCCATCGTGGCCTTGTCGGTCTCGATCTCGGCCAAAAGATCGCCGGAACTGACCTCGTCGCCTTCCTTGACGAGCCATTTCGCGAGCGTGCCTTCTTCCATGGTGGGGCTCAGGGCGGGCATCAGGATTTCGGTCGGCATATCTCTTCCCTCAGGTCTCGGGTCGGGCCGGGGCCGGGGCCCCTTGCTCGAGTTCCATCGTCTCGAAAGGCGGTTTGGCGGGCCGCCCAGCCACAAGGGCCTGGGCGGCGGTCTCAATCGCCCGGCCATGCTGGGCGACCCATTCATAGGCGGTTTGGTGGCCATGCCCGCCGGTCAGCGCGCTGCCTCCTGCCATCACCGCCTCGGGCAGGCGCACAATGCGGCGGTCCGCTCCGTCGCCCACCGCGATGCGGTAGGTTGCCGTAGCGGGGTCTCGGCCGAGCATCTCCATCTCACTGGCTCCAGGTCACCGATAGGTCACGGCTTTGACCGCGCTCACCACTTCGGCGGCCGATGTCAGCGCCAGCTTTTCGAGGTTGGCCGCATAGGGCATCGGCACGTCCTTCCCAGTGCAGGTCAGAACCGGTGCATCGAGATAGTCGAACGCCTCTTGCATGATATTCGTCGCGATGTGGTCCGACATCGACGCGACCGGGAAGCCTTCTTCGACCGTCACGCAGCGATTGGTCTTCTGCACACTTGCAATGACCGTGGCCATATCGAGCGGTCGGAGGGTCCGAAGGTCGATCACCTCCGCTGAGATCCCTTCGCCGGCGAGGATATCGGCCGCTTCGAGCGTGTGGGACATGCCAATGCCCCAGGACACGAGCGTCACATCCGAGCCTTCCCGCCAAATCTTCGCCTTGCCGAAGGGCACGGTGTAATCGTCCATCACCGGCACATCGAAGGCGCGGCCGTAAAGGATCTCGTTTTCAAGAAAGATCACCGGGTTGGGGTCGCGGATCGCGGATTTCAAAAGGCCCTTGGCGTCGGCGGCCGAGTAGGGCTGGACCACCCGCATGCCCGGCACTGAGGCATACCAGGCCGCGTAATCCTGGCTGTGCTGAGCCGCAACCCGGGCCGCCGCCCCGTTGGGGCCACGGAACACGATCGGCGCGCCCATTTGGCCGCCCGACATATAAAGCGTTTTTGCCGCAGAGTTGATAATCTGATCAATGGCTTGCATGGCGAAGTTAAACGTCATGAATTCGACGATCGGACGGAGCCCGGCAAAGGCGGCCCCAACTCCGATGCCCGCGAAACCATGTTCGGTGATCGGCGTGTCGATCACGCGCTTGGCGCCGAACTCCTCAAGGAGGCCCTGGGAGACCTTATAGGCGCCCTGATACTCGGCCACTTCCTCGCCCATGAGGAACACGTCCCCGTCCCGGCGCATCTCTTCGGCCATCGCATCGCGGAGCGCCTCCCTGACGGTGGTCGATTTCATCTCTGTGCCTGCGGGCACTTCCGGCTCCACCGGTGCAGGGGCGGCGACAGCGGCGGCGGGTGCCGGAGCGGGCGCTTCTGCCGCCGGGGCCGGAGCCGCTGCGGCCGGTGCGGGAGCGGGAGCCACGTCAGCACTCTCGCCATCTTCGACGAGCACCGCGATTGGCGTGTTCACTTTCACACCTTCGGTGCCTTCGGCGATCAGGATCTTCCCGACTTTGCCTTCGTCCACCGCTTCGAATTCCATCGTCGCCTTGTCGGTTTCGATCTCGGCGAGGATATCGCCCGAACTCACGTCGTCGCCTTCTTTGACCAGCCATTTCGCGAGCGTGCCTTCTTCCATGGTGGGCGACAGGGCGGGCATAAGAATTTCGGTTGCCATCTTAACGCTCCCCCTCAGGCGTCCATCAGAATGTCGGTATAGAGCTCTTCAACCGGCGGCTCGGGGCTCGTTTTGGCAAACTCTGCGGCCTCGTTGACGATGCCTTTGATCTCTTTGTCGATCGCTTTGAGATCGTCTTCATTGGCTCCGGCTTTCATCAGGCGGCTTTTGACCTGCTCGATGGCGTCCCGCTCTTCGCGGACCTTTTGGACCTCGTCGCGGGTCCGGTATTTCGCAGGGTCCGACATGGAGTGCCCGCGGTAGCGATAGGTCATCACTTCGAGGATGTAGGGACCTTTGCCCGCACGGCAGTGAGCCACCGCCTCTTCCCCGGCGGCTTTGACGGCGAGAACGTCCATCCCGTCGACCTCGCGGCCTGTGATCCCGTAGGCCGCGCCCCGTTCCCAGAGGCTAGGCGAATGGGTGGCCCGTTGAACGCTGGTGCCCATGGCGTATTTGTTGTTCTCGATGACGAATATCACCGGGAGCGACCAGAGCTCGGCCATGTTGTAGGTCTCATAGACCTGGCCTTGGTTCGCCGCTCCGTCGCCGAAATAGGTGAAGGTCACCCGGTCATTGCCGCGGTATTTGTCGGCAAAGGCCACGCCCGCCCCGAGGGGGACATTGGCGCCGACGATCCCGTGGCCGCCGTAGAACTTCTTCTCTTTCGAGAACATATGCATCGAGCCGCCCTTGCCCTTGGAATAGCCGTCGATGCGTCCGGTGAGTTCGGCCATCACGCCTTTGGGGTCCATGCCGCAGGCGAGCATGTGGCCGTGGTCGCGGTAGGTTGTGATCCGGCTGTCGCCTTCGTCGGCGGCCGCTTCGAGCCCGACAACGACCGCCTCTTGACCGATATAGAGGTGACAGAACCCGCCGATGAGGCCCATGCCGTAAAGCTGGCCCGCCTTTTCTTCAAACCGACGAATGAGGAGCATGTCGCGGTAATAGGTGAGAAGCTCGTCCTTCGACGCGGCAGGGGCTTTTGCGCTTTTGCGGGTTGTGCTGGCGCGTTTCGGCGCGGCGCGGGACGTCTTCGCGGTGGCCTTCGCGGCGGTGGCCGCCTTAGGGGTTGCGCGGCGAGCTGCCATCGACTTCTCCTCCCGTCAAATGGTAGTTTAACGTTAAACTATATATATCAGGACCGGTCGCATCGTTCACCTAAAATCTGAAAATTGGGTCAGAATGCCGCTATGCGCACGGCGCATAGCAAGCAGAAAATCGGCGCTGAGGTCATGCCGGAGGGCTGAGCTTTTCCAACACATAGACGATGGATTTCGACCCGAGCTTGACGATGTGGTCGCCCTTTTCCTTGAACCGTTCCCCGACTTTGCCGTCCGCGAGCGCGCCCTCCAGCCGGGAGGTATATGTCTCATCTGCAAGGGTATGGTCATTGAACGAAAAGGCGAGGAGCCCACCGGGGGCGAGGCAATCAAGGAGCATATCGAAATACTCCGCGGGAGCGGCCCCCGGCGAGAGCGCACCTGCGGCCGCGATCGCAGCATAGTCGCCCGGTGCTGCTGGGGGCGGCGCGCCGGCTTCCGCCTTAGATAAGTTTCGGTAGACCCCACGGCGCCCTGCTGCCTCCAGCATCGCCTGGGAGAGATCGACCCCATCGATCACGCGGAACCCCGCGGCCGCGAGGGCCGCACCCGAAAGCCCGGTGCCACAGGCAAAATCGAGGATCGGCGCCCTGCGGTCCGCAAGCTGGTGGGCGAGGGCCGCCGCGCAACGGGCAGGCGTCTGGTAGCCGTTTTCGATGAGATCCGCGTCATAGGTCGCGGCCCAATCTTCATAGAGATCTTCGACCGCTTCTTGCTCGGTGGTGCCGTAGGCCCGGTCAAAAAATTTGCTCCCCATGGGGCGAGGCTAATCGACAAGGCTCTCCCGGTCCATCAGGACGTTTCGACCTCTTCGAAGACCACGGGGAGATCGGGCGTGCCTGTGTCCATCCAGTCCGGGACGGGCAGACCCTTCTCGCGGAGAAAGGCGGGATTGTAGAGCTTCGACTGGTAGCGCGTGCCGTAGTCGCAGAGGATCGTCACGATCGTATGGCCGGGGCCGAGATCGCGGGCGAGGCGCATGGCTCCGGCGATATTGATGCCCGACGAGCCGCCAAGACATAGCCCTTCCTCGGCCAAAAGATCGAATACGATAGGCAGGGCTTCGCTGTCGGAGATCGTATAGGCGTAATCGGGCGTGAAGCCCTCGAGATTGGCGGTGATCCGGCCCTGGCCGATCCCTTCGGTGATCGAATTCCCCGAGGCCTGGGCGGTCCCGGTTTTGTAGATCGAGGCGATGGCAGAACCTTCAGGATCGGCCAATGCGATCTTCACGCCTTTGGGCTGGAGTGCCGCCCCGACCCCGGCGAGGGTTCCTCCAGTCCCCACGGCGGCGGAGAAGCCCGCGACTTTGCCGCCGGTTTGCTCCCAGATTTCGGGGCCCGTTGCGTCGAGATGGGCTTGGCGGTTGGCCACATTGTCAAACTGGTTGGCCCAGACAGCACCTTTGGGTTCTGACTGGGCGAGCCGCTCGGCCAACCGGCGCGAGTAATGCACGTAATTGTTGGGGTTCTTGTAGGGCACCGCAGGCACTTCAACGAGCTCCGCCCCGGCAATGCGCAGCATGTCTTTTTTCTCTTGGGATTGGGTGTCGGGGATCACGATCACGGTTTTAAAGCCCATCGAGGCGCCGACAAGTGCGAGGCCAATCCCGGTGTTTCCGGCTGTGCCTTCCACAATCGTCCCGCCCGGCTGAAGCACACCCCGGTCGACCGCGTCTTTGATGATCCAAAGGGCGGCCCGGTCTTTGACCGATTGGCCGGGGTTCATGAATTCGGCCTTGCCAAGGATCTCGCAGCCTGTTTCGTCGGAGGCGCGTTTGAGCCGGATGAGCGGCGTGTTCCCCACGGCCGCGGCGAGATCGGAATGGATCGCCATGTCGTTCCCCTAGCCTTTGCTCACTCGTAGGGGCTCGCCCGAGCGAACACCATGGGGAAAATCTGCCGATCGAGGAGAAGGACATTCACATCTGGCCCCGTTTGTGCAATGTTATCCACAACGTCCGGAGAGACGTGGAACAGGCGATTAATGTCAAAAACACTGAAGCAGCCCGCCTTCGGCCTGGCGCTCTACATTCTCGGCATGTTCATGCTGGGCACCTATTTCACCTTCGCGAGCGTCCAGGGTGATTTCGGTCTGTTCCGGCGGGTGCAGATTGATGCCGAAGCGGCTGCGCTAAAACTTGAGCGTGACCGGCTCGCGTCGGAGGTGGCGGCGATGGAAAACCTGACCCGGCGGCTTTCTGACGATTTCCTCGACCTTGATCTTCTAGACCAACAAACGCGCGACGTGTTGGGGATGGTCCGCTCGGACGAGATTGTCCTCCGCTAAGGCCTTCCCTGCGCTTCATGCGTCCTGCTTGGCAATCCAATCGAAATCCGGATGGTTTTCAAACCGCCAGTTCCGGCGCGGCCCGGCCATCACGTTGAGGTAATACATCTCTACGCCATAGGGTGCCGCACAAGGATGATGGCCCCTCGGCACAAGAACCACGTCGTGGTCATAGACCGAGAGCGTCTCATCGAGGGAAAGATCGTCGGTGAAGACGCGTTGATGCCCGTAGCCATTGGCCGGGTTGAGGCGGTGGTAGTAGGTCTCTTCGAGGTAAGTCATCCGAGGGAAGTCATCCTCATCGTGGCGATGGGGCGGGTAGGACGACCAATGCCCGGCGGGCGTGAAGACTTCCGTCACAAGAAGCGAAGAGGCGACCTGACGCTCTTCCATGGCGATGGCATTAATGTAGCGCGTGTTGGTGCCTTTGCCGCGGGGCGTGGTGACGATGCCGTCGGGGCCTATCCGGGCGGCATCGTACCCCCCGAGATCCGGCGCGCTGCACATAGCAATCAAACAATCGGTTGTCGCTTCGGCGGTCCAGTCATGGCCCGATGGCAGGTAGAGGCAATGGGGTGGGGTTTGCTCGAAAGCGCTCATCCGCGCGCCGAGCTCTCCCCAATCCCTGCCTGCGGCCCGGACCCGCGCCCGGCCTTCGACGACCACTAGGATCACTTCCCAGTCGCCGGTTTTCTCTTCTGCTGTCTCACCTGGGCTTAGCCGATAGCAGCTGAACCCCACATAGGCCCAATCGGGCGACAGGGGGGTGCGGGCTCGCTCCACGCTGATGTCATGGAGTTTGCCCGTGGACCCCGCCGGTTTGACGAGAAGATCGCTCATCGCGCCGTCTCAGTTGAAAGTCTGGTCGGCGCGGCCTCTGGCCCAGGTTGCATTGGCCTCGAGAACCTCTTCGCGTTCGCTCACCTCCGGGACGCCCACATCCCACCAGGTGCCGCCATGGGGGGTCGACGGGTAGGGGTCGGTGTCAATGACGATGACATGGGGTTTTGTGGCCCTCTTCGCCTTGGCCAATTCGGTTTCGAGCTCGGCCACCGAGCCCACTTTCACCGCGTCGGCCCCCATGGCCCCCGCATGGGCGGCAAAGTCGATATGGGACGGGTTCTGGTGATAGGCCGTGTCGAGGAGGTTGTTGAACTCAACGCCGCCCGTGCCGATCTGGAGCCGGTTTATGCAGCCAAAGCCCCGATTGTCGGTGATCACCACCGTGAAAGGGAGGCCCATCATGACGGCGGAGGCCATTTCGGAATTGGCCATGAGATAGCTCCCATCGCCCACCATGCAGACCACGTCGCGCTCGGGCTCGGCCATTTTGATGCCGATGGCTCCGGCGATCTCGTAGCCCATGCAGGAAAACCCGTATTCCATGTGATAGCTGCCGGGGCGGCCGGCTTTCCAAAGCTTGTGAAGCTCGCCCGGCATCGTGCCTGCCGCACACATCACCACCGTGTCGGGACCCGCCGCGCGCTGCACGGCACCCACAACCTGCATATCCGTCGGCAGCGCATTCGTGTCGTCGGGTGCATCCGTTAGAGGATCGACCGCCGCAAACCAATCGGTTTTGAGGGCCGGGTCGGGGGCATCAAAGGTCTTCGTCCCGAGGGCGGCTGAGAGCACATCGAGCCCGGCGGCTGCGTCGGCGCAGAGAGGGCTCGCCCCGTGTTTGACCGCATCATAGGCCTGGACATTGAGGCTCGCGAGTTTCCGGCCGGGCGATTTGAAAAGCGCCCAGGACCCGGTGGTGAAATCTTGAAAGCGTGTGCCTACGCCCAAAACGAGATCGGCCATCGCACAGCGCGCATTGGCCGAGGCCGCACCGGTCACACCGATCGGCCCGAGATTGAGCGGATGGTCCCAAGGCAGCGCTGATTTTCCGGCCTGGGTTTCCACGACGGGGATCTGGTGGCTCTCGACAAACCGAGTGAGCTCTTCGTTCGCATGGCCGTAAAACACTCCGCCGCCGGCGACGATCACCGGCGTTTTGGCGCGAGACAGGAGGCCGCCCACATGCTTGACCTCCGCCGGGTCGGGCTGGACGATCCTCCGGCGCCAGGTAACCGGATCAAAGAAGCTCGCCGGAAAGTCCCAGGCTTCGGCTTGGACGTCCTGGCAAAAGGCGAGGGTCACCGGGCCGCAATCGGCCGGGTCGGTCAGAACCCGCATGGCCCGGGGCAGGGCGGTCAGCAAGTGTTCGGGCCGGGTGATCCGGTCGAAATATCGGCTGACGGGGCGGAAGCAATCGTTCGCACTCACGGTCCCATCGGTGAAGTTCTCGACCTGCTGAAGCACCGGGTCGGGGCCGCGTCCGGCAAAGACATCGCCCGGCACGAAAAGGACCGGCAAGCGGTTCACATGGGCCAGGGCGGCGGCGGTGACCATGTTTGTGGCCCCCGGCCCAATCGAGGACGTCACCATCATCGCCCGGTCCCGGCGGAGCTGTTTGGCATAGGCAATCGCGGCATGGGCCATGCTCTGCTCGTTATGACCCCGGTAGGTCGGCAAGGCCTCCCTATGGGCGTAGAGCGCCTCGCCAAGCCCGGCCACATTGCCATGGCCGAAGATCGCCCAGCACCCGGCGATGAAACTCTCGCCCGCCTCGTTCTTTTGGGCCGCCAGCCACCGGACCGTAGCCTGGGCCGCCGTCAATCGGATGGTATTCGTCATGGGATTGTTCCACTGCTAACCGGCCCGCCGCACGGCGCCCGGGATGTTGCAAACACTAAGTCGCCCGCGCGGGGCAGGGGGTGCGCTAGACGGTCCCCCCGAGGCTGCCTTCGAGCGTGGCCAATTCCTGACCGCCGGCCATCATGTCTTGAAGCTCTTCGGGCGAGACTTCTCCGCGTTTGGCCGTGCCGAGGGTGCGGCCGCGGTTGAGCACCGTGAACCGGTCGCCGACAGCCAGGGCATGGCGGACGTTATGGGTGATGAACACCACGCCCACGCCCTTCTTCCGAACCTTGTCGATGGTCGCGAGCACATTGGAGGTCTGGCGTACCCCGAGCGCCGAGGTCGGCTCGTCGAGGATGAGCACTTTCGCCCCAAAATGAACCGCGCGTGCGATGGCCACGGTTTGACGCTCGCCGCCCGAGAGCGTGCCCACCGCCTGATCGGGGCCCCGAAGGTTGATCCCCATCCGGCGCATCTCTTCCATCGTCACCTGGTCGGCATGGGCTTTGTCGAAAAACGGAATGCCGAGGCTTCGTTTCACCGGCTCGTTGCCCATGAAGAAATTGCGGCTGACCCCCATCAACGGGATCATAGCCAGGTGCTGGTGGACGGTGGCGATGCCCGCATCGATCGCATCCCGCGGGTCGGAAAAAGACATCGGGCGACCTTCGAAATAGATCTCCCCCGCGGTCGGGCGATGCACACCCGACATTGTCTTGATGAAGGTGGATTTCCCCGCTCCGTTGTCGCCCAGAAGGCAATGGCATTCGCCAGCGTAGACCTCCACGGTCACCCCGGCGAGCGCGATAACGCTGCCGAAGTGCTTTTCGATATCGGTCATACGGATGATCGGATCGGCCATGGCTCAACGCTCCCCCGTGATGAGGCGGCGGATATAGGTGTTAAGGATCACCGCGCCGAGAAGGATAACGCCGAGGAACACCCTAAAGAGCGAGCTTTCGACTCCGGCAAAGAAAAGCCCTTGCTGGACTACGCCGAAAATGAGGGCGCCGAGGGCGGCCCCCAGCACCGATCCGTAGCCCCCGGTGAGGAGGGCGCCCCCGATCACCACGGCGATAATCGCCTCGAACTCCTTCAAGAGCCCCCGGTCGGCCCCCGCGGAGCCGAACTCCATCACCTGGCAGGTGGCGAAAACGGTCGCGCAGAAGGCTGTGAACATGAACATCAACACCTTGACCCGGTTGACCGGCACCCCGGAATTCCGCGCCGCTTCGGCGTCGCCCCCGGCGGCGTAGATCCAGTTGCCAAAGCGTGTTCGTGTCAGAAGGATATGGCCGAAAATGATCAAGATGATCGCCCACACGATCAACATCGGGAGACCATCAACCACCGGCTGCCCGGCCCGGTTGCCCCGCGTAAACACCTCGATCACGCCGGCATCGCCAAGCGCTTGGAAAATCGGCTGGCCGATCTTGCCGCCGAAAATCGGCGCGAGCCAATCTCCTTCGGCCGCGTCGCGAATGCCGCCGATGATGGTTTTGCTCTCCACGGTCTGCGGGATGTAGATCGTGAAGCCCCGGAGAATGAAAAGAAACGCGAGCGTGACGATAAAGCTCGGAAGTCCCGTTCGGATCACGATCAAGCCGTTGATCGCCCCGATGGCGGCGCACATCACAAAGGTCACGAGAATGGCGATCCACATGGGCCAAGCGAGAACCACCCCGAAGACCGCGATCATCATTCCGGCAAATCCAATCATCGAGCCGACCGAGAGGTCAAACTCGCCCGCGATCATCAAAAGACAGGCGCCAACGGCGATGATCATGAATTGGGCCGAAACGATCGACCAGTTCATAATACCTTGGGGCGCGAACATTCCGCTGTCGAACGCGAATAACAGGAAAAATGTAAAAACGGCGATAGCCCCCACGATGCCGCCGAGTTCGGGTCGGATCAGGGCCTGTCGAAAACCGGAAATCTCTTTGACGCGTTCATCTTTGTCGGCTGGTTTTTTGGCCGGAGCGTCGTCGGCTTCTGTTGCCTCCGTCATATTTTCCTCCCGATTTGCACCGGCTTCCCCGACCGGTGGGAAAGGGCGGCCCCGTGGGCCCGCCCCTGTCGCATGCGAGCGCCTTAGCGGTACTCACCCGCGAAGGCTTCCACCTTCTCAAGGCCGGACTTCGTCACAAAACCTGGGCCCGAATTGATGTTGTTGCCTGGAAGAACGCCGTAGCGGTCCCAGTTGGCCAAGATCACAACGGGCATATAGGCCTGGAGGAACGGCTGCTGGTCGATCCCCCAATTGATGACGTCGCCTTTGATCGCTTTGACGATTTCTTCGCCGAGGTCGAACGTGCCGAAATGGATGTCACCGGCCACGCCCATCTCGTCGAGAGCGGCGATGGTCGGGTCGGCCGAAACCGGGCCCAATGTCAGGATCCCGTCAACGTCGGGGTTGGCGGTGAGGTAGGCCATGACCTTGTTCTTAATTTCCGAGGGGTCGGTCCCGGAATCCATCATCGCATCGCCCAGTTCAACGCCCAAGCCTTCCGCATAGCCCCGGCACCGCTCACCGACGGTGGGCTGCTGGATGGCGTGGTTGACGCAGAGAAACTTCGTCACCCCTTCGCCTTTGGCCCGGACGCCAGCGGCAAACCCTGCATCGAATTCAGGCTGACCGACATACATCAGAGCACCCACTTCGCGCGCCTGTTCGGGCGTGCCGGTGTTCATGATGATGACGTCAATGCCTTGGTCGACCGCGTTCATGATCGGACCCTTGAGCACATCGAAATCGGCGAGCGTTGTTATGATCCCGTCCGGGTTCGATGCCGCAGCCTGCTCGATGATCCGCGCCATGTCGGCGATGTCGCCGGTGGGCGGGTTGCGGTATTCGACATCGGCGCCAACCTGTTCGCCGGCCAATGCGATGCCGTTCTTGATCGTGTTCCACCATGTGTCGCTGTCTGGCGCATGGCTCACCAGCACGTACTTCTCGCCTTCCGCAGCAGCTGGGCCAACGAGCCCAGCCACGGCAACGGCCGCCGCGGCAATCGCGGTTAGGGTCTTTCTCATGGATTCCTCCCACATTTTGTTATCTGGCCGCACGTTCCGCGCAGCGCGCCGCCTGGAATCATCCAGACCGGATATGGAATGTTTCTTCCAAAATCTGTGGAACGCAACTCAAATCTGGCGCGTTACCCCGTGCTATCACGCCTCAGTCCGACCGATACGCTGAGCGCGATGGCCAAGGTGAGGCTGGCCGAGAGCGACCGGAAGGCGCCGAAATCCACTTCGCTGACAAGAAGGGAGTAGGTGTCCGGACCGTGGACCGGCGAGCTGGGGGAATCGGTGATGGAAACCACAGGCACCGATCGCTCGGCCGCCAGTTTAGACAACGTTACGGTCTCCGGGCTGTAAGGCGCGAAGGTGATCGCCACGAGGGCATCGGAACTGTCCATGACTTGGGAATGGTCGAGCTTGCCGAGCCCGCTATGGAGAAACGCCGGGATATTCATCTTCTCGAGGGCATAACACATGTAGCTTGCGATCGGGAACGCCCGCCGGAGGCCGATGAGATGGATGACCCGGGCGCGCGACAGGGCCTCAACGGCTGCGTCGAGCACGTCAAAATCGACTTGTTTCGTCAAGTCCTCCAATGACATACGGCCTGACTCGATAAATTCTGCCAACAGCGCCCCAGGGCTGTCGCCGCCTTCGTCTCGGAGGTCTTTGAGACGTTCCGAGTAATTGGGCACCCCCGTCGCAAGGCTCTCACGGAAGAGCTTTTGCATCTCCGTAAAGCCGGAAAACCCCATTATTTTGCAAAACCGCATGAGCGCCGAAGGCTGCACTCCGGCCGCCGCGGCAATATCGGCCACGGTCGAAAACGCCACCACGTTTGGGTTCTGTTCGAGATAGGAGGCGCATTGATAAAGCCGCTTGGGCAAGCGGGGGCTGAGCTCGCGCAGACGGGTGTGGAAACCCGATACTGAGGTCGGTGCCCGATCGGTCAGATCATCGGTGATAGTCACGGTGGTGGTGCCCCGAATAACAGCGGTTATAGAATAAAAATTCTAAAATAGTATTCTGTCAATGGGAGCTTCCGGATTGGACCAGCGCGTTGGATCGGCATCTTGTCGCACGGTCTGATCCTCTGGGCCGGATACGAAAAACCCGGCCGCGTGTCCGCGGGCCGGGTTCAACTCTGTCGTGATGTTTCCCTGGCGTGGAAGCTCTTAGCCGGCAATCGATGCCTGGTAGATACTGTCGACCGTCGCAGCCAAGGTCGTGTCGAACTCTGCTTCCGATTGACCGTCTGACAGGCCTTCGCTGAGCGCCCGGCTGAAGCTCGCGATCACACCGGTGTTCTGGGCGAGAAGCGCATTGGCCTCATCCCGGTCATAGCCGCCCGAGAGAGCGACGACCCGCATGACCTTCGGATGATCCACCAAGCTCTTGTATTGATTGGCCTTCGTAGGGAGCGACAGCTTCAGCATAATCTCCGTCCCCTCGGGCACGCTATCGAGACCTTTGGTGATTTCAGAGAGGAGAATGTCCTCGGCGTCGGCCTTATCGGCGATGGTGATCGTCACTTCCGGCTCGAGGATAGGGATAAGGCCTTTGGCTAGGATCTGATGGCCGACTTCGAACTGCTGGGCCACATTGGCGGCAATCCCGGCCGGGTTGGCCGCATCGCTCACCGAGCGCATTTTCGTTCCGAAAACGCCGTGGGAGACCGCGCGGTCAAGGAGCGCGTCAAGTTCAGGCATCGGTTTCATGAGTTTGACATCATCCTGGCTGTCAGCCAGGCCTTTGTCTACCTTAAGAAACGGAACCACTTTCCTGTTATCCCAGAGATATTTGGCGGTCGGTGTCCCATCGATCGCGCGGTCCATGGTCATTTCAAATAGGATCGCACCGACGATTTTATCGCCCGTAAAGGCCGGGCTTTTGATGATCCGCGACCGCATGGCGTGGATCATGTCGAACATCTCATCCTCGCCCGAATAGCGGTTTTCCTCGATGCCGTAGAGCTTGAGGGCTTTCGGGGTCGAGCCCCCGGATTGGTCGAGGGCCGCAATGAAACCGTTGCCAGCCCGCACCTGGGCCGCCATCGCCTGGTCGGTCATGGTCAAATACTCCTTAGTTATCCAGGGAGAGCGCTGCCACGCCGGGCAGTGTCTTACCCTCCATCCATTCGAGGAATGCCCCGCCCGCGGTCGACACATAGGTGAACCTGTCGGCAACGCCTGCCGCATGGAGGGCGGCCACGGTGTCTCCGCCGCCGGCCACTGTGATGAGGCCTTCGGTCTCGGTCAGGGCGGCGGCGCGTTTGGCCGCAGCGACCGTTGCTGCGTCGAAGGGTTCGAGTTCAAAGGCGCCAAGGGGCCCGTTCCAAACGAGTGTCTTGGCCCCTTCGAACACCTGACCAATCCGGGCGATTGTCTCTGGCCCGGCATCGAGGATCATCGCATCTGAGGGGCAGGCGGTAGCGCTGACAATCTCCGAAGGGCTGTGGGCTTCGAAGGCTTTGGCAACCACCACATCCGAGGGCAAGACGATCTCGCAGGCCGCTTCGCCGGCATTGCTGAGGATCTCAAGGGCGGTGTCGGTCATGTCGCGCTCGGCCAGGGAAGTGCCGATCTCATGGCCTTGGGCGGCGAGGAACGTGTTGGCCATGCCGCCGCCAATGATGAGGTGATCGACTTTGCGGATGAGATTGGCCAAAAGGTCAAGTTTCGTTGAGACTTTTGCACCCCCAACAATAGCCGCCACCGGGCGCTTGGGCGTGCCGAGGGCGGCTTCGAGGGCTTTGAGTTCGGCCTCCATGAGCCGGCCTGCCGCGGAAGGTAGAAGATGTGCGACCCCCTCGGTGGAGGCATGGGCCCGATGGGCCGCGGAAAATGCGTCGTTGATGTAGACATCCCCTAAGGAGGCAAGAAATCCTGCCATTTTGGGGTCGTTGGCTTCTTCCATCGCCGTGAAACGGGTGTTTTCGACCAAGATCACCCGGCCACCTGGTTCCGCTTCGAGAAAATCCCGGCTCGGGCGCTCGACGAATGTGACCTCCCGCCCCAGCCCTTTTTCAAGGGCCGGTTGCACCCGGCGAAGGCTCATTTCGGGGTTGGGCTGGCCTTTGGGACGCCCAAAATGGGCCAAGAGCACCGGCTTTCCGCCCTTGGCCAGAATGTCGTCGATGGTCGGTTTGATCCGGTCGATCCGTGTCGTGTCGGTGACCCGGTCGCCATCCATGGGCACATTGATATCAACGCGGACGAGGGCGATCTTGCCGTCAAGCGCGATCTCGTCGAGGGGTTTCCAGCCCATGGCGCGGCCCTTTCTTCTTTCGTCTGTTAAACACCCCATAGCCGTCGGCACGTCAACCGGCGAAACCGCGCCATGATGGGTTTCCCTCCTTGCGTGCGCGCACTAGGGTCGCGCGACGTCGAGAGGAGAGCCCCATGGCCGAGATCACGGACCCCGAAAACACCATTCTGATCGAATTGAAGGACGGCACGGTGGCCATCGAGCTGATGCCCGATGTCGCGCCGGAACATGCTGGTCGGATGAAAGAACTTGCCCGTTCAGGGGCCTATGACGGGGTCGTCTTTCATCGCGTGATCGACGGGTTTATGGCCCAAACTGGGGATGTGGCCCACGGCAAAGCCGGTGAAGAGCTCAACCTACGCATGGCCGGGACCGGGGCATCGGACTTGCCGGATCTTCCGGCGGAATTTTCAAAACTCCCCCATGACCGGGGCACGCTCGGGGCCGCGCGGTCGTCAAATCCGAACTCGGCCAATTCGCAATTCTTCATCAATTTCAACGACAACCACTTCCTCAATGGGCAATATACCGTTTACGGACGTGTCATCGACGGAATGGGTTTCGTCGACAAGATCGCCCGGGGGGAGCCCCCGATGAACCCCGACCAGATGATCTCTGTGAAGGTGGCCGCCGATGCTTAGACCCACTTTGATAGCGTTTACGCTCGCCTCGCCCGCCTTTGGCGCAGGCCTTGAGATCGACGTGGCCGGGGAGGCCAACGGCACGATCGTGATCGATCTTTTCGAAGACATCGCACCGGCCCATGTGGACCAGATCACCGCGCTTGCCAGCGAAGGCGCCTATGACGACGTCGTTTTTCACCGGGTGATCGACGGGTTCATGGCCCAGACCGGGGACGTCGAATTCGGCAAGTCGAGCGGGGATTTGTCCAATGCGGGCCGAGGCGGATCCGCACTGCCGGATCTCCAAGCTGAGTTTTCCGATATCAACTACGATCGGGGGATCGTCGGCATGGCCCGGGCGCAAAACCCGAATTCGGCTAATTCTCAATTCTTCATCATGTTCGCCGAAGGAAATTTCCTCAACGGTCAATACACGGTGGTGGGCCAGGTGACGGAAGGGATGGAAATTGTCGATGCGATCAAACGGGGCGACGGGCCGAACGGCGCAGTGATCGGGCCACCGGATGTGATGCAGGCAGTGCGGGTGACCGAGTAAAGACCCTCAACCGTTCGCCCCTTGGCGGGCGTTGGATGTGAGTATTTTTGCCAGGATGAAGGGCGGAGCGTTTGGTGCTTGGCCTACCGACTGCGCGCTTTGACGCGGCTATAAAAGTCAATTGCCATCGGGCGGACCGCATTTCCGGCATTGGGAGCGATCGCCTGGATCGTCTCAAGCCCGTAGCGGCCAATCTGGGAAGGGCGCGCGGCGAATTTTGCCACTTCCCATCGCAGAACCGTCGGTGAGGCAAGATCAGGATGGCGACCGGCCACTTCGAGGAGATGACGCACCCTAGAGAGGCTTCGAAGCTCGGTTTTTTGGCCCGCCGAGCCGCCTTGCCAGATGGATTTTTGCTGGCTGTCGGCGATTTTCACCGATTGAGCCGCATGCCAGCGGTATTTGAACGTGGCGTCCGGATCGATGCGCAATTTGCCGAGAAGGTTCATCTCGCAGAACAGCGCGCGGTCTGAGCCGTAATATTTCCGGTGGAGCGTTGTCCGCGCCAGATCTTCGGCGCGAAAGAGGCCGAAGATCGGGAAGGAATGGCCCCCCTGGTAGAGCGCACGACGAAACCGGACGGCCGGATCTTCGCTGAGGTTTTCCGGCATAATGCCGTCGCCTTCCGAGGGCTGGCCGTCTTCGTCGATAAAGGCGGTGGCCCCAAATGCGATGCCCGTCTCCGGGTCGCGGTCGAGGATATCGACCGTCCTCGAGAGGAAATTCGAGCTCAGGAGATCGTCATGGGCGGCCCATTTTATGTAGTGGCCGCGGGCGCGCTCAAAGCCGAGATTGTAATTGGCCGCCGCACCGATATTCTCAGGATTTCGGATGTACCGGATCCGGGCGTCTTGGCTGGCGCGGGTCCCAAGTATCTCTGCTGTGCCATCGGTCGATGCGTTGTCGGTCACGACCAGTTCAAAGTCTTCGAAATCCTGGCCGAGGATCGCGTCTAGCGTTTCTGAGAGGAAATTCTGGCCGTTATAGACGGGCATGCACACGCTGACCTTCGGCGCTGACTTGCCGTTCACCATCACCATTACCACACCCTCTCCAGCCAAACCGATTCTAGGGGGATTTTGGGCAACTTCAATCGCCAAGCGCCAAGGGAGGCAGCCCCACGCGACCGGTTGCTGAGGGCGGGCCTCATAGCGAGACACCTTCATAATCACCGGCGACCTGGCGAAGCTCGGGGATCGGCACCACAAACCGGCCACCCCGTTCGAGATAGGCGCGGTTCTCGCCGATGATTTCTTTTGCGAAATTCCAAGCAAGTACGACGACCACATCGGGCATGGCGCGAAGAAGCATCTCCGGCGGTACGATGGGGCAGGCGGTGCCAGGCATTTCCATGCCGTGTTTCCAAGGGCTCTTGTCGACGATGAATTCGAGATCGCCCCCGTGAAGGCCAAAATGGTACATGAGCGTCGTCGCCTTCGCCGCCGCGCCGTAGCCCACAACCCGCTTTCCCTCCCGTTTGAGGCTCGAAATGAGCTGGGTGAGCTCGGTTTTCAGTCCTTTAATGCGAGAAAGGAACCTATCGTAGAATGCCGGATCGTGGACGCCGAGGCCCGCTTCGACCCCAAGTTGGCGAACCAACCGATCGGATTGGCCGGGGTTTTTTGAGATAAAGAGCCGGAGCGAGCCGCCATGGGCTCTGACACGGATGACGTCGTTGAGAAAAAGCCCATGCCGCGAGAAAAGCGGGACCAATGCGGTGAGCGAGAGAAACAAGAGATGCTGGTGGTAGATCGTGTCGAAGGCGCAATTCTCCACGGCGTCGAGGAGGTAGGGGCACTCGATCACGGCCACGCCGTCGGGGGCGAGGATCTCACCAATGCCAGCGACAAAATCGTTGGTGTCGGCCACATGGGCCAGAACGTTATTGGCGAGAAATACGTCAGCCCACCGCCCCTCATCGGCGAGGGTCTTGGCAATTTTCAAGCCGAAGAAGTCGCCGATGGTCTCGATCCCTTTCTCCCGCGCCACCGATGCTGGCCCGTCCGCGGGATCGATCCCCAAAACCTCAAACCCCCGTTCTTTGAAAACGCTGAGGAGATAACCGTCGTTGGATGCCGCTTCCACGATCCGCGCCCCGGGCCGGGCGAGACCGGAAGCGATCAGGTCTTCGGCACTTTCGCGAAAATGGGCCACGAGCGCGGGTGAAACCGACGAGTAATAAGGGTAATCCGGCGGAAAAAGCACCTTCGGATCCACCGTTTCCCGGATTTGGCAAAGCGCACAGGACGGGCAATGGGTCAGGGTGAGCGGGGCGACGAATTGCGGATCCTCAAAGCCGATGGGCACCAGGCGGTCGGCGATGGGGGTCTCCCCGAAAGCGATCAAGTCCTGGAGGTCTGGGCTCTGGCAGGACCGGCAGGTCTCTTGGACCGTCAGGGAAGGACGACGGGTTTTCATGCGGCGACGATTTCCCGAAGACCGGCGTCGAACTGGCCGCGGGCGATCAGATCCTTGATCGTGGACAGGCGCACATAGCGCGGCCCCTCGAATTCATCCTCGGTGAGGCGGGCCTGGCCAAACGCCTCGGCCATGGCGCTCACTGCCTCGGGAAGGTTCCTCTGGGGCAAAAACCCGATATCGGCGATTTTCCCGCAATCTACCCGGTAAGTCCGGTTGTCTGCTGTCTTTCCCGCCGCAAACTCGATCCGGGCCTCGGGAAGGACCGTTCCAATGATCCCCGCAAGATCTCGGATTTGCATGCAATCTGAGTTTCGGCCAACATTGAAGACCTCGCGGTGGATTGTCTCGCGCGGCGCGCTGAGGGCGGCCAAGAATGCTCGGCCCATATCTTCCACATGGACGAGCGGGCGCCAGGCGGTCCCGTCGGACTTCATCAGGATCTCGCCGGTCGCCACCGCATAGGCCGTCAGATTGTTCGCCACGAGATCGGCCCGAAGCCGAGGCGAAAGCCCGTAAGCCGTCCCGCTCCGCAGGAAGACCGGACTAAACCCGTCATCGGCCAACGTGTCGAGCTCTTCTTCCGCCCTCACTTTCGAGACCGCATAGGGCGTGAGCGGGTTGAGCGGTGAGGTTTCAGTCAGCCACCCGTCGTCGGAGGCCCCATAGCTCGAGCAACTCGACGAAAAGACAAAGCGGCCCACCCCGGCGGCCTTGGCGTGGTGCGCCAGATCTACCGTGGCACGGGTGTTGATCGCATGGGTTAAATCCGCGTCGATCTCTCCCAAGGGGTCATTTGAAAGCGCCGCGAGGTGGATGACGGCGTCAATGCCTTCGAAATCCTCAACGCTAAGGTCGCGGATGTCTTTCCGGACTTCGCGATGGGCTGGGGTCAGATCGCTGAACGAGCACTCGCGGAAGAAATCCGCGTCCACCCCGACCGTGGCATGGCCCGCGTGGTGAAGAAGCGGCAGCAAGACGCTTCCAACATAACCTTTATGGCCGGTGACCATGACCCGCATCTCAGTGCCTCCAGGTCGCCCATTCCGCGCGTCCCTCGGTCCAAGCCCGTTCGAGGAGACGTTTGTCGCGGAGCGTGTCCATGCATTGCCAGAAGCCCTCATGGCGGTACGCCATCAATTGCCCGTCGGCGGCCAGACGTTCCAAGGGCTCGCGCTCGAACACCGTGGAGTCGTTTTCGATCAGGTCGAGAACTTCCGGTTCTAGGACGAAAAACCCGCCATTGATCCAGCCCTCGGCGGATTGGGGTTTCTCTGAAATTTCAACAATTTGACTGCCATCCAGCTCGACATGGCCGAACCGGGCAGGTGGCCGGACGATCGTCATCGTGGCGAGTTTTCCATGGGTTTCATGGAAGGCGAGAAGGGCGCCTAAGTCGACATTCGACACACCGTCGCCATAGGTCAGCATGAAGCGGCCGTCCGACAGAACCCGCGACATAGCCTTGATCCGACCGCCGGTGCTCGTTTTGAGACCACTTTCAATGAGATCGACGCTCCATGTCGCGACCTCGTTGTGAAGGTTCCGGCGCTCGGCTTCCTGCGATGAGATTTTAAGATCACCCGACAATTCAAAATAGTCGAGCATCCAGCGTTTAATGATGTCGCCCTTGTATCCAAGGGCAATGGCGAAGTCGCGAAAGCCAAAGGCCGAGTAATGCATCATGATATGCCAAAGGATCGGCTTGGTGCCGATTTCGACCATGGGTTTAGGTCGTCGGTCCGATTCCTCTGAAATGCGGGTTCCGAACCCCCCCGCCAACAACGCAACTTTCACTCGTAAAAACCCCTGAACCCCTCTGGGTATCCAATGTCAGCGCTGAAAATTCCAGTACCACGACCACTTGTTTTTGAATTGGAAACAATTCGCGTAGTCCAAGCCAATTATTTCCATTTCGCGGATCTCCAACGTTTAGCGTATTCGCTTCAGAAAGCCTCCCGGTGCACCAGTAATCATCAATTTCAATTCGATTTGACGATCAACTTCGAATTCCGGGTTGGATTCCAACCATTCCTCAATGGCGGTAAACGGATTGTTCGCCTTGTCCCAAGGGCGGTCCTTGATAAACCCCTTCGGCATATTCTCAATGAACGTGTCAAATACGACCAGATAGCATTCCGGCGTGACAAATTCCGAATAGGCTTTGAGCTCAGCCAAGACATGGTCATGGGTATGGCTTGAGTCGAGACAGACCATGACCCGGGAGCCGTCGCCGACCAGCGCCCGGACTTGCTCAAGGGTTTCGTTGCTCGTAGAATGCCCCTCTACCATATTGATTATATTGGATAATGGATGGGTCTCGATGGCGTCTCGGTTATGAGCCCGAATGTCAATATCGACGCCGATGACCCTGCGGTTCGATGCGCGCGGGTCGAGGGTCCGGTTCGCCTCGACCGCATCGCACCAATCGAGCATGGCCAGGAGCGAACTCGACAATGCCAGGGATCCCCCATGGGCAATCCCGGTTTCGATAATCACATCCGGCCGCGTCTTCCAAACAAGCTCTTGGACGGCGAAAACATCCTGCGGATATTGGATAATAGGGCGGCCCAGCCAGTCAAAGTTGTAAACATAGCGTTTTGCCATGGATTCCTGCAGCCATGCGCGTGAACGTTCCTGAAAAGCACCGTCGCGGTCGTAGCTCCCAAGGCTCTCTTCCCGTTCCTTCTTAAATTGGGTGATCGGATCCACGCGCGGTCCCCCTTTTCGCATATCCATCCAATTTCGAGATCAACAAAGCCCGAAATAGAAACGGAGTTCAACCACCGATCCTATTGCCAGACCGGACCTTGACCGCTAGCAGCGTGAGGGGAACGGGCCCATTGTGGTGTTGACTGGATGAATTTGGCGGTGGATCCTAGAACGGAAAAGTCTACGGTGGCTGAAATGCGCTGCCTTGTCTGTGGCGCGCCCGAAGTGACCCGCGGTGTCCGCATCGAGAATGTACCAGCCCATGCGGTTCGTCTTTACAAATCGCGTGCTGAAGCGTTGTCAGAACCTTTGGGTGTCCTTGATCTGGTGGGGTGCCAAGCGTGCGGATTTGTTTTTAACGGGGCCTACAATCCCTCACTCCATCGATATGACGCCCAGTACGAGTCGACCCAGTCGTTTTCACCGGCGTTCAACGCGTTCAATCGTGAACTTGCGCAATCCATCTTAGACGCAACAACAATGTCTGGCCCGATTGTAGAAATTGGTTGCGGCAACGGGGAATTATTGGCGCTTCTTCTCGAACTCGACGACCGCCCGATGATCGGTTTCGACCCCGCCTATTCGGCGGAACACTGTGCCCTTCCGAAGGGTGCTCCGGCAGTCATTCACGCACGGAATTTTGACCCTAGCGCTTTGCATGATACGCCTGCCGCTATCGTGTCAAAGATGACACTCGAGCACGTGTCCGATCCGGTGGGCTTCTTAACCGAGATTGCCATGGCCATCCCGGTTGGATCCCATACGCGCGTCTTCATTCAAGTTCCGAATGCCGGTTACATTTTTCAAAAGGACTCCATCGGCGATCTGCTCTACGAGCATTGCAATTATTTCTCGGCAAGATCGCTCAATTCGGCACTTTCGATGGCTGGTCTTCAATCGACTTCGCTCAAAGAAGGCTTTGGGGGGCAATACCTTTTGTCAATCAGTCAGCTTGCGCGCAATGAAGTCGAGGAACCTGGTGAAAGGCGTCTTGGGGAATTGAGTGACTTTGCATCCTTTTCACGGCGTTTGCACGTAAACGCCTCCGCATGGAGTGAGTGGGTTAATTCAATTGTTGAGGATGGCGGCAAGCTGGCGTTTTGGGGCGGGGCCTCTAAGGCCGTTGGATTTCTTAGCGTCACTCAGTCTACCAGTAAATTCCAGTTTGCAATCGATATCAATCCTCGGAAATTGGGATCATAT
The DNA here is from genome assembly GCA_039198225.1 of Pseudomonadota bacterium. Classification (GTDB taxonomy): domain Bacteria; phylum Pseudomonadota; class Alphaproteobacteria; order Rhodobacterales; family Rhodobacteraceae; genus JASJAR01. Next base: position 46,024 of record JBCCTQ010000034.1, read on the forward strand.
CTACCTGGAACCGCGATTGAGGTTCGTAGTCCTGAAATGGCAGCGTGTTCGGATATTACAGATATCCTTGTTTGCAATCCGATCTACATGGACGAGATTGCATCACTTTGCAGACGATTGGGAATTCGTGCCAAATTGCATCCGATGACAATGTTGCCTTGAAGTGGCTTGCGTTTGACCGGAAGATCCTACTGTCAGGGCCACGTTCGCTCTGACCGGCTGAACCACTCGGGTTGGACGCTCAAAACATGCTGACATCTCCCGGTGAGCCGTCCGAGCCGCGAAGAATAACTTCTCCCCTTGACAGCCTTTCTGAGAGGTCGACTAGGCGAATTTGGGATCGAATTCCGTCGATCGAGTAATTCGATGTTTCTGAATTATTGGAGATCCATGTCGTCAAACGTCCAAGATCGTCCAATACCTGTGTCAGCATATCGATCTTTTGAAGGTCGCGTATATTCTTGGCGTTCAGTTGAGATTGCTCGGCAACTTGGCCTGCGGTTTCCTGCAGCTCAGTTACAAGCCATTGAAGTGCGCGTAGCTCTTCGGCCAGTCGTTCGAATAGATCCTTCGACGACACCACATCCCCGGGATGATTCTGGGTTTCTGGGAATCCCATTAGAGCCGGCCTACTATAGACTCGATGGCGCTCTTCAAATCTTGGGGCTGAAACGGCTTTTTAATGAGGTTGTTCATTCCAAGACGTCGGCCATGCTCGACGATTTCTTTGTCGGCGCGGCCGGTGATCAAGAGAAAGCCGACTTTTGCCGTTTTGGGAGTTGATCGCAGGGCATGCAGGAGATGCAGACCGCTCATTTCTGGCATGTTGTAGTCGGAGATCACCAAGTGTACCGGTGATGTCTCAAGCATTTGCAATGCGCTTGGTCCATCGGCGGCTGATGCGACGTTGCGGATACC
>JBCCTQ010000035.1:0-37011 GCA_039198225.1 Pseudomonadota bacterium
GGAAACTTGATATTCCTTGTACCAAGTGGTCAATATTTTAGCTTGACACTTTAGTGTTTGACAATAGGTTGCTGCAAAAATCTTCTTGTCTTCTTTATTTTCAGCTTCTTTAAGTGAAAGTCATTTGTTCGTCCCTTCCACCCTCCGTTGGACAACTTGCTTAATACAGGGATATAATGGCTTGTTGCAGATATATCGGCTAAAAGAAAGTGTTCAAATTCAGTAGAACTGTATCTTGAGCGGTCTTCTACTGCTTCTGTCCTGACAAATCTTTCATTTCAGGCCTTACTGATGGTTGCTCTTCTTAGAAGACTACTAGAAGACATTCCAGGCGCGGTCGGAAAACCCAAAGCGCGGCCGTGAAAGATTGGTGGGGCCAAATCGAAGAGTGGCGGAAGGTCAATTGCCTAGCCTACACCCAAGCGCCCAAAGCAAAAACGATCAAACCTCAGCACGCGGTGGTCCGCCTCGAAGAGCTGACCAAACACCGAAAAGACCGGTTCGTCTGCACGGAAGTCGGCCAGCACCAGATGTGGGCCGCCCAATATATCGGCTTTGAAGCCCCGAACCAATGGATGACTTCCGGCGGGCTCGGCACGATGGGCTACGGGTTCCCGGCATCGATCGGCGTGCAGATGGCCCATCCCGACGCCCTCGTCATCAACGTGGCGGGCGAAGCGTCCTGGCTGATGAACATGCAGGAAATGGGCACGGCCGTGCAGTACCGGCTGCCCGTGAAGCAATTCATCCTCAACAATGAGCGCCTCGGCATGGTCCGCCAATGGCAGGAACTCCTCCACGGCGAGCGCTACTCGAGTTCCTGGTCCGAAGCTCTGCCCGATTTCGTGAAACTCGCCGAAGCCTTCGGGGCCAAGGGGATCATGGTGTCGGACCCCGCCGATCTCGATGACGCGATCATGGAGATGGTTGAGCATGACGGGCCGGTCATCTTCGACTGCCTCGTCGAAAAGCACGAAAACTGCTACCCGATGATCCCGTCGGGCGAGCCCCATAACAAAATGCTTCTCGGAGAGAACGCCTCGACGAAAGACGCGATCAAAGAAGGCGGCGCGGTGCTCGTTTAGGGGCTCTGCCCCGCCACCCTCGGGGTCTCTTCAATGTGATAAGAGGCCGGGGGCCGAGAACCACTACCACGCGCAGGCAAAGGAAATCCCATGGCCGCACTCAAACTAAAAAAAGGCGCCTCTAGGCACTCGGCCTATGATCTTCGCGACCCCCATGCCGAGGCGTTGGAGACCCATACTCTGGCCGTCGTCGTCGACAACGAGGCCGGTGTCTTGGCTCGGGTGATCGGGCTCTTTTCGGGCCGGGGCTACAATATCGACAGCCTGACCGTGGCCGAGATCGACCATACCGGGCACCGGTCGCGGATCACCGTGGTCACCACCGGAACACCCTCGGTGATCGAACAGATCAAAGCCCAACTGGGCCGGATCGTGCCGGTCCATGAGGTCCATGACCTCACTACCGAGGGCGCTGCGGTCGAACGCGAGCTTGGTCTTTTCAAAGTGACCGGCCAGGGGGAGAAACGGGTCGAGGCGCTCCGGCTGGCGGATATTTTCCGCGCGAGAGTGGTGGATTCGACCCTCAATTCCTTCATTTTCGAAATGACCGGGACGCCCGAAAAACTCGACGCCTTCGCCGATTTGATGCGCCCACTCGGCCTCGAAGACGTGGCCCGGACCGGCGTGGCGGCCCTCGCGCGCGGAGCAATGGACGCAAACGGCAAGGGCTAAGACCCTCGTTCGGTTCGAGAAATTCCCTGGACGGGCGGGGCCGGTTTCGGGCAGCCTTCGGCTATTGATTAAACTCAAGCCGGAGAAGCCCCATGGCCCAGCGAATTATCATCATACATGGCCGAAGCACCAAACCGGCCAAACGGGCCACGGCAAACCTTCTCCGCGATGCGCTGCTCCAAGGGCTTGACCGAGTGGATCGGGCCAAGGGAACCACCAGCAAAACGAGGTCAAAAGCCGAACGGATCCGGTCGGGTAAGATCAAGATCGACTACGTCTATTACGGCGACATCAACAACGCGATCCTCGCCAAAGCCGACAAAACCACCAAAGCCAAGCTGACCGACAAAGACCCCGATTGCGACAACGCGCCGTGCCTTCCGGTCGGTCAATTGCCCGCAGCGCTCGACGCCTTGGCCGCGATCAAACGGTTCGACAAGCGGGCCTATCGGAAAGTCTTGAAGGAAAATACGGATTTTCGGTTCATCGACGATGCGGCTCGCGCGGTCTCCACCCTGGCCTCCATCCTGAGTGCCAGCCGGTTCAACGAGTACGTCATCAAAACCGGGACGGCGGATATGGGGGCCTATCTGATGACCCGCGCGGTGGGGTCTGAGATCCGAGAAAGGCTGCAAAACCCACTGAAACGCGCCCTCAAACGCGGCGATGACGTGTGTCTTATCACCCATTCCATGGGCTGCATGGTGGCCTATGACGTTCTCTGGAAATTCTCCCGGATGAGCGAATACCGGGACGTGCGCGACAACGGCAATCGCGTGGCGCGCTGGATCACCTTGGGCTGTCCCCTGGGCGAAGCCGGGGTCAAAGCCAATCTCTATGACGCCAATGAGCGAAATTACCGGGGCGGGACCGACAAACATCCCAAAGGGATCATCCGCCGCTGGGTGAATTTTGCCGCCCAAGACGACTTCATCTCCCACGACGCCTCCATGAAGGACGATTACCGGGCGATGACGCGGTACAAATTCATCGACAGCATCTCCGATTACCGTCTCTACAATTGCTTCGCCCAAGAAGGCCGCTCAAACCCCCACAAATTCTTCGGCTATCTGGTGCATCCGGGCGTGGCCAACGTGGTGGCCGAATGGATGAAATAAGAGGCCCCTATCGAAAGCGCCACCAGACCTCGAAGAGCGATAAGCCCAGAAAAACCGGGACCGACAGGTAGATCGCAACGAGAAGCGCGCCCCAAAGCGTCATCCTCGGGGCGGGCGCGTCGGGGCATTTTGCATGTTTAGCCATGGTCCAAAACGTAGTGGCGCCCGGTTAAGAGGTGTTAAACCTCGCGCCGCAATCCATCCTTGACGAATATCAGACGGCCTGCCCGATGACGCCCAAGGCACGCCCATCGCGAAAGGCGGTTGAAAGCCCGCCCCGGCGGGTCTATTTCTCGATGCCGTAAATCTTCAAGTTACAAAGGATAATACCCATCGCCAGACGTCCCCACAGCGCACCGCCCGTGCGCGATACCGGCCCGCGGGTCAATGACCGCATCCGCGCCCCGGAAATCCGTCTCATTGGCGCCAATGGCGAGAATGTCGGGGTGGTTACCCCGGAGCGCGCAATGCGGCTGGCCGAGGAAGCGGGCTTAGATCTGGTGGAGATTTCCCCAAACGCCACGCCGCCGGTCTGCAAGATCATGGATTTCGGCAAATTTAAGTACGAAACTCAAAAGCGCGAAAGCGAAGCGCGGAAAAAGCAGACAACGATCACCGTCAAAGAGGTGAAGTTCCGCCCCAACACCGACACCCACGATTACGACGTCAAAATGCGCAACGTTTTCAAGTTTCTCGAGAAGGGAGACAAGGTGAAGGTGACCATGCGGTTCCGGGGGCGCGAGATGGCCCACCAGGAGATCGGGCGAAACCTCCTCCACCGGGTGGCCGAAGACATCAAGGAACTCGGTAAAGTCGAGAATATGCCGAAGATGGAAGGCCGTCAGATGATCATGATGATCGGCCCGACCAAGTAAAGCGCGGCGCATAATACCAAGCGGGGAGCGGGATTGTTTCCGCTCCCGGATCAAATTCCCCTCAAAGAGCCCTTTGGCCAGGTTTTGCCGGTGCCGACCGCCTCGACGCCCCGAGCCGATTGCCCTCCTGGCTCCCGAAGGCATATTGTTTTTCGGGCTGTGGGTGTGTGATGTCATCTGAACTTCGTCTTTCCGACCAATTGGCACCGTCTGAATGGCTGCGGCTTTTGGCGCGCATCGGCGCCGATCGAGGCTATTACGAAGGTCTCGGCCGGGATCATGCCGCACTCTATGCCAAAGGCAGCGCTGAAACGCTCCTCGTCTCGTTCGAAAGCATGGCCCATATTAGGGCAACTGCCGCCTCCGGGGCTCCTTTGGGCTTTGAGATCGCCGATCCCAAAGGGTGGTCTCATCTGTCACTGATCGCAAAGCGGGAAACCTGGTTTCGCGCCCGGCCGGTCTGGGACTATTTCGACCGCCAGATCGATGCGGGGTTTTTCGAAGAGTTCGACCGTGTGATTTTTTACGGGGCCGGCATGGGGGGCTATGCCGCGGCCGCGTTTTCTGTGGCCGCCCCGGGATCGACCGTCATCCTCACCGCCCCGCAAGCGACGCTCGCCCCCGACCGGGCGGCCTGGGACATGCGTTTTCTGGAAGAGCGGCGGCGGGATTTCACGTCGCGCTATGGGTTTGCCCCCGACATGGTCGAAGCCGCCGAAGCGGCCTTCGTCATTTATGACCCATCCGACACGGAGGATGCGATGCATGCTTCGCTCTTTCACGGAGACCATGTGCACCGGATCCGTTATCGCCGGGGTGGGGCCGGCGCGATCGATGCCGATATTCGGACCATGGGCGTTTTGGCCGCGGCGATGGAGGCTGCGGCTGCGGGCGAGCTCTCGCCGCTGGCCTTTCACCGCGCCCTCCGGGCGCGGCGCCAGCACACGCCCTGGCTTCGCGCGGCGATGGGCCGGGTCATGGCGACCGAACGGCCCTACCTTACCGGTCTTTTCGCCCGGGCGGCCTTGCGCGAGCAGGATGTGCCCCGGTTTCAGAAAGTGCTTGAGACCGCAGAAGCCTCGCTCGCCCTCAAAGGCCAGGCCCTGCCTTTGGTGCGACAGGGCGCAGAACGGCAGGCCGGACAGGGTACTTAAGGCGCAGTCGAGGCTCTCGGGCCTGGGATCACGCCGAAGGCGCCGGGCCATCGCCGTCCCGCCCCCTCGGGGCGGCGATGGCCCCCGCGTCCAGGGCCCTCAATTGCACCCCACCGCCCCCTCGCGCTAAGGCGCCCCCCATGCATGCTTACGCCCTCAAAATTGAATATGACGGCGCGCCCTATGCGGGCTGGCAGCGCCAGGACGGCCCGCCGACGGTCCAAGCGGCCCTCGAAGGCGCCCTGGACGCCCTCGGCGCCCCGCAGACGATCGCGGCCGCCGGGCGCACCGATGCGGGTGTTCACGCGCTCGGCCAAGTGGCGATCTGTTCCATGCCAAAGCCATGGGACACGTTCCGGCTCGCCGAAGCGCTGAACGCCCATCTCCGCCCTGCGCCGATCGCGGTGATTGCCGCGGCCCCGGCCCCGGACCCTGACTGGCATCCAAGGTTCAGTGCGACAGGCAGGCGCTATCGCTACCGGATCCTCACCCGCCGCGCCCCGGCGGTGCTTGAACGGGGCCGGGTCTGGGCGCTGAAACACGCTCTCGATACACGGGCCATGGAAGAGGCGGCTAAGGTGCTAATTGGCCAGCACGACTTCACCACCTTCCGGTCGACCATGTGCCAGGCCAAAAGTCCGGTCAAAACCCTCGACCGCATTGACCTCACAACCCGGCCCAGAAATGGCGGCGTTGAGATCCGCCTCGACTTCGCCGCGCGGAGCTTTCTGCACAACCAGGTGCGTTCTTTCGTCGGAAGCCTCGAGCGGGTCGGCGCGGGCGCTTGGGGCGTGCCCGATCTCCGCCATGCGCTTTTGGCAAAAGATCGCGCGAAATGTGGCCCAGTTGCGCCCCCTGACGGGCTTTACCTGACGGAAATCACCTACCCGGCACCTCTGTTTCCCGACCTGCCACAATGGCACGCTTCCGCCACAGATCCGGCCGCCGCCCGCCCGTGAATGGCGAAGAAATGACCCCGACGGCGCCGTAACCGGGCCCGGATCGAGGGGCATCTTAGTCTCAACAGCGAGACGTTCTCGCTTGGGAGTAAGATGATGAGTGAACTTTTTACACTGTCTTTCGATGCGGTTTTGACGAGTGGAATTGTGTGCCTGGTTCTCCGCGAAGTGATGATCTTCGCGTTGCCCGATGAGATTGCCGGCCCGGGAGGTTGGCTCGTCGACACCGGAATGGGCGAGACCGACTGACGCGAACGTGAGTGAGTAACGAGTGCCAAACCGCGCTGGGTCGCCCCCAGCGAGGTTTTTTCTTGGCGCCTAGTCGGCCGGCAAAGCGAAGGTGAGATTGGCCCAAAGGCTTTCCCAGACCGCGCCGGTTTCTTCCGCCAATTGCGGGGCAGGTTCGCGAAGGACGACCGCGTCAAGCATGTAGCGGTGGCCCGCGCGCACCGGTATCACCGCTTCCCCAGTGCCATCCGTGCGCACCAGTCGCACCGTCACTTCGCCCGACGGGGCTTTTTCGAAGATCTCAACCTGTGCATCGGGGCGCGGGGCGCCTTGGTACAAAAGCCGCACCGGGAAGCCGGCCGAGACATCATCGGCATAGGGATTGGCCAAGGCGACAAATTCGGTGTCGAGCCCAAATGGCCGGTCAGCACCGTCGCCCGCACCGACGGCGACGAGCGATTTGGCGTGACGGGTATAGGCTTCGACGAAGCCTTCTTCCGGAAGACCCCGCTCGCGATGGAGGTCGAGGGTCCATTCGGCATCCTTATGGGCCACGAAAGCGGCAAATTTCGCAAATTCTCGGTAAGTCACCCGTTGGACCTTGGTCTCGTGGAGAACGATCGCGAGCCCTTCTTCGGCCGCCTGGTTTAACGCCGGGCGGTCGCCCATCGTCCCTTCCACCGGAACTGGTGCCGCGGCTCCGGCGATCTCGAACCGGCGGAAGCGATTGGGAAGATAGACCGACGGCGCGCCTGAAAACTCTTCGCCCACCCGGAGATTGGCCTCGAGAGGTGCGCCAGGTGCGACCTCAAAGTCTTCGGGATCGATCCAGAACTCGTGGCCTAGTGCGGGCAACGTGGTAAGGAATAGAAAAGCCAGGGCGATGGAAAAGGAACGGGTCATGGGGGTCAAGATCGCAGTCAGGACATGTCGGGCCCTGAGCTTGGCCCGCTTCGTCGCCCTGTCAATGCTTCTTCTCTTGGCGGGCCTCCAAAAAGGCGCCGCCCATGAGATCCAACCGTCCGTCGCCGACATTACGATCAGCACGGAAACGATTGAAATCGCGCTAAATTGGGTCATTGAAGCGCCGGTGGCCGGTCTCGACCTGGAAGGGATCTCGAACACCAACGATGCCGATGGTGCCGAGGATTACGACCGCCTCCGGGCCTTCGCCCCGGAAGAGCTGGCCGCTGCCTTCACCGCCGCCTGGCCCGAGATCCGGAGCCAGATCACCGCAGAGATGGACGGTACGGAATTGGAGCTTGGGGTTGCGGGCATCGACGTGCCCGAAATCGGCGATCTCGAATTGCCGCGAAACTCGCGCGTCGTCCTGTCGGGGCCCCTGCCCGCCGGCGAGGCAGGTCTCATCTTCGGATGGGACGCAGCCCTGGGCCCCCTGGTTGTTCGGCAATTGGGCGTTGAAAACGGGTATGCGGCGTTTCTCGAAAACGGCCGTCTATCGGATGAGATCCCCCGCGACACCGGCGTCGACCAATCGGCCGGAGCGGCTTTTGTCGACTATATCGGGGTCGGGTTTGATCACATCATTCCCCTCGGCCTCGACCATATCCTGTTTGTTTTGGGGCTCTTTTTCCTGGCGACCCGGCTCGGGCCGCTCCTTTGGCAGGTCACGGCCTTTACACTGGCCCATACGGTGACCCTGGCACTTGGTGCCCTCGGGATCGTCAACTTGCCGGGCGATATCGTCGAACCCCTCATCGCGCTTTCGATTGTCTATGTCGGGATCGAAAATGTGTTTGCCCGGCGCCTGATGCCTTGGCGCCCGGCGGTGGTGTTTGCGTTCGGGCTCCTCCACGGGCTGGGATTTGCGAGCGTTCTGCAGGACTTTGGCCTCGGCTCTAGCCACTTCATCCCGAAACTCATTGGGTTCAATGTGGGGGTCGAGCTTGGCCAACTTGCGGTGATCGCGGCGGCATGGCTGGCGCTCGGATGGTTCTTCCAACGCAATGCTTGGTACAAAATGCGGCTGGCCGCACCGGTCTCCGTGGCGATCGCGGTGATCGCGGCGTTTTGGGTGGTCGAACGGACCGGGTTGGCCGATCCAGAAGGGATATTGTCGCCCTTGGCGACGCTCACCGAAGGCGGAATGCCTGTGCTTTGGGGCGCCGGCATAGCCCTCGGGGTGATGGCCCTGGTCACGGCCCTCGTCTTTTTAACCGACAGCGACATGGTGCGCGACGGTGGTGGGTTTTTGACCTCTTTCGTGGCCTTCATCGCGGTGACAGGCAGTTTCACCGCGCTTGATTATGCTTTCATGGCGGTTCTCGTCGTCGCTTGGGTGGTGGCGCTCCGGCTCCAATCCATCGGGGGGATCGATCCGGGTGTACCCGAAGCGGCCTGACCCGATCTTTAGGTCAGACGCCCCGGCGCGGTTAGTATCGGCAGAATTCGCATGTCGCGGCCATACCCCGGCCAGGGCGACGGCCCGACCGGGGGAATTGAGTATTTTTGCCAGGATGAAGGGCCATGGGCTTTTGCCCCTGACCCGCCCGGTGCGCTGAGGTCGCTGGCCTCAGCGCCCGCCGATCGACCACCAGCCGCGGCGTTTCGGAGCGCCGTCATCGGCTTCCGCCGTGACCGGTTCCGGTGCGGGGGCGGGCTCCGATGGGGCCGGAGGCGCCGGTTGAGGCGCGGGCTCGGATGCCGTGACCGGTTCGGGGGTCGCAACATCGGCCACGGGCGTTGGCGCCTCTTCCACCGTTTCGGCCTTTTTCCGACGGGTCCGAGTGCGTTTGGGCTTGGCCGGAGATGCCTCTTCGGGGTCCGGAGCCGCGTCTGACGTCACCGCCTCGGGGGCGGCACCGGCCGTTTCGGCTTCCGCGGGCTTTTTCTTCGAGGACCGGCGGCGGCTCCGTTTCGGTTTTGGTGTCTCGTCGCCCGTATCGTCCGGGGCGTCAGCCGCCTCGGCCGCTGGATCACCGCCGGAGTGCCTTTGCGCGTCCTCTGGAGCCTTCTCGCTCGGCGCCTCGCCTTGGGTTTCCGACTGGCCTTCTGACTGGGCGTCCCGCCCTTCCCCGCCACTCCGACGGCGGCGGCGACGGCGGCGCTTCTTCTTTTGGGGCGCCTCCTCGGCATCCCGTACCTCGGGCGCCTCTTCGGCCTCCACCGCTTCCTCCGCGTCGAGATCTTCCATGATCGAGGCATCGGGCGAGACGAGCACCGGAGCTGATTTTTCCACGTGGCGGGTGGCGGTTTTGAACTTCTCGATTGAGAAATCGGGGCTGATCAGCATCGGGTCGGCTTCGATCCGAACGCTCAACCCGTAGCGCGTTTCGATCCCGGCGATATGTTCGCGTTTCCCGTTCATCAGGAAGTTGACGATCCCCACCGGCGCTTTGACCAGCACTTCGCGGTTCCGGCGGCGCACGCCCTCTTCTTCGATTTGGCGGAGAATGGTCAGACCCAGACTGTCATCGGACCGCAAAAGCCCCGTGCCGTGGCAGGAGGGGCAAGGTTGGGTCGAGGCTTCGAGCATGCCGGGCCGCAGGCGCTGACGGCTCATCTCCATGAGCCCGAAGGCCGAGATCCGGCCCACCTGGATCCGCGCCCGGTCGGTTTTGAGCTTTTCCTTGAAGCGTTTCTCGACAGCTGAGTTGTTCTTCCGCTCTTCCATGTCGATGAAGTCGATCACGATCAGCCCGGCGAGGTCGCGGAGGCGGAGCTGGCGGGCGATCTCTTCGGCCGCTTCGAGGTTGGTCTCGAGAGCGGTTTCCTCGATCGAGCCCTTCTTGGTAGCTTTGCCGGAGTTCACGTCGATGGCGACGAGCGCTTCGGTGACGCCGATGACGATATAGCCGCCGGATTTCAGTTGCACCGTTGGGTTGAACATGCCCGCCAGGTAGCTTTCGACCTGGTAGCGCGCGAAAAGCGGCATCCGCTCGTCGTAATGCTGCACGTTCTTGGCGTGGGACGGCATGATCATTTTCATGAAGTCCTTGGCCACCCGGTAGCCCGTTTCGCCTTCGACCAGCACTTCGTCGATATCGCGATTGTATAAATCGCGGATCGAGCGCTTGATGAGGTTGCCTTCCTCGTAGATCTGGGCCGGTGCGATGGATTGGAGCGTAACCTCGCGGATCTGTTCCCAGAGCCGCTGGAGGTATTCGTAGTCGCGCTTGATCTCGGTTTTGGTCCGCTTGGCACCGGCGGTGCGAATGATGAGGCCCGCCCCCTTGGGCACGTCTATTTCGCCGGCAATGTCTTTCAGTTTTTTCCGGTCGGACGCGTTGGTGATTTTCCGGCTGATGCCGCCGCCCCGCGCCGTATTGGGCATGAGGACGCAGTAGCGCCCCGCAAGACTTAGATAGGTTGTCAGCGCCGCGCCCTTGTTGCCGCGCTCTTCTTTGACGACTTGGACGAGCAGGATCTGACGGACCTTGATGACTTCTTGGATCTTGTAGCGCCGGGCCCGGGGTTTCCGGACTTCACGGATTTCTTCTGCCAAATCCTCGTCGGCGACGGATTCGATCGTCTCGTCGACCTCTGCGGCGTGCTCGGCGGCGTTAAAGGGCTCTTCGTCCTGCTCCGGGCCGCCCTCATCGTCCATATCGCCTTCCGGTTCGACCACATCCATTCCGGGAATGGCCTTAGCATCCGACGCAGGGCTGTCGCTTTCGGGGGCGTCAGGCGCCTCCTTTGGCTCAGTTTCGGTTTCGGGCGCTGTCGCGGCTTCAGGGGCCGCGTCCTGGGCTTCCGGTGGTTCGGCGTCGTGCGCTTCCGGTTCGGGCGTCGCCTCTGGCTCGGTGGTCACCGCCGGATCGTCGGTTTTGACCTCCTCGGCCTTCGCTTCCTTTGCTTTCGAGCGCGAGCGGCCGCGGGAGCGCTTTTTCTTCACACCCTCCTCTTCGGCGGCGGCTTGGGCTTCGGCGTAAGCCTGTTCTTCGGCAATCAGGGCCTCCCGGTCGGCGACCGGGATTTGGTAGTAATCGGGATGAATTTCGGTGAAGGCCAGGAAGCCGTGGCGGTTGCCACCGTAATCGACAAAGGCGGCCTGGAGCGATGGCTCCACCCGTGTAACCTTTGCAAGATAGATATTGCCAGCTAGCTGGCGCTTATTCTCCGATTCAAAGTCGAATTCCTCGACCCGGTTTCCGTCTGCGACCACCACGCGGGTCTCTTCCGCATGGGTCGCATCGATGAGCATCTTTTTTGACATTGTGTTCCACGCTGCATCCGACCTGGCGGCGCCCCGAAGGACGCACGTGTACTGGACGGATGGCTGTTTCGGGCGATGGACGTCGTCCCGCAGCAGGGCGCGGCGCCACAGCGCCCGGCCCCCTGCTCGATCATATCGACGCGCTTCATCGCGGTTCTTCTCCGGCGCCGGTTTTCGGCGCCCGTTCTGGCCCTGACCTAGCTACGGCCAGGAACTGTTTAAAGGCCTTGCGGCCATTCTGTTCGACATCCGGTAGCGTTTTGAGCGCCTTAGGCGCACGGCCGGAGCCGAAAAATCCGTGGGCCCGGCGCAAGAAACCGCAGGCCCTAACGCCTACATACATCCTTCGGTGGAACAAAAACAATGACGAATGTAACCGTGCCGAAAAACGCAATGCGGGCCCGCGTCGCAGGTTTGGCCCCGCGCGACGGGCGCCTCAGGGCGGGTCAGACCCCGCCCAATCGGCTCATTTAAAGGTAATCGGCGCGTTGGAGGCCGTATTTCGCCATCTTCTCGTTGAGCGTCCGCCGGGGAAGACAGAGCTCTTCCATGACTTGAACAATCTGACCTCGGTGGCGCCGCATCGTGTTGTCGATGAGCATCCGCTCGAAGGCTTCCACGTATTCCTTCAAAGGCTTGCCCTCGGTCGTCATGGTGGGCGCGATTTCCTGGCTGTCGGTCATCAAAAGCGAGGCGATCGTGCCCGTGCCTCGACGGGATTGGAGGACCGCTCGCTCGGCGATGTTGATGAGCTGGCGAATGTTGCCTGGCCAGGGCGCCTGGAGCAATTGTGCGGCCTCTTGGGCGGTCACGTCCGGGGCCTCGCAGCCGTATTCCTCTGAATATTGCTCTGCAAAACGCGAAAAGAGCGTGAGGATGTCCTCGCCCCGCGTCCGGAGCGGCGGCAGCGTGAGCTTCATCGAGGCCAACCGATAGAAAAGATCGGGCCGCAGCACGTCCTCGCAGGATTTGCCCTGCTCCTGGAGGTTCGAGATGGCGATGATCCGCGTCTCGGGCGGGGTGCCCTGGTCATTGATCCAAGTCAGCAGCTTGCCCTGCAATGCATGGGGCAAAGCGTCGATATCTTCGAGAACGAGCGTCCCACCGCGAGCCTCTTCAATGAGAGGGATCTGGCCGCCCTCGTCCATCGGCCCGAATAGACGGGTGGAGAGAATGTCTTCCTCGGCGCCCGCGCAAGAATAAATCACGAAGGCCCGCGACGGGTTCGGCCCCACCGCATGGAGTGCGTGGGCCACAAGGGTTTTCCCGGTCCCGGTCTCGCCGTCGATGAGAATATGGCCTTCGGATTGGCCAAGATCGAGGATGTCCTCCCGGAGGCGCTCCATCTGGGGCGATGAGCCCATGAGCTTTTTCATTAGGCGCGTGCCGTCCGACAGCTCTTTACGAAGGGCCCGGTTGTCCAATGTCAGGCGCCGTGTGTTCGACGCTTTTTTGGCAAGCTCGGTCATCTTGTCGGGGTTGAAGGGCTTTTCGAGGAAATCATAGGCCCCGACCCGCATCGCTTCGACCGCCATGGGCACGTCGCCATGGCCCGTGATCATGATGACCGGGAGCCCGCTATCGACGCTCATGAGGCGCTTGAGGAACTGCATCCCGTCCATGCCGGGCATTTTGATGTCGGAGACAACCACGCCCGGGAAGTCGGGCCCTAGGGATTTCAGCGCATCTTCGGCCGAGCCGAAGGTCTCCGTATCGAACCCCGACAGCGCCAACCACTGGCTGATCGACTGGCGCATGTCCTTCTCGTCATCGACGATGGCGATCTTCATAGCTTGACCCATAGGTCCCTCCGCTATTCCGCAGCTTGGATGGCTTTATCGCGCCCTGGAAGACGAATTTCAAAGACCGCGCCGCCACTTGCGCGGTTCCGAGCGGTCAACCGCCCACCGAGATCGGTCACGATGCCGGACGAAATGGCCAGCCCAAGCCCCACCCCGTCGCCGGGGGCTTTGGTGGTGTAGAAGGGCTCAAAGAGGTTCTCGAGATCTTCGATGCCCACACCGTTGTCCTGAACTGCGATCAGGACGGTTTCGCCGTCGGTCACCAAAACCTCGACCTCGGGCACCTCTTCGCCCCTTGTCGCATCAAGGGCGTTGCGGATGAGGTTGATCAAGACCTGTTCGAGCCGGAGCCGGTCGCCCCGGATCACGACGGCCGATTTCGGCACCGTCTGACCCACCTTGACCTTCCGCCGCCGGAGCTGGGGCTCCATCATCTCGACGGCGGCCGATACCGCGGCACGGACATCAATGTCTTCGAATTCGTCGCCGCCTTTGCGAGCGTAGGATTTCAATTGCCGTGTGATCGCCCCCATCCGCTCAATGAGGTCATCGATCCGTTGGAACGACGACAGGGCTTCATTGGGCCGTTTCCGTTGGAGCAAGAGGCGCGCGCCGGCCAGATAGGTCTTCATCGCTGCGAGCGGCTGATTGAGCTCGTGGGACACCGCCGCCGACATCTCACCGAGTATCGCAAGTTTCGAGCTTTGTTGGAGCGTCTGCTCGGCCACTTCGAGGTTCTTTTCGGCCTTTTCGCGTTCGGCAATCTCGGTTTGGAGCCGCTCGTTAAGGGCGCGCAGCTCAGCCGATTCCCGGCGAAGGAAGTTCAACCGCGACGTGGCTTTGAGGTTCATGAGGTAAAAGACGAAGGCCAAAAGGCTCGCAAACCCCATCACCTCAAGGGCCAGCACCGTGTTAACCCGCTGACGCACGCTCTCATGGGTCGTAAAGCTCGCGATTTTCCATCCCTGAAAGCCGATCCGTTGCTCCTGGCGCATCACAGCCGTCGAGCCGAGATAGGCGTCCACCGGCAAGACCGACCAATCGGCGGTCGCCCGGAGCGCGCGCTCGATGGCCGACGGGGCCGAGCGGCGCGTCAGGGCCGTTTCTTCGTCGAGCCCCCGCCAGCGGCTTTCGGTGGCAAGGATGATCGTGCCCCCTGAATCGGAGACAATCACCGCGTCGTTGAACCCAGCCCAGGAGCTTTCGAACTTCCGCAAATCCGCGGCGACCACAATTACGCCGATCGGGTCCGGCCCGTTGGTGACCGCCCGCGAATAGGCAAACATCGTCAAGCCATTGTCGAAAACGTTTGTCGTGAAAACCGTATCGTTCGAGCGCAAGGCACTGGTGAAAAACGGCAATTCGCGCAAGCTCTGCTCGATCCGCTCGCGCTCGGTGGAGGCCACAACCCGCCCCTCCGTGTCGAGGAGCATGATCGAGGCGGCGTTGATTTCGTCCCGGTAGGAGATCAACCGCCGGGTCGATTGGGAATAATCGGCCGAATTGAGCGCGCCGATAAGCGCGGGATCTCGTGAGAGAAGGAGCGGCACAATGGCGTTGCGCTGAAGCTCGGAGCGAAGGTTTCCCGAATAGGAGGCAAGCCGGACCTCGGCCTGGGACCGCGTCGCTTCCGTGAGCCGCTGGGTCATCCATTGGTTGGTGCCCCAGATGACAAGTCCGGCGAGGACAACACCGAAAAGCAGGATCATCCGGCCGCGCCAACGGCGCCGGGGGCGGATCGGCACCTCCGCCGGACCTGCTGTGCCTGTATCACTCATTGACTAGGACCCTAGCTTCCCCGGCGCTTTGGCTCAAGAAAACCTGTCAAACCGTGGCGAAGGCCCCGGCCAGCCCGGCGAAAACGCGCGCACCGTCCTCGCCGCCGAGTTCGGGGTCTGCGGCGCGTTCTGGGTGGGGCATGAGGCCGAGGACCCGGCGGTTCTCCGACAGGATCCCGGCCATGCCCCGCGCCGACCCGTTGATGTCTTCGCTGTAGCGAAACGCCACCCGCCCGTCCCCTTCAAGCCTATCAAGGGTGGCCTCATCGGCCGTATAATTCCCGTCATGGTGGGCCACCGGAAAGGTCAGGGCCTCGCCGGCCCCATAGACCTCGGTAAAAGCACTGTCGGTCGAGGCCACGACAAGGGGCGTGGGCTTACAGACGAACTTTATGCCGGCATTCCGAACCAGAATGCCCGGCAAGAGGCCCGCCTCGGTTAAAACCTGAAAACCATTACAAATTCCAATGGCATAGCCGCCTTTTTTCACGTGTTCCGCCAGAGCCGCCATAATCGGCGCCCGGGCTGCGATGGCCCCGCAACGGAGATAATCGCCGTAAGAAAACCCGCCCGGCACGCCGACCACGTCTGTCCCTTCCGGCAGGGCGGTCTCTTTGTGCCAGACCATTTCGGCCTCAAAGCCGGCGCGCCGAAAGGCAATGGCAAGGTCACGATCGCAGTTTGATCCCGGAAAGACGAGAACCGCGGCCCTCATTCGACGATCTCCACCCGGTAGGTCTCGATCACGGTGTTGGCCAAAAGCGCTTCACACATGTCGCGGGCCTGGGTCTCCGCCGTTTCCCGGTCCGCGGCATCGAGGTCAAGCTCGATGAGCTTGCCTTGGCGCACGCCGCCCACCCCATCGAACCCCAAGGCGCCCAGCGCATGGGCCACCGCTTCGCCCTGGGGGTCGAGGACCCCGTCTTTCAGCATCACCTCAACCCGAGCCCTCATCGGCAAACTCCTTAGGTGGCGACCGCGCCTATAAATTTCGTACCCGATATCGGCTGACCCTTATGGGCGAGGAGAAAGCCCGTGACGATCCTTAAGATCACCCAGACCGCAAGGCCTAGAAGAATCAGACCGCCGATCACGACCGCGATCGTAACCGCCCCAACAATTCCAACGATAAGGCCAATCCAGAACGTATTGATTTGAAACGTAAGATGGCTATCAAGCACCGGATCTTTACCGCGCGCGATATAGGCATAGATGACGCCCGCTATGCTCGAAATACCGATGATAAAACTCACCACATAGAGCGCGTAAATGATCTTGGCGGGCATCAGATCGCTGGTAGCGGCATTCGATTGATCGGACATGTGATCCTCGCTTTTTGTTCCCTGAACGTCCCCGGGGCGGCCCTAATTGATCAAGGTCGGCTTCGCCGCATGGGTGACATTTGACGGCAAGACGCCGAGGCGGCGGGCCACCTCAGTATAGGCGTCCGAGAGGCTCCCCAAGTCGCGGCGAAAGACGTCCTTGTCGAGCTTTTGGCCACTCTCGATGTCCCACAACCGGCAGGAATCGGGGCTGATCTCATCGGCCACGACCAGGCGCTGATAATCGCCGTCCCAAATCCGGCCGATCTCGATTTTGAAATCGACCAGTTTGATGCCCACCCCGAGCATACAGCCCGACAAAAAGTCGTTTACCCGGAGCGCGAGGGCGACCATGTCGTCCATGTCCTGTTGGCCGGCCCAGCCGAACGCAGCGATATGCTCTTCGGAGACCAGTGGATCGCCGAGAGCGTCGTCCTTGAGGTAAAACTCGATGATCGGGCGCGGCAGGGCGGTGCCTTCGGCTATGCCCAACCGTTCCGTCATAGATCCCGCGGCGATGTTGCGGACCACCACTTCGAGCGGGATGATCTCGACCGAGCGGATCAATTGCTCGCGCATATTCAGCCGTTTGATGAAATGGGTCGGGACCCCGATCTCGGCGAGCCCTTTCATGAAAAACTCCGACAGCCGGTTGTTCAGCACGCCCTTGCCGTCGATCACGTCCTTTTTCTGCGCGTTATAGGCCGTTGCATCGTCCTTGAAATATTGGACAAACGTGCCGGGTTCGGGTCCTTCATAGAGGATCTTGGCCTTGCCCTCGTAGACCTTTTTTCGACGTGCCATAGCGGTTCCTGAATATCCCTGGAGCCAGGCCGAGATGGCGTCTGGCGGCTCGAGGCGCTCATACGGGAAAGTGCCGGGCCCGGCAAGCCGACCGCCGCACCCAATCCCGCCCGATTGGATGGTTTGGCTTTGTATTCTCGGGCCAAGTTTATATGTACATCGCTAAGACCCGGGGAACCCGTTTGAGGATGAGCGCCATGAGCACGTTTGACGACCGAGAGAACGCCTTTGAATCGAAATTCGCCCATGATGCGGAAATGCAGTTTCGCGCCGAAGCCCGGCGGAACAAACTTCTGGGTCTCTGGGCGGCGGAGCTTTTGGGAAAAACCGGCGACGCGGCCGATGAATACGCCAAAGAAGTCGTGAAATCGGACTTTGAAGAGGCCGGCCATGAAGACGTCGTTCGGAAAGTTTCCGGCGATCTTGGCGACAAGGCCAGCGCCGATGAGATCCGCGCCAAAATGGACGAGCTGATGGCCGTTGCGAAAGGCCAATTGCTTGAAGAGGTCTAGGCCTCCGAAAACGCCCTAGAATGGCCCCGTTTCGTTAGGGAACCGGCAACCGCGCACTCTTAGCTTGGTCGTTCGCGGTTAGGGGATCGTTTTGGGGTTATTGACGCGTTTGGGCCCGCTCGGGCGCCCGGGGCGGTCATTGGTTCGCCATGGATTAAGCTTGGGCGTGCTCGTGGTGTCGGGCGGTCTTTTGGCGCCCAAGCTGGCCGAGGTCGATCCTGGTGCGGTGTCGGCCGTGATCGGTGACATCCCGCTGTCTTCTTGGCTTCTTGCCGCCCTCGCAACGGCAATCTCTTTTACCGCCCTCGGCGCTTACGACCTCTGGATCCATCGCTGGCTCGGCACCGGCATTGCGGCGGGCCGCGCGGCGTTCTCGGGCATGGCGGGGATCGCCATTTCACAATGTTTGGGGCTCGGACTGCTAACAGGCACCATCGCCCGGGCCCGACTTCTCCCGGAACTCCCCCTTTTGGCGGTCGGCAAAGTGGTGGGCACGGTGGCGGTGAGTTTCGTTCTCGCATTCGTCGTCCTGGCGGCGGCGGTGTTTTTGCTCGCCCCTGCCCCCGACAGAGCGCCGTCCTGGATCTTCCCTTTGGGGCTTGCTTTGGCCTTGGCGCTTCCGGCGCTCTCCCTCGCCCAACCCCGTTGGGTTCCTTTCCCCATCCCGCCGCTTCGGGTCATGGCTTGGGTCTTTACGGCGGCTGCAATCGACACGTTGGCCGCCGCCCTCGTCCTCTGGGTGCTTTTGCCCGCGGGGGCGGGTCTTTCCTACGCCGTTCTCCTACCTGCCTTCGTCCTGGCATTCGGCGCGAGCCTCATATCGGGCACGCCTGCGGGGCTTGGGCCGTTTGAGCTTGTCCTTCTCGCGCTCTTACCCGCGATCCCCGAGCCCGATCTTCTGGCCGCCATCATCGGATTTCGGATGATCTATTACGCGGTCCCGGCGGCCTTGGCGGGGCTCTTTCTCGGGCTCTGGCCCGGCAAGGCCGAAACGGCCCCTTTCCCCCGGCCCGATGCCTTTTGGTTCAGAAAGGCGAATTGGTCTGAGACCGGCCTTCTTCATCAGGGCGAATTGCACTTCATCGATCTCGGCGACCGGGCGGTGTTGGGTGGCCAGACAGGCCAGTGCCTCGTCGGCCTCGGCGCACCGGCGGGCGAAGCTCGCGACCCGGCCACAACCCTTGGTCGGCTGGCTCGAGCCGCCCGGGCGCGGGGCCTCGGCGCGGCGCTCTATAAGGCCAACGGGCGCCATGCGACCGCCGCACGGCGCCTCGGCTGGGCAGTCCTTCGGATCTCGGATGAACTCTGGCTCGACCCCGCCCGCTTCCGCCTCGACCGCCCAGAGTGCCGCCGACTTCGGCGGAAGCTCCGCGCAGCCGAAAAAGCGGGGATCTCCGTTCGCCCGGCGGCGGCTTGGGATCTCCCGATCGAGGATATGGCCCGCATTTCCGATGCTTGGGCAAAGGCCCGGGGGGGCGAACGGGGCTTTTCTATGGGACGGTTCGAGCCCGGATATGTGGCGCGCCAGCGGGCCTTTTTGGCCGAGCGAAAGGGTCGCCTCATTGGCTTTGTGACATTCCATGACCATTGCGGCCCTGAAACAAGCGGCACGTGGGGCCTCGACCTTATCCGGATCCTGGAGGATGCGCCGGACGGCACGGGCCATGCGCTGGTCACTGGGGCCATCGCATGCGCACGGGAGGCAAAGGTCGCGCGGCTGTCGTTGGCCGCGATCCCAAGCGGTCCTGCACGGCCCCTGGCTCCGACCCTTGGGGGAGACGGGCTCGCCCAGTTTAAAAGGGCCTTTGCCCCCTCAAGCCAGCCGCTTTATCTCGCCGCCCCCTCCCACTTTGACCTCACTTTGGCGGGTTTTGATATCGCCCGGCGCGTCGCCCTTCCGCCGCCTTTGCGAGCATCCCGGCAGACTTACAGCCAAGCTCATGAAGTTCATGACGATTTGGGGTTTGAAATTCAGCCGCCCTTGGCGCAGGAGGAAGCGTTCACGCCCGAAGAATTCGCCGAAAGCCACACCGATGACCAACGCCTTCTCGACGCTTCTCTCCCGCCGCGACTGGCTTCTGGCCGATGGAGCCACGGGGACGATCCTCTTCAATATGGGGCTCCAGTCGGGGGACGCGCCGGAGTTTTGGAACGTGACGGAGCAGGACAAGGTGCGCGCGCTTTATTCAGGCTCGGTGGAGGCGGGGTCGGATCTTTTTCTGACGAACACGTTCGGCGGCAACGGCGCGCGGCTAAAGCTCCATGACGGGCAAAACCGGGTCGCGGAACTCAACAAAGCCGGTGCCGAGATCGGCCGTGAGATCGCCGACAAGTCCGGCCGACCGGTGATCGTGGCCGGCTCCGTGGGCCCGACGGGCGAGATCATGGAGCCTATGGGGCCCCTCTCCCACGCTTTGGCGGTGGAACTTT
Organism: Pseudomonadota bacterium; assembly: GCA_039198225.1. GTDB lineage: Bacteria > Pseudomonadota > Alphaproteobacteria > Rhodobacterales > Rhodobacteraceae > JASJAR01. The sequence goes on from JBCCTQ010000035.1 coordinate 19,916, forward strand.
TTCACGAGCAGGCCGAGGCGCTCAAAGCAGGAGGGGCGGATGTGCTTTGGGTCGAGACGATCTCGGCGGCCGAGGAATACAAAGCCGCGGCGGAGGCGGCGCGGCTTGCGGATATGCCCTGGTGCGGAACGATGAGCTTCGATACGGCCGGGCGGACCATGATGGGGCTTACCTCGTCAGACATGTCGCGCCTGGTCGAGCGGCTTGACCCTGCCCCCTTGGCCTATGGGGCCAATTGCGGTGTGGGGGCATCCGATCTCATCCGCACGGTTTTGGGGTTCGCCGCCCAAGGCAGCGAGCGCCCGATCATTGCCAAAGGCAATGCCGGCATCCCGAAATACGAAAGCGGGCATATCCATTACGACGGCACGCCCGAGCTGATGGGTGAATACGCCACCCTTGCACGGGATGCGGGTGCAAAAATCATCGGGGGCTGCTGCGGGACGACACCCGATCACCTCCGGGTGATGCGCGAAGCGCTTGAGACCCGGCCCAAGGGGCCCCGGCCGAGCCTCGATACGGTGAGCGAGACCCTTGGCGGATTTTCCTCCGCGAGTGATGGGACCGGCGACGGCGCCGCTGCTCCGACCCGCAACCGTCGTCGACGCGCCCGAGGCTAGGACCGGGCGATGGAGGCCCAATTTTCGAAAATGACACGCCCTTCGCTCGAAGGGCGGGGTTCAGAAGAGCTCCAACTGGTCCCCGGACTTCGGCGGCCGACAAAAGAGATCGGTCCGAAGCGGCGGGAGGTCTTCGGACAATCCCAAGCGGCGGATCGCGATCAAAAACCGGTGGCGGATCATCTCGGCATAAACACCCTCGCCGCGCATGCGTTTGCCCCAGGCCGGATCGTAGTCCTTCCCGCCATGGGTTTCGCGGACGCGCGCCATCACCCTCGCCGCCCGGCCCGGCTCGGCCTCGGCGAGCCATTCCCGGAAAAGCTCGGCCACTTCCCGCGGCAGCCGGAGAAGGATCGACGTCGCCCCCTGGGCGCCCGCCTCCTGACCCGCTTCGAGAACGGCTTCAAGCTCGTGGTCGGTCAGCCCGGGGATGACCGGAGACATTTGCACGCGCACCGGGATCCCCGCCTGGGTCAGCTTTTCGATGGTGCGCAAGCGCCGCGCGGGCGGCGGCACGCGGGGCTCCATGCGCCGCGCCAGACCCGCATCGAGGGTCGTCACGCTCACCCCGACCTGGGCCAGGCCCTGGGCGGCCATCTCGCCCAAAATGTCGATATCGCGTTCGATCAGCGTGCCTTTCGTGGTCACCGTGATCGGGTGATTATGGGCCGCCAGCACTTCGAGGATCCGGCGCATCACCCGGTAGTCTTTCTCAATCGGTTGGTAAGGGTCGGTATTGGTGCCTATGGCTATGGGCGCCGGCTTGTAGGCGGGGCGAGCCAGCTCCTTTTCAAGGACATCCGGCGCTTCGGGCCGGGCCACAAGCTGGGTTTCAAAATCGAGCCCCGGGGACAGGCCGAGCCAGGCATGGGACGGCCGGGCAAAGCAATAAATGCAGCCGTGTTCGCAGCCCCGATAAGGATTTATCGACCGGTCGAAACTAATGTCTGGGGACGTGTTTCGGGTGATCGCGCTGCGGGGTCGCTCGACGCTCACATGGGTGCGCAGGGGCGGCAAGTATTCCTCCGGCGCCCAACCGTCATCGACCGCCTCGCGGCCATAACTGTCATAGCGGGACGGGCTGTTCGAGCGGGCCGCCCGCCCGCGGGCCCGGGCCGTGTAAGGATCAAAATGCGCCATTCCGTGAATTTAGAACAAAAACGGAACATTTGCCAAGGCCAAGCGACGGTCTTGGCGCCAACCTGCCTTCCTGATTGGAAAAAGACCGCCCGTTCGGTCGGTCCCGTTCCCGGCGATGTCGCAAAACGGCGAGTAGTGCCGGAATTCGTCGGCATTCTCATGGCATCGTGCCGAGCCACGGGGGGCGAAGCGAGGGGACCCTGCCATGTCGGATGACGCGGACGACATCATCCTGTCGGAGTTGGAGGACGACGAGCTTGTCCTGCAAATGCACGACGATCTCTATGATGGGTTAAAAGAGGAGATCGAGGAAGGGGTCAACATCCTCCTCGGTCGAGGCTGGGTGCCCTATAAGGTGCTCACCGAGGCCTTGGTGGGCGGGATGAAAATCGTCGGCGACGATTTCCGTGACGGGATCCTTTTCGTCCCGGAAGTCCTTCTGGCGGCCAATGCGATGAAGGCCGGTATGGCGATCCTAAAGCCCCTCCTCGCCGAGACCGGCGCGCCCCGGATGGGCAAAATGGTGATCGGCACGGTCAAAGGCGACATCCACGATATCGGCAAGAACCTCGTCTCGATGATGATGGAAGGGGCCGGGTTCGAGGTGGTCGATCTCGGCATCAACAACCCGGTCGAGGATTACCTCGCCGCAATCGAACGCGAGGACGCCGATATCCTCGGCATGTCCGCCCTTCTGACGACGACGATGCCCTACATGAAGGTCGTGATCGACGCGCTCAACGAACAGGGCATCCGCGACGAATATATCGTTCTCGTGGGTGGCGCGCCTTTGAACGAAGAGTTCGGCAAAGCCATCGGGGCGGATGCCTACTGCCGCGACGCCGCGGTGGCGGTCGAAACGGCGAAAGACTTCATGACCCGGAAGCACAACCAAATGGCTGCCGGATAATGGGCAGCGCCACGGATCAAGCGGGCCGATGAACGCGCCGGCCTTTCCGTTAAAGACCCTCGATTGGGCGCCGGCCCACGGCCGGGTCTTGATCCTGGCCTGCGGCGCGCTCGCCTTTGAGATCACAGCCCTCATCAAGAAAAATGGGTGGGACCATCTGGAGCTGAAATGCCTACCGGCCAAGCTCCACAACCATCCCGATCGGATAGCGCCCTTGGTCGAAGAGACCCTGGCCCAGGTGTCGAGCACCTATGACGGGGTATTCGTGGCCTATGCCGATTGCGGAACGGGGGGCGGTCTAAAGGCAGTCTGCGACCGCTACGGGGTCGAAATGATCGCCGGGCCCCATTGCTATGCGTTTTTCGAGGGTGTGGACGCGTTCCTGGCCCGGGGCGACGCCGATATGACGACGTTTTTCCTCACCGATTTCCTCGTTCGCCAGTTTGACGCCTTTGTTTGGCGGCCCCTCGGGCTCGACCGGTATCCCGAGCTGCGAGACATGTATTTCGGCCATTACAAGACGCTGGTTTACCAGGCCCAGACCGACGATCCGACCCTTGACGAGAAAGCCCGCGCCCATGCCGAGCGTTTGGGCCTGGCTTACGAGCGGCGGCTGACGGGCTACGGTGACCTGGCGGTGCGTCTGGGGGACGTGGCCCGCGAGAGAGCGCAGTAACCGCCGGTTCGCCCCATTCAATGGCGGCCACGTTTGCCTTGCAACTGTCGAACTGCTCCGCCCGCCGGGCAGGACGCGTCAGACAATTTAACTCTAGATCCAATGAAATCGTAAGGTCACGCTGACCTTTAGGCCGCCGCCCCGGCCCGTGCCAAGTGCCGAACCCGCTCGACCATTGCGCGGAGGCCGTTCGACCGTTGGGCGGACAAATGGTCCTTAAGGCCAATCCGCTGAAATTCCGCCTCCGCATCGACTGCCGCGACCTCGCGGATCGTCAAACCGCCATAAAGTGCGATCAGGATCGCTATCAGCCCCCGGACAATCATAGCGTCGCTGTCACCCCGAAACCGCAGGACGGCCCCCTCGCCTTCGCCGTCGATCTCGGGCACCAGCCACACTTGGCTCGCGCAGCCTTCGACCTTGGTTGCCGGGATCCGGAGGCTTTCCTCCAATGGATCCATCGCCTTGCCAAGGTCGATTACGTGGCGATAGCGGTCCTCCCAATCATCGAGAAACTCCATGGTCTCGGCAATGTCTTCAAAGGCTTCGGTGGCCAAAAGCGCGCTCCCTTTCCGTTGGAGATCTAGATCGGGCGAGCCGCGCCGTCCATCTTTTCAGCATGCCGGGAATGGGCTAGGCATCGTGCCGGAATGAGGGGGCCAACGGGGGCAGCATGACACGAGTGATTTGGACGCTCTTTCTATGCGGAGCGCTCTCGACCTGTGGCGGGATCGGGTCGAGCAACTTTTTCAATCGCTCGGAAGAACCCGAAGGCCTCGTCCCTGCAAATGCTTTCGCAGTCGTAGACACGCGCCCTCTCGTCGCCGAGGTCACCGCCCTCACCCTCGAAACCGTGCCGGGCGGGGCGATCCTTCGCGCGCGCGGCTTGGCGCCGGTGCCCGGTTGGTGGAGTGCGGGCCTCTCGCCGGAACCCGAGCGAAGCGCAAACGGTGTTTTGGCTTACACGTTCCGCGCCCGCCCTCCGGAGGCGCCAGCCCGCGGCACCGGCCGGGCCCGGGAGCTCAATGTGGCGAGATATCTCACGGACGGTGATCTCGCCGGGATCCGGCAAATCCAAGTGATCGGGCAAAATCAGAGCCGGGCCATCCGGCGCTGAACAACGCTCCAGCGTTTAGCTCTCCCGCAAAAGCCGGCGCAGGTATGCCCCGTAGGTCGATTTCCCATACCGGTCCGCTGCGGCGGCCAGGGCCTCGGCATCGATCCAGCCCGCGCCGAAGGCGATCTCCTCAGGGCAGCCGATCTGTTGGCCTTGGCGCTCTTCGATAGTGCGGACGAAATTCCCGGCCTCAAGGAGTGAGGCGTGGGTGCCCGTGTCGAGCCAGGCATAGCCACGGCCCATTTTCTCCACCGTGAGCCCGCCATCGGCGAGATAGCTTTCGAGAAGCGTCGTGATCTCCAACTCGCCCCGCGCGGACGGTTTGACCGCTTTGGCCCGTTCGGGCGCCGACCCATCGAGGAAATAAAGCCCGGTCACCGCATAATCCGACGGCGGGACGGGAGGTTTTTCGATGATCGCGCTGACGCGCTCACCGTCGAATTCCACCACACCGTAGCGTTCGGGATCTGCCACCCGGTAGCCAAAGACCGTGCCGCCCGAGGCTTTCCCATCGGCCCGCGCCAAGACGTCCGGCAGCCCGTGGCCGAAAAATACATTGTCGCCCAGAACCATCGCCGAAGCGGCACCGTCGAGGAAGTCTTCGGCCAGGAGGTATGCTTGGGCGAGCCCGTCCGGCGATGGCTGGGTGATCCAGGTGAAGCTCAGCCCCCAAGTACCACCATCGCCGAGGAATTTCTGAAATTGTTCTTGGTCATCCGGGGTCGTGATGATCGCAATATCGCGGATCCCGGCCAGCATCAGCACAGACAGGGGATAATAGATCATCGGCTTGTCATAGATCGGCATCAACTGCTTTGAGACCCCGATGGTGATCGGGTAAAGCCGCGTGCCGCTGCCGCCAGCGAGGATAATGCCTTTTCGGGTCGTCATATAACTTTAAGTTCCTCTAATATGCCTTTGAGATCGCTTTTCCAATCGGGTCGCGTGATGCCGAAGTCCCGTTCCGTGGCGCTGCAATCGAGGCGGGAATTCATCGGCCGTACCGCCTTTGTTTGGAATTTCATGCTGGGGATCGGAACGATCGAGGTCCGAAGCCCCGCCTGATCCATGATCTCGTTCGCAAAATCCGCCCAAGAGACGTCGGGCGCCCCGGCAAAATGATAAAGCCCCCCAGCCGCGCCGTCCCGCAAGGCGAGGGTCAGCTTGAAACAGGCATCTGCGATCGCACCGGCCGGGGTGGGTCCGCCCACTTGGTCGCTAACAACGGTCAAAACCTCCCGCTCACGCCCGAGCCGCAGCATGGTTTTTACAAAGTTGCTGCCATGGGCGCTGAAGACCCAGGCGGTCCGAAGGATCACGTGAGGTCCCTTGGCGGCGGTGATCCCCTTCTCGCCCAAGAGTTTGCTCCGCCCGTAAGCTCCGAGGGGTCGGGTCAAACCGTCGGGGCGCCGTGGGCCCTGGCCCGATCCGTCAAAGACGTAGTCGGTCGAGAGATGAACGAAGGGGATATTGCGCTGCGCGGCGACGGCGGCCAGGGTTGAAACAGAGGTCCCGTTGATGAGGTTGGCGAGCTCTTCTTCGTCTTCGGCCTGGTCCACGGCCGTGTAGGCCGCGGCATTGATAATTGCCTCAGCCTCAAGGGTTTCGGCGGCTTTGTGTACTTGGTCGGGTTTGGCGAAATCGACCTCATCCCGGCCGATCGAGCGGATCTCCATACCGCCTGGCACCCGGCGGGCCAGTTCGGTCGCGACCTGCCCGTTCTTGCCGAAAACGGCGATTTTCACGTGCCGGTCCCGCGCCGTTCGGCCGCCACCGCCCGGAGCGGCGCCCACCAGGTCTCATTGGCGAGAAACCAATCGACGGTTTTGGCGAGACCTTCATCGAGGGTCACGCTTGGACGCCAGCCCAATTCGGCCCGGATCCGGGTCGGATCGATGGCATAGCGGAGATCGTGGCCCGGGCGGTCTTCGACGAAGGTGATCAGCCGATCATGGGGCGCGCTGTCTGGCCGACGGGCATCGAGGAGCGCGCAGATTTTCCGCACGAGGTCGATATTGGTCGCTTCGTTTTCGCCGCCGATATTGTAGCTCCGCCCGACGGCGCCCTTTTCAAGGACCGTCAACAGCGCGTCGGCATGGTCTTCGACGTAAAGCCAATCGCGCACGTTCAGCCCCTGGCCGTAAACCGGGATATCCCGGCCTTCGAGGGCGGCAAGGATCACCACCGGGATCAGCTTTTCAGGGAAGTGGTAAGGCCCGTAATTGTTGGAACAATTGCTGAGAAGCGTGGGCAGCCCGTAGGTCTCATGCCAAGCCCGGACCAGGTGATCGGAGGCGGCTTTCGACGCCGAGTAGGGGCTGTTGGGGGCGTAGGGCGTGTCTTCGGTGAAAGCACCCTCGGGGCCGAGGCTGCCGAAAACTTCGTCGGTGGAGATATGGTGAAACCGGAAACTCTCGGGCCGCACGGCACGGTCCCAATGGCGCCGCGCCGCCTCGAGAAGGTTCATTGTGCCGGCCACGTTGGTCTCAATAAAGTCCCGGGGTCCGTCGATAGAGCGATCCACATGGCTTTCAGCCGCCAGATGCATCACCGCATCGGGCCGATGGGTGTCAAAAACCCGTTTCAAAGCATCGGGATTGCGGATGTCGGCCTGTTCGAAGGCGTAGGCCGGATGGTCTGCCACCGGGGCGACATTGGTGAGCGAGCCTGCATAGGTCAGCGCATCGAGATTGACCACGTCGTAGCCCCTGGCAATGGCCAAGCGCACAACGGCCGACCCAATAAACCCGGCCCCGCCCGTGACAAGAAGTTTCACATCCGCCCCCTTCGACCTCGCGGCTGGGCCGTTGCTAGCCGATGGCGCGCCTCGGCGGCAAGACGAGACCGCTGGGCCGCCTAGCGAAAGGACAATGGCGCGCTCCCGCTGCCATTTGGCGCGAGCCCGGAAACCGAGCCCGGTTTCCGGACCGATTTCCGTACGGAAATCGGCGCGTTAAAGCCCTTTCGCCCGGTAACTCTCCGCGACGCGCCCGATGGAGACCAGATAGGCCGCGGTCCTCAGATCGGTCACGTCATCCCGGCTCCGCCACACCTCCGCCATCGACTGATAGGCCGTCCGCATCGTGTCATCGAGGCCCGAGCGCACGAGCTCCAATTCGCCGGCGCCTTTGAGGTATTTTTCTTTAAAATCAGGGCTCAACGTCCAACCGAGATCCTTGTCATGGGAGAGCCGTTCGAGCTCGTTGACCAGCAATTGGTGCCGCGCCTCCTCCTGGCGCCGCCCCATCCGACCAAACCGGATATGGCTGAGGTTCTTGACCCATTCAAAATAGCTGACCGTCACCCCGCCCGCATTGGCGTACATGTCGGGGATAATGACCGTCCCTTTCTGGCGGAGGATCTCATCGGCCCCCGACGTCACCGGTCCGTTGGCGGCTTCGATGATCAGCGGCGCCTTGATCCGATCGGCATTGGACAGGTTGATCACGCCTTCGAGGGCAGCGGGGATGAGAATGTCGCAGTCGGCCTCGAGAACCGACGCGCCGTTTTCAACGAATTTGGCGTTCGGGCAGTCTTTCACCCCTCCATGGGTCGCAATCCAGTTCCGCACCGCATCGACGTCGAGCCCGCCTTCGGAGACCACCGCACCATCCCGCTCGATGATCCCGACGATTTTGCAGCCATCCTCTTCGGCGAGAAATTTCGCCGCGTGGTAGCCCACATTGCCGAGGCCCTGGACAACGACCCGCTTGCCCTCAAGGCTGCCCCCCAGCCCGGCCCGGGCCACGTCCTCGGGGTTACGGAAAAACTCCTGGAGTGCGTATTCCACGCCGCGCCCAGTGGCTTCGACCCGGCCTTGGATGCCGCCGGCGGTGACGGGTTTGCCGGTCACGCAGGCATTGGAGTCAATATCTGTGGTGTTCATGCGCCGGTATTGGTCGGCCATCCAGGCCATTTCGCGCTCTCCCGTGCCCATATCCGGCGCGGGCACGTTTTGGCTCGGATGGATGAGGTCGCGCTTGGCCAATTCGTAGGTGAAGCGCCGGGTGATTTGCTCGAGTTCGTCTTCGTTCCACTCCCTGGGATCGATGCAGAGGCCGCCTTTCGACCCTCCGAACGGCGTTTCGACCAGGGCGCATTTATAGGTCATGAGCGCGGCCAAGGCCTCGACCTCGTTTTGATTGACGCTCAGCGCGTAGCGGATCCCGCCTTTGACCGGTTCCATATGTTCCGAGTGGACGCTGCGGTACCCTGTGAAGGTGTGGATGTCGCCCCGGAGCCGCACCCCAAATCGCACGGTATAGGTCGCATTGCAGACCCGGATTTTCTCTTCGAGCCCGACCGGCAATCCCATAAGCGCAACGGCGCGGTTAAACATAATATCCACGCTTTCGCGGAAACTCGGCTCTTTCAATTTCGATTGGTCGGTCATCCGGTCTCCTCCTTGGTGCGAATCGCGCCCCACCGGCCGATTCCTGGTCAGCCTAAACCCGGGGATCGGGACGCCAAATCAGGAATCTGCGAGGCTCTACGCCGCAACTCTTTCTAAAGGGTTACCGCCATTAACACGGATTCCGGCAACAACTGCCTCCTCAGGAGAACGTTGTTTTCAGAGACGGTCCAAAGGCGCGAGGTTTACGACAGAACGCCATTTTTTTGCCACTTCTAGAGCGCAACTTCAGGGCTCGCGGCCTCCCGTCTGCTCGGCCGCCCGTTTTGTCGTTGTATGAGAGGGTACACGCATGGCCAAAAGCACCGGCTTGAAAGGCATTCTACGCAACTCCGTGGCCTCTTTCGGGCGCGATGAGAGCGGCTCTATGGTCGTCTTCTCGCTCTATATCTTCATTGTCATGGTGATGATGAGCGGCCTCGCGGTCGACATCATGCGCTACGAAAACAAGCGCACCCAGCTGCAAAACACGATGGACCGGGCCGTGCTCGCCGCCGCCGACCGGGACCAGCTAGAGACCCCGACCGCCGTTGCGACCGATTATTTGATCAAGGCCGGGATCCCCGAAGACCGCTTCACGGTCGAGGGCGAGACGAAATATGCCGGCGACGTTTCGAGCAGCGACAACATCACCAGCCGTTGGGTTGAGATCAATGCCGACTTCCGGATGGGGACGGCGTTTTTCAACGACGATATTGGGCCGGATTACTGGACCAACAAGTCGTCGTCGCGCGCCGAAGAAAAGCTGAAGAAAATCGAGATTTCTCTCATTCTCGATGTGTCGGGATCGATGCGGGGCAATAAGCTCAGCCAGATGCAAGCGGCCGCAAAAGGGTTCGTTGAGGACATCCTCATCGACACCTTGCCCGATCAGGTGACCATCAGCGTCATTCCCTACTCGACCCAGGTAAATATCGGCGCAGATCTCTTTTCGTACTTCGCCACGACCAACGAACACGACTATTCGCACTGCATCGAATTCGATGACGCGGATTTTGAGAATATCCAAGTCTCGACCGTCACCACGATGCGGCAAGCTTCGCACTTTGACCCGTGGTCCGGCTACTGGCACGGCACGGTCGAAGCTATGAATGCCAACACGGCGTCCGATGCGCGGCGGCCCACTTGGGTCTGCCGGACCGACGACGATTTTGCCGTCCAGCCTTGGTCGGACAGCATCTCCGACATCAGCTTGCAAATCGACGGCTTCCGGGCCGAAGGCAACACATCGATCGATATCGCTGTGAAATGGGGATCGGCTTTGCTCGATCCGTCGACCCGCAGCATCTACAATGCGATGCTTCCCCAATTGTCGCCGGACCTAAAGCCGGGTCGGCCTTTCAACCATTCCACCACCGATGATGTGGAAAAGATCCTCGTCGTGATGACCGATGGGATCAACACGTCGGAATATCGGTTGAACTCGCCTTACCGGAGCGGCGGATCGGGCGTCTATAAGGACCCAGATACGGGCCAATACTCGATGTTCAGCGAAGAAGTTGAAGATCAGGACGCCGACACCGTGTTCTCAGAGCCGGTTTGGTACGCCCGTAACTATGGCGAAAGCACCGGCCGGTATTGGCAAGCCGAACTTGAAGACGGCGGCACCGATACGGGCAATGCCTACGAATTGACATGGCCGCAGCTCTTCGCGGAAATGTCGATTTCCCACCGGGCCTTCTCGCATTACTACGAGCAATACTGGAACGCAGACACCTACTACGCGGAATATTGGGCGCCGTTCTACTACACCGACCCGGCTGACAAAGACACAAACCTCGGCAAGGTCTGCACCGCGGCCAAGTCAAACGACATCGAGATCTACTCGATCGGCTTTGAAGTGACCGACGCTTCGGCGATCGTAATGGAGGGCTGTGCCTCGACCGGGAACCATTTCTACCGTGTGACCGGTGACGAGATCGACTGGGCCTTCGCGTCAATCGCAAACCAGATCAACCTTTTGAAGCTGACCCAATGATACAGAAATTTTCCAAACTCCTGAGGCACTTCCGGCGCCGTGAAGACGGCTCGGCGTCGGTCGAATTCGCTCTCCTTTTCACGCCTTTTATGGTGCTGATGGCCTCTTCCTATGAGGTCAGCCTCGCCAATATCCGCCATGTTTATCTGGAGCGCGGCGTCGATTTGGCGGTTCGGGAGATCCGGCTGAGCACCGGGAGTGCGCCGAACAAGGAAGAGATCCGTTCGGGCGTGTGTTCCATTGCTCGGGTCATTCCAAATTGCAAAGAGGTGCTCGAAATCGAGCTTGTCCCGGTCAACATGGACACGTGGAACCTGCCGAACTCGGTGCCCGAATGCATCGACAAAAACAAAGACTTCAATCCGCTAACGCAATATTCGAACGGCGCCCAGAACGAATTGATGCTCATCCGGTTCTGCGCCGTGGCGCAAAAGACATTTCCGACCTTCGGATTTCTGTCTTTCCCGCGCCATCCGGCCGATCCGAGCGCCTACCGTCTGATCACGACGACGGCCTTTGTTAACGAGCCGACCTAAGGAGACACTTATGCTAAGAACAAGCCTCTCCGCATTGAAGAAAGCCGCGTCGCAATTTGCGCGGCGCTCCGACGGCTCGCTGTCGGTTGAAGCGGTCTTGATGTTCCCGCTTTTGGCCTGGGCCTATATGGGGATGTACTTCTTCTTTGACGCCTACCGGCAGCAAAACATCAATCTTAAAGCGGCCTATACCGTGTCCGATATGCTGTCGCGTGAATTTGAACCGATCGACGACGCCTATTTGGTTGGTGCCAATGACGTTTTCGACTTTCTGTCGTATTCCTCCACGCCGCCGGCCATTCGCGTGACGACCTTCCGCTACGATGCGGATGTCGATCGCTACATGCTGATGGATTCAAACTCGACGCGCGGCCAGCCCGATCTCCAACAAGCTGACCTTGACGAGGAATCCTTCAGATCCCGGATCCCGATCATGGCCGATGACGACACGGTGATCCTTTTGGAAACATGGTCGAACTATGTACCGCCGGTCAAAATGGGCCTCCCGAATGTGGTGTTCGACAATTTCATCATCACGAGCCCCCGTTTCACCGGCCAATTGTGCTGGGAAGTCTGCGGCGACCCCGGCTCGGGCACAAATCACGACGATGGGACAGACGATGGGGCTGGTTCGAGCGACGCAACCTAAGACGTCTCAGCCCTAAAAGCTCCCAAAACGCCCGCCTTCCGGCGGGCGTTTTTTTGCTTCCAAACCTCTCGCCCAAATATCAGCGACGTGGGGAGCCTGCCCCAAATAGGGATTCGCCCCCCCAAGGATCGTTTTTTGTCCGCCCCGGAGCCGGGAAAACCCCCAAGCGTTTACATTCCTTCAACAATCCGGCGACTTCGAAGCAAATGTCATCAGTGCGTTGATATTTCAATGAAATTTCTCCGAATGCCGCCGTGATTGCGTTAAGAATGTGACGGGAAGCAGCCGGGTGCGCCTTATTTGGGTGGGGATGCTTTCCAGGTGTGGGGGCACCGAATGTAGCGTTGGCAGGAGTAAGCCATGTTTGAGACTGCTAAGAAGACCCTGCACGGCGCAGGCCTCCGCACAACCACCGCATTGAGCCGCTTTCGCCGTGACGAAGACGGATCCATGGTCATCTTCTCGCTCTTTATCTTCCTTGTGATGATCATCATGGGCGGGCTCGCTATCGATCTGATGCGGGCGGAAAATCTCCGCACAACGACACAAAACACCCTCGACCGGGCCGTGCTTGCGGCGGCCAATACCGAGAACCTTGCAGGGATCCCAGTCGGAGAGGGCGAAGATGCTGCCCTGCTCGTGGCCACCGATTATTTGGTCAAATCCGGCCTCCCCGAGAGCGCATTCGAGGTCGAGTCGCTTCCGACCAAGCGGAACGGCGAGTTGTTGTCCCAGAGTGTGAGCATTTCTACCAAGCTCCAGATGCCCACATATTTCATGGGTCTCACTGGTGTGGATGTCTTGCCGGTCCCAGCCAGTTCGTCTGCCTCCGAAGGCATTACGGAGCTAGAGATTTCCCTGGTGCTCGACATTTCCGGCTCCATGGGATGGGGCAATAAGATGCCTGAGCTGAAATCCGCTGCAACCAAGTTCATCAACCAGGTGATGGATGCGGCCGATGCAAATTCCGCCGCCTATTCCTCCGACGATGATGCGACGTCGAGCAATGTGACCATGTCGCTCATCCCCTACGCGACCCAGGTGAATGTCGGGCCGCTCCTGGAGCCGATCCTGGTTAACCGCTACGGCATGACCCAAGAGCATTCCTACTCCGCTTGTGTCGATTTCGCCGCTGCCGACTTCAATTCAGTGACGCTTCTCGAAGGCGGAATTCTTCAGCGGAGTGGTCACTTCGACCCTTGGAGCCGGGAGTGGGAAGGCCGGGTCAAAGCAGCCGACGGCGGCTCTTGGACCGACAATTACCCCTGCCGGTTGGAGCCCCATGCAATGATCCAGCCGTGGTCAAACACGCCACGCGACCTCACGGATCAAATCGACGACCTTCAGGCGGGCGGCTTTACCTCGATCGACGTCGGCGCACGCTGGGGTGCAATCCTCCTCGATCCGTCTTCCGCCGATATCTACGACGACCTCGTGTTTTCCGGCCAGCGGGGCAATGCCGCAACCGAAACGGGCCTTTTGCCGGCCCCTTACGGCGGTTCTGACACCGATCTGCGCGTCGACAAGTACATGATCATCATGACCGATGGCATCAACACGACCCAGTACACGATCGACGACGATTACCGCTCGGGCCCCTCCGGGATCTGGCTCGACCCCGATAGCGGCCGCTACTCGCGCATGATCAAGGAAGAGGATTCCAGTGGCAATCCGATTGATATCGACGGCGACGGGGTGAGCGGCGGCGTTACCTACTGGCTAGCCGACGAATACGGCGCGGACTACGCCTCCGAATATTCCATCGAGGTCTACGACGAGGACGAGAACGGCGAGAAAGCGACAGCCGACAACGCAAATGCCTACGAACTTGATTGGACGGAAGTGTTCAACAACATGTCGCTCCGGGACTGGGCCTACTCGTTCTACTACGAACAAGGAAATGACGACGCCGCGCGGGACGACGCTCTGAACGGAGCCCAGGCAAACATCCTTGCACCGACAAAGGAAATCCGGCTTGACCAGATTTGCCGCAAGGCTCGCGCCAATGGGATCACGATCTTCACGATCGGCTTCGAAGTCACCGACGCCTCGGCCAAAGTGATGGAGAAATGCGCCAACCCGTCGACCGGTGAGAGCAACTTCTTTTACCGTGTGGGTGACGACCAGGCCCAGGATATCGACTTTGCCTTCCAGTCCATCGCCAACACGATCGGTCGGTTGAAACTGACCCAGTAACGCCATGCAGCGATCGGCTGCCTCTGGGGGGATGCAGCCGAACAAAGTCCAGGGGACCTGCCTTGCCGACAGGTCCCCTGGACCCGTTTTAATTCAGGTATTGGGCGGGCGCGTATGGGCGAGATAGGCCGCAAGGATTTCAGCCATCGCTTTGGCTTGGCGCCCCGGTACCGCACCCCCGATGCCAAGGCGCCGCCCGATCCGCCACCAAACCCCCGGCGCCCAGGCCCTTCCCATCGGTTCATTGAGTTTCACCGTAAATCCGCTCGACGGCTTGATATCGAATAGGCCCCGGTCGAGGCCGCGGATATTGTCCATCGCCGCCAAAAGTCGGCCCTGGTCGTCGAAAAGCCCGTCTTCGGTCAGGAGAAGTCCGTTGCCCGTGGCCTGCCAAACCCGCCAACCGATCCAGAAAAGGGCGCCCGCAAAGGCCAGAAGTGCGAGACGTGCCAAGGGCGCGAAGGTGCCCGCGACGGCGATCTGGGCCACCAGGAGAGCCAATACGAAGATGGCCGCAACCGCCAGAATACGGCGTGGGCCTTTCGGGTCGAGCCGGGCCAGGGCCTCCTCAGCCAAGGATCAAGCCCGACAAGGGCGTGCGGGCCAAGGCCGCGCCTATCGCACCCCGCCGATCTTTGGCCTTTTGGGGCGCGCGCCGACGCTTTGACGGGACCGCGACACTGGGTTTGCAACGTGCCATTGCGGCGGATTTCTACGGATCAGGCCCGGCCGTCAAGCCAGCCTTTGCAGGCGCGGGCTGGCCCGATTAAAAACCGCCCATGGCATTTCGTTCGGCCCGTCCTTTCGCTTGTTTCGCCTTTGCGGCGCCTTTGGCAGCATGCGCGCAGTTCCCCGAAATCGATGCCGCGAACCGGGGCTCGGAGCCCGCGGGTGCCCCCCCGCCGCTTCTGGCTTACGAAGATCTTCTCGCCGCCACCGGGGAGGGTCCCCTCGGTGAGACCAGCCCCACGGAAGACTTTGCCTCGTTGGAAGCCCGCCAACGCGCCCTCGAGGCACGAGCTGCCATCCTCCGCCAACCGGCAGAGGATATCGACGCATTGCGGGCCCGTCTCGCGCGCCTGCCCTAGCCCACAAAAGCCATCTCGCACGGTCGGCAAATGGGAGGCTGGGATCAGGCGCTCATCGCACTGGCCTCGCTGCCATTGCCGCCCGCCGGACCTTGCGCTAAGGCGCGTGGCGTTCGCGGAAAGGCATATAGATGGCAGACCCAAAACCCCTTCGCCTCGGCATTGCCGGGCTCGGCACCGTCGGCGCCGGGGTGATCAAGATCATCCGAAAACACCGAGATCTCCTCGCCGCCCGGGCCGGTCGACCCATTGAGATCAATGCCGTCTGCGCCCGGAACCGCGACAAAGACCGGGGAGTTTCCATCTCCGATTATGGCTGGGAAGATGACCCGGTCGCCCTGGCAAAACGAAGCGATATTGACCTTTTCGTCGAGCTTGTGGGCGGGACCGACGGCCCGGCCAAAGCCGCCACCGAAGCGGCGATTGCGGCTGGAAAAGACGTGGTGACGGCCAACAAAGCCATGCTCGCCGTCCATGGCCAGGCCTTGGCCGAAGCGGCCGAAGAGGCCGGGCTTGCTCTCCGCTTCGAAGCCGGTGTCGCCGGCGGGATCCCGGTGGTCAAAGCGCTGACCGAAGGGCTTGCGGGCAACGAGATCAGCCGGGTCGTGGGGGTCATGAACGGGACCTGCAATTACATCCTGACCCGGATGGAAAATGCGGGACTTCCCTATGACACGGTCTTCGCCGAAGCCGAAAAGCTCGGCTATCTCGAAGCCGATCCAAGCCTCGATGTGGGCGGCATCGACGCGGGCCACAAACTCGCCCTCCTCGCCGCCATCGCCTTCGGCACGAAGGTCGATTTCGCGGCCATGGACATTGAAGGCATCGAGCGGGTCACCATCGAAGATATCGAGCAAGCCGCTGATCTCGGCTACCGGATCAAACTCTTGGGCGTCGCCGAACGCACCGGGCGGGGTCTTGTGACCCGGATGACGCCCTGTCTTGTGCCGGTCACCTCGCCTTTGGGCCAGCTTGAGAACGCCACCAATATGGTGGTTCTCGAAGGCGACAATGTGGGCCAGATCGTTCTTCGGGGGGCCGGTGCGGGTGAAGGGCCGACCGCCTCTGCAGTGATGGGCGATGTGATCGACATTGCCCGGGGCCTTAGGATCCCGACTTTCGGCCAACCGGCAAGAGATCTTGTCACTGCCCCACCGGCCAGCCAGGCCACTCCGGCCCCGTTCTATCTCCGTTTCGAATTGAAAGACCAACCGGGCGCCTTGGCAAAGGTGGCCGCGATCCTCGGAGATGCGGGTGTTTCAGTCGACCGCATGCGCCAATACGGCCACCAAGACACGGCCGCCCCGGTCCTGATCGTCACCCACAAGACCGAACGCGGAGCCATCGACGCGGCCCTCGAAGAGATGCCTAAAACCGGCGTGGTGATGGCCGATCCGGTCGCGATCCGGATCGAAGCGGTCTAAGACACGGCGGCTAGAGCGGCCCATTCACCCGTCAAGGGCCCCATCTCGCTATATTTGGAAAAAATTCATTACGAATGAGCGGCTTGGCCATCTTAGCGCCCCGAGAAATTCGAGAGATCATCCCGAGCAATTCTCACTTTTGACATAGTTTCCGGATGATTTCGCCGCAGTTGACCCAAACCAGAAAGGTTTTTCTGATGAGCAATGCAACAGGTGTTCACCGGACGAAGATGGCCAACGGCATGGAAGTCGCCTTCGTGGACAAAGGCATGGGCACAGCGCCGATCGGGATTCCCCGCGACCGCTATGAGGCCCAGGGCTATGAGCCCCCGTATGAAAACCTGCCTGAGA
>JBCCTQ010000036.1:0-36920 GCA_039198225.1 Pseudomonadota bacterium
CCGGGTAGCTCAGGGGTAGAGCAGTGGACTGAAAATCCTCGTGTCGGTGGTTCGATTCCGCCCCCGGGCACCATAATCATTGATTTCGTTTATGTTTTTCGCCCCAGAGGGGGCGAATCCCTTGCCGTACTTCGCTCCGCCTGCAGAATAGATCGCGAGCGGCAGCGTAAGGTCTTCTAGCTATGCGTTTCTTTGCTTCCCCCACGGCGAAATAGGAACAAAAGGGAAACATTTAACTGGATTCGTGGTAGGTCATGAGGATGAGAATCCTTGACCATACTTCCAGATTACGGGCATAAATGTGAGAAACGCACAAGATATAGGTCGCGCACCCAAGAGGAGTAGCGAACGCAGGGGAGAGCACGAGCGATGAGTTTGCCGGTTATTGATTTGTTTGCAGGCGCTGGCGGACTGAGCATTGGTGCAACAGACGCGGGTTGTGAAGTCAAAGCGTCGGTTGAGCTCGATCAGAAAGCTTGTCAGACACTTAGAGCTAATTCACACTTTCACGGCAACGTAGCTGAGAGCGATGTGTCTGCCATGACTGGTGACGATTTGCGTTCTCTTGCTGGTCTGACGTCGAGCGATCCACTGATCGTAGTGGGCGGCGCGCCATGCCAGCCTTTCTCAAAGGCCGCATATTGGGTCGAAAGCGGTGAAGAGGCGAAATATCGGCGTGCGCGAGCGGCTGGGAAGACCGCGCCAAAGCCCGGGATTAAGACACAAGCGAGACCTGATGAAAGGCGAGATCTCGTTGCTGAGTTTTGGCGTTTAATCTCTGAGTCTAACGCTGATGGCTTCGTGTTTGAGAATGTTCCTTCCATACGTCATCCAAAAAATCGCCCGGTGTTGGAAGCATTTGCACAAGCCGCGACCGATGCTGGATATCAGGTAACTGAGCTTCTTGGAAAAGCAGTGGAATACGGGGTCGCTCAAAAGAGAGAACGCGTTTTCTTGCTCGGTTCGAAGAATAGGAAGCCTGTGGCTCCGGCTCAAACCCATGATGCAAGCGGCGATGCCTCCCTATTGTTGCGGCCAGCCGTTACAACAGGCGAAGCTTTGGACGGCCTAGATGATGAACGTTTTTTTGAACCAGAAGAGATAGTCGAAGGCAAATGGGCACAGCATTTGCGAGAGGTTCCGCCGGGGTGGAACTACAAAGCCCACACGGCATGGGCCGGTCATCCTAATCCCACCTTTGAGACCGAAACACGTTTTTGGAACTTCTTGCTCAAGCTCGACCCGCAGAAACCTTCATGGACGCTTGCCGCATCGCCCGGGCCTTGGACCGGGCCTTTCCATTGGTCTTCTCGTCGCCTGAGAACTGTGGAAATGGCCGCGCTTCAAGGCTTTCCAAAGGGCTATGAGTTTTGCGGGAGTAGACGCGAACGGGTAAAGCAGTTGGGCAACGCAGTGCCCCCTCCCATGGCTCGTGCCATGGTAGCAGCGGTTGCAGAGGCCGTAGCATGAGCTTGACTAGCGTAAGTCTGTTTTCAGGTTGTGGCGGTTTAGACCTTGGGCTTGAGCAGGCGGGGTTTAGAACGGTTTTTGCTACAGATAGCGACACCCGTTGCTCTGAAACTTTTGCGCAGAACTTTCCAAGTGTGTCGTTCATCAAGTCCGGGATTGGGGCTCTTACGCTTGCGCAGCTTGAAGATGCACTCGGTCCAGAGAGATATACCGTTGATTTGTTGGCGGGTGGGCCGCCGTGCCCACCGTTTTCAAAGAGTCGGTTCTATCGAAAGGACATGCCGCGAGCGCTTGATGACCCAAATGGTCACGAGACAATCACTGGCTACCTGCGTGTTCTTGATTGGCTTCGACCTCGTGCGTTCATCTTGGAAAATGTCAAAGGGCTTGCTTACAAGGTGCACTCTGAGGCTTTGGAAGCCATTGTGAGCAGGTCTGAGAATCTTGGTTACAACGTCACAGTCGCAACTTTGAATGCTGCAGATTTTGGCGTGCCGCAAATGAGAGAGAGATGCTTTGTCGTAGGACTCCGTAATGGAAAATTCTCGTTTCCTTCGCCTTCCCACAACAAAACGGGGGAAGGCGGCTTGCCGGAGTGGGTCAACGCCGGAGCCGCAATTGGTGACTTGGATACGGAAGAAAATGCCAGTGACGAAGGGCATTTTGCTGGCGGGAAATTTCATCACTTGCTCGAACGCATACCGCCGGGGGAAAACTATTTGCACCTGACTGCCGAGCGTGGCTGTGCGGAACCGGTCTTTAAATGGCGCAGTCGGTATTGGTCCTACCTGCTCAAACTCAGTCCAGAAAAACCCTCATGGACTATTCAGGCAAGGCGTTCAAACAATATGGGTCCCCTACACTGGCGCAATCGAATTCTGCGCATCGAGGAAGTGAAAAGGTTGCAGACGTTCCCAGACGATTTCAATTTGTCGGGAACAGTAGAGCAACAATGGAGGCAGGTTGGGAACGCTGTACCTCCGATTTTGGCGCGAGCTCTGGGCGAACAGATGGCAAGATGCCTTAGTGGCCAAGCTGTGCAAGCGGCATAATGCGCATACCGTCATTCAATGACTTTTCTCCGGGAATTCTTTCGAAGGCCTTCGGAAGCCCGGACCTTCGTAAGGTGTTGCGCGCCGTCTCGGACAACGAGGGCAACAAGGAGGCCACCGCCAAGCGCTGGGCAGACGAACTGTTCGCTGGTGCTCAAAATAAGCGTTCTACAACCAATGTTCCTGCCACCCTGAACAGCACCGGCTTGCTGGATACCAAGGAGTGGGTTCTCACAACAGACGGTAGAAAAATTCTTGGCGCGGACAGCGAAGCGGAAGCGATTTCGGAATTCGCAAGACTACTCCTCACTCGGCTGAATGGCATGGAGATAGTGGATGCTATTCGCTCACTCAATCTGCGAGCGGAGCAGGTTACGAAGGCGTCGCTCAAACAAGAATTGCTGGCGAACGGCATTGAGGGGCTTTCGACAGCCACAACCGACCATACCACGCACCAGAATTGGCTTGTTGAGGCCGGAGTGCTGAGCCCAAAGAAGCTAAATTTCCTGCCGATAGATGACGCGTTGAAAGCACTTGCAGGCATTAGTGCATCAGAGCGTGCCGACTTCCTTTCATTGACGCTGGCTCAACAAGTGTTTCTGAGCGTTCTACGCAGACTTGTTGAAACTGAGGCCTCGAAAGAACTTCCAGTTTCATTGATATATGCCGAATGCGCGCGCGATTACCGTGATCATTTCGATGACAGTCAAATAAGTGCGAAAGTCTTACAACCGCTTGAACAAGATGGTTGGATCACGCTTTCAAATAGAACGGGGAAAGCCTCCGGCGGGAAAAGCGGTGTTGCCACCGCAACTGCAAAGTTGCTGGACATACTTATGTCGGAGGTACTGCCGAACTTCGACGCGGTTATTCCCGCTGATCTGAGGGCGAAGCGCGATACACCGAGGGATGTGATCCTTCGTATGCTCAACGACAGTTCCAAAAATGAAAGGGGTGTCGGTTTAGAATTGCTGGCTCTGCGAATGCTTGTGGACTTGGGATTAGAGCCCCGATCATTTCGACTGCGCACCAAGGAAACGGCCTATGCTGAGCTCGATTTGACCGCCGAAGGCGCACATCTGACCTTTTCGCGTTGGAACATCCAATGCAAGTGCATCAAGAACAACGTGTCGTTAGGAGACATCGCCAAGGAAGTCGGGCTTGCAATTTACTCACGCGCCCATGTTGTTGCCATAGTAACTACGTCAGGTTTTTCGCGCGAGGCACTCAACTATACACGTGAGATTACCCAATCAACGCATCTACAGTTCGTCTTGATCGATCAGGTAGCTGTAGAAGATTATCTTACGCGTGGCGCAAGCACACTTGTTGATTTCGTCATGAGCAACGCGAAGAATGTGATGGCTCTCAAAAGGGCGCAGCCAATTGATGCCGATAGCGCCTAGGGTGGGTTCAGTCATTAGGATTGTAACCTAAACAACTTGAGACCCATTTACACCCGCATACCGGGCAGCGTCTGGTCAAACGTATTTTTTTGGATAATCTCAAAAATACACTTGACAAATCGAAAAATGACCCGATCAATTTTGACATATGATTTTTGATTCGTCATGATGGTTCCAGCTAGTCAAGGAACAATTCACGATGACGACGATAACCAGACAACAAATCTCTGCCGTAACGGGCCGATCTGACACATGGCTGACGGGCCTTCTACGCGGGCTTCCCTTTTCGCTTCGCAACGGTTCTCAAGCACGGCTGTATAGCCTGCCTGAGGTCCTCAAGGCAGCGAATAACAAGCGCAAGCACAGACTGACGCGGGACATGATCCTGCGCCTTATCAACGAAAGCAAATCAAACAATGACTGATCTCCAACATGCAAAGGCGTCTGGGGCGATTTCCGGGCTGTATGGCTACAACGGGCTTCCCCCAGTCGTAAAATTCAACGTGATCGCTGAACTCATGGAGCACCCGGACGTGCTTGCAGAGCGCAATGGCGGTCGGGAGCTTACAGAAGCAGACTGGCACCGGACGGCGGTGAACGTCGCGGCTAAGAGCGAAACTATGAAGATGTATCTGAATTCAGTCGCGACGGACGAGGAAGATGACATCGATCCGAATGAAGGCCCAGCGCTTCCATCAAACTGGGAGACCATGACGCCGGAAGCGCGGATGACTTGGACGAGGAAATATCAAAACTGACAAGATCAGCGCGTTAGCGCGATGTGGGCAGAGGGTCCAATCGGCCAAGTCTAGGCCAAGCTCATTGGATCAAGCGCATGAAAGTTCTGAGCACGACTTTCCGCGCCCCAAGCCTCTGCGATGTGCAAGAAAAAAGGGCCTGTACTCATGCTTGCAGGCATGGCCTCGAAAGAAAAAGAGGCGACAGGTCCATCCATCTAACAACCCGATAATACGCTGATTTCGAACGGAAATCAAATGTCTACGGGCGCACAAGAAAGATACAATAGAATGACAATACGTGGCAGCGCAGACGCGCATACTCTCCCAGTTATGGGTGATATGGAGTTCCACATGGGACTGAGAGATGAAGCCTATGAAGGGGCCTCAATCTCTCTATGGTCTGGCCCAAACAGCAACATCGCGGTGCTCACAGATCGCCTAGCAGCATACAGTCCTCCGCCGTCGCCATGTTCGCCTTCTTTGGCGTGTCGACAACGAGCATCTGAGAGCAAATGACGAGGCAATGTTCAAGTTCCCTAAGTGGTCATTAGAGGGGGCAAATGAGGGGGCATTTTTTGCTTGATACCTCAGAAATTCGGCAACTTTGTGACAGCTAAACCGTTGGTTTAGAGTGGTTTTGTAAAGAGTAACGAATTCTGATAAAGAAGTGAAATGGTGCCGCCCCCGGCACCACATCTTCGGCGAATATAATATAGACGAAGTTGGCGCTTGCACGGTGGTCGAGGCGGGTGCAGTGCCCACCGATGGCTTGCTTGCCCCAGAGCCCGATCCACGGTCGCCCGCGAGCGGACTTTGGGGAATGTTAACGATCACTCCAGGTCGTAGATTTTTGCCAAATCGTCGAGCATGAGATTGGCCGCCAGGATACCGCCGGCGGTGTTCCAGATCGGGTCGGAGACTTCGTGGACCTTACCGGCGGCCACCGCACTCAGCGATTGCCAGAGGGGATCGGCCAAGGCGTCGTCGCGGGCCGCCAGGCCTTCGCCGTCGCCGCTGTCCCAGGTGAAGTAAAAGATTCGATCGCCGTCCATGTCGGGGATGCTCTCTTTGCCGGTCCGGATTGCGAATTCCTCGACATTCTGGATCTCGGGCCGCGCAAACCCAACCTGGCCAAGGATAAAGCCGGAGAAACTGTCGAGTTGGTAGATCCGGATATGGGAGGGCAGAAAGCGAATGACGCTGACCTCTTCGTCTTTGGTGTCGCCGAGTTTGTCTGCAAGGCTCGCAACATTGGTCTCAAAGTCCGAGAGCGCGGCGGCCCCTTCGGCTTCCTTGTTCAAAGCCTCGGCATAAAGTTCAAAGTTTTTTCGCCAATCCCCGCGGAGACGCTCGGAGATCACCGTTGGTGCGATCGCGGAAAGCTGCGGGAAAATCTCTTCGTGGCGCTGTTTGTTGCCGAGAATGAGATCGGGCTGGAGGGCTGCGACACGTTCAAGGTTGATCGCACTTTCCGTGCCGAGATTGACCGCCTCGCCCATGGCCTCTTCAATATGGGGATACCAGGGATCGCCGATCCAAGATTTGGCCGCGCCAATCGGCGAAATGCCGAGGGCGAGAACCGCTTCGGTGCCTTCATTGGTCAGAACGACCACGCGTTGGGGGTCATCGGGAACCTCCGTGGTTCCCATGGCATGGTCGATGGATCCCGCGAAAACGGCGCCCGGGATCATGGCGGCAAGGGCAATAAAAAGCCTACGCATGGCTTCACTCCAAATCTGTGGTGACGTTTGTGAGGTGGCGAAGGCTGCCGGGCGAGCTTTGGCCTTTTTCTGACTAAACCACTTGGGTAAGTCAATTTCATGATGCGCTCGGGTCTCTTTTGGCTGGCCCTTCTGACCGGGTTACTGGCTCTGGCGAGCCTCCATTTGGGGCTCCGGTTTTACACGCCCGCGCAGGTGTTTCTGGCGCTGACGCAACCGGACGGATCGGCCGACGACCTCATCATCACCGGCCTCCGGGTGCCGCGCACGCTGGTGGCGCTGGTCGTCGGGGCAGGGCTCGCCACATCCGGTCTTCTGATGCAGGCCGTGTTTCGCAACCCCTTGGCCGAGCCGGGTTTGTTGGGCGTGAACGCAGGCGCGAGCTTTGCCGTGGTCGTGGGGTTTGCGTTTTTTGGGATCTCTTCTTTGACGGCCCTGTCGCTCCTTGCATTGGGCGGTGCCGTTGCGGTGACGGCGGCGATATTTGCCCTTGTTGCAAGCTTTCGAGGCGCGTTGACGCCGGTGTCGCTCATTCTGGCGGGCGTGACGCTCGCGGCCTTTCTCGGTGCGCTCACCCAGGTTTTGGTGGTGATCGATGAGGGCACGATGGAAGCGCTTTTGTTTTGGCTGGCCGGCGGGTTTGCCGACCGCGACACAGCGATCCTTTGGGCGCTCGGGCCAGTCATCGTTCTCTTGGTTGTCTTGGCAGCACCGAGCGCCAAGGCCCTCGACGCCTTGGCCACCGGAGAGACAACGGCGAGCGCCCTAGGCGTCGATGTGTTCCGCTTGAGGCTTCTCATTCTGGGATTGGCCTCGGCCCTGGCGGCCTTTGGGGTGGTCATTGCGGGACCTGTTGGGTTTTTGGGGCTCGTCGCACCCCATCTGGCGCGGCAGATGACCGGGTTGGACCATGCGCGGCTCTTCCCGCGCACCGCCCTCATCGGAGCTTCGCTCGGCGTACTGGCCGACATTGCCACTCGCCTCGTGGTCGCACCGGGTGAAGCCCCCATTACCGCCATGCTGGCCCTGGTGGGGGCGCCGATCCTCGTGGTCCTGATCCGCGACCGACGCCTGACGACGGGCCCGTGACCCGTCAACCGGGGATGATCGCCCCGCCCCTGATCCTCGGCCTCTTGACCGTTATGGCCATCGGGATCGGGTCCTCCTGGATCGGGCCACCGCGGGTACTCGCAGCGCTCTTCGGAGCGGGTGCTGAGATGGATCAGGTCATCATCTGGACGCTCCGCTTGCCTCGGGTCTGCCTGGCGATCCTGGCCGGGGCGGCCCTCGCTCTGGCCGGGCTCTTGCTCCAGCGGGTGGTGCGGAACCCCATCGCATCGCCTTCCGTTTTGGGCATCGTTGACGGGGCCGCGGTGGGCGTGGTCCTTTTTCTTTGGATCTGGTCGGACGAGGCCAATGCGCTCACGGTCTCCATCCACTGGTTGCCCTTGGCGGCAACCTTGGGGGCAGGGTGCTTTGCGCTCCTCGTTTTGGTCCTGGCGGGCCGCGATGTGGTCCAGCCCGCACGGCTGATCCTTTACGGCATCGCGATGGCTGCCTTGGCCAAGGCCCTTGTGATGGTCTTGATCATCCTCGGGCCGGTTTACAGGGCTTCGACGGCGTTGATCTGGTTGGCAGGTTCGGTCCACGCCGCCCATTGGGACGATGTGGTGATCCTCGGGGTCGTCTTGGCGGTGGTCCTTGTCGCGCTCGTGCTTCTCCGGCTGCGGATGGATCAGATCCTCCTTGATGATGTTTCTGCCGGTGCCACCGGGCTTTCGGTGGCCGCTTCCAAAGGGCTTTTGTTGTCCTTCGCGGTGGTTCTCACTGCCGGGGCGGTCTCCTTTGCGGGCGGCATCGCCTTTGTGGGGCTCATTGCGCCTAACATCGCCCGGGCTTTGGTGGGTCTGAGGGCGGGAGCGCTGCTCTGGGCCACGCCTTTTGTGGGCGCCGCGCTCGTTTTGGGTGCAGACAACCTGGCCCGCATCGTGGCCTTCCCCCTAGAGCTCCCCACCGGTGCGATCACTGCTCTCATCGGTGCGCCGTACTTTCTTTTCCTTCTTGTCCGGCAGGTGCGGCATGGTTGAGCACGCTTTGGTTTTGGATGATGTCACCTTCAGCTATGGCGAGAGCCCCGTGCTCCGCCGCGCCAGCCAGACCTTCACACCGGGGCGGCTGACGGCAATTTGCGGCCCGAACGGGTCGGGGAAGTCCACGCTTCTGGGCGTCGCGACGGGTCAATTGGCGGCCCGCGAAGGGCGGGTCTTGCTGGATGGCAAGGATGTGCGGGGGCTGGCCCATAAGGCGCGGGCCCAGGCCATGGCGATGTTGCCGCAATCGCCCGACGCCCCCGCCGAGCTTCAGGTGCGCGACCTGGTGGCCCTCGGGCGCTATGCGCGTCGGCGCCCCCTGGCGTCCTTGTCGGCGGAGGATCTCGGCGCCATTGACACCGCCCTGGCCGCCACTGAGGTGAGCGATCTTGCCGACCGCGCCTTGTCGGACCTCTCGGGCGGGCAGCGCCAGCGGGCCTGGATCGCGATGGTCTTGGCGCAAGAAGCCCCCCTGATCCTTCTCGATGAGCCCACCAATCATCTCGATATCGCCCATGCGGTCGAGACGATGACCCTCCTGCAGAGATTGGTTGCCGAGCAAGGAAAAACCGTGGTGGCCGTCCTTCACGATATCAACCTGATGGCGAGCCACGCCGACGAGGTGGTCTTGATGCAGGACGGTGAGATCGTGGCCAGCGGCGCGTTCGAAGACACGGTGACCGAAGCGGCCCTGTCGAGCCTTTACGGCCGGGCATGCGTCTTCGGCCAGGTTCCGGGCCGCGAGCGCCCCTTCATCGTCGTGTCCTAAAGGGCTACGCCGCTCATTATTGCCTCTGCTGCAATAGATAAGCGACGGACATGTCTATTCACGAAACCAATCGAAGGCGCATTTATGGGTTCAAAGCACATCATGCCGAGGAAGCGACCATGATCGAGGACATCAAAGGACTGCATCACGTCACATCGATGGCGTCGGATGCGAAAACCAACAATCAGTTCTTCACCCAGACCCTCGGCCTTCGCCGGGTCAAGAAAACCGTGAACTTCGACGCCCCGGAGGTCTACCACCTTTATTACGGCGACGAAGTGGGCACCCCGGGCTCGGTGATGACCTATTTCCCGTTTGGCGCGATGCCGCGCGGAAGCCGCGGCGCAGGCGAAGTGGGGGTCACGGAATTTGCCGTGCCCGAGGGTAGTCTCGATTTTTGGTCAGAGCGCCTCGGCAGGAAAGGCCTGTCGGATCTCGGCCGTGACACGGCCTTCGGCGAGAACCGCCTGAGCTTTGAAGGGCCGGACGGGGATAGTTTTGCCTTGGTCGAAAGTGAGGCCCAAGGCCGGGCGCCTTGGACCGGAGGAGGGGTCTCCGACGAGGCCGGGATCCTCGGGTTCCGCGGCGCACGGTTCCGGCTCCGGGATACGGCCGCCACGGGCGAGCTTCTTGGCTACATGGGATACCAAAAGGCCGGGTCGGACGGAGATCTGACGCGCTACGTAATCGAAGGCGGAAACGCCGCCGACACGATCGACCTCGAAGCTGTTCCCATGGCGGGCGGCGCTGGCCAGGGCGCCGGATCGGTCCATCACATTGCCTTTGCGGTTGAAGACCGGGCCGCCCAGCTTCGGGTGCGCCAAGCCTTGATGGACACCGGCTATCAGGTCACGCCCGTCATCGACCGGGACTACTTTTGGGCGATTTATTTCCGCACGCCCGGAGGCGTTCTATTTGAGATCGCCACCAATGAGCCCGGGTTCGACCGCGACGAAGATACCGCGAACCTCGGCCAAGCCCTGAAGCTCCCGACCCGCTATGAGCCCCATCGGGCTCAGATCGAGGCCCACTTGCCGGAGATTGCCGCATGATCGGGACAGCGATGAAGGCCGAGCCATACCAGGCGCTCACCCGGGCGCCGGAGGCCGGCCGGCCCTTGGTTTTTGCCTTCCACGGCACCGGGGGTGATGAGCACCAGTTTTTCGGCTTGGCCGGGCAACTTGTGCCCGGCGGCGGGATCGTTTCGCCCCGGGGGGACGTGTCGGAGATGGGCGCGGCGCGGTTTTTTCGCCGGACCGGGGAGGGGGTCTATGACATGGCCGATCTCGCCCGGGCCACTGACAAAATGGCCGCCTTTGTGGACGATCAGAAAGCCGCCCATTCCGAGAGCCCGGCCTTTGCGTTCGGCTATTCGAACGGGGCCAACATCTTGGCATCGGTGTTTATGGACCGTCCCGATCTTTTCGACCGGGTGGGGCTCTTGCACCCTTTGGTGACCTGGGAGGCGGAGGCCAAGCCGGCGCTCAAGGGCAAGGAGGTGCTTGTCACCGCCGGACGGCGCGACCCGATCACCCCTTGGCCGATGAGCGAAAACCTCATCGCCTGGCTCGAAGCGGCTGGATCGGAAGTCACCACCGAGGTCCATGACGGCGGCCACGAGCTTCGGGAGGGCGAGGTTGCGGCCCTGGCCCGGCTAATGGCGGGCTAAAAAATAGCAACTGGGCCCCGGATGATCTCCGGGGCCTCTCCCCGAAAGATCACGCGCCTTGGGCTTGTTCCGGGGCTCCACAAAAAGATGCGCGCCCCGCGCATCCGAGAGGAGCGGTCCGACCGAACGCAAACGCCATGATCAAAATCCACGACAAATCCGTCCGCGGCCGGACCCGCGGCGGCCTTCTTGACAGTTATCACACGTTTTCCTTCGGTGGGTTTTCCGACCCGTCGCGGATGGGCTTTGGGTCCCTGCGGGTGATCAACGAAGATACGGTGATCCCAGGCGGGGGCTTCGCGCCCCATGACCATGCGGACATGGACATCCTGACCTTGGTCCTCGACGGCCATCTCCGCCATGAGGATGACCAAGGGAACGTCGCCACCATCGCGGCGGGCGAAATCCAAGGCATGTCGGCCGGGGCCGGGGTGCGCCATTCTGAGTTCAACGCCTCCGACGCGGCCTCGGCCCGGTTCCTCCAGATCTGGCTGATACCTGACGAAACGGGAGGCACACCGAGCTATCACCAAGCCGAGGTTCCTAGCTCAGGCGACGTGCTCCTTGCCGGCCCGTCCGAGAGCGCGCCTTTGATCCCGCTCCGCTCGCGCGCAACGCTGATGCTTCGGCGGTTCGGTGATGGCGAGCGCCTGGATCTCCCCGCCGATCCGGGCGTTGATCGCTTCGTTCATATTCTCGACGGGCTCGCCCGTGCCGAAAGCGAGCGGGTCAGCGCGGGCGACGGGCTGCAAATTCCCGGCGGTGAGGGGACGGAGCTCATTTGGGCGACGGAAGGAGCGGCTCTGGTCTTTGACATGCCGAAGGGGCGCGTTCTGTCCTGAGCAAACGGTGCGCTGGCTGGGTTGCAGATGGCGCAACCAAAACGGACCATCGGCATGGCCCTACATCGTTTGCGAGGGGGGCGTGCCGCATTGCCGGATCGGTAACTTGAATAGGGACGGGCTGCGCCGTCAGACCTGAGCGAGTTTCAAAAGGCACTTGCGAAGGGTGTCGCGCTCTTCGTCTCCAAACTGTGCCATGAGTTCGGCGTCAAAGCGTTCCGCCGCCCTATAGAGATCTTCAAACACGGTCTCCCCGCGACGGGTGAGCCGGATCACTGCGAGGCGGCGGTCATTCTCGACCTCGTCGCGCACTAAAAACCGCTTCTTTTCGAGGGCCGCGACCGCGCGGCTCACCTTCGTTTTGTGAATGCCCGATCGAGCGCAGATGTCTTTGGCATGGAGCGGAGCGTTTTGGCCGAGATGGAACAGGACCCGCCATTCGGTCCGTAACATTCCGTATTTCGACCGATAATAGTCCTGGAATTTGAGGCTCGCCGTCTCGGCGGCCTCACTAAGGAGATAGGGTAAGAAATCGGCCAGGGCGTAGGGCGGAGGTTCCGACATTGTCTGGCCTTTTCGCTTGTTAGTTACAAAAGATACTAATAAGCGATTCTAAAACTCGCGACAGGCAAAAGGGGGAGGGCCATGGAGAAAGTCGCATTTCGCAAGCGCTGCGCCCGGTCGCGCCCGGCCTGCAAAGCAGAACTAGCACGCACCCCGCACTCGCCGCCCAAAGGGACATAAACCATGGCCAAAGCCTTCGCCTCCCAAGGCGACATGACAGAAAAAACCATCACCTTCGACGAGATCGGAGACGGGCTCTGGGCCTTCACCGCAGAGGGCGATCCCAATTCGGGCGTCATCATCGGCGATGACAGTGTGATGATCGTCGAAGCCCAGGCCACACCGCGCCTGGCGGGGAAAGTCATCGAGAAGGTCCGGTCAGTGACGGATAAACCGATCACCCATCTGGTGCTTACCCATTATCATGCGGTCCGAGTGCTCGGGGCCTCGGCCTATGGGGCGGATCAGGTCATTATGTCGGACGCGGCACGCGCCATGGTTGTCGAACGGGGTCAGGAGGATTGGGACAGCGAGTTTCAACGCTTCCCCCGGCTCTTCGAGGGCCATGAAAGCATCCCGGGCCTGACCTGGCCGACGACGACGTTTAATGGCCAAATGACAATGTATTTGGGCAAGCGCCGGGTCGATATCAAACAGGTGGGCCGCGCCCATACGGCGGGCGACGCGGTGATCCATGTGCCCGATCAGAACGTCATGTTCACCGGCGACATCGTGGAATACCACTCGGCTTGCTATTGCGGTGATGGGCATTTCGCCGATTGGGGCACGACACTCGACCGGATCAAAGCCCACAATGTCGATGCAATCGCGCCCGGGCGGGGTGACGCGCTCATCGGCACAGAGATGGTCAACAGAGCCATCGAAAATACGCGCGACTTCGTGGCCAGCACCTATGCTCCGGCAGCGCGGGTCGCCGCGCGGGGCGGGACGCTCAAAGAGGCCTGGGACGCGGTCCGCGAGGCCTGCGATCCCAAATTCAGCGACTATGCCATTTACGAGCACTGCCTGCCCTTCAATGTCGCGCGTGCCTACGACGAAGCCCGGGGCATCGACACGCCGCGGATCTGGACCGCCGCGCGGGACATGGAGATGTGGGACGCGCTCCAGGGCTGAGGCGCGAAACGGGAGGATTGACGATGCTAGATGTCCGGTACGAGACGGTCTTCGACCTTTATCCTTATGCGCGGGTGCCCGAGCAGGACGGACCGCCCCGGCGCCATCCGGTTGTCATTGTCGGAGGTGGCCCGATCGGGCTCGCCCTGGCGCTCGATCTTGGCCAGCGAGGGACGCCGGTCGTCGTGCTCGATGACCATGAGGGGGCGGGTGCGGGCTCAAAAGCGATCTGTTTTGCCAAGCGCACCCTCGACATCGCCCAAAGGCTCGGGGTGGCAGAGCCGATGGTGGAAAAAGGCGTGGTCTGGAATGTGGGCCGCGTGTTTCACCGGGACGGCCAACTCTTCGAATTCGATCTTTTGCCGGAAAAGGGCCACCGGAACCCCGCCTTCATCAACCTCCAACAGCCCTATTTCGAGAAGTTCATTTTCGAGGGGATCGAGGCCGCCCAAGCCGACGGCGCGCCGATCGATGTGCGGGGACAGAACGCGGTCACGCGGATAGAGCGCCACGCGGATCACGTGGAGGTCCACGTCGATACGCCCGACGGGCCCTACACGCTCGAAGCCGACTGGCTCGTGGCCTGTGACGGGGCGCGGTCAGCGGTTCGAACCATGATGGGGCTCGATTTCGAGGGCCGGGTCTTTGAAGACAATTTCCTCATCGCCGATGTCCGGATGACGGCCGATTTCCCAACCGAGCGCTGGTTCTGGTTCGAGCCTCCGTTCAAGCATAGCGGCCAATCGGCCTTGCTCCACAAACAGCCCGACAATGTCTGGCGGATCGATTTTCAGCTGGGCTGGGAGATCGACCGGGCTATGGAATTGGAACCCGAACGGATCCGCGCCCGGGTCGATGCGATGCTCTCGAGCCAGACGGGCACCGCGCCCGACTACGACCTCGTTTGGACTTCAATCTACACGTTCCAATGCCGTCGGATGGAAAAGTTCCGCCACGGCCGGGTGTTTTTTGCGGGCGACAGCGCCCACCAGGTCTCGCCCTTCGGGGCGCGGGGCGCGAATTCCGGCATGCAGGATGCGGAAAACCTGGCCTGGAAGCTCGACCTTGTTTTGAAGGGCCAGGCGCCCGAAACGCTCCTTGACAGTTATAACGCCGAACGAAGCCATGGGGCGGATGAGAACATCCTCAACTCGACCCGGGCGACAGATTTTATGACGCCAAAGTCAGAGATCTCGCAGCTATTTCGGAACGCGGTTCTCGATCTTGCCGAGCGCCACGCCTTTGCCCGGCCCTTGGTCAATTCGGGGCGGCTTTCGGTTCCGTGCGTTTATGACGGGCTTTCGCTTACCGGGGATGACGCCCTTCGTGGCCCGCCCGTGTCGCGACCCGGGGCGGCGTGCCCCGACGCGCCGGTAGGCAACGGTTTTCTTCTCGATCGGCTCGGGTCGGACTTCACGCTTTTGAGCTTGGGTGGTGAGGCGCCGAGCCTCGAGAGGCTGCCCGACGGTCTAGCGAGCCTCCATATTGCCGAACCCTCCGCCGATCTCCGGGCGCGTTATCTCGGCGCGGCGGCGGAGGCGGTCTATCTCATCCGTCCGGACCATCACGTGGTCGCGCGGTGGCCCGACTTTGATGCAAGCGAGGTGGGCCGAGCCCTCGACCGCGCCCTGGGAAAGGCCTGAGCCCATGGACCTTATCCTGACCCCCAATATCGACGACGCGGACGGATTTTACGACGAACTCTTGGCGGTCCACCAGGACCTCTCGACGAAGGAAAGCGAGGCGTTTAACGCCCGTCTGATCCTCATTCTGGCCAACCACATTGGCGACCGTGCTGTCCTGAGTGCCGCGTTCGAGGCGGCGTCCAAATGACCGAGACGGTGCTCTGGGATTACCCCAAATCCTCAGCCTGCTACCGGGTGCGGATCGCCCTCAATCTTGCGGGCATCGATTACCGGAAGGAGACGGTCAACCTTCTCGACCGTTCCCATAAGGCGCCCGAGCACCTCGCGCGCAATCCCCAAGGCCTAGTGCCGGTCCTCGATATCGACGGCCAAAGGTTCACCCAATCCTTAGCCATCCTCGACTATCTCGATAAAACGCGCGGGTTGGGGCTATTGCCGGAGGACCCGGTGATGCGCGCCAAGGCCCAAGCCATGGCCCATACGATCGCGATTGATCTCCACCCGGTGTGCAATCTTTCGGTCGCCCAGCACGCCACTGGAGGCGAAGAGCCCGCGCGGACCGAATGGATGCGCCACTTTATCCGGCCGGGTCTTTTGGCCTTTGAAGCGCAGCTTTCGGAGTTTCCGGAAGGCGACTTTTGCCTTGGGGAGGCACCCGGGCTCCCGGATATCTGCCTTATGCCCCAGCTTTACAATGCGAACCGTTGGGGCGCCGCGTACGACGATTATCCCCGGATCAAAGCCGTCGAGGCACAGGCCGCAGCCCATCCTGGTTTCGCCGCGGCCGCGCCTGACTAGCTTACGCTTAGGCCAATTCCCCCAAGAGCCGCGCCCAGCTCCGCGTGCCTTTCTCGAAGCTTTTGACGTCGTATTTCTCGTTGGGCGAATGGATCTGGTCATCCTCCCGAGCAAATCCCAGCAGGATGGAATCAAGGCCAAGGATCGTTTTGAAATATCCCGCAATGGGGATCGAACCGCCCGCGCCGACAAAGGCGGCAGGTTCGGCCCATTCGGCATCGAGGGCGGCCCGGGTGGCGGCAAAAACCGGGTGATCCGTGTCCATCACCGAGGCCGGTCCCGCGCCATGGGGCGCAAACTCAACCCGGCAATCGGCTGGGAGCCTCTCTTGCACAAACGAATGGAACGCCTCGCGGATCTTTGCGGGGTCCTGGCGCCCCACCAGCCGAAAGCTCACCTTTGCCGAAGCTTGGGCGGGCAGCACGGTTTTGAAACCCGCGCCCGTATACCCCCCGGTGATCCCGTTTATCTCGGCCGTCGGGCGCGCCCAGAGCATTTCCAAAACGTCTCGCCCGGTCTCGCCGGCCGGATGGGACAGCCCCACATCGCCCAAGACGTCCTCCGGCGTGATCCCAAGCGCATCCCAATCGGCGCGGAGGGCAGAAGAGGTCTCCTCGACCCCGTCATAAAAGCCCGGGATCTGGATCCGGCCGTCGGGTCCGTGGAGATCGGCGAGGATGCGGGTGAGAATTCGGATCGGATTAGCCGCCGCCCCGCCGAAACTCCCGGAATGGAGATCGCGGCTGGCCGCGTGGACGGTGATTTCTTCGCCGAGAAGCCCGCGGAGCTGGGTCGTGATCGCCGGACGGTCCTCACCGATGCGCGACGTGTCGCAAATGAGCGCGATATCGGGCTCCGACATCCACCCCTTGTTCTGATCGAGATAGGGCAGGAGCGAAGGTGAGCCGCTCTCCTCTTCGCCCTCGAAAAAGAAGGTGATCCGGCAGGGCAAACTCCCATGGACCGAGGCCCAGGCCCGGGCCGCTTCCACGAAGGTCATGAGTTGGCCTTTATCGTCGGATGCTCCGCGGGCGCGGATCACCTGGCCCGCTGCGGTGTCTTCGAGGGCCGCATCGAACGGATCCCGGTGCCAGAGATCGATCGGGTCGACCGGTTGGACGTCGTAATGGCCATAAAACAAAAGATGCGGGCCGCCGTCTCCCAGCGTGCCGGTCACCATCGGGTGGCCCGATGTGGGGTGGATCTCGGCCGGCACACCGAAGCTCTTGAGGTCGTTGGCCAGCCATTCCGCCGCGCGCTGGACGTCCCCGTCATAGGCCGGATCGGTCGAAATCGACGGGATCTTCAGAAACTCCATCAGCCGGTCGAGGGCCTGGGGCCGGTCGGCATCGAGGCGGGCGAGAACGGGGTCGATCATGGGCGGGCCTTTCGCGGGGGTTGGCCTTGCCTAAAACGGGTGCCTTTCGGGGGCAAGGCAGGGCTCAACCATAGGCGGCAAGCATCGCTTTAAGATCGTCTAGCGTGTTGGCTTCGGCCACCGGCTTGTCGCGCCGCCAGCGGGCCATCCGGGGAAACCTCAAGGCCACACCCGATTTGTGCCTTGGGCTCGCTTGGATCCCTTCGAAATGGATTTCGAAAACATGCTCGGGCGTTACAGCCCGCACCGGCCCATAGCGTTCGAGCGTGTTTTTCCGCACCCAGCCGGTGATTTCGCGAAACTCCGCATCCGTCAGCCCCGAATAGGCCTTGGTGAACGGCACCAGCGCCTCGCCGTCCCGCACCGCGAAGGTGAAATCGGTAAAGAGGTTGGCGCGGCGTCCGTGGCCGGCTTGAGCGTAGATCATCACCGCATCGATTGTGAACGGGTCGACCTTCCATTTCCACCAATCGCCCTTTTTTCGCCCGCCCGTATAGGGGCTTTCGAGGCGTTTCAGCATCATGCCTTCGGCAAGTTTTTCGCGTGAGGTCTCCCGGATCTGGGCAAGGGCGTCCCAGCTCTCGAAGGCCACCGTTTGGGACAGACCCACCGGCGCCTCCGGGGGAAGATCCTTCAGCATCGCCGCGAGCCGCGCGCGGCGGGCAGCGTAAGGTAAGGCGCGGATATCCTCGCCGTTTTCCTCCAAAAGGTCATAGGCCAGCATGGCCGCGGGCGCTTCGGTGAGGATTTTCTTAGGCACGGTTTTCCGCCCGATCCGCCTTTGGAGCGCATTGAACGGCAACGGCGCGCCGTCCCGAAACGCCAAAACCTCCCCGTCGATGACCGTGCCGTCGGGCAAAAAGTCTAAGGCGCGGATAAACTCGGGGAACCGGTCAGTCATCAGCTCCTCGCCCCGCGACCAAAGGTGATGGGTCCCGCCCCGCAGAATGAGTTGACCGCGGATCCCGTCCCACTTGAACTCCGCCGCCCAATTCTCTGGATTGCCGACGCTTTCAGGGCCATCGTCAAGCTGATAGGCCAAGGCGAAGGGGTAAGGTTTAGAAAGATCCGCCGTCGGATCGGGGGCGGTCACGAGGCCGTCAAAGCTGGTGCTTTCCGGGCTCCAATCGCCCATCAGCCGGTGGGCCAACTCGGCTTCCTCGATCCCGGTGGCGCGGGCCAGGGCCCGGGTCATGAGCTTCCGGCTCACCCCCATCCGGAACCCGCCGGTGAGGAGCTTGTTGAAGACGAAGCGTTCGGTCCCGTCGAGTCCGCCCCAGGCGGTGAGGATCGCGGCCCGGCGCTCTGGCTCTTCTAGCTCGCGGAGCCCTTTGATCGCTTCAATCCAACCGCTGAGCGTTCGCTCTTCGCCCGCCGTCGCGGGCGGCAATAAGAGCGCAATGGTCTCGGCCAGATCGCCGACAATGGCGTAGCTTTCCTCAAAGAGCCAAAGGGGCAGTTCGGCGGCTTCGGCGGCCCATTCAGCGAGGCGCGTGGCGTTCACGGTTCGCTTCGGGCGTCGCCCCGACAGAAGGGCAATCGTCCAAAGCCGGTCGCTATCGGCGGCGGTTTCAAAATAGCCCGCCAAGGCGCTAACCTTGAGATTGGTTTTGGTCGTCCCATCCAAGGCCTCGAAGAGGGCCGCAAAATCCCTCATGCCTTCATCTCTTTAAAAATACGCTGGGGGGCCAGGGGGCAAAGCCCCCGGTGTCGCGACATTTGCAATCTCACGCCGCCACCTCCGCATCTGCGCCCTCAGCGTCGAGCGTCTCTCCTTCGAATTCCGTCTCAACCACCGCCGCGTCATAGCCTTCCGCCTCAAGCCAGCGGCGGAACTGCGAGGTATACCCGTGGGTGACAAAGATCCGTTCGGCCCCGGTCGCCCGGATCGCTTCGTTCAAACCGTCCCAATCGGCGTGGTCCGAGATAACAAACCCCTTATCGGCCGCCCTCCGCCGCCGGATCCCCCGCACGGCCATCCATCCCGAGGCGAAGGCTTTCGATGCCCCCGAAAACCGCCCGGCCCAAGTGGAACCGAGGGCCGAGGGTGTGGCCAGGACGAGGGCCCGGGGGTGGTCTTTTGTTTTGGTCTCGGGCGTGACCCGGATCGTCTCTGGCAGGGCCAGGCCCTGGGCCCGGAGGACGTCATTGGTGTTCTCAACCGCCCCGTGGGTCAGGACCGGGCCAATTGTAGTGTCGAGAAGGGCCAGAAGCCTCTGGGCTTTCCCAAGCGCATAGGCCCCGAGCATCGCCGGTCGGCCCGCTTCGGCCGCCGTCGCCCACCAAGCGTTGATCTCTCCAGCAAGCTCGGTTTCGGATTTCCATCGAAAGACCGGGAGCCCGAACGTGCATTCGGTAATAAAGGCATGGCAGGGCACGGGCTCGAAGGGCTCTGACAGCCGATCGGCTTGGGTTTTATAGTCTCCCGATACCACCCAAACCTCGCCCCCGACCTCCACCCGGATCTGGGCCGAGCCAGGCACATGGCCCGCCGGATGGTACGACACGCTTGCCCCTCCGATCGACCTCGTTTCTCCGAAACCTATCGTCTCGATGGAGATCTCGCCCAAGCGGTGGCGGATCACCGGTTGGGCGGCCTCAGTCGCCAAATAATGGGCGTGGCCGGGGCGGGCATGGTCAGAATGGCCATGGGTGATCAGCGCCCTCTCCACCGGACGCCAGGGATCGATGTAAAAATCCCCCGCCGGGCAATAAATGCCCTTCTCCGTGAATGCGAGTACCGGACCGGCCATGCCGGGAGATTAGGCCGGGCCCGGCCATGCGGAAAGACCGGGGCGAAAATTCGTTCGAGACGGAATTTGCCCTTTATCGCGCCGCCTTGCCGGTTATTTGGTCTCCCAAAGTGGCCCGTGCGCGAAGTTTGGTCTGCCCCCGGTTGGAACCCGCGCTCCGCTGTGCCAGACTTCCTCGATGGACGGCAACGAGCCCAATTATTTCAACGAGATGTATGAGGGCGCTGCCGTGCGCCTCCCGTATCAGGGCCTCGCTGATTGGGCCGACGCGATGCCGCCCGAGCTTCGCAATCTCAAGCAATCGGAAGCCGAAGCGCTTTTTCGCCGGATCGGTATTACCTTTGCGGTTTATGGCGAAGGCGGTGATCCCGACCGGCTGATCCCGTTCGACATGTTCCCCCGGGTCTTTTCCGCCACCGAATGGCGAAAACTCGAAATGGGGATCAAACAGCGCGCGCGGGCATTGAACGCGTTTTTGGTCGACATTTACGGCCGGGGCGAGATCGTCAAAGCCGGCCGGGTTCCGGCCCATCTCGTCTATGGCAACGAGGCCTTCGAGCGCGCCGTCATGGGGATCCAGCCGCCGCGCGGGGTGTATTCGCATATCGTTGGTATCGATCTGGTGCGGACGGGCCCGGAAGAATTCTACGTCCTCGAAGACAATTGCCGCACCCCGTCAGGCGTGTCCTACATGCTCCAAAACCGCGAAATCATGATGCGGATGTTTCCTGATCTCTTCCAGGAAAACCGCATCGCGCCGGTGGAATCCTATCCCGCCCATCTCAAGCGCACCTTGGCCAGCGTCGCCCCCGACAAATGCTCCCACGAGCCGCGCATCGTGATCCTGACCCCCGGCCATTTTAATTCGGCCTATTACGAACATTCTTTTCTGGCCAACACGATGGGCGTCGAGCTTGTAGAGGGTCAGGATCTTTTTGTCGAAGGCGACTACGTCTGGATGCGGACCACCGAAGGTCCCGAACGGGTCGATGTGATCTACCGCCGGATCGATGACGCTTTCATTGATCCTTTGTGTTTCCGCCCCGATTCCATGCTTGGCATACCGGGGCTCATGAACGTCTACCGTTCGGGAGGCGTGACCATCGCTTCGGCGCCGGGCGCGGGCGTGGCCGATGACAAGGCGATCTATATCTACGTGCCCGAAATGATCCGGTTTTATCTCGGCGAGAACCCGATCCTTCAAAACGTGCCCACCTGGCAGTGCCAGAAAGGCGAAGATTGCGCCCATGTGCTCGACAATCTCGCCGACCTCGTCGTCAAGGAGGTGCATGGCTCCGGGGGCTACGGGATGCTCGTGGGTCCCAAATCCACCAAAGACGAAATCGCGTTGTTTGCTGACAAGATCAAAGAGAGCCCAGAGAAATACATCGCCCAGCCGACACTCGCGCTCTCGACAAGCCCAAGTTTCGTCGAGGAGGGGATCGCCCCCCGCCATGTCGATCTGCGCCCCTATTGCCTTGTGGGCGACCGGATCGAGCTTGTGCCGGGCGGGCTCACGCGGGTGGCTCTCCGGGAAGGTTCGCTCGTTGTGAATTCCTCCCAAGGTGGCGGGGTCAAAGACACCTGGGTGATGGCCGAATAATGCTCTCAAGGACGGCCGAACATCTTTACTGGATCGCCCGCTACATGGAGCGGGCCGAAACCGTGGCGCGCCTTTTGGAAGTCGGCAGCCGCAACGCCCTAATCCCGGCGCGGTCGGGCGGGTTTCGGAACGAGTGGGAGGCGGTGCTTCAATCCTCGGGCACCCAAGACGGGTTTCAGTCGAAATACGGCGACCTCGTTGCGCGAAACATCGAAAGCTATCTCTTCTTCGATCTCGAAAACCCATCCTCGATTGCCTCGTCGATCTCCCGGGCCCGGGAGAATGGCCGGATCGTGCGGACTGCGCTCACCTCGGCGGTTTGGGATGCGCTGAATTCGGGCTACCAGGAACTCACCGAGCTTCGCCGCACCGAACGGTCGAAACTGCCGATGTCGAACCTCATCGACTGGACGCTCCGCCAGACGATGCTTCTGAGAGGTGCGATCGAGGACACCCAGCTTCGGAACGACGGCTACGATTTCCTGAATATCGGCTATTACCTTGAACGCGCGGACTCCACGGCCCGTCTGATCGACGTGAAGTATTTTGTCCTCTTGCCCCAGGTCGATTACGTGGGCTCGGGGCTCGATAATTTTCAATGGCGGACGATCCTTCGAGCGCTTTCGGCCCACCGGGCGTTTTCCTGGGCCTATGGCGGCGAAATCACCGCCTCGAAGATTGCCGATTTTCTGATCCTCAACCGGAAATCCCCCCGCGCCCTTGTCACCGCCGCCGAAGGTGCGGCCACCCATCTTGACCGGCTGGCCCGGGGTTACGGCCGCTCGGGCCCGGCCCAAACCAAGGCAAGGGCGCTTTTGGCAGAACTGGCCGAGGCGAGCGTCGGAGACGTGTTCGACGAGGGCCTCCACGAATTCCTGACCCGCGTGATTTCGGACGTGGCTGACCTCAACCAGGAAATCCACCGGGTTTATTTCAGCGGGGATGTCCGATGAGGCTCGAAGTGCACCACCGGACGCTCTACCGCTTCGATCCGGCTATGCGGGGTGTTGTTCAGTCCCTTCGGCTGACGCCATCGGTCTTTGAAGGTCAGCAGACGATCTCGTGGGAGATCGAGACCGAGGGCGCGCTTCGAGGAGCAGCGTTCCGCGACGGGGCGGGCGACTGGATTGAGACCGCGTCCGTGCCGGGGCCGGTGTCGGAGATTGCCGTCTCTGTCACCGGCGTCGTCGAGACGCGAGATCTCAACGGCGTCCTTCGGGGCCACCGGGAGCGGATGCCGTCCCTTTCCTATCTCCGGGAAACCCGGGCGACGGCGGCCGATAGCGCGCTCCGGGAACTTGCCCACGATGCGGTCACGGGCTCTGAGCCGGGGGCCCTCGACGGCGCCCATGCCCTTGCCAAATCCGTGGCGGCGGCCATCGACTACACCCCGGGCCAGACCGACCCGGCAACCACCGCAGCAGAAGCCTTACGGCTGGGCCACGGGGTCTGCCAGGACCACGCCCATGCCTTGATTGCAGCCGCCCAGGCGGTCGGGATGCCGGCGCGGTACGTAACGGGGTATCTTCATGCGGGCGGGCCCGCGTCCGAGGCCAGCCATGCCTGGGCCGAAATCCACATTGCGGGGCTCGGTTGGGTTGGGTTTGATGCCTCAAACGGGGTCTGCCCCGACGAAAACTACATCCGGATCGGGTCGGGGGCCGATGCGGCCGAGGCCGCGCCGATCCGTGGCGTGGCCCGGGGCGAGGGGTCCGAAGCGCTCGACGTGGATGTGTCCGTCACCCAAGCCCAACAGTAAGCCTATCTTGACGGCGCCCGGCCTATGACCCACTCCCATGGAAAAAGGCCCGAGTGAAAACGGAAGAGCAGCGATGACCTATTGCGTGGGACTTCTCTTGGAGGAAGGCATGGTCCTTCTGTCCGACACGCGCACCAATGCCGGGCTCGACAACATCGCCACCTACCGGAAGATGTTTACCTTCGAAGAGCCGGGTAACCGGGCGATCGCGGTGATGACGGCCGGTTCCTTGAGCGTGACCCAAACCACGATCGCGCGCCTCGACGAAGCCATGACCGACAGCGAAGCCACGCCTGAAACCTCGATCATGCTGGCCCCGTCCATGCTGAAAGTGGCCGAGATGATCGGGCGCACGCTGGCGGGGGTCTCGACGGAAGTGGCCGGCAAGATTGGCGCCAAGGCCGACACGGCACGGGCTTCGCTTATTGTTGCGGGCCAGAGGAAGGACGGCGAGATGCGGCTCTTTCTGATTTACCCGGAAGGCAATTTTATCGAAGCCACGCCCGACACGCCATTTCTCCAAATTGGCGAGCATAAATACGGCAAACCCATTCTCGACCGCGTCGTCCAGACCAACACGTCCATCGAGGACGGTAAAAAGGCGGTG
Source organism: Pseudomonadota bacterium (assembly GCA_039198225.1). Taxonomy (GTDB): domain Bacteria; phylum Pseudomonadota; class Alphaproteobacteria; order Rhodobacterales; family Rhodobacteraceae; genus JASJAR01. The sequence continues at coordinate 24,002 of JBCCTQ010000036.1, forward strand.
CTGTTGTCGATGGATTCCACCTTGCGGTCGAATTTGAGCGTTGGCATGCCGCTCGACATGGTAGTGATTGAGCGCGACGGGCTAAAGGTGGCCGAGGAGCAGCGTATCGAAGATCAGGATCCGCGGTTTCTTGCGATATCAGCCGCCTGGTCCGATGCACTGAGGGGCGCGTTTTCAGGGATCGAACTTTAGAAGGAAGGGAACGGCCCATGGCTTTCGGGACATTTGGCAAGGATGCGCGGGGCGGGAAACCGATGGTGGGGACCTTCCTTAAAACGCCCGAAGTGATGATCGTGGAGACTTTGGCCCGGTCGGGGATCGATTTCATCTGCATCGACGGGGAGCATGGCCCGATCGACCGGGCCCGGCTCGATGCGTGTCTGGCTGTGGCGCGCGCTTTGGAGTTTCCGGTCCTGGTGCGCGTGGCCGCGGCCCGGGCCGAATACGTGCTCCAAGCCTTGGATGCCGGGGCGGCGGGCCTGGTAATTCCCCATGTGGATTCGGCCGAAAAGGCCGAGGAGATGGGCCGAGTGTCGCGCTATGGGCTTTACGGGCGGGGTTTTGCGGGCGCGGTCCGCGGGACCGATTGGGGCGAAGGCGGCATGGCGGCAGTCCTGGACCGGGGGGCGGACCCGATGATCCTCGTCCAAATCGAAGAACCGGCGGGGGTTGAAGCGGCCAGCGCCATCGCTGGCGCGCCGGGGATAGATGGCGTCTTTGTGGGGCCGGCGGATCTCAGCGTTGGCTACGGCCACCGCGCCATGGGGTCCGACGACGTGGCGCGCGCCTATCGGATCGTCGGCAAGGCCACGAAAGAGGCCGGGCGGATTCACGCGACTTTCGCCCGAAGCGCGGAAGCGGGCAGATCCTTAAAGGCCCATGGGGTGACAATGCTCTTTGTGGCCTCAGAGTTGTCTTTCATGGCCTCCGCAGCCGGGGCCGAAGCCGAGGCGTTCCGCGCCTGACACTGCTACAGTCTATCTGGTCATGTCTTTGGGACCAAATTCTAGCCGCGTGTTTAGGCTCTCACCTTAGCGCAGTTTGGCGGCCTGGATTGACGCCTCCGGCGGGAGTATTTTTGCCAGGATGAAGGGGCCTTTTTCTCTATTCCAGCCGGAACCGTGGATCGGCCGAGGCGACGGAACGGCGCCAGAGGGTCCAGACCTCTTGGCGCTTAACAAGGCCCATGCGCTGGGCGATGAGATAGCCGCCGACCCAATTTACCGGTTTTACGACGGGGCGTAGGCGGCGCGGGCGCCTCTCAGAGGGCGGCTGTTCGGCGGCGCGGGCCAGAAGAAGGGCGACAATTTCGGCCCGGTAGGCCGACAAGAGGTCGAGATAGGCCAGGGCGCGGTCGCGCGTCTCAGGGTCGTCCGAAAACGCATAGATCCGCGCATCGAGGCAATCCTGGGCCAAATCCATGCGAAACGTGGTTTCGCCGCGCACCTGCCTGTCCTGGAACGCTTGGGCGGCGAAATAACGGCAAAGTGGGCCGTAATCCTCTGAGCCGGCCAATGCCGGTGCCGCCAGACAGCACCCCCAGACCATCACCAGCGGCGACAAAAATCTGCGCCAATGGAACGTCATTGAGAAACGCTAGCATGGATTGGTCATAAAACAGTTACTTTTCTCATCCGGCACAGGGAACGTGGCGCATTTGCAAAAGGGCACCGCGCCGCCGGGCCTTGCGCTCCAGCCCCGCCGGGTGCTTAACAATTGCCATGAGCCAGCCGCCCGACAATCCAGCCGATCCGTTCAAAAAGGCCCTGGCCGAGGCCACCCGTGTCCTCGCCGACGACCCCGATCTCGGCGTGTCGTTCTCGGTGGACCCGCCTGGGGTCAGCGGCGAAGTGATGCGTCTCCCTCAGATCTCGCGGCGGATGACCCGGGACGAAGTGCTCCTCGCCCGGGGAACGGCGGACGCCTATGCGATGCGCCACAAATACCATGACGGGGACACCGATCACCGTTATGCGCCCACGGGGCAAATGGCGCGGGAGCTCTTTGACGCCATGGAGACCGCGCGCTGCGAGGCGGTGGGGGCGCGGGCGATGCCGGGCACTGCCGGCAATATCGACGCCAAGATCGCGGCCGAAGCCCTGCGGCGGGGCTACGACCAAATAAACGATTCCACCGAGGCGCCCCTGGCGATGGCGGCAGGCTATCTCATCCGCACCCTCGCCACCGGGCGCGAGCTCCCCGAAGGGGCCGCGAATGTCCTGAACCTCTGGCGAGAATTTATGGAAAACCAAGCCGGGACCACCCTCGAAGGGCTTGAAGGCGCCTTGGGCGACCAGGCCAGTTTCGCCCGTCTCGCCCGGCGGATGATCGACGATTTGGGTTACGGCGACCAGCTGGGCGATGACCCCGACGAAGACGGCACCGACGACGAGGCCGAAAGCGACGAGGCCACCGACGACGAGCCCGAAAACCAAGGGAGCGAACAAGACCAATCCGACAGCGCCGAAGCCGCGCCCGAGCAATCCCAAGAAGAACAGCAGGACGCCGCCGAAGCCAGCGTTTCGATGGATGACCGGGCTGACCAGGAAATGGGCGATGAGGCCGATCTTCCCGAAGGTGACGCGCCCCTCGAGCCGCCGCCGCCTTTGCCGATTTCGGAAGCCGACCCCAATTACGAGGTTTATTGCGCGGAATTTGACGAAGAGGTCCGGGCCGAGGATCTGGCCGAACCGGCCGAGCTCGAACGCCTCCGAGCCTATCTCGACCAACAGCTCGACCCGTTGAAAGGGGCCGTGTCCCGGCTGGCCAATAAGCTCCAACGCCGCCTCCAAGCCCAGCAGAACCGGTCTTGGGAATTTGACCGTGAGGAGGGCATCCTCGATGCGGGGCGGTTGGCCCGCGTGGTGGCAAACCCGACGACGCCTTTGTCCTTCAAGGTCGAAAAAGACACTGATTTCCGTGATACGGTCGTCGCCCTTCTTCTCGACAATTCGGGTTCGATGCGGGGACGGCCGATCTCGATTGCCGCCATCACGGCCGATGTTTTGGCGCGCACGCTGGAGCGCTGCCAGGTGAAGGTCGAAATCCTTGGGTTTACGACGCGAGCTTGGAAAGGTGGCCAAGCGCGGGAAGCTTGGCTCCATGCGGGGCGGCCGCAGCTTCCAGGCCGGCTGAACGATCTTCGCCATATCATTTATAAATCCGCCGATGCGCCTTGGCGGAGGGCCCGGGAAAATCTAGGCCTGATGATGAAAGAGGGGCTCTTGAAAGAAAACATCGACGGCGAGGCGCTCGAATGGGCGCATCGGCGGATCGCGGGGCGGCCGGAGGCGCGAAAGATCCTCATGGTGATTTCGGATGGTGCGCCGGTCGACGATTCAACTTTGTCCGTTAACCCCGCGAATTATCTCGAAAAACACCTCCGCGATGTCATTGCAATGGTCGAGAAGCGAAAGCTTGTTGAACTCATCGCCATTGGCATCGGCCATGATGTGACGCGCTATTATGATCGAGCGGTGACCATTACTGATGCCGAACAACTTGCCGGGGCCATCACCGAGCAATTGGCCGGTCTTTTTGACAGTGACCCCCGGGCGCGGGCGCGGCTTTTCGGAATGAAACGCGCCTCATGAGCTTTCAAACCTTTGAGGCCATGACGCGCCCCGAAGACGGCCCGCCGCGGCTCGCGCGGCTTCGTGAGCACCTCAAAGCCCAAGGGCTCGACGGGTTTCTCGTGCCCCGGGCGGATGCCCATCAGGGGGAGTATGTCGCTCCCTCTGACGAGCGCCTGGCCTGGCTGACGGGCTTTACCGGCTCGGCGGGGTTTGCCGCGGTTCTCGGCGAGGAAGCGGGCGTGTTCGTCGATGGGCGCTATACGACGCAAGTCAAAGCCCAGGTAGATACGGCCCATTTTACCCCGGTCCCTTGGCCCAAAACCAAGCTCGGGCCCTGGCTCGCTGAGCGGATGGAGGCGGGCCAGACCATGGGCTATGACCCCTGGCTCCATACGGGCTTCCAAATAAGCGAAATCGAAAAAGCGTTTGAAGAGAAGGGTATAAAGCTCAAACCTATGGTCAATGCGGTGGATGCGGTGTGGGAGGGGCGGCCTGGGCGGCCCACGGGCGATCTCTCGCTTTATCCAGAGCGGTTTGCCGGGCGGTCGGCGGACGAAAAACGCGCCGAGATTGCCAAGATCCTCTCCGATGCCGGGGAAGCGGCGGCCCTTTTGACACTGCCTGAGAGCATCGCCTGGCTTTTGAACATCCGCGGTTCCGACATCCCCCGCACTCCGGTGGCCCATGCGTTCGCGGTGATTTCTGCGGACGGTGCGGTGGATCTCTTCACCGATGCGCCGGCAAGCGACGCCGTGCGCGACCACCTTGGCCAAGGGGTGCGGTTCCATCCTTACGGTGCATTTCACACCCATATCGGCACGCTCAAAGGCAAAGCGCGCATCCATACACGCACGGCACCCCATATCCTCTGGGGGGCGGTGGCCGAGCCGGTTGTGGGCGATGATCCGTGTTTTGGTCCGCAATCCAAAAAGACTTCGGCCGAGATCGCTGCAACCACGGAGGCCCATCTCCGCGACGGGGCGGCGATGGCGGAGTTTCTGGCTTGGCTCGACGCCGAAGCGCCCAAAGGCGCGCTCACCGAGATCGCCGTGGCCCAAAAGCTCGAGGCCTGCCGGATTGCGACCGGTGAGCTCCGCGATATCTCCTTTGATACGATTTCAGGATCGGGGCCCAATGGCGCTATCGTCCATTACCGGGTGACGCGGGACACCGACCGGGCCGTGAGCCCTGGCGAGTTGCTTCTTGTCGATTCCGGCGGGCAATATCTTGATGGAACCACGGATGTGACCCGGACCATGGCCATCGGGACACCCACCGACGAGCATCGCGAGGCCTTTACCCAGGTCCTCCAAGGGATGATTGCCGTATCGCTCGCCCGTTGGCCCAAAGGCCTCACCGGCCGCGACCTTGACCCCTTGGCCCGGGCGCCGCTTTGGCGGGCTGGGAAGGATTATGACCATGGCACGGGCCACGGCGTGGGCGTCTATCTGTCGGTCCATGAGGGCCCCCACGGGATCACCCGTCGGTCGAAGGTCGTGCTCGAGCCCGGCATGATCGTCTCGAACGAACCAGGCTATTACCGGGAAGGGGCCTTTGGGATCCGGATCGAGAACCTTGTGACGGTCGTTGAGGCCCCACCGCTGGAGGGGGCCGATGACCGCGAGATGCTGGCCTTTGACACGCTCACCTATGTCCCAATCGACCGCCGTTTGATCGACATGTCGCGCCTGGCACCTGCCGAGTTGGACTGGCTCAACGCCTACCATGCCCGTGTCAAGGCGTTGATTTCCCCCCGCGTCAGCGATACCACACGCGTCTGGCTCGACGCCGCCACTGCGCCGCTCTGACACGAAACCGTCATGGGCGGCGGGATAAAGCCCCAGCGTCGGGCGCTATGCGAAATTGGAGGATAGGCTATGGCTGATCACATCAAAATTCGTCCTGCGGGAGGCACATGGGTGGTGCGGGCCGGAGGAGCGGTGCTCGGCGAAAGCTCCAATGCGCTCGAACTGACCGAAGGGGCCTATCCGCCGGTGATCTATATCCCGCGGGGCGACATTGCGATGGCCTTCCTAGAGCCAAGCGACAAACGTTCGACCTGCCCCCATAAGGGCGACGCGACCCATTATTCGATCGTGACGAAAAGCACCGTCCTCAAAGATGCGGCCTGGTCCTATGAGAGCCCGAAAGACGGCGTCGGCGACATCGCGGGGCATTTGGCGTTTTATCCAAGCGAAACCGTGGCGGTCGAGCAGCTATAAGGCTGGGTTCCTTGAGCCCGCCGGGTGGAAGTTGATCCAGGACGTCCTCCCAAACGCGCGCTCAGGAATGCTCCTCGGCGGCCGTGGCCGCCAGGGCCTTGTTATAGGCTTTGAGCGCATCGACCTGAAAGAGCGTCCCTTGGATCTTCGGTGGCACCCCTTCGGCACCCATTTCTAGGACCGGTAAGAACGGCCGACCGGTTTTTTCAAAGATCGGCATCGCGTCTTCGAGGGTCTTGTTCGGCCCCACAAAAACCCCGTCTTCTATTGCCTTCCAGATCGCATCTTCGGGCGGACCCAAGGGATCGCCCGCGGGTCGCATGACATTCGCCACCCGGAACATCGACAGAAGATAGGCCTGTGGACCGGCGGCCAGATGGACGCCGCGGCGTTCGAGCTGGGTGAGGAAAAACGACCGGTCCACAAGCCTTGAGGCCAGGGCCGACGAGGTCGAGACCGCCACCATCACCGCAAGCCCCGTCTGCCAGTCGCCGGTGAGTTCAAAAACGATAAGTGTCGTCGAAATCGGCGCGCCGAGCACCGCCGCGGCCACGGCTCCCATGCCGGCCAGGGCATAGAGCGTCTCAGAGCCTGAGACGTCCGGCAAAAGACCCGTTGCGATCAGCCCGAAGGCAAGCCCGGTCATTGCGCCCACCATGAGAGAGGGCGAAAACACCCCGCCCCCCATCCGGCCGGCCATGGTGATGGCCACGGCGATGGACTTGATCACCGTGAAAACCAGCGCTTCATGGAGGATAAGATCACCCGTGAGGGCCCGTGACGTCGTCTCGTAGCCGACCCCGATGATATGGGGAAAAAAGATCGCAATCCCGCCGAGAAGTGCTCCGGCCACGGCCGGACGAAGGATCGGGTGGATCCGGTGGCGCTCTTGGAGCCGGCTCGCGACATCATCGCTCCAGAAGATCCCTCGCATCAAGAGGAAGGCGACAAGACCCGAGATGAGGCCCAAGAGCATGAAGGCGGGCAATTCGACGTAGAATTGGAGCGAGCCTTCTTCGGCCAGTGTGTATTCGGTGACCCCGCCGAATTCGAGCCGGTTGATGACTGTCCCTGCGGCCGCGGCGATGGCGATGGGGGCGAATGCATGGACCGCGAAATGGCGGAGGACGACTTCGAGCGCGAAGAGCGTTCCCGCAATGGGGGCGTTGAACGACGCCGAGACGGCGGCGGCGACGGCGCATCCCAAAAGCTCCCGCGCGGTCATCCCGTTCGCGTTCAGCCAATCGGAGACCTTGGTTGAGATCACCGCCGCGAGGTGGACGACCGGGCCTTCCCGGCCCGTGGATCCCCCCGAAGAAAGCGTGATGAGCGAGGCGGCTGCCGAAGCTAGCCCGGCCTTCACTTCAACCCGCCCGTCCCGGACGGCAGCCCCTTCGATAACATCGGCCACCGAGCGGACCCGCCCATCCGGCGTGAACCGGTGAAAGATGAGGCCCACCGCCAGACCGCCGATAATCGGGATCACGAGGATCACGTACCAGGGCAGCGTTTCCGCAAAAGAATGGATCGCGCGAATATCGTCGACCCCGTAAAGCGTCGATTGGAGCCACGTGATGGCCAGGCGAAACCCCAAGGCCGCCGAGCCTGCGGCGATCCCGATGATGAGGGCGATGAACCAGAACTGAAGGTTCGAAGGGCCCCGGCGAAGGACGATCCCCCAAACATGGCGGCAGCCCGCCATGATCCCGTCGATCTGGCCGGAAATCCCCGTCTGGCTCCGCTCGTCCATGGGCTGGCGCCTATTCGGGCTGGCCGTGGTCTGCCGAAGGCTGCCCCGCCCGACGGGTCAGCGTCTTCGTACCGGCAACACACGCCGGTTATCCACAGGCTACGCCGGTTCCAAGTAGACGCAAGGGGGAACGTTGGAGATTTCGGCCCAAACCACGATCTTGTGCGCGTTTGTGGCCCCGGTGCCGCCTCGTGGTGTTGGGCGGGACCGGGGCCTGGCTTTCGGGACGTGGGAAGTTGCAGTGCGCTAGATTAACGGCGTATCGCCACTGGCGTTAGTTGGTCTTGGCCCGCGGCACAAAGGGAAGGGGCGCGACGGGCACCCCGTCCTCGATCAGTTTCTTGGCGTCTTCCGGTTTTGCCTCGCCGTAGATCGAGCGCGCTTCCCCGTCGCCTTCGTGGATCGCCCGGGCCTCAGACGCAAAATTCAAACCGACATATTCCGAGTTTTTCTCAACTTCCGCCTGGATCTTGGCGATGGCTTTCTCGCGCTCATCGTTGGTTTGGCTCAAGGGGCGGGGCGCGTTGGCCACCCGGGGCGCCATCAGCGCCTTTTCGACCTTGCCAGAGCCGCATTCGGGGCAGGTCACATGGCCCGCCACCAATTGCTCGTCAAAGGCGGAAGTGCTGGGAAACCAGGCTTCAAAACCGTGGCCGTCGCCGCATTTCAGCGCATAGCGGATCATGGAACGTCCCGTTAAACCCTCTTTCCAAAGAAATATTTAGCGCAAGGGCGGTTTCAATGGCCAGGGGCATCACGGCCCGATCAGTGCGTCGTGTCCAGCTGTGACATCTGCCTTCGTCCGCAACCGCTTGACCTTCGCCCCGCCTCGGTCAGGTTCCGCCCCATGACAGAGGCGCCCACCTATCTGGATGAGCCCGGTCCGGATGCCCCTAAGGATCCGGGCCCGATCATGCTCGGCCATGAGATTTACAGGGGGTCGAGCTACGGGGTCGATCACCCGCTGCGGATCCCCCGGGTGTCCACGGTGATGGATCTTGCTCGTGCCATGGGCTGGCTCGACGGTGCGCGGTTTCGCACCTCGCCCCGGGCCAAAGCGGCCGCGCTGACCATCTGGCACACCCCGGCCTATCTTGCCGCTCTCGAAGCGGCCGAGCGGGACGGGGAGGTGAGCGAGGCGGTGCGCGCCCGCCACCGGATCGGAACCCATTCAAACCCGGTCTTCGGGGAGGTCTGGCGCCGTCCGGCCACCTCGGCCGGAGGGTCGCTTTTGGCTGGCGAGCTTCTGGCTGGTGGCGGCGTGCTGCATCACCCGGCCGGGGGCACCCACCACGCCTTCCCGGACTATGCGGGCGGGTTTTGCTATCTCAATGATCCTGTCCTAGCGATGTTGAGCCTCCGGCGCGCCGGGGCGCGACGGCTCGCCTATGTCGATATCGATGCCCATCACGGGGACGGGGTCGAGTTTGCCTTTGCCGACGATCCCGAAGCGCTGGTGATTTCGGTGCATGAAGAAGATCGCTGGCCCTTTACCGGGGTGTTAGGCGACGATGGGATAGGCCAGGTGTTCAACCTGCCCGTACCCCGCGGCTTCAATGACAGCGAAATGGCCGAAGTGCGCGAGCGGTTGATCTTGCCCCGAATAGAGGCGTTCCAGCCGGACGCGGTGGTGCTCCAATGCGGAGCGGACGGGGTCGAGGAAGATCCCCTTTCACGGCTCGCGCTTTCCAACAATGCCCATTGGGCCATCGTTGCAGCCCTTCGTCCGTTGGCGCCGCGTTTCGTCGTTCTGGGGGGCGGGGGCTACAATCCTTGGTCCGTTGGACGGCTTTGGACCGGCGTGTGGGCCACGCTGTTGGACGCTGAGATCCCCGAGCGTTTACCGGAGGAGGCCGAAGCCGTGCTTCGGGGCCTTGAATGGAAGCGCCCAGGCCGGGCCCGCGAGATCCCCGACAGCTGGATGACCACGCTCCGCGATCCGCCGCGGCCCGGTCCGGTGCGGGCTGAACTCGCCGACCGGTTGGCCCATCTGGCAGCCCGGCCGGAGTTTCGGTGAAAACGCCCTTCGGCTACGTTTTGGGGCCCATAAATACTCCACGGGATAGCCAGAATGCCCGGAAGCTGGCATATCGATAGCTGGGGTGATTGGTAGGCGATATTAAACGCAAGGAATAAAAGGCTTTGGCAAAGGGCAAATCGGTAATTTCGGCGGCTCGGAGCGAGGGGCGGCGCCTCTTTTGGTCGGCCTTCGTTTTTAGCATATTCGTCAACCTTTTGATGCTGACGGGCCCATTGTTCATGCTCCAGATCTACGACCGTGTGCTCACGTCGCGCTCGGAAGAGACGCTATTTGCGCTGACAATCCTCGTGATCGCGCTCTATGGGCTTATGGGGTTCATCGACTGGGCCCGTGGCCGGGCGTCTGCACGGATCGGCGGTCGGATGCAGGAAGTGCTCGACGGGCCGGTTTTTCGGGCGGGGCTGACGCTCAAAGCCTCCCATATCCCGGGTTTGGGCCCGGAAACAGGGGGCGGGGGCCAGCATCTGGCCGCGCTCCGCGACGTGGAGGCGATCCGCACATTTTACGGGGCCCCGATCTTCTTAGCTTTGATGGATTTGCCGTGGTCGCCGATCTTTTTCCTGATCATCTTCATTTTCCATCCTTGGCTCGGCTGGCTCGCACTCTTTGGCGCGGCGTTGCTGATCGTGGCCACGCTTCTCAACCAGCTTCTGACCAATGACCGCGTCGCTGCGGCCCGCGCAAAAACGGCCGAAGCCGACCATTACGCCGCCCAAGCCGGATCGGGTTCGGAGGTGATCGTCGGGCTCGGGATGCAAGGGGCCATCGAAGGGCGTTGGCGACGGCGGCGGCGGGAGGCCATGGCCCAGGGGCTTTCCGCGAACGATTGGACTGGCTCATTTACGGGCTTTGCCAAATCCTTCCGCCTGTTTCTTCAATCGGCCATGCTGGCGGCCGGGGCCTATTTGGTGCTCCAGAACCAATTGACGCCTGGGGCCATGATTGCGGCGTCCATCCTTCTCGGTCGGGCGCTGGCGCCGATCGAGCAGAGCCTTAATGGCTGGACGATCTTTCAGCGCGCCCGGGCCGGCTGGACGGGCCTTTCCAAGGTGCTGGCCGCGGACCCGACCGTGGAAGACAAAACAAAACTCCCCCAGCCCGAAGCGCGGCTGGCTCTCGAAGGGGTCACACTCGTCTCCCCCAATGGTAGGGGTCGGACTTTGGCGGGCGTCTCGCTTGTTCTTGAACCCGGCAAAGCGCTCGGGGTGATCGGGCGGAGCGGGTCTGGAAAATCGACGCTCGCCAAGACGCTGGTGGGGCTTGTCACACCGAATGCGGGCTCGATCCGCCTCGGGGGTCCGACGCTCGACCAATATGACGCCGAGAGCCTTGCCGCCCATGTGGGCTATTTGCCCCAGGACATTGCCCTCTTCGACGGCACGATCGCTGAAAACATCGCCCGCATGTCCGAAAGCCCCGACCCCGAAGCGGTGGTGCGCGCGGCCAAACGGGCGGCGGTTCACGATCTCATTGTCTCCCTCGAAGCGGGATATGACACCTATATCGACGGGTCCGAGCCAAAAATGTCCGGCGGTCAGCGCCAGCGCGTGGCCCTTGCCCGCGCCCTTTACGGCGATCCGGTGCTCCTTGTGCTCGACGAGCCCAATTCCGCCCTCGACAGCGAAGGGACCGAAGCGCTCAACCAGGTGGTAAGCGAGTTTAAGGCCGACGGGCGTTCGGTCATCATCATGACCCATCGGCCGATGGCGATATCCCAATGCGACGACCTGGCCGTCATGGATGGCGGCAAGTTGACCGCCTACGGCCCGCGGGACGAAGTATTGAAAGCAATGCTAAAGAACTCGGACGCGGTGCGGCGTTCGATTGGACCGGGAACAGGTGCTGGAGTAGGGTAAGGGTCGCCGGGGAACCGGCGCGTACGAGTTTGTGGAGTGGGGGCTGTGAGTAAAGTGAAGCGCGTGTTTGCGCCGTTGATTGCTGTCTGGGCACGACTGCCCATGGCGGCGGCGAGAATAAGATCGATTACGGCTGCGCTGTTATTGAACCTTGGCCCCCCATTGGAGCGATTGGGGACGACCCTCAGCCTGAGAGCGACAGACTTGGCAAAGCAGTTAGATCAGAAGATTCCCCCCGAATGGCACCCAAAACCGGATCCCAAACCAAAAGCGATCTCGTCGCTTTTGTCAGCCCGAAAGCCCCTGATTGTCGGGTTTGCGGCCCTCTTCGTTCTAGTGGGCGGCCTCGGCGTTTGGAGTGTCGAAGCGCGGATTTCAGGCGCGGTGATTGCCCCGGGCACGGTCCAGATCGAAGGGCGCCGCCAGGTGGTCGAACATCCCGAAGGCGGGGTTGTGACCGCGATCCGCGCCCGGAACGGGGATGCGGTGGAGGCGGGCGACACGCTCTTACTCCTCGACGACGCGCGCCTGGCATCAGAGCTTGCCATCGTCCAAGGCCAATTGATCGAGGTTTTGGCCCGGAAGGCGCGGCTTGTGGCGGAGCGGGACGGGGCCGATGAGATTGATTTTTCCGCAGCCGCCCTTGAAGGAACGCTCCCGCCCCAGGACGTGATCGAAGGCGAGGCGGGGCTTTTTGAGGCCCGGGCCAAGGGGCTTTCCGAAGAAAGCAGCCAAATCGACGAGCAGATCCTCCAGCTGGAAAACCGGATTGCGGGGATCGGTGCTCAGATTGAAGCCCAAACCGACCAGATCGCCTTGGTTGGCGACGATCTCCAAAATCGCCGCGAGCTTTTGGAAAAGCAGCTCACCCAGGCCTCGGTCGTGGTCCAGCTTGAACGCCAATTCGCCGAACTCAAAGGCGATCTGGGAAAACTCGAAGCGGATACGGCGGAACTTAGGGGGCAGATCGCTGCGGCGCGGATCTCCCAGCTTCGGCTGTCGACGACACGGCGGGAAGAAGCGATCAGCGTTCTGCGTGATCTCGAATTCCGCGAAGTGGAGTTGCAGGAGCGTCGGATCGACCTCAGAGACCGGATATCGCGGCTCGATATCAAGGCGCCGGTGGGTGGTATCGTTTTCGGATCCGTTATCGACGCGGCCCAGTCCGTGATCCAAGCGGGCGAGCCGATCCTTTTCATCGTGCCCCAGGACCAGCCCATCGTGGTTGCCGCGCGGGTGGATCCGATCAATGTCGACCAGGTGTTTCCTGGCCAGGCGACGGTTTTGCGGTTCAGCTCGCTTGACCAGCGGACCACGCCGGAAATCGCCGGCACGGTCAAATTCGTGTCGGCCGATGCGGTGACCGATCAGGCGACGGGGCTGACCTATTACGAATCCGAAATCTCGCCTGATCTCGACGCGCTTTCGGCCATCGGAGAGGAGCAGCCGATCATACCGGGTATGCCGGTCGAAGC
>JBCCTQ010000037.1:0-31556 GCA_039198225.1 Pseudomonadota bacterium
GCTCTGGCTCTGGCTCTGGCTCTGGCTCTGGCTCTGGCTCTGGCTCTGGCTCTGGCTCTGGCTCTGGCTCTGGCTCTGGCTCTGGCTCTGGAAGGACCTGCGGGGCGGGGCCGCCCGTGGCAAGCGCGGGCGGTGCCGGTTCTGGCGACGGTTCCGGCGCCGGTTCCTCGAGAGGTTCCGCCTCGAGGTCGTCCCGCGGGTCGGGTTCGGATACGATCGCCCCTTCCGGCGGGCCAGGGTCGGGCTCAGGTTCGGGTTCGGGTTCGGGCTCAGGTTGGGGCGGCGGCGCAGGCTCGGGCGCGCTTTCATTTTCAAACTCCGCCACAAACGCGTCCCGCTCGGCTTCCCAAAACGCCCGGGCCTCGGCGCCTTGGAGCACCGTAAAGCCCGCCGGCGGCATCGGGTAATTCGCCGGCAAAGGGTCATCGGAGAGGTTCAGAAAGTAATTCCCCGACGACTCAACGACCTTGTCCCACCCGATCCGCTGGTAGTGATAGCCCGCATGGTCGACCTTCTCGATGGCAAAAACATTGTCGACCAGTCGGAGCTCCGGGCTGTCTTCGGAGATCTTGAAGATCGATTGATGGGTGTCTTGGCCTTTATAAAGGTAGGTCTCCAATCGGATCAGAACGTTATCGACCGTCACGGTATTGTCGCTCTGGTCGGGCATCCCGTCTTCGGTGACGCTGATCCCGACAAACACGCCATCAAAAAGACTGTTCTGAATAATGCCTGTCTGGCCGGCATCGTTTTCGATCGCATCGTCTCGGATCTCGCTCATCCAGACATTGTCGACGACGAATTCGTAATCGCCCGACCCGTTCATCCGAATGCCGTCCCAGGCCTGGGTGATGCGCCAATCCTCAACTGTCACATCGTCCACACGGCGCAGGGTGACCGCCGACGAATTCACATAGGCCGTGACCCAATCCATATCGAGCGGGACGCGCCCGTCGATCGTGCCACCCCGAATGACAATGTCTTCACTTTCATCGAGAAGGAATGGGTAGCGGTTGGTTTCGGCACCCATATTGTCGAGGATCCAGGTTGCCCCGCTGGCATCGATCAGCGTGTCTTCAAGATCCTTCGTGCGCCAATCCTCATAGCCGAAATCTTCTTCAAGACGAATTATCGTGGTCATTTAAAGTCCCGGCAGTTGAACGATCAGACACGAGGGTGTGCGGTTGAGCTTCTCCGGCGAATTGCGACCGAAATGCGGCCCCGGCGGGGCGTGAATTGGCGCCGCGCAAGGATCTGCCAACGATTGGCACCGCATTGAGTACAGTTCTCACCGCCCGCGCCAGACTGTCCGAATTTCATGAATAAATGATGTGGAGCGCGGAATAGGCCGCCGCAGTCGGACATTGCGGAAATGACCCCGAAAAAGGCCATGTCCAAACGGCCGTTAGCGGATCGTAAAAGAAAACCGTGCTACCGAGCCGGGGCCGCCAATAGGGCGGCCATGGTACGGGCAGGGGGCCCTCCTATGACAAGACGTCACCACCGGTCGGCAGGGATGCCGGACGTTCTACGCCGGGCCAGCAACGCCCGATGACAGGGCGGCTGACCCTCGCGCCATGGTGAGCCTCCCGTTCCCCGAATTTGCGGCCAAGCGCCAATCGCGGATCGCGCCGCGCCTGGTTTTCTTTGTCCTGATAACGAATGCCATCCTGTCGCTGATCTCAGCGAGTATGCACTCCTATATCCATTACGAACGCAGCCGTGCCGAGATCCTCGCCTCAACCATGGCGAACGATAGCGGGTTCAAATCCACGTTTGAGACCGCCCTTTGGACCTTCAATTACGAACAGATTGATATGCTGTTGAGCGGGGTCATGGCCGGGCTCCATGTCAAATCCGCAGAGCTCCGCTCGGAAACCGGCCAGGATTGGGTCCGCGGCACGCCAGATCTCCCCGGGCTCATCCCGTCGCGGCTCGAACTGAGCCACACCGGAAATGACGGCACCGAAGAGCCTTTGGGCGTGCTGGTGGTGGGCATCAGCCTGGCGGCGGCCGCCGAACAGGCAAAGTCGCTCTTTTGGACGCTGATGGTCGCCACGCTCTGCAAGATGCTGATCGCGAGCATCCTGATGCTGGCGATCTTCGATCTTTTCGTGTCGCGCCACCTCCGCACGATCGCGGCCTATGTCTCGAGCCCCGATTGGGTGCGCTCCCAGCGCCAGCTCGAAATCCCGCCTTCTACCGGGAGCGACGGGGAAGAAATCGAAGACATCCGCCAGGCCATCAATACAGCGCGGGAGCGCTATATGCGCGCGCTCGGGGCAATTGAGACCGAAGCGGAAGACCGAAAGCGCGCGGAGCGTGAGTTGCGGAAAACCACCGAGCGTTTGATCAAGTCGAACCAGGAGCTCTCGCAGCTTAATCGGGAACAAGCGCAGTTTACCTATGCTTTGTCCCACGACCTCAAGTCGCCCACCAACACGGTTTCGATGCTTTTGGATGAGTTTTATGAAATCCAATCGGTGCGGGATGCGCCCGAGGCGATGGAATTGGTGTGCCATGCCAAAGAAACGACCCGAAGAATGTCGGATCTCGTGGAAGGTGTGTTGAAATATTCGCGCTCGATGGAGAACCGTGCCGATAAAGAACGCATCGAGATCTCACAGATGATGGAGGCGATCCGGCGCGATCTGCACGCCGATCTCGATGGCGCCGGGGCGACACTCCACTTTGGGAAGCTGCCGGCTATTTGCGGCTATCCGATGCAAATCCGAATGCTCTTTCAGAACCTTCTGTCGAATGCGATCAAATTCCGGTCGGCGGGTGCGACGCCCAAGGTCACGGTTCTGGCTGAACGGCATGCCGAGGAGAACGCAATCCGGATCTCGGTTTCTGACAATGGAATCGGGATAGATAAGGCGCATTACGAACGGATCTTCACGCTTTTTCAGCGACTTCACACGTACGAAGAATATCCGGGGGCGGGTCTTGGGTTGGCGCTCTGCTGGCGGGTGATGTCCAACCACGGTGGATCGATCGAAGTCCAATCCGAGGTCGGTTCCGGCACCACGTTTACGTGTGTGTTTCCAATTGAAGTGGGGTGAAAACATGATCGAGAAAATTGAAAATGTCGTTCTCATTGATGATGAGAAATTTGACCGGATGCATTATTGCCGCGTGATGGAAAGATCCGGGCTCGTGGCGAATGTAACGGTCTTTCAATATGCCGAAGACGCACTCGAATATCTTGACCGTCCGGACTCGCCCGGCGCCGACGTCTTGTTTCTGGACATTAATATGCCGCGGATGAACGGGTTTGAATTTCTCGAAGCGGCCGAAGCCCGGTTTGGGCCAGAATTCGCCAGGATCGTCATCATTATGTTGACGACGTCGCTCAACCCGGATGACCGGGTCCGCGCGGCAGCGTTCGCGGCAGTCCAGGACTTTATTAACAAGCCCCTCGACCCGAACCATGTGGCCCATGCGCTGGGTCTTTTAAACTCTCATCGTGCTGCGTGAAGCCCAGGTCCTTCAACTGCTCTCAGTTCATTTTGGTCTTCAGCGCGTTCCGGTAATTGTCAAATTCATGGAGCGCGTGCCAGATCTCGAGGCAATTGTCTTCGAGTTCACGGGTCAATTCGTCCTGCTGCCGAACGGACGCCGTACGCAATGCGCGCAGTTTCCGCAACATGCCCGCGAGATTGGGCCGAATGGTCGCGAAATAGCTGTCGTTGATGCTCCGGATGACCTTATGGGTCGCGACTTCAACCTGATGATCGAAGTCCGGGCCATGGCCGACAAGGCTTTCGCGCAGCGCCGATGAAATCGCGTTTTGGAGCGCTTCGGCACTCAAATGCGCCTTTGGAATGAAACTCGCGCACCCGCCTTTGACTGCCGATACCGCAACGCGGACGTCTTCTTCTCCAGCGATCATTATGGGGATCGCATCGGTCGCCGTCTCGCCGGTTTTCATCGCTTCTAATGCGTCCAACCCGTCGCCGTCGGGGAGCCGGTAATCAAGGAGGATAAAGTCGTATTCCTCCCTTGAAAGCGCGCTTTTGAACTCCGAAAGTGTGCTCGCCGACTGGGCGACAATGTTCTGGTCTAAATCGCTCAACATGCGCTTGATGCGCAGTCGGTCAAACTCGCTGTCATCAAGGACCAAGAGGTTCAAGGCATCGTCAGCCACCGGTGCGGCCGTGCTGGAATTGCCTTCAGATAAGTTCTGTTCGTTCGCCATTGCCCAAAACCTTTAATGATTTCCCCAGGCCGCGAGCTTGCCACGGTTTCTTTAATCCGCCGCTAAATTCGCACGGGCAAATGCGCCGTTTTCATTAGGGGAGCGTTTGGAAACGCCTCTATTAGGAACCGGGCAAGGAATACCTGCGATCCATGGGCCTCAGATCAAAGGCGGCCCATGTCACCCAAGGATTTCAATTCTCGCCCGATAACTTCGACCTCGATTGCCGGACGGGGCGAGACCGAGGACCATGCCGCCTTTTTCCGGACCATGACCCATGATTTGCGCGCCTCGACCCGGGCCATTGCCGAAACGGCCCACTGGCTGTCCGAAGATCTCGGCCCCATGGCGGGCGATCTTTCGCCTGACGCGCCGGAATTGCTCGATCTTTTGGGGCGGCATGCGCGGCGTCTCGACGGGATGATCGGCGATATTTCGGCCTATGCGAAGGCTGGAGAAAACGGCCCGGATGAGCATATCTCGATTGAGGCTGCTCTGGCGCCGGTCCTGGCGGAATTTCAGAAAAAGTCTGGCCTTCCGGTTATCTCCGAGATCAAGGCAGACCGGCTATGGGCGTCGGAAGACGAGTTTGCGAACCTGCTGAATTGTCTTCTTTCAAATGTCGCAAAACATGCCGAGGCATCTGAAATTCGCCTCCGTATCGAAAATGGCGATGGACAGACGCGCGTTATAATCTCCGACAATGGCGTCGGCGTGCCGGAGAGGTTCGTCGAGCGGATCTTCGAACCCTTCGTCACCCTCAAATCGCGGGACGACTGCGAAGGGAGCGGCCTTGGCCTTGCGATCGCGCGGCGGATCTGCCGAGCGCGAGGCGGCGAGATCCTGTGTCGGCCCGACCCTCAGACCGGCGGGGCGCGCTTTGTCTGCACATTCCGGGCACGAAAAGGTTGAGCGCGCCAGCGCAACCGACCTCAGTGGGACAGCATCCAAGGCCGGGTCGAGGGCAGGCTCTTTGACCCGTCTCGCGCGGTCAAAGCCCGGCTTTTGATCTTTGGCCCGCTCGGTCGGAGCCCATTGGCCTTTGCCCGTTTTGGCGCGTCGGCGGAACGCTCGTTGATCGCATGGGCTTGGCGCGCCCCGGCGGAGACGGTGGAAAGCTGAGGGATGGTCAGCGCCCGGGGCGAGGCAGCCCCGCAGGACGGGCAGTCGCAGGGCTCACTGAAGCGACTGATGGGCGCGGCGTCCTGAAAGGTTCCGCATTCATCGCACTTATAGTCATAGATCGGCATGGGCTCACCTTGTCATTCAAAAAACGCACGGCCCGGGGCCCGGGCCGTGCGCAAAGTCGTTTAAAGGTCGGGTGAGACCGGTACGTCCACGGATCCATCAACATATGTCTTCGGACCGTCCGGGCCGGGCATCAGATCGCCTTCGAAGATATCCGTCGGCAGCCAGAGCGTCGCACAGGCGTTCGGATAATCGACGATACCCGACACGTGACCCTGCACCGGTGCGGTGCCGAGGATCGCAAGACCCTGCTCGCGCGAATAGCCGAACTTGGTCATGTACTCGATCGCGTTGAGGCAGGCCTGACGGTAGGCCTCGGTCATGTCGACATAGTGCTGGTTGCCGTCATCATCGACGGAGATGCCTTCGAAGATGAGGTAGTCATCGTAATTCGGCGTGACCGGCGAGGGTTTGAACATGGGGTTCTTGACGCCGTATTTCGCGATGCCGTCTTTGATGACGCTCACTTTCACATGGAGCCAGCTCGCCATTTCGATGCCGCCGCAGAAGGTGATTTCCCCATCGCCTTGGCTGAAATGGGTGTCGCCCATCGAAAGACCGCCGCCTTCCACATAGACCGGGAAGTAGCAAACCGAACCGCGGCTGAGGTCTTTGATGTCGCAATTGCCGCCGTTTTCTCGGGGCGGCAGGGTGCGGGCAGCCTCTGCGGCCGCCGTATCGCGCGCCTCGCCGGTCATGGTGCCCATATGGGCCGATTGGGTGTTGGGCAATTCGGCCAAGGCCGGCACCCGGGTCGGGTCGGTGTCAAAAAGCGCCTTTTCCCGTGCGTTCCAGGTGTCGAGCATTTTCCGGTCCGGCAGACAGCCGATGAGGCCCGGATGGATCAGCCCGGCAAACCGCACTCCTGGCACGTGCCGGGACGTCGTGAACATGCCCTTGAAATCCCAAATGGATTTCTGCGCCGTTGGGAATTGCTCCTGGAGAAAGCCGCCGCCGTTATTTTTGGAAAAGACGCCGTTAAAGCCCCATTGGCTCCGGTTGAGGGGGCCCACATCCAAAAGTTCGACCACCAAGAGATCGCCCGGCTGGGCACCGCGCACGCCGATCGGACCGGAGAGGTAATGGACCTGGGGCAATTCCACGTCGCGCACATCTGACGCGTCATCGTTGTTGGAAATTTGGCTGCCGGTCCAATCATAGGCCTCGACGATGAAGTCATCGCCCGGATCGACCCATTCAACGATCGGAATATCAGGGTGCCACCGGTTGTGGATTTTTTCGTTGGTATGGGGGCTCTCGTCGAGATTGACCGTGATCAGCGTATCCGCCGAATAGGATGTGGGTGGCGTGTGTAAGGTGTCAGGCATTGGATCTTCCTCCTGGTCTGCTGGGATTACACGGATAGAAATTTTGAGACCTTGGCCTCGTCGATGCCTGCGCGCGGGCTGTCATGGACGAAGCGGCCGTTTTCGAGCACCATCACCCGGTCGGCGACGTCGAGCGCGAAGCTCAGCACCTGTTCGGACACGATGATCGACAGTCCCTTCTGGTCGCGGATCTTCCGCAACGTGCGGGCCATTTCGCGAATGATCGAAGGCTGGATCCCCTCGGTGGGCTCGTCGAGCAAAAGCACTTTGGGGTTGGACGCGAGGGCCCGCGCGATGGCCAATTGCTGTTGTTGGCCACCCGAAAGGTTGCCCCCCCGGCGCGATTTCATTTCAAGAAGAACCGGGAAGAGTTCGTAAATGTCGCCGGGCACGGATGAATTGCCCGTCACCGTGAGGCCGGTTTCGACATTTTCTTCGACGGTCATCGAGGAAAAGATCATCCGGCCCTGGGGCACATAGGCGATGCCTTTGGCGACCCGCTGATGGGCCTTCAATCCGGTCACCTGGTCCTCGCCCACCGTCACCGCGCCCGATTTCTCCGGCATGATGCCCATGAGCGTTTTCATAAGGGTGGTCTTGCCCATGCCGTTCCGGCCCATAATGGCGACGATCTCGCCCGGCTCGACTTTCAGATCGATCCCATGGAGCACTTCTGATTGCCCGTAAGCCGCTGATAAATCGCTGACATTCAACATCTGCTTGCTCCTAATGGCCGAGATAGACTTCAACGACTTTGGGGTCGTTCTGGACGCGCTCCATCGAGCCTTCGCTCAGGGTTTTGCCCTGGTGGAGCACGGTGACGCGGGTCGCGATGTCTTCGACAAACCCCATGTCGTGCTCGATGACGATGACCGAGCGTTCGGCGATGATGCGGTTGAGGAGCTTCGCGGTCTTCTTGCGTTCGGCCACCGACATGCCGGCGACCGGCTCGTCGAGCATCAAGAGCTCGGGGTCTTGGATGAGGAGCATGCCGATCTCGAGCCATTGCTTTTGGCCGTGGGAGAGGAAGGCGGCTTTCTCGTCGAGCATGTCTTCGAGAAAGATCGTCTCGGCGATCTCCTGGATCCGCGCCTTTACCGCTTCGTCCCGGCGAAAGCCCAGCGCGCCGAACACACCGTGGCCTTTGGGGTAGGAAAGCTCGAGGTTTTCAAAGACGCTGAGGTCTTCATAGACCGACGGCGTCTGGAACTTTCGACCGACGCCCGCGTGGACGATCTGGTCTTCGCGCATGTTCAAGAGCTCTTGGCCCTTGAACTTGACCGATCCCGAGGTGGCTTGGGTGCGCCCGCAGATGAGGTCAAGGACGGTCGTCTTGCCCGCCCCGTTGGGCCCGATGATGACGCGGCATTCGTTGGGCTCGACGTAGAAGGACAGGTCATCGACCGCCTTGAACCCGTCGAAGGACACGGTCAGCCCTTCAACCTTCAGCATGAATTGTTCTTCATGTTTGACCATTTTTGAACGCTCCTACTCTGCCGGGGTGCCGGGCGGTGAGCCCATGGGACGGGGCGCCGGAGCGCTGGCGACCGGTTCGGCGGGAGACGTGGGCGCCGGTGTTGCGGGACGCGGGGCACCCGACCCGCCCTTTTTGAAGAGCTTGGCGAGACGCGGTTCGATATTCTCCGACCAGAGCCCCGCGAGGCCATTGGGGAAGAACATCACCACCGCAATAAAAAGCCCGCCGAGGCCGAGGAGCCAAAGCTCAGGGAAGCCTTCTGAAAAGCTCGTCTTGGCCCAGTTCACCAAAAGTGCGCCGTAGACCGCGCCGAGGATCGACAGCCGCCCGCCGACCGCGCAAAAGATCACCATCTCGATCGAAGGCACGATCCCCACCAGCGTTGGTGACATGAACCCGACCTGGAGCGTGAACATCGCACCGCCAATGCCGGCGAAGGCCGCGCCGAGGCAGAAGATAAAGATCTTAAAACTCGCCACGTTGTAGCCCGAGAACCGGACCCGATCTTCCTGGTCGCGCATGGCGATGAGAAGCCGGCCGAGCTTTGATTTCCGCACGAATTGCGCGACGAAAAGTACCGCGAAGAGGAGGACGCCATTCACGAAATAAAGCGTCACCTTCGCCTCGTCGGTGCGGATGTCCCAACCGAGAAGCGTCCGAAGGTCGGTGATGCCGTTCACGCCGCCCGTATAGCCTTGCTGGCCGATGATCAGGATCGTCAGGATCGCGGCAAAGGCCTGGGTGATGATGGCGAAATACACCCCCCCGACCCGGCGGGTGAACATCGCAAAACCGATTATGAAGGCGAATACGACCGGCACGGCGACCACCGCGAAGAGTGCGAAGGGAAGGCTATAAAAAGGCTGCCACCAAACCGGCAATTCGGTGAGCTGGTTCCAATCCATGAAATCGGGAATGCCCGGGGTAGATTGGATGGTGGTGTTTTCCGGGGTCGATGCTTCGAGCTTGAGAAACATCGCCATGCAATAGCCGCCGAGCCCGAAGAACACGCCTTGGCCGAGCGAGAGGATCCCGCCCGCGCCCCAGCAGAGCGCAAGCCCCACCGCGACGAAGGCATAGGTCAGGTATTTCCCGAAGAGATTGAGCCGGAAGTTGTCCAACAGGCCGGGCAGAACAATGAAGATCACGGCGGCCAGGACGAGAAAGCCTATGAGTTCAGACCGCGTGAAGAGGGGGTTGGTCGATTTCATTGGATCGGTCCCTTACTTGCGGAGCTTGAGAGCGAAGAGGCCTTGGGGCCGGATCATCAGGATGCCGACCACCACGAGGAGCGTCAGAACCTTGGCCATCGAGCCCGAGAGGAAGAACTCCATGATCGATTGGGCCTGGCTGATGGAGAAGGCGCTTGCGATGGTGCCGAGAAGACTGGCCGCGCCGCCGAAAACCACTACGAGGAAGGTGTCGACGATGTAAAGCTGACCCGCCGTGGGCCCGGTTGAGCCGATCATCGTAAAGGCCGAGCCCGCCACGCCGGCGACGCCGCAGCCGATGCCGAAAGTCAGCCGGTCGGTCCATTCGGTGTTGATGCCGACGGCCGAGGCCATCACGCGGTTATTGTTAATTGCGCGTACCTGTTTCCCCCAGGTCGAGCGGAACATCATGTAATAGACCGCGAGCGAAATCGACATTGCGAGGACCATCACGA
This sequence comes from Pseudomonadota bacterium, assembly GCA_039198225.1. GTDB lineage: Bacteria > Pseudomonadota > Alphaproteobacteria > Rhodobacterales > Rhodobacteraceae > JASJAR01. The sequence continues at coordinate 9,921 of JBCCTQ010000037.1, forward strand.
AGATCCCGTTGATCGGCACTTCGATGAGATCCGTGAGTGGCAGCGACCCCATCATCCAATTGGGAATGGAAACGCCGACTTCGCGGGCTCCGAAAACGCTCCGGTACACCTGCTGGAGAATGAGCGAGAGCCCCCACGTCGCCAAAAGCGTGTCGAGCGGGCGTTTATAAAGGTGTCGAATCATCGACCATTCGACCAATAATCCCAGCGCCCCCGACGCCAAGAATGCGAGGATCATCGCGATAAAGAAATAGCTGCCGTAAAGGCCTGGCAGAAAGTGGGAGAAGAGGATCGAGACCAAATAGGTCACGTAAGCCCCGAGGATCATGAATTCCCCATGGGCCATGTTGATGACCCCCATTTGTCCGAAAATGATCGCCAATCCGAGGGCCATCAGCACGAAGACGGAAAACAGAATTAGGCCTGCAAAGCCCTGCATGGCGAAGATCGCGCCAAGCTCTGACATCGAATAATCAGCAAACATTCAGGGCCTCCGGGGCTCGCTTGTTTTGGGAAGAGATAACCGGCCTGCCCAGCGGGATGACGTTGCGGGCAGGCCGGCGACCGGTCTTACTGGTAGCCTTCCGGGAAGGGGTCCGGCTCCACCAGATCGGCCGTCTCGAAGACCACCTCGTATTGGCCATCGGCCTGGGCCCGACCGACCCGGGTTTTCGACCAGAGGTGATGGTTCTCGTGAACTTTGACGTAGCCTTCGGGCGCGGTCGTCAGCTCGATGCCGGGGCTCGCTTCGCGGACCTTATCGACATCGAAGGACCCGGCTTTCTCAACGGCCGCTTTCCAGAGCCATGGCCCGAGATAAGCCGCCTGGGTCACGTCGCCCACCACGATGTCGTCGCCCCACATGTCTTTGAAGGCTCTGACGAATTCGAGATTGTTTTCGTTTTCGAGCGACTGGAAATACTTCATGCAGGCGTAAGACCCGGCGATGTTTTCGCCGCCGATGCCGCGGATCTCGTCCTCGGTCACCGAGATCGTCAGAACGATCGGGCTTTCCGCCGCGGGATCGATACCGGCCGCGATGAGCTGCTTGTAGAAGGCCACGTTGGAGCCCCCCACAACGATCGCATAGATCACGTCGGGCTTGCGAAGGCGGATCTTATTGATGACCGAGTTAAACTGGGTGTGGCCGAGCGGATAGTATTCCTCGCCGACGACCTTGGTGCCTTCCATGAAGTTTTCGATATGCTTCCGCGCAATCTTGTTCGACGTCCGCGGCCAAATGTAATCCGACCCGAGGAGATAGAAGGTTTTCGCACCCTTGGTCTGGTTGACCCAATCGAGCCCGGCGATGATCTGCTGGGTGGCTTCCTGACCGGTGTAGATGACGTTGGGGCTCTCTTCGAGACCCTCATAGAACGTGGGATAATAAAGGAACCCGTTATGCTGTTCGAAGACCGGCAGCACGGCTTTCCGGCTGGCCGAGGTCCAGCAGCCCATGACCGACGCGACCTTGTCGTTGACCAGAAGTTTCCGCGCTTTCTCGGCAAAGGTCGGCCAATCGGACGCGCCATCTTCTTGGATAAAGTCGATCTTCCGGCCGAGGATTCCGCCTTGGGCGTTGATCTGTTCGATGGCGAGTTTTTCGGCCTGGACCGATCCGGTCTCCGAAATGGCCATTGTGCCGGTGATGGAATGAAGGATCCCGATCGTGACGGTGTCGTCGGTCACGGCAAGGCCAGTGGTGTTGACCTCGGCGGTCGGAAAATCGGCCGCGCGCAAACTCTTCGGGGCGAAAAGCGACGCCGTCAGCGCCGTCCCGCCCGCGAGAACAGCGCGGCGGCTGTATCCTGCTGGTGTCTTCCTGTTGGTTCCGTCTGACATATCGCCTCCTTTTCAAAGCGCCTGAGAAATGGGCGATTCTACCTCACCCGCTGCGCTGAAAAGTCACGGCAATGGCCGCCGGGCAGTATACGTCAATTGACGTATAGCCCTGCGCGTTTTGACCACTAATCTGTTTTTTGTCGTAGAAACGGCGCGGGTGAACCGCAGCTTTGAGGGAACCTCAATCGGGGAAAGTGGACGTGGAGACGACAGGGACGCGGTATGGTCGCAGCTCTCAGAGCGACACGCGAAAAGCGCACCTATCACCGTTGGGTCGCCAACGAGACGATGGAAGATTTCGCGCTTCGATTTACCGCGCGCCGGGCGCGGCGGTGGACCTATGGGCGTGTGGCGAACACGGCCATTGGCTCAATATCGTTTCTTGCCCTTGAGGCCATTGGCGCTGCTATTACCCTAACCTACGGATTTGACGTCGCGATTGCTGCGATCATGCTTGTCGGCGCAATTCTTTTTCTCACCGGGCTTCCGATTTCGTATTACGCGGCCCGCTACGGGCTCGACATTGATCTGATGACGCGCGGGGCGGGATTTGGGTATCTCGGCTCGACGATCACGTCACTGATCTATGCGTCATTTACTTTTATCTTTTTCGCGCTCGAAGCGGCCATTCTCGCGCTCGCTCTCAATTTCACATTGGGCGTGCCGCTCTTTCTCGGCTATCTCGCCTCGTCGCTCATTGTGATCCCTTTGGTGATCAACGGGTTCTCAAAAATCTCCATTTTCCAAACCTGGTCGCAGCCAATTTGGGTGGCGCTCCATATTCTCCCGTTTTTGGTGATGGCTTTCGTGGGCTATGATATCGACACCTGGGTCGGGTTTGCAGGCAGTTCTGACATTCCCGACACGTCGCGCCTTTTGATGCTGGGTGCCGCGTCCGGCGTGGTATTTTCGCTCGTCGCGCAAATCGGCGAACAGGTGGATTTCCTCCGCTTTCTGCCCGAACCCAAAACCCGTCGTGACCGCCGCAATTGGTGGCTCGCCCTTTTGGCGGCGGGGCCCGGATGGGCGGTCCTCGGGGTCATCAAAATGCTCGCGGGCTCCTATCTCGTCACCCTCGCTTTGCGCGAAGGCGTGCCCGTTGCGGACGCGGCCGATCCGACGCGGATGTATCACGTCGCCTTTGAACAGGTTTTATCGAACCCGGGCCTCGTGCTCCTTCTCACCGGCGTCTTCGTCATCCTCTCCCAGCTCAAGATCAACGTCACCAATGCCTATGCGGGCTCGATCGCCTGGTCGAATTTCTTTTCCCGCCTCACCCATTCCCATCCCGGGCGGGTGGTCTGGCTGTTTTTCAACGTGGCGATTTCTTTATTGCTGATGGAGCTCGGCGTGTTCACCGGGCTCGAACATGTCTTGAGCCTTTATTCCCATGTGGCCGTAGCCTGGATTGGCGCGCTTGTCTCCGACCTCGTGGTCAATAAGCCCCTGGGCCTCAGCCCCAAAGGCATCGAATTTCGCCGGTCGCATCTTTACGACGTCAATCCGGTGGGGATCGGGTCGATGCTGGCGGCCTGCGCGGTTTCCCTCTCGGCCTATTTGGGCGCGTTTGGCGAAACCGCCGAGGCGTTTTCGTCGTTCATTGCCCTCGGCACGGCCTTCGTTCTGGCCCCGATTATCGCTGTTGCCACTGCCAGCCGATACTACCTTGCGCGGCCCCAAACCGAGCCCCCCGAGGGGGCTTTGCATTCGTGCACGGTCTGCGAGTACCGCTTTGACCCCGACGACATGACCGATTGCCCGTTCCATGATGGGCCGATCTGCTCGCTTTGCTGTACGCTCGACGCCAATTGCCACGACACGTGCAAGCCCCATGGCCGGCTCGACAATATGGTTCGGAAGTTCCTTTATGACACGCTGCCCAAGCGGAGCGCCGAAGCGCTCCTGTCGCGGTCCGGGCGCTTTCTGATCGCCACGACAGGCATATCCTTTGCCTTTCTCATGGTGATCCTTGCGGTCCGATCGGCGGCTGATTACGCCAATTTCGACGCCGTCCTGACGGTTATTTTCGGCGTCATTGTTATAGTGATCGGTATTTCGGTGTGGATGTTTATCCTGGCCAGTGAAAGCCGCAAAAACGCCACCGCCGAAGCCGAACGACAGGCCGATTTCCTGCTCCAGGAAATCCGCGCCCATGAACGCACCGACCGCGCCCTTCAAGACGCCAAGGAAAAAGCCGAAGCCGCGAACCAGGCCAAAACCCGATACATGTCGGGCCTCAGCCACGAATTGCGCACCCCTCTCAATGCGATCTACGGTTTCGCGCAGCTTCTTGAAAAAGATCCTGAACTCAGAGCTTGGCGGCGTCAGACAACGTCCATCCGTCGCTCATCTGAACACCTGGCCGGGTTGATCGAAGGGCTGCTCGATATCTCACGGATCGAGGCGGGCAAGATCGAGATCATGCGCGACCGGATCAACCTCCGGACCCTCCTCCGGCAGGTCGCCTCGATTTTTGAGGAGGAGGCCCATGACAAGGGGATCGATTTCAAGCTCGAAACCGAGGGCCGGGTGCCGACCCTGGTGGGGTCGGATGAAAAGCGGCTCCGGCAGATCATCATCAACCTACTATCGAACGCGATCCGCTACACCGAGAAGGGCTCGGTGACTTTCAATCTGACCTACCGCAACGAAGTGGCGATCATTACCGTTTCCGATACTGGCGTCGGCATTGCGCCCGACAAGCTCCAAGAGATTTGGCGCCCCTTTGAACGGGCCGGCCAGTTTGGCAATCAAGGTTCGGGCCTTGGCTTGACCATCACTAAGCTTCTCGTCGAAATTCTCGGCGGCGAGATTGAGGTGGAAAGCACTCTTGGGGCGGGCAGCCAATTCCGTGTCCGGCTGATGCTGCCCTCGATCACCCCGAGCGTTTTTGACACCGGCGACGTGGCCGAAAAGGCGGCGAGCCTGCCCTTTTCTGGCTACGAGGGCCCGCGCCGGACGATCCTTGTGGTTGATGACGACCAAAACCACCTCGACCTCGCCGAAAGCTATCTGACAGGGATCGGTTTCGTCGTGCTTTCCGTGTCTTCGGTGGCCATGGCCGAGATCGTCATGGCCGATGCCAGGCCCGATCTTCTCATTCTCGATATCGACATGCCCGAGCGCGACGGTTGGTCCTTTGCCACCGAGCTTCGGGCCGGGAAATGGCGGAACCTTCCGATCATAATGATATCGGGCCATGCGAATGAAGAACGGCTCCGCCCCCGGATCGCGCTCCACGACGCCTTCATCGCCAAACCCTATAGCCTCGACGATCTTCTGTTTGAGATCGCGGAGCTCTTGAAATTGAAGCTCGTCCTTGACGAGGGCACAGCCGCGCCCGCATCGGCACCGGTCGATCTGTCAGTGGCCGACCGCGCCGCGTTAATTTCCGACGCCCAGATCGGCCATGCCGGTGCCATCCGCGACCGCCTCAATGCGCTAGATCATAACGACCGGCCCGCGTCAGACCTTTTGCGGCAGTTGAAGGAAAAACTCGATGCATTCGACATGGGTGGCATTGTCCGCACCCTGGAAGAGGACAGTCATGGGAAGGGTTGAAACCGATGTAAAATCCATTGCGCTGGTTGTGGATGATGATCCAGAATCATTGGGTATGGTGGCGACCGCGCTTGAGGGCCACGGCATGACCGTCCTCGTGGCGCGCGATGGACGCGAAGCGGTGCGCCTGACGCGCCGGATCCAACCCGATGTCATTTTGATGGATGCGGTGATGCCTGAAATGGACGGGTTCGAAGCCTGCCGAACGCTCAAATCAGGGCCCGACCCGATCCTTGCCCCCATCGTTTTCATGACCGGACTAAGCGACCAGGAACACGTGGTGGCCGGCCTCGCCGCGGGCGGGGTCGACTACGTAACAAAGCCCGTTATCATTGAAGAACTCGTCGCCCGAATGGGCACCCACATACTCAATTCGCGGCTTCTAAAAAGCGCTCGAAGTGCGATTGACACGTCCGGTCACGCGGTCATGGCCTGCGATGGGGAGGGCAATTTCCTCTGGGGATCGCAAAAAACCACGGAACATTCGGATGCGGTTGTTGCCCATCTCGAGCGGCCCGATGTGCGCGCCTGGATCGGTTCGTGCAATTCAAAACCTGTCTCCGAAGTGCTACCTTTTTACGGCGACGGGCTGACATTTCAATTCATGGGCGTGACCGTTGCTCGGGAAGTCCTCATCAAAATCATTCGGAGCCGCAGCGGTCGGAAAGAAGACATTTTATCCGACGCGTTCGGCCTGACCCATCGGGAGGCCGAGGTGCTGTATTGGCTGACGATGGGAAAAACCAATCGAGACATCAGCGCGATCCTCCATCTCAGCCCGCGCACCGTCAACAAGCATCTTGAGCAGATCTTTCAGAAAATGGGCGTCGACAATCGCACATCGGCCGCCGTTTTAGCCGACCGGAAAATGTCCGAAAGCAATTGAGGCCCTGGGTCCAACGCCCCGCTCAGAAATGCACCGAAAGTGTATCGATCGGTTTTTGGAGAGGCGGCGAAAACTTCGTCAGATCAATGCCTTCCACCGCCACCTTGTATTCTTCCACGGTGGGCGTCCGCCCAAGGATCGCCGACAGCACCACCACTGGCGTGGATGCCAAAAGCGACTCGCCCTTTTTCTCGTCCGTATCCTCGACGACCCGGCCTTTAAAAAGCCGCGTCGACGTGGCCAAGACCGTGTCGCCTTTCGCCGCCTTTTCCTGATTGCCCATGCAAAGATTACAGCCGGGCCGTTCGAGATAGAGAATATTCTCGTATTCTTCACGCGCGGTCTGCTTGGGTTTACTATCGTCGAATTCAAATCCCGAATATTTCTGCAAGACGGCCCAATCGCCTTCTTCTTTCAATTCATCGATAATGTTGTAGGTCGGGGCCGCAACGACCAGGGGCGCTTTGAACTCCACGTTGCCGTAGGTCTTTTCCAGGTTGCGGAGCATTTGCGCGACGATTTTGACATCGCCCTTATGGACCATGCAGGACCCGACAAAACCCAAATCGACCTTTTTCTCACGGTAAAAGGAAATCGGGCGGATCGTGTCGTGGGTATACCGCTTTGAGACGTCTGCATTATTGACATCCGGATCGGCGATCATCGGCTCGTCGATCTGGTCAAGATCCACCACGACCTCGGCGAAATACTTCGCATTCTCGTCCGGCGCGAGGGCCGGCTTTTCCCCCGATCGGATCTCGGCAATTCGCTGGTCGGCAATGTCGATCAGCCCATGGAGCATGTTGTTGCGATTTTCCATGCCCTTATCGATCATGATTTGGATGCGGCTCTTCGCGATTTCGAGCGACTCGATCAGGGTTTCATCCTCGGAAATGCAAATAGACGCCTTTGCCTTCATCTCCGCGGTCCAATCGGTGAAGGTGAAGGCCTGGTCGGCCAAAAGCGTGCCGATATGAACTTCGATAATCCGCCCTTGGAAGACATTCTCGCCGAATTGCTTCAGCATTTGCGCTTGGGTCGCGTGGACCACATCGCGGAAATCCATGTGGTCGGCCATTTGGCCGGAGAATGTAACCTTCACCGATTCCGGAATAGGCATCGTCGCTTCGCCGGTCGCCAAGGCCAGGGCGACGGTGCCGGAATCGGCGCCAAAGGCCACGCCTTTCGACATCCGCGTATGGGAATCGCCGCCAATAATGATTGCCCAATCGTCGACGGTGATGTCATTCAGCACTTTGTGAATAACATCCGTCATCGAATGGTACACGCCTTCGGGATCCCGCGCGGTGATCAGGCCGAAGGAATGCATGAACTTCATCAATCGGGGCGTGTTCGCCTGGGCTTTCAGGTCCCAGACCGAGGCCGTGTGGCAGCCCGATTGATAAGCCCCGTCAACGGTCGGTGAAATTACCGTCGCGGCCATTGCTTCGAGTTCTTGCGAGGTCATCAAACCGGTCGTGTCCTGGGACCCGACAATATTCACCTGCACCCTGACGTCCGACCCGGCATGGAGCACCGTGCCGTCTTTCACGCCAACGGCATTTCTATTGAAGATTTTTTCCACCGCCGTCAGGCCTTGGTCGGCATGCGTAATTTCTTTTGAAGCCGCAAAGGCGGATTTCAATTCGACGCCGAGGGTTTCGGCGGCAAAGGTTTGGAGTTTTTTTCCGAAAACGATCGCGTAGGACCCGCCCGCTTTGATGAATTCGAGCTTTTGCGGCGTGAACGAATCCGAGACATCCACCAATTCTTCGTCGCCTGCCTCGTCGAGGAGCTTTTTGTCCTTGGTGTTGATGGTCAGCACGGTCCCGGTTTCGACCGAGTATTTTTGTTCGAGAATGGGATTGTCGTCGTTGTTGAGAATGGGCTTGCCGTCAGCATCGACCTTTTTGATCCAGTTTTTAAGGTCGATCCCAATCCCGCCGGTGACCCCAACGGTGGTCAGGAAAATCGGTGAGATCCCGTTCGTGCCGGCCACGATCGGCGCGATATTGACGAACGGCACATAGGGGCTGGCTTGTTTTCCGGTCCAAAGGGCCACGTTGTTGACGCCCGACATCCGCGACGAGCCGACGCCCATCGTGCCCTTTTCAGCGATCAGCATCACGCGTTTGTCGGGATGTTCTTTCTGAAGCGCTTGAATCTCGACTTGGGCTTCCGGCGATATCATGCATTTGCCGTGCAATTCCCGGTCGGAACGGGAATGGGCCTGGTTCCCGGGTGACAACAGGTCGGTCGAAATGTCGCCTTCGGCGGCGATGTAAGTGACGACCTTAATCTCTTCTTCGATATCAGGAAGTTTGGTGAAGAACTCCGCTTTGGCGTAGCTTTCAAGAATGTCCTGGGCGACTGGATTGCCCTCATCATGGGCCTCTTTCAGCCGATCCGTATCAGCCTCGTAGAGAAAGACCTGGGTTTTCAGCACATCCGCAGCATCGCCCGCGATGGCCGGGTCATCGCCCAAGGCCAAGTCGAGCAATACCCTCACCGATGGGCCGCCTTTCATGTGCGACAGAAGTTCAAACGCAAATGTTGGCGAAATCTCTTCGACCAAGGATTGGCCGAGGATGATCTTTTTCAAAAACTCGGCTTTGACCCCGGCCGCGCTCGTTGTCCCCGGCAAGGTATTGTAGATCAGAAAGTCCAGCGAAGCTTTCCGATGCGGGTGGCCCGGGTCTTCGATCTGCGTGATCAACTCGGCCACCAAGGCCCCATCATCGATGGGCTTGGGATTCAAGCCATCGGCCTTACGGGTTTCAATTTCAGTGAGATAGTCGGCGTACAATCCCATCGCGACCCCGTCGAATTAGCGTTACACAAGACTGATCGGCGGGTCAGAAGCTGTTCTGGCGAGCGCGCTGCTTGCTTACTGTATACAAAGGTATACTATGGTGGGCGGCTTATCAAGTCGTTAAGGAGCGGCATTCTGCCACCGCCTTAAGAATTCAGATAAAATATTGTTTTGAAGTGTTTCGCCGCAGGTGCGCGCCGCAGACGAAAATGGAGCAAGCGAGGCGGCAGATCGCTCGGCTTTGGCCGCCAGAATGAGGGCAAACTGACTTTTCGACCGGAAAGGACCGGCCGGTTTCGGTCCCATCGATTAAGACAACGGATCAGCCTAGAGCGCTAGAAATCCGTCCAATCGCCGTCGTCCAAGGCAAGGTTTCCCATGGTCGCCAGAGGAGGAGCAGACGGCGCTTTCTTTTCCTCTTCGACCATGATCGTTGCTTTTTCCTTCACAATCGCGAGTTTGCTCTGGCCCGTTTTAAAGCGCCCCGTGGACGTGCCGAGCGTCTCGGCCTCCGTCGCCAGGACCGCACTTGCCGCCGTTATTTCTTCGAAGGAGGCCGTCTGCTTTTGGGTGTTCTGATCCACCTGGCTCACGGCGTCGCTTATCTCGCTGATGCCGTTGACCTGCTCGCCGATGGCCTTTGACACTTGGTTGATCCCGTTAAAGACCTGGACGATGCTCGTGGCAATTTCATCAAGCGATGTTTTTGCGTCCGACACCCGCGTGACGCCAACATTCACAGCCGCTTCGCTTCGGGCGATAACTTCCGATATCTCCTTGGCCGAGGAACCGGCGCGTTGGGCCAGCTGGCGAACTTCGGAGGCCACCACAGAAAACCCGCGCCCGGCATCACCGGCGCGCGCGGCTTCGACCCCGGCATTCAGGGCCAAAAGATTGATTTGGAATGAAATTTCGTCAATGACCCCGACGACGCGCCCGATATCACCGGACGCCTTGGAAATCTCTTGCATGGCTTCAGCCGCATCGGACGCAACGCTGCTGCTGGCATCGGCGGTCTTGCGGGCAACCTCAGCATTTTCATTGGCATCATCGACGTTTTGGCTCACCTGGGTGATGCTTGAGGTCAGTTCTTCCAAGGCGGCCGACGTTGTGGCCAAAGACGCCGCGTTTTGCTCGGCGCGACGGGCCAAGTCAGAAGACGTATCTTTCAATTCACGGGACGACAGCGAGAGGTTACCGCTGCTGTGGGAAATCTCGGAGAGGAGTTTTCTCAGCGACGAAATCATATCATTGGTGTTCGACTGTAATTCCTTAAACGCGCCGTGGAATTCCCCAGTCATGGATTGGGTGAGGTCACCGGCGGCGACTTTTGCCAGAACGCTCCCGGTCTCAGAGAGGCCGGTCTCCACCGTTTCCACCAGGACATTCACCTCGTCGCCGAGAGCGGCCAATTGCTGATCGGCGAAAGCGGCATCGACCCGTTTTGAGAAATCTCCCTTCGAGGCGGCTGAGACCACCTTGCCTAAGGACGAATTGAGATCGTCGATCATCGCTTTACGCGCAGCTTCGGCCTCTTGGCGTTGGCGCGCATCCCGTTCGTCCTGCTGTTCCTTCCGCTCTGCCGCGTCTCGGACCCTCTCCTCTTCGACGATGCGCTCGCGCTCTGCGGCCTCAATCGCGGCCTTTCCGTTGGCTTTGAAGACGTCGAGTGCCCGGGCCATATCGCCAAATTCATTGTCCTTTTCGGCGCCATTGACCACCGCGCCCAAATCACCTTCCGCGATGCGCGACATGGTCGCGACCGAATTGGTGATATCGGAGGCGATCCGGTGCGATATCCGCGAGGACAGACGCCAACCAAAGGCAATGATCAGCGTCGCAAAGACCGCGATCGCCAAAACGGCCCAGAACGACGTTAACTGACCCCGGGGCCCCAGCGTGTTCTGCCGGGCCACCACCGCATCGACGAGGCTTTCAAGCGCGGCCACGACCTGTGGTCCAACCTCGTCCATGTCGTTTCGCGCCGCGATCTCCGCGTTGAGCGTGTCCAAGAGCGCCGCCTTCTTCTCAATCAGCGCATCCATATGCGCCTCTGCCGTCGCGGCCAGCGCCAGACCGCCCCCGTCCTCCATCGAGCCCGCGATCATTTCCAGGGCGACCATGGCGTCTTTGATTTCCGTGACCGATCGGTCGAGATCAGAGACGGCTTCGGTTCTGCCGAACCGCTCCAGATAGTAACGCGCCTGCATAATGGATTGCTGCGTTTGACCCGCTTCGGCGGCCAGATCGAACCTTTCATCGGCAAAGGCGGTTGCCATGATCTCCGCCAAAGCGCGACGCGCCAATTCCCCGGCCTCCATCGCCGTGGCTTCCGCGGCATTGAAGGCGGCCCGGGCCGCCACGAGATCGTCGAAGCGGGCCTGGTAGATATCCATTTCCGCGACGACACGGTCGAGGGTCGCTTCGACGTCAAAACCGAGGCCGGCGAGATCAAGGTCGCTCACATCGGCGCCGAGAACCCTTTGCACATTGCCGCGAAGGTCATCCTCGGCTTCGGCGCTGGGGTTGAGCCGCCATTTGAGCGCCGCCAATCGCGCCGCAAAAATGTCTTCCAGTACGAGGTTCGTTGCGATCGTGGCGCGCGCCGTCGCGCGGTAGTCGACGAAGGTGGCTCGGAGAACCAATGTGGTGGCAACAGCACCCACGGCTAGGAGAAAAAGCCCCCCGAGGAGTGATGTGCTGATCGCGGATATTTGCTTCGAAATGGGTGCGGAATGTGAAAACACGACAGGCTCCTAAAATGCCGGTCGTCCATATCCTTTTCGCCTTGGGAATCCGTAAACACCTTTGGAAACAAGCCGGTGGATCGGCACATTCCGGAGAAGTAAAAGCTGCTTTAAAGGGGTCAGGGCGCGGCGGCGCGCGCCCGGGCCGCTTCGACCGCGTCCATGGCGGCGTCGATTGCGGCCTCGATCGACATAGACGTTGTGTCGAGCACAACCGCGTCCTCGGCCGGCCGGAGGGGGGCCGCTGCGCGCTGGCTGTCGCGCCCGTCGCGGATATGGAGGTTTTCCAAGACCTCGTCGGGCGTGACGTCTTCCCCCGCATCGCGAAGCTCCTTCCAACGCCGCCCGGCGCGCACCTCGTCGGATGCGGTGACATAGAGCTTCACGTCCGCTTCGGGGCAGATCACCGTCCCGATATCGCGGCCATCCAAAACAGCACCACCCGAGCGTCGGGCAAAGGCGCGCTGGAAGTCCAAAAGCGCCTCCCTCACTTCCGGACGCGCTGCGGCCTTCGATGCGGCCGCGCCAACCTCGCTCGTCCGGAGCCCATCCCGCGCAAGGTCTTCGGGCCGAAGGGCCCGGGCCGCCGCTTCGGCCTCGACCCCGTCGAGCACAGCCCGGCCCACGGCGCGGTAAAGGAGGCCCGTATCGAGATATTCAAACCCGAAATGGCCGGCCACCACCCGGGCAATGGTGCCCTTTCCGGCCGCTGCGGGCCCGTCGATGGCCACCGTGAAGCTCACGAGACAACCGTCGTCAGAGCTGGATCGTCGCCCTCGGCCCGGGGCAGATCGTCGGAAATTTCATAATAATCACCCTTATGGGCTGCAAATATATGCCCGGCCGTCTCGAGCCCCGTCGCACCGTCCAATGTCCCGGCATGGATCGACATGTTTTGGCCCGGCCCGTCCCAAAAAAGGCTCGACCCGCAGATGGGGCAAAAGCCCCGATAGGCTTCGGGTGAGGAGCGATACCAGGTCACATCGCCGGTGATCTCGATTGCCTCACGCGGCGCCGATGTGGCGGCGACGAAGTGCCCCGAGGTTTTCCGGCACTGGAGGCAATGGCACGCGACGACGGGGCGAAGCCGGCCCGTCACCCGGTACGTCACTGCACCGCAAAGGCAGCTCCCCGTGGCCCCGTCCCCGGCTTCGCCGCTCATGGATCTTCCCTCAGAAAGGTTGCCCCGAGACGCTCCATAAGCGGGATAAAATCCGGGAATGAGGTCGCAATCGGGGCGGCATCGTCGATCGAGACCTCCTTTTCGGCGCCAATCCCAAGACAGAGAAAGCTCATGGCGATCCGGTGGTCGAGCCGCGCCTCGGCCCTCGCACCACCGGGCACGCCGCGGGGGCCCCGCCCATGCACCACCATCATGTCCTCGGTTTCCTCCACCGTCACCCCATTGGCGCGGAGCCCCACGGCCATCGCATCGATCCGGTCGCTTTCCTTAACGCGGAGTTCCTTGACGCCCCGCATCACCGTCTTGCCCCGTGCAAAGGCCGCCACGACCGACAGGATCGGGAATTCGTCGATCATGGAAGCGGCCCGGTCGGGTGGCACCTCGACGCCTTCCATGTCTTCGCTGAACCGCGCGCGGAGATCGGCCACCGGTTCGCCACCCTCTTCACGCTCGTTCTTAAAGCTCAAGTCAGCACCCATCTCTTTCAGCGTCGTGTAAAACCCCGACCGGGTCGGGTTGAGCCCGATCCCCGGCACAAAGACGTCCCCCCCTTCGGCGATCAGGCCCGCGGCCACCGGAAAGGCCGCCGAAGACGGGTCGCGGGGCACGGCAATCGTCTGCGGACGGAGTTCCGGCTGGCCGGTGAGGTGGATGACCCGTTTCCCGTTTTCGGTCTCGGTGGCGATCTCGGCGCCAAAGCCTCGGAGCATCCGCTCGGTGTGGTCCCGTGTGGCCTCCCCTTCGCGCACAAGTGTCGTGCCGGGGGCGTTGAGCCCGGCCAGTAGGACGGCCGATTTCACCTGGGCAGAAGGAACTGGGAGCGTGTAATCGACCGGAAGCGGTCGATCCGTGCCCACGAGAGTGAGGGGCAGCCGACCGCCAGCACGGCCATAGGCCTCCGTGCCAAATCCGGCCAGGGGGTCGGTGATGCGGCCCATGGGACGCGACCGAAGCGACGCGTCGCCGGTAAACGTCGCGGTGATCGGCGTGGTGGCCATAGCCCCCATGATGAGCCGCACCCCGGTGCCGGAATTGCCGCAATCGATGACGTCCTCGGGCTCTGCAAACCCGCCCACGCCCACACCTGCAATACGCCATTCGCCCTCGCCCATGCGCTCGACCTCAGCCCCGAACGCGGCCATGGCGGCGGCGGTGTCAAGCACGTCCTGGCCTTCGAGGAGGCCCGTGACCCGGGTCTCCCCGACCGCAAGAGCGCCGAGGATCAGCGACCGGTGGCTGATTGACTTGTCCCCCGGCACGCTTGCCTCGCCCCGGAGCGGTCCGCCTGCCTGGACGGTCAAGGGTTGGGGCACTCCGGTGGGTCCCATCTCGCACTCCTCAAGATCGATCCCCCCGATAGCCCGGGCGCCCTCCCCCGTCCACCGCCAATGGAACCGCGCTCGGGGTCCGAGTTTTGGGCTGCCGACGGGCCCCAAATGGCTTAGGTCGAACGCCGAAAAGTCAGATAGTGGGGCCGCCGCCCCTGCCGCAGGGCCTTTTTCTCGTAGCGCGTCGACACCCAATCGCTCCAAGGCGCTGTCTCGGCCGGGTCCCCGCCTCCCACGCGCTCGAAGCCTGCGGTCGGCACTTCTTCCAAAGCCTGGCGGACATAATCTGCGATATCCGTGGCGATCCGAAATTCGGCACCGGGGGCTAAGACCTGCGCCAGGGGGCCAAGGTGGTCCGGTGTCACAAAACGGCGTCGATGGTGGCGCGCCTTCGGCCACGGATCGGGATAGAGCAAGAACGCCTTTGCGATGGAAGCGTTTGGGAGGGCGTCCATAAGATCGCGCACATCCCCCATGTGGATCCTGATATTGTCGACACCCGCCCGGCGGATCTTACCCAGACACATGGCGACCCCGTTCACAAAGGGCTCCGCCCCGATAAGCCCCACATCCGGATGGCGCCCCGCCTGATCCACCAGGTGCTCGCCCCCGCCGAACCCGATCTCAAGCCAGATCGGGCGGTCTGGAAAGACCTCTTCCGGCACAATGCCCAGACCCACGTCTCCGAGCCCCAAGCGCGGCAAATCCTCCTCGAGATAGCGCCGTTGGCTCGGTTTCAGGGTCTTGCCGTGGCGGCGACCGTAGAAATTGCGTCTGAGGCTTTCCGTCATGGCCGGCGCTTCTGGCCCGGGCTGCGTCAGAGGTCAATCGGCCCAAGGATCCCGGGGACGATGGGTCTCCCCCATTCTTAATGGGAGGAAGGCTCCTTCATCCTGGCCAAAATACTCACGCCGGAGGCGGACGCCCCCGGTATTCATTCCAGCGCTTCGGCCTGGGCTGCGCGCCCAAACAGATAATGCCGTGAACCGAAGGTTCGCCTTTTGGAAAAGGACGGCCTAGCGGAGGATGCGGGAATACATGCCGCGGCGGAATTGGGCCTGATCAATCTGGTAGGCCTCGGGCGCGCCCATGGAGCGATCGCTTTCGCGCCAGCGGTGGGTCACAAAGCGCCCCTCGAATTCGGTGCCGCGGGTCACAGCGTTGACCACCGCTTCGGCGGCTTCGAAATCATCCACGGCGAAGGCAGATGTGACTGCCATCCGTCCATCTTCAAAGCCCACGGGGCCGTAGCCCCGGTGGCGGTAGACGCCCCGGTCGGCGACCTGGAGCGCTTCTCCCACCACCGCGGTCAGGCGGTTGAGGAAACGTTCGGCGGAAGAGGCTTTCGCGCGGCCCGGACGGGCATCGGGGTCGGCGACACACAAGTGCAAATCGTTAATCGGCATCGGAAAGGCTCCGGTTAGACCATTCCTTGTGGGGAATCGCACGGAAACCGGGCAGGAATGTGGCCGCACTCCCAAATCTGCCAAAAAAACACGGCCGCGGCAGCGGAGATATCGCGCCCCGCCACCGCTTGGCCGGCCCGTTAGATCTCGCGCTTTAGCGCCTCGGCCATGTCGGTCCGCTCCCAGGAAAAACCACCATCGGCTTCGGGCGCCCGCCCGAAATGCCCGTAGGCTGCGGTCCTTTGGTAAACCGGCCGATTGAGTTCGAGATGCTCCCGGATCCCCCTTGGCGAAAGATCCATGACCTTGGGGATGGCCGCTTCGATCGCGGCGTCCTCGATCTCGCCGGTCCCGAACGTGTCGCAATAGATCGAGAGGGGCTTTGAGACCCCGATCGCGTAGGAAAGCTGGATCAGGCAGCGGCTCGCAAGCCCGGCGGCCACCACGTTTTTGGCCACGTAGCGCGCCGCATAAGCCGCCGAACGGTCCACCTTGGTGGGGTCCTTGCCGGAAAACGCCCCGCCGCCATGGGGGGCAGCCCCGCCATAGGTGTCGACGATAATCTTCCGCCCTGTCAGTCCCGCATCGCCGTCGGGCCCGCCAATGACGAACGTGCCGGTGGGGTTTACCCACCATTCGGTGGCATCGGTGATCCAGCCTTGGGGCAAAACCTCGCGAATATAAGGCTCAACGATCCGGCGAATGTCGTCGGAAGTCTGGTCCTCGCTCTCATGCTGGGTCGACAGCACGATCGACGTTACTTCCACCGGCTTTCCGTCCTCATAACGGACCGAAAGTTGCGATTTCGCGTCCGGGCGCAACGTGGCCTCGGTGCCGTTTTTGCGGACTTCGGCAAGGCGGCGGAGGATCTCATGGGCATAATGGATGGGCGCCGGCATCAGCTCGGGCGTCTCATCGACCGCATAGCCAAACATAATGCCCTGGTCGCCCGCGCCTTCGTCTTTGTTGCCCGACGCGTCCACGCCTTGGGCGATATGGGCCGATTGCTCGTGAAGGAAGTTCATCACATGGCAGGTGTTCCAGTGGAACTTATCCTGCTCATAGCCGATATCCTTGATGCAATCGCGCGCGATCTCGGCGATCCGGCCCATGTAATTTTTGAGCCGCTCTTGGTCGGAGAGCCCCACTTCGCCTCCAACAACAACCATGCCGGTGGTCGCAAACGTCTCGCAGGCCACCCGTGCTTCGGATTCTTCGGTCAGAAAAGCGTCGAGGACGGCGTCTGAAATTCTGTCACACAACTTATCGGGATGCCCTTCGGACACGCTTTCCGATGTAAAAACGTAATTCTGTCGGCTCATGGGAATGCTCCATTAAGTGTTCTGTCATCACGCCAGGAAGCCGTTGTGATAACCGTTTCGCGCTTATCGGGGCGCATGGGCCGGTTCAACCGGATTCTCGTGAAGGTGAGGTTAATGTTTCCCCTTCCGACACAATCGCGGGGTGGTTCCGGGAGTTGTGGCGACCCGTGGGCACAAGGCCCCCGGGAGGCCTCGGATCTCAGCTTTTTCGGCGCCTGGCCCAGACCCCCGCGCCCAGAAGGACGCCAATGAGACCAAATACCGGCCAATCGCCGAGCTTTGCATAGGGCGAAACCCCAGGTGCGGTGGCAAGCGTGACATCCGCAACGCCGGGCTGGCCCATCTCAAGGGTCTGGGCCGGGTCGAGATTGCCATGGGCGTCGATCGCAGCCGAAACGCCCCGATTGGCCACCCGAAGAAGCGGCAAACGATGCTCGGCGGCCCGGAACCGGGCTTGGACGAGGTGCTGACCCGGCCCGGCAAAGGTGCCGAACCAGGCATCATTGGTCAGAAGCATGAGGTAATCGGCTCTCTCGCCAGCCCGGAATATATGCCCCGGGAAGATCCCTTCATAACAGATGAGCGGCAGGGCCCGGCCGAGCGGTGTCTCGATCAAGCGCACGTCCCGGCCGGAGGAAAACCCATTGCCGCTAGTGCCCGCAAGCGTGCGCAAAAAGGCGAGCTTGAACGGGATATATTCGCCAAAAGGCACCAGATGGACCTTATCGAAGGTCTCGGTCACTTGGCCCCCCGCACCCACAACCAGCATCGAATTGAACCATTGGCCGTCTTCCCGCCGGTTCACCCCAGTGACGAAGGGCACGTCGCCGATGGTCGCTGAGACGGTCTCCAAGGTCGGCCCTGCGAGATCCAGCGGTTGGACAATGGCCACCTCGGGCCAGACCACCATGGCCGGTTGCGGGCCGGTGCTGGTCAGAAACCGAGTGAGAAGAAGCATCCGTTGAAAATGACCGGGTGCAAGGTCGGGGTCCCATTTGTCGGCCTGGGCAATGTCGGGTTGGATGATCCGGGCCGTATCGCCGCCCGCCTCCAAGGGCGGGGCCACGCGCGCCGGGTAAAGCGCCGCCGCCAAGAGCCCGAGGCCTAGAACCGCACCGGCCAGCCTGCCGGGCCAGTTCGACCCGAATGCAAAGGGCAGAGCGACGGCCAGAAGTGTGAGAAGGCTCAAGCCATAGGACCCGATCCAAGACACGGCGAGCCGGACCGGCGTGTCGACCCAAATATAGGCCGGAAGCGCCCAGGGAAAGCCGGTGAATATATGCCCCCGCACCGCCTCCGCACCGGCAAGGGCAAGGGCGAGCATCAGCGCCCGGGACCCGGCAATTCTCGCAGCAAGGGCGGCCGCCCCGCCCCAAAAGAGCGCAAGCCCCCCGGCCAAGAATGCCAGGGCAAACGGGGCCATCCATCCATGGCGCTCGATATCGACGAGGAACGGCTCGACGATCCAATGGAGTGTCAGGCCAAAATATCCAAGCCCCCCGGCCCAAGCGATCCAGAACGGGCGCCGAGCCCCAATCGTGAGAAAGATCAGCGCCCCAAAACCGAAGAGCGCGATCGGCCAAAGCCCAAACGGCACGTGGCCCAGCCCGGCGGCGAGTCCGGCGGCAACGGCGGCCGGTAAGCGGAGCCAACGCCGTCCGCCGGTCAAATTGTCTTCGGATTGCACCATGGGTTCAGGGTCAGGATCGCTCGGAGCCGCCATAAGGTTGATCGCGGGGCTAACCGAGCCTGGCCCCGGCTGCCACCAAAATGAGCCTCACTCAGGCTGGAACGCCCACCACGCCTATTCGGCCGCTTCCGGGTGCGCGTCTTGCGCCCGGTCCTTGGCGCGGTCGACCCGGACGCGAAGCCGCTTGATCCGACGGGGATCGGCATCGACCACTTCAAAATCCGGCCCATCGGGGTGGTCGATCACTTCGCCCCGGGCTGGGACCCGGCCTGCGAGCATGAAAACGAGGCCGCCCAGCGTGTCGATCTCTTCTTCGTCTTCGCCGGTGACGAGTTTCCAGCCGATCTCAGCTTCGAATTCCTCAAGGGGAGTGCGCGCCTGGGCCAGATAGCAGCCCGGCGCCTCTTCCGTCCAAAACCGGCCTTCGGCGATATCGTGTTCGTCCTCGATTTCGCCCACCACCTGTTCGATGAGGTCTTCGATCGTCACGATCCCGTCGACGCCGCCATATTCGTCGATCACCAGCGCCATATGGCGCCGGTCGGACTGCATCTTTTGAAGAAGAACGCCTATGGGCATCGAGGGCGGCGCATAGAGTAACGGCCGGGTCATGTGGCGGAGATTGAACCGCCCGCCCGTGCCGTTGAACCCGTGCTGGAGCGCGAAATCCTTGAGGTGGACCAGGCCGATCGGGCTGTCGAGTGTTTCGTTATAGACCGGGAGCCGGGTGAGCCCTGAGCTTCGGAAGAGCTCCACGAGCTCCGATTTCGTCGCCGTCACCGGGATCGCCACGATCTCGACCTTGGGGATCATCACGTCTTCGACCCGCAGAGCGCGGAGATTGGTGATCGCCGGGATGCCGGTGCGTGGCCCCGGCTCCTCTTCCGCCGGAGCAGCGTCCGGTTCGACCGCCTTAAGCGAGCCAAAAACCCGCCCGAGAAAACTCTTCTGTCCAGTTGGCCGCGCGCCTTGCGCGGCGGCTAAAGACCCGTCCTGAGCTTCGCCCATTTGTCCTTTCCAAGATACCGGCTTATGGCCGGCTAAACGTAGGGATTAGCGATCCCAAGTGTAATAAGTATGTCAATCTCGGTGTTTTCCATCAAGTCAGCGTCTTCGTCGGTCCCGTGGTCGTAGCCCAAAAGATGGAGCACCCCATGGACAATCAGATGGGTTGCATGGTCGGCCAAAGCAATCCCCGCCGCTTCGGCTTCCCGCGAACACACCCCATGGGCCAGCGCAATATCGCCGATTTCGGGCGTATTGGGTGCGGGCGGGACATGGCCCGGCCCCTGGGGTCGGAGCGTCTCAGAAGGCCAAGATAGCACATTGGTGGGTTGGGCTTTGCCTCGAAAGGCAGCGTTCAACTCCGCAACACGCCCGTCCCCGGCGCCCAGGCAAACAAGCTCCAATTCGTCCTGCCCAAGATGGCCAAGCGTCACCGCCACGGCCCGTTCGGCCAGGGCTTCAAGGCCCATTTCCGACCAGAGAGGCTCCTCGATGACCACCTCTACGGGCAAGTGCCACCCTGGGGCGAACTTGCGTATTTATAAAGAGATGAAGGCCCCTTCATCCTGGCCAAAATACTCCCGCCGGAGGCGACCGAGGGTTCAGCTTTCGCTGCCATAGGCCTCGATAATCGCCGCGACGAGCCTGTGGCGGACCACATCCTTTGCCGTGAAGTAGCTGAAGGATATGCCCTCGACCCGTTTCAGAAGCCGCTCGGCGTCATGGAGGCCCGAGGTCACGCCCCGGGGCAGATCCACCTGGCTCCGGTCCCCGGTGATCACCATCCGGCTCCCCTCGCCCAAACGGGTGAGAAACATCTTCATCTGCATGGTCGTGGCATTCTGCGCCTCGTCGAGGACGACAAAAGCATTCGACAAGGTCCTCCCCCGCATGAAGGCCAGGGGTGCGATCTCGATCCTTTTGTCTTCGATGAGCTTAGTGACTTGTTTTCCAGGCAGAAAATCGTTCAGCGCGTCGTAGAGCGGCTGCATGTAAGGATCGACCTTGTCTTTCATGTCGCCGGGCAGAAATCCCAGCCGCTCGCCCGCTTCAACCGCCGGGCGGCTGAGGATGATCCGGTCCACATGCCCGCCAAGAAAGAGCGTCACCCCCGAGGCAATGGCAAGATAGGTCTTGCCCGTCCCGGCCGGGCCGATCCCGAAGGCGAGCTCATTTTGAAACATGGCCTGGACGAAGGCTTTCTGCGCCTCGGTCCGAGGTTCCACGGTTTTCTTTCGGGTTTTGAGCTCGACCGCCCCGCCTTTAAAGAGCTCCATCTGATCTTGAGGCGCGGGCTCCCCTTCACCGAGCCGGAACGCGGCGTCGATGGCACCGGAATCGATGCTGCGTCCCGCCTCAAGGCGAGCATAGAGCTCTTCGAGCACCCTTCCCGCCTCCGCCCGGGCCGCCGCCTCGCCGTGGATCGCCAATTGGTTGCCGCGGCGGAGGATATGCACCCCTGCGCCTTGCTCGATCTGGGCGAGGTTCCGATCAAACTCGCCGCATAGGTCGATCAGAAGCCGGTTATCGGGAAATTCGAGATGGGTCTCGGGGTCGGTTGGATGGTCTGCGTTCGGCTGACTTATGTGGCTCGCCAAGGAGCGGTCTCCATCGATCTCGGGTCTTGTCTGATGCTGCCAAGGGCCCGGGCGAAGCGCAAGCACGGAGGTGGCGGCATGGTAAACTTGTGTACTTGGCCGGGCGCCAAACATGCCAGGGCCGGTTGCCCCCCAGCAACCGGCCCGGCGGGGCCACCCGACAGGCGGCCCGAAAACACAGCGAAAGACGCTCGATGCCGCGAAGGGGACGAGGGAACCCTTCCCTATCGCGGCATTTTCGAGTTCGAGCGGTTCC
>JBCCTQ010000038.1:0-30926 GCA_039198225.1 Pseudomonadota bacterium
CCTTGATGCCGTTACTCATGAGCTGATTGTCAGCAACCGACCGCCAGACGATCGATTTTGGAAAGCTTGGCAACCAGCGGCAGATTGGGTCATGAGCAATCTGGTCCCTAGAGTTCAAAATGGCGAGTGGCAAAATCTAGATAACGCGTTGCGGGCGGCAGGGTTCGTTGGTCCATACATGACGCCCGTGCCGCCGAATTGGCCCTTCTTGGAAATGCTATTGCCCAGGATCGATAGTTGGGTAGACACCACAAAGCAGCATGCCTCTGCTGCTTATGCAGTACTTGCTATTTGCGAACGCATGTCGTCGGATCAGCTCGAAAAATGGTTCGTTCCCTGGCTCAATGCGTATGCAAACGAGCATAAGACCGATGCAAGTTTCTGGATGTATGCTTGATTCGCCGATAAAGCGGCCGGGCTCTTGGCAGCGTTGGAAGATCGGCCAAATGCAATTCGAGCTCAAATTCGAAGAATACTGTCTATAATGGCGGACGCTGGCTCCCTATCCGCTCGGGAAGTTCTACCCCGTTTCGCGGCAAATAGGCCCAGCTAACTGACCAAAACCAGCCAATTAGAGTTTTGACAAACGAAATGGGAGCACTCGCTTTCCCGTTACGATGGTGAATGCGTCAAGTTGGAGCGAGGCTCTGGATTCCTAAAGGTTTTCTTCGCGCTCCGTCCTCAATCTCGGTCGCAGATCAAGAAAGTGAATTGCTAGCGACAAGGCACCCGCCGAAGCTTGTTCAATTCGTTCTGCCTCTTCATGTAGAAGGAGAAATAGCCCTTCCACACCAATCCGCGGCCCGCCGTCCGGATGGTCCCACTTCCGATCTTTCGCAAGGGTCACCATCAGGGCACCGGCCCGGCTGTGGTCCGCTGCCATGTACTTTTTCACCAGCTGATTCTCGATTGTGTCGCGCAAGTCCCTGGCTGTTCGTCCATCCCCGAGCTTGAGTTCGATAACCGCCTCATGAGGAGAGGCTACGGAACGAAGTCTAATATCGGTTTCCTTTTCGTCTGCAGTCACGGCCTCTTGGTCCACCGTGTAGATCGAGTTGGCTGCGTAACGCAGCTCGCGCGCGATTTCTCGACGCATGACCTTCTCGTCTGATATCCCTGCCCAAGCTTCACGCGGCGAAGCATCACGGAGAAGAAGGTCATTTAGGTCAGACAGCCTATCCTTCATAATCGCAAACATGGCTTCATTCGTTGAAGCAGGCGCTTCCCCGCTGCGATCAAGCGCTACCGCTTGAGCCTCATCATATGCGTTAGCATCAATTTCGTGCGCCCAATTCTCTTCTGCCAGAGCCAAAATGCGATCCTTGAAATGAACGCACAAAGGATCTGCGGCCATCTCGAGCTTAGCAGTCAAGCCTTCCTCGCCCTTCGCGTTCAACAATGCCGATACTATGCTATTGCGTGCCTGTTCCGCGTCGTCGCGAGTATCCGGTGAATAGGATCCTTCGTGGTGCGCATCGTCTTGAATTCGAACGTGGCGATAGGCCAGACGAAGCAGCCGCAGCAGTAGCCGCGGCGTGAAGCGTTCGTCACCTAACCCAATTCCGTCTTGGCGATCCCCAAAGAGGCTGGCCAGCCATGTCACAGCGTCTGATCGTTTAGATGGTTCAACTATCTCGATCTGATCAGCCAGCTTCTCGACCCCTGCCTGCGGATCAATCCGCATCAAGGTCGACAACCAAACAAGACGCAGCGCTAACGGCAATTGTTGCTCCAGTCTTTGGATTGCCCGTTCTCGAAGTCTTTCAGCTTCAGCAGCATCGCCATGCTCCAAGATAACCCGAGTGACTTGCCGAACCCTTTCGATCATCCCAGTCACGTTATCGGCGCCATTGATCCGGTCCCCGCCGGTATCAAACCAAGTTTCCAGCCTTGGGAGAAATAGCCTCGCAACTCTCTCAGTCGCGTAACCAATTCCTTGAAGCAGGCTTGAATGCACATGCTTACCTGGCGGGCGGCTCAGCTCCCACGACAATTCCTTTCCAAGCGTCCGGTCTATAGCGTTTGGGTGCCTATCTCCGAGACTTTCGATCCATTGGGGAAGGCCGTTCAGTTCAATCGGCGCGTACCGCACGGCTAGCTCAGCTTCGGCATCGCTGAGTTTAGCTGCCCAGTCCGGGGCCTCTGCTTCAGCGTAGATTGCGGCTAAGCCAAGTTGCCAACGTACAAGAAATGTATTGCGCTCACCTTCGGCCCTTTCGCTGGGAAAGGTTGGGTGATCTTCGCGCCAGATTTTCATCAGCACGCGACGAAGCTTGTCGACAGTTTCCTGATTGAATTGCTCTTCAATGAAGCGCCGGTTCCAACCTGACGATCGACTGTCATCACCATCATGCCTCATGGCGCGCCACAAGTTCCAAGCTGTGTTCCAGCTTTGCTCTTTCGAGAATGCGTTCTCTGGCTGATTGGCTACTTCTCGCCAGAACTGAATCCAACATGCGCGGTTCTTGGCCTTTCGCCGCTCTTCCTGCTTCTTTCGTTCTGCCTGCTTCTTTTCCCAACGACGATGTTCTTTGTCGTGTTTCGATGGCTTCAGCCAGTCGTCGATCCTTTGCACGAATGAAAGCTCATCCGCTACGAGAGGCTTAAGTCCTTGAATGTGCTCTTTCCACGTGTCACGATCCGGCGACAGGCGGATAGCGGCCTCCAAGAGCATTGCGCGTTCATCCGCATCCCGGGTCGTGTCGCCAAGCGCTTCGCTCACCCAAGTCAGATCGCGGTCCGGTCTAAGCTGGACGGGCCCATCGTGAATCGTGATCTCTGCGAGTCGTCTCCATGGGTCTTTGAATTCATGAAGCGACTGGAGCAAAGCATCCTCAACCCAGAATAGACGGGCATTGCCCTCTGCACTCAGATTGCTCAGTCGTTCGCGAAGCGACTTGATCGGCTCATCGTCGCCATGGTGCCGGTGATGCAATCGCAATGCAAGTACGCCAGCATGAAGCCATTCCTCATCTTGGCTCAAATCAAGGCCGAGTTCACACGTTGCTGCAAACGCTCCGCTTAGATCTGGCCGATCACTCGAAACATGTGGCCACTCCTTTCGCCATCTAAGCCCCTCTGAGACAAGTGCTAGGAAGCCATCACGAAGTTCCTCAAGGACAGGCAGATCAAGTGGCGATCCTGCTATCAGGCGTGGCAGTTGCCAGCTGAGGTCGCCTACATTCCGCTTCTCCCGCTTTACCCGTCGAAGAGTCCGACAAAGCTGCTCAACCGACATGTACTTGGCGAAAAGTCTTAGTACGGCACCTCGCGCCGCCCTATCGGGCCAGAGATCGTCGGCATCTGCTACACTGGAAGCAATGTTCCCGAGCCTGTCGTCTTCAAGGGCTACTAACGCATCAATAGCTAATATGCGCTCAACCGCAGGTGCTGCCATGTCCTGAGTGATATCAAATACGATGTCGGCACAGTCTTCTATGCTGCCTGCCTCGATAAGGCTGATGAGGACTACTCGTACGTCTGGATTTTCAACTCCGCTTTGCCAAATCAAGTTGATTTCATCCGCCAGCTCTTTTGATGCAAATCGATGGACCTGAATGTGCGGCACTTGGAGGCCTCTCCAGCCACCAGGGCCGTAGCGCTCAGAATAGGCGCGAAGAGCTTGATTTCGCTGTGTTTGCGTTAGCGATTCCGGGTCACCTTCGTCCAAGAGCACGGTAGGCTCGTTGTCTCGCAAGAGCTCAAATATCCCGTCTTCTTGCAAGGCTAGCCAACCCGCCACTGGACGTTTGGACGGGCGAACGATCGTCTTTCCTTTGGTTTCCGCGAAGAGAAGCCGCTTAAGGGCTCGAAACGACATCCCTTGACGTCGAAGGTTTAGTAGCCGCTCCGCAGCAAGATACTCCGCAACCGAACGATGATGGAAGCGCACTCGACCATAAGAAGCGAAGCCAAATAGCGGTCGCTCAAGCAGTGCCTTTCGTTCATTTGGTTGCCAGTCGGACAGGATGACCGCGGGATCGAGAGCTGCCTCTTCGTCAACAACGTCGGAGGCTGCACTATGACGGATTGCTAAACGACGCGTCATCTGAACCGCGAGCGCGAGCCGACTGGCTCCTTCGATCGCCTTGTCGACGGACAATTCCGCCGGTTCAGGTCTGTCATCGCGAGGAAGCAGCTTCACGCGCACATTTGTGGCAACCTGATCGCGATGCGTTCGGATGCGCTTGTGCTCACGCCAGTCCGCGCACAACTCAATGAGGTCTTGAGGCCTACGTGCAAATTCCAATGCATTGCGGCGTCGTAGATCTTCGAAAAGCAAATCGGGATCGCTCACGCTCTGGTGCCGACAAAAATCGACGATTTGCTCGTCCGACAGTGGCATTAAAGCTACCGACCGCCAATCGGCCGATTGGTTCTTGCTTTTGTTGTCGTGTTGCTCCTGAAGCTCTCGCATTGCGATGTTGGCAAATGTCTCTTCAACAGACTCCGAAGATGGTGCTGGAGGAACAGGCAGTACATTTCGGACCAACTGTTGGTCGAACGGTATCGGTCGTGTCGTGATGATGACTCGCGCTCGGTGAAGCTGGTTCCCTATGCACTTCTTCAGTCGTTTGAGCGCGCGCTCAAATGAACCCCGCGTCAATTTCAGCTCGTCGATTGAGTCCAAGAAAAATGTCGCCACCTCGGATTGTGAAGTAAGCCAAGCGTTCAGCCGGGCTTCTTCATCAGTATCGAGCAGGCAACGAAGTTCCTCAGTCGCCAGCGCGGCCAATTCAACAAAGAATGCTGGTTGTCCCGCAGACCATAAATGCGACGCCTGAGTGCGGCATTCGTATGTCTTTCCCGCACCCGCCTCGGAGATTATCAGCACGCGTTTTGATTTCAGCAAAGCATCCCACGTAGATCCTCTTGACCAACCTAGACTGACCAAGAACGATCGCTGATCGGCTTCACTGATTTTTTCATCAGGGATATTCTGGAAAGTCCGATTAATCATTTGGTTAGCTGCCTGCATCAAGTTACCGCTCGCAAACGACTAAGTCTCTGAAAGCCTACTTCTTGTTTCCCTCAAATTACCTACTCCATCAATTGACAACAAGCAGCGAGCCAAAAGCAGAAAATCACAAAACCCAAAGTGAATTACCGCTCTGCTGAACAGCCTGTGGCACCTTCGAGCGTGTGGAGCTGGCCGGTTTCCGAAAGAACCATCCCATATTCAGACCCCTAGATCATTGCGTAGAAGGTCCGCTATCGCGGTGTCTGAAAACTCTAGCTGCACAGCAGCGGACTTCCGCTTTCCCGCCTTTCTCTGCGGGCACTGGACACCCGTGCCGCGGCAAGCCTGCGTGTTGGCATGGACAACACGGACAACAAAACACTTGGGGAACGATTTGCCGCGCTGACGGGTTTCCTTGAAGACGCAGCGACCCTTGCGATTGAGTGGCAGAGGCAGGGATTGTCGAGTTCAGGCCTGGCGTCAATTGCGAGTGAAATCGACCAGCATGCGTTCTCGCCAAATCCTGTCCGAAATCAAAACTATCCTTGATGGCGCCAAATAGCGCTGGACTTCGCGGCCACGCGAAGCGGTAGTGTTGGCATTGTGTCGCCGCCCGAAATGCCCGGGCTCCACTCGGTACAGGGCGCTGGATTGGCCGGCGCTCCTAGTGTGGAGAAATCGATGACCGACAATACCAGCGCTGGAACCGCAAAGAAACCGTCGAAACCCAAACCGAAACCAACCCGTACAACCCAGCTTCGCAAATTGCTTTGCCGAAAATCCGGTGCGACCATCGCGCAAATCCAGAACGCCCTGGGCTGGCAGCCGCATACGGCGCGGGCGGCGATTTCCCGATTGCGCAAGACCGGAACCGTGGTCGAACGCCAAGTCAACGACAGGGGATCGGTTTACCGCATTTTTACCGACGGTTCCCGGAAATGACGGAGGCGAAACCTGAAGACCTGTCGGACCAGATTGCCGAGATCGATGGGTTTGACCGATCCGCCTGCCTCGATCGATGGCGGACGGCCTTCGGTCGATCACCACCCAAGCATCTCTCACAACCCTTCATGAAGAAAGTGCTGATCTGGGATCTTCAGACGCGGATGCTTAGTGGCGTGTCCGCCAAAACAGAACGTCGGTTGAAACAGGTGGCAGCCGGCAAATCGGTGCCGTTGGTCGCGAAACCGGGGTCGCATCTTGTGCGGGAATGGAATGGTCGTACCTATCAGGTCGAGGTGACCGATGAGGGTTACATTATGGATGGTAGGTTATGGAGATCGCTGTCGGCTGTCGCGCGGCACATCACCGGGGCCCGCTGGTCCGGCCCACGCTTCTTCGGCGTCGACTGATGCGCCGGATCCGCTGCGCGATTTACACCCGTAAGAGTACAGAGGAAGGGTTGGAACAGGACTTCAACTCGCTGGATGCCCAGCGGGAGGCCTGCGAGGCCTTTATCGCCAGCCAAAAGCATGAGGGTTGGGAGCTGTTGCCGGATCGGTTTGACGATGGCGGCATCTCCGGCGGGCATTTGGATCGGCCGGCGCTGAAACGCTTGATGAAAGCGATCAAGGAAAAACGGGTTGATCAGATTGTTGTCTACAAGATCGATCGTCTGACACGGTCTTTGTCTGACTTCGCAAAGATCGTCGATGTTCTGGACGCGGCGGATACTTCCTTCGTGTCTGTCACCCAGTCGTTCAACACCGCCACCAGCATGGGACGGCTGACGCTGAACATGCTTCTCTCCTTCGCTCAGTTCGAGCGTGAAGTGACAGCAGAGCGTATCCGCGACAAGATCGCGGCCTCGAAGAAGAAGGGTCTATGGATGGGCGGCAACGTCCCCCTTGGGTACAAAGCAGTCGGTAGAACTTTGGCCATTGAAGAAGCTGAGGCGGCAACAATCCGAACGATCTACGACCTCTATCGGAAGCATAAAACTGTTCGCAGAGTAACCGAACATGCTGACAATCTTGGCCTCCAGACAAGGAGGACCGAAAGGTCTAACGGCAAAACCAAAGGTGGGCATCCGTTCACACGCGGCCATATCCACGCCATCCTGACCAACCCAATCTACGCAGGCCGCATCCGGCACAAAGACAAGGTTTATGACGGCCAGCATCCTGCAATCATCGAGCCGGAGAACTGGGAAGAGATCCAGAAGCTGCTTGAAACGGGGGCGGTGAAGGAACGTGGTAGCAAGCGGCTCGCGGGCCCATCCCCCCTTGCCGGAAAACTCTTTGACGAGACCGGCGATCGGCTCACCCCAAGCCACAGCCGAAAGAACGGGAAACGGCTCAGATACTACATCTCCCGCCGCCTGGTCGTGGATCGTCGCAACAATCAACCCGACGCCTGGCGGCTCCCGGCAGAGCAGCTGGAAAACCTGATCGCTGAACTGGTTCAGACACACTTAAGCAAGCCGACGGCGGCATCGTCGCTCGTCCCGACGGCATCAGCGGCGGAGCTGATGGAGGCACAAAAACGCCTTTCGGCGAAACGGGACGCCGCATCGCCACATATATTGGTGCATCGTGTGGACCTGAAACCAGGTTCAATGACCCTTGCTCTGGACAAGGAAGAGATCGCCAGACTGCTGAACTGTAAGCCAGATCGCATTGCCCCAGGAACATTGACGATTGCGTCCCACTTCCAGATGCGCCGACGCGGGGTGGAGCTCAAACTACATCTAGGAGACGCACCACCAGAGATCGACCGAACACTGGTGCAAAACACCGTGACGGCTCGACGCTGGTTGACGATGATCATAGATGGCACGTCGCCGGTAGACATCGCCGCGGAAGAACGGATCCCTGCGCCACGTGTTCATGCACTGATCAATCTTGCGATGCTGTCGCCGGAAATACTTGACCTTGCTGCGTCGGGAAGTCAGCCGATCCATCTGACCACTGACTACCTCCTGAAATCCGGCTTCCCGATTGTCTGGTCTGATCAGCGAAAAATGATTGAAATATCGTAATTTTTCGCTTCAGAACTCTCAAAACTCTCTCCGCCAAAATCGCAATCAGAGACTTGGCACCATTTGCGGGCGATTTTTCCTGCAATATCAAGTCTCTGACGATCGAGCGCCTGTACAAGCCCCAGAAATCGCGACTCCTTCTTGAGCCATATTAATGTTCAATATCAAATAGTTATAGGGTGGCGGAGGAGGTGGGATTCGAACCCACGGTACGCTTTCACGCACGCCGGTTTTCAAGACCGGTGCATTCGACCACTCTGCCACTCCTCCGGCCGCATGGGGATAGCGGGCAAAACCGGGTTTGACCAGTTTGACCGCCGAGATCGGTGAAACCTGAGGGAAACGGTTTCCATCCGGGCCCAAAATAGCTAGTGTTCCGCCATGGCCGACGCGATCGGCCGGTGGCATTGCAGCCGGGCCAAGACCCCCAAGACGGGCAGGCGACGGCAGCGCGAGCAGAGAGGCGAAAATGGCTAGACCGATGCGTCGACCCTATCGGCATATTTTTCTCGCAGTTGGATTAGTGGCACTGGCGGGCTGCGAAGATTTCTCGTTGCTGGAAGGCGCGGGGTCAGGTCCTGAAGCCGAAGGTTTTGCGCCTGTCGGCGCCAGTGCGGCCCAATCCCGCGATGTGGAAGCGCCCGAGGTGTTCCAGGCCCAAGAAAATGGGTTGTGGGATGGGCGTCCTTCCCTCGGCGGGGTCTGGGTGGCCCATCCGGACGTGACCGACCCAGAGCGCGTTTTGATCCGCAACATGTCGAACGGATCGACCGTGGTCGGAGCTCTTTTCCGGCGGGAACGGGAAAGCCCGGGCCCCCAAATCCAAGTGTCTTCAGACGCCGCCGTCGAGCTTGGCATGTTGTCTGGCCAACCGACTGAACTGGCGGTGGTCGCTTTGCGGAAAGAAACCGTGGAACAGCCACGTCCAGAAGAGGCCGCGCCAGAACCAGATGCCGCCGCGCCCGTTGCGGCTACTGTCGAAAGCCTTCCAGAGCCTCAAGCGGTTGAAACCGAAGCGCTCGACAGCGATCCGTTGGCGGCCGCCGCGGCGGCGATCGATGCTGCCGACGAGGCCCCGGCCATTCGCCCTGCGGCGACCGAGGAGGCCCCGCTCGTCGAGACCGCACCGGCTGAGCCCGCGGCCACGGCCGCCCCGCCTGCGGCGCCCGCGGCGATTGAAAAACCCTTCATCCAGATCGGCATCTTCAGTGTGGAAGACAATGCTGCCAGCACGGCGGACACCCTCCGCCAGGCTGGGATCATCCCAACTGTCCTGCGCCAGGAAAGCCAAGGTGAGGTTTTCTGGAGGGTCCTTGTGGGGCCCGCCGCAAGCACAGTCGACCGTGACGAGGTCCTCTCTCAAGTCAAAGGCCTGGGCTTCACCGACGCCTATTCTGTCACCAACTGATCAGAGGAGCGCACTATGGCCCTCGTTCGTATCTGTTCGATGCTCGTTTTTGCCCTTTGGGCGCCCCTTGCCCAGGCCGCTTTCGAAACGCGCGCCGGGGCGGCGTATCTCTATGACGTGACCACTGGGACAGTGCTCTTCGAGAAAGACGCCGACACGCCGCTCCCGCCGGCTTCGATGTCGAAATTGATGACGCTCTACATGCTTTTCGAGGCCTTGAGGGACGGGCGGATTACGCTCGACGAGACTTTTCCGGTTTCCACCCGCGCGAAGGAGATGGGCGGCTCGACCATGTTCCTCAACGAGCTCGATACGCCGAGCGTTGAGGAGCTGATCCAAGGGATAATCGTCTCCTCAGGCAATGACGCCACCGTGGTCGTGGCCGAGGGGCTTTCCGGCACCGAGGACGCCTTTGCCAGGTTGATGAACCAGCGGGCCCCGGAGATCGGGCTTCAGAATTCGACATTCACCAATGCCAGCGGCTGGCCCGACCCCAATCACCGAATGAGTGTCCGCGATCTCGGCGTGCTGGCGACGCGCCTCATCGAGGATTTCCCTGAATATTACGGGTATTTCGCCCAACAGGAGTTCGATTACAAAGAGCGTTCGCCCGCCAACCGGTTCAACCGCAACCCGGTCCTGGCGATGGATATCGGGGCGGATGGGCTCAAAACCGGCCATACCCAGGAAGCGGGCTACGGGCTCGTGGGCTCCGCTCTCCAAGGCAATCGGCGCGTCGTCTTCGTCATCACAGGGCTACAAAGCGTCGCCGACCGGTCGCAGGAATCGCGCCAGATCGTCAATTGGGGGTTCCGCCAATTCGTTGAAGCGCCCGTGGCCCAAGAGGGCGATGTCATTTCCGAAGCCGAAGTTTGGATGGGCGATCATCAGCGGATCTCCCTCGTTGCGGGCGACGACATCACGCTTCTTTTGCCGGCCAGCAACCGCGACGGGGTTTCGGCCCGAGTTGAATATCGCGGTCCCATAGAAGCGCCGGTCGCCGCGGGCGACGAAGTGGCCGAGTTGGTCGTCAGCGTCGAGGATCTCCCGGAGAAACGGATCCCGCTTGTGGCCGACCGGGACGTGGTCCGGGGCGGGTTCTTGCCTCGGCTCCGCACGGCTGTGACGATTCTTCTTCAGAAAGGCCTTGGCCAAGCGGCCGACCTTTGGGGATAAGGGCCACGTGAATGCGGGGCACTTTATTACCTTCGAGGGGATCGACGGGTCTGGGAAATCAACCCAGGCCCGGGCTTTGGCCGAAACGCTTCGGGCGGACGGTCGTCCGGTCCGGCTGACCCGCGAGCCGGGCGGCTCGCCCGGCGCCGAAGAGATCCGCCGCCTTTTGGTGGAAGGCGATCCGGCGCGCTGGTCGGCCGAAACCGAGATCCT
Organism: Pseudomonadota bacterium; assembly: GCA_039198225.1. Taxonomy (GTDB): domain Bacteria; phylum Pseudomonadota; class Alphaproteobacteria; order Rhodobacterales; family Rhodobacteraceae; genus JASJAR01. Next base: position 10,738 of record JBCCTQ010000038.1, read on the forward strand.
TCTTTTCACCGCCGCGCGCCGCGACCATCTCGAAGTGACGATCGAACCTGCGCTCGCGGCGGGTGATATCGTCATCTCCGACCGGTTCGCCGACAGCACACGGGTCTACCAAGGCGCCACGAGGGGCGATCTCCGCCCAGTTGTTGACCGCCTCCACGGAATGATGATCGGGCGCGAACCCGACCTCACATTCGTGATCGACATGGATCCGGCGGCGGCCTTGGCCCGGGGGCTCGCCCGCCGCTCGGGCGAAGACCGGTTCGAGGATATGGGCGAGGCGTTCCAGGCCCGGCTCCGGACGGGATTTCTTGACCTTGTCCGGGAAAACCCAAAGCGCTGTCGCCTCATCGACGGGAACCGGGACGAAAGCGAGGTCGCCGCCGACATTCGCGCGTTGGCCGCCGAGGCCCTCGGATGAGCGACGATCTCCTCCCAGAACCCGATCGCTCCGGCGCCTCCCCCCATCCCCGCTTTGCCACCACGCTCTTTGGCCACGGCACCAATCGGGCCAGTTTCGAAGCGGCGATGGCAACGTCCATGCCCCACGGATGGATGCTCTCCGGTCCGAAAGGCGTTGGCAAAGCGACCTTTGCCTGGGCCGCGGCCCGGGCCCTTCTCACCGGCGCGCCCGAATTGACCATTGGCCCGGAAGATCCACTCGCCCGCCGCGTCACCGCCCTCTCAGAGCCGAGACTAGCACTTCTTCGCCGGAGCTGGGACGACAGGGCCAAACGTCTCAAGTCGCAAATCACCGTCGACGAGGTGCGGAAACTTCACGGCTTTCTAGGGCTCGCCGCGCCCGATGGCGGGCGCCGGGTGGTTTTGATCGACGCTGCCGACGAGATGAACCTTTCGGCCGCCAATGCGGTCCTAAAACTCCTCGAAGAGCCACCCGACGACGCGGTTTTCCTTCTCGTTGTGCATCGAACCGATGCCATTTTGCCGACGATCAAATCCCGCTGCCGGACCTTGCGATTTGGCCCGCTCGGCGCGGACGATCTCCGCGGGGCGCTTTCCGGTGCGGGATTGGCGATGCTTCCGAACGAAGCGGGACTTTTGGCGCTGTCGGCCGGTTCGGCTGGGGCGGCCGCGGCGCTGATCGAAGAAGACGGGCTCTCGCTCTATGAAGATCTCTTGGGGCTGATGGCGACCTGTCCTGATCTTGACCGCGCCCGGGCGCTGGCCCTGGCCAATTCCGCTTCCGGGCGAGAGGCCGAGGCCCGCCGAGACCTCATCGTCCGGCTCTTTGAGACCCTTCTGTCGCGCCTCGCCGCCGCCGGGGCAGGGCGCCCGCCCGTGCCTTGGGTCAGCGACGCTGAAGCTCAACTGGCCCATCGCCTGGCCCCCGACCTCATCGCGGCCCAGGCCTGGGCCGAGACCCTCGAACAGGTGTCGAGCCGCGTGCGGAGGGCCCTCGCTGTCAACCTTGACCCCTCGGGGCTCATCCTCGATATGGTGCTCAGTATTAACGGAACGGCAGGGCGCGTGGCCCAGCCTTAGCGGCCGGCCATGACAGCACCAGCTCCGATCACTGACAGCCATTGTCATCTCGATTTCCCTGATTTCGACGGGGAATTGGCGGCCGTAATTGCCCGGGCCGGGTCGGCGGGCGTCCACCGGATGGTGACGATCTGCACCCGCCTCGAAGCAGAGCCTTCGGTACGGGCGCTGGCCGAGGCGCATGCCGCTGTTTTTTACGCCGCGGGCACCCACCCGATGAGCGTCGGCAAGGTACCGATGGCAACGGTCGATGAGTTGGTCGCCCTCGCAGCCCATCCAAAATGTGTGGGCATTGGCGAAACGGGCCTCGATTTTCACTACACCGCCGACACGGCCGAGGCGCAGAAAAAGAGCCTTCGGATCCATATCGACGCCGCCCGCCAAACCGGATTGCCTCTGATCATCCACGCCCGCGCCGCCGACGAAGATATGGCCCGGATCCTCTCCGAAGAGCAACGGGCGGGTGCCTATTCCTGCGTGATGCACTGCTTTTCCTCAGGCCGGGCGCTCGCCGAAACCGCCCTCGATCTCGGCTTTTATCTTTCCATGTCTGGCATCGCCGCCTTCCCCAAATCGACCGAACTTCGCGAGATCTTCGCGGCTGCCCCCCTCGATCGGATCCTCGTCGAAACCGACAGCCCTTATCTGGCGCCACCTCCGTATCGAGGGAAACGGAACGAACCGGCCCATGCGGTCCATACGGCGACCGTTGGGGCGGAGCTATATGGGCTCGACTTCGCGGAGTTCGCGGCCGCCACAGAGGCCAATTTCGAACGGCTATTCTTCAAAGCCGCCCGGTCGGACCGGGCCGCCTAATGGCGCGGCGCCGGTTCACCATTCTCGGTTGCGGATCCTCGGGCGGGGTGCCTCGCCTCGGCGACCATTGGGGCGATTGCGATCCGACAAATCCGAAAAACCGACGCCGCCGCTGCTCGCTTTTGATCGAGCAAGGGGAGGGCGAGGCCATCACCCGGGTTCTGATCGACACCTCCCCCGATCTCCGCCAGCAACTCCTCGATGCCGGGGTCGGGCGGCTCGACGCGGTGGTCTACACCCATGGCCATGCCGACCATGTGCATGGGATCGATGACTTGCGGATGATCGTTTTCAACCAGCGGAGCCGGGTCCCTGTTTGGGCTGACGGCCCCACACAAGAGCGGCTCTATGGCGGGTTCGGCTATGCCTTTACCCAACCCGAGGGCTCGCCCTACCCGCCGATCCTCGAAATGCACACGATCCAGGGCGATGTGGTGATCGACGGGGCAGGGGGCGCCGTTACGCTCACGCCCTTCCGGGTGAACCATGGCACGATCGACGCTTTAGGCTTTCGGATCGGCGATCTCGCCTATCTTCCGGACGTGGCCGAGATGTACGACGCGGCTTGGGACACGCTCCAGGACCTCGATTGCTGGATCCTTGATGCGCTTCGCCGCACCCCGCACCCGACCCATGCCCATCTAGAGCGTTCGCTCGGCTGGATTGACCGGGCAGCTCCCCGGAGGGCCGTCCTTACCAATATGCATATCGACCTCGATTATGCCGCCCTCGACGCTGAGACCCCCGCCCATATCACGCCCGCTTTTGACGGCATGACCCTCGACTACGACGTCTGACATGGACGCGTTGATCTCGGTTATCCTCCCGGTTTTTTTGGTGATCGGGTTCGGGTATGTTGCCGTTTGGCGAGGCTGGATGGCGGAGGCCGGCCTCGACGGGTTGATCAAGTTTACCCAAAATTTCGCCATTCCCTGCCTTCTCTTTACTGCCATCGCGAACCTTGATCTCGGCGCCCACTTCAACGGGCGGCTGCTGATCTCGTTCTACTTCGGTGCGGTGATCTGCTTTCTGGCGGGGTTATTGGGCGCGCGGCTTCTCTTCGGGCGGAGCTGGGAGGATGCAGTCGCGATTGGTTTTGCCTGCCTTTTCTCCAATTCCGTCCTCCTGGGTCTGCCGATTTCGGAGCGGGCCTTCGGCGCCGACGCCCTTGGCCCGAATTTTGCGATCATCGCGATCCATGCCCCGCTGTGCTACGCCATCGGAGTGACGGCGATGGAATTTGCCCGAGCCCGAGGTTTGGGCGGGTTGGCCTTGGTCCGGCGGATCGGCCGGTCGATGTTCGGCAACGCTTTGGTCATCGGGATCGGGGCAGGGTTCTTGGTGAATGTCTTTGACATTCCCCTCCCGCTCATCGTCTCCGACGCGCTCGATCTCATGTCGAGAGCTGCACTCCCCGCGGCACTATTCGGGCTGGGCGGTGTCCTTGTTCGCTACCGCCCGGCGGGCGATATGCGCGCTATTCTTTATGTTTGCGCCGTGTCTCTCATCCTTCATCCAGTTCTCGTCTGGAGTATGGGGCGGGCAATGGCGCTCGATGCGCAATCCTTCCAATCGGCCGTTTTGACGGCCGCCATGGCGCCGGGGGTCAACGCTTACATTTTCGCCAATCTCTATGGAGCTGCTCGACGGGTCGCCGCCTCGGCGGTGCTCTTGGCCACCGCCTTGTCGATGCTAACCGCTTGGGGTTGGCTCAGCCTACTCGGTCCGTAACCCGGGTCGCGGCTCTGCAAGGAGCGTTTCGATGGCGATCAAGATCTCGCGGTCGGTGAAGGGTTTGGCCAATCCTCGATCGGCTCCGACACTTTCGGCCATGTCAAGAATGTGCCCCTGGCCGGGCGCATGTTGGGCCCCAGAAATCACTAGGATCGGTATGTCTCTTAGCCTCCGCTGCCTTGAATAGAGCATGTCAGACGACCGCAAACGGTGGATCAGCAAGATACCCCCTTCCGCCACCGGAAGGCCGCCTTGAAAGACGTAGAGGTCTGAAATTACGAGATCATATTCCTCTTCGTGGGCCCGGTCGGTTGCTTCGGACGCCGACCGTGTCCAATCCACTTCGTTTCCGGCTCTCTCTAAAAAATCGATAAAACCAGCGGAAAATTCGGCGTCATCGTCCATGAGAAGAATTTTGGCCATAGGCGGCAATATCGCTGGGACGGTTACCCTGTCTTCTCGCGGCCTGGAGGAGTGGGGTGGTCGAGAGACAATTCGTTCCCCGCCCGCGCATCGCAGCACGACGATAGCGCCGGCGGCCAATTCCCGCAATGGACTGGCTTGAGCGCCGTAATCTCTCGGTGCTTCCGGGCGGTACAGAGATGGGCCTCGAAATCGAGGAGGACGGTGACCGCGACGATGCCTATGGGGTTTTTCATGAATTGGGCTCTCTGATGGAATCGATCCGCGCCGACCCAGACATCGACCAGCTTTTTTGAAATCACCTCCTTCCGGTCTTTTGCCTCAAACTCGCGACCCTCGAAGGTGCTTCCGGCCGGAAGCAACCCGTCGAAGGCGCTAAATTTCGCGTAGAAGGGCCCTTTCGGGCACAAAATAGCGGGTCGCCCTTGGCGCTTCGTCCCTCCCGCGTTAACCTGTCGTCAAAGCTGCTTCGACGCGTCTCACCGGCGCAACCAGGAGCCAATAATGGACAAAAGACTTGAGGTTGTCGGGGTGCACCCGGCCGAGCTTGACAAGAAACCCCCGGCGAAAAAACCAAAGCGGTTGTCGTCGAAGGATCAGGTGCGGCTGAAATTCCTCCGGCAAATCCCGAAGGGCGGCATGGCTATCGAGATTGGCGTCTGGCAGGGCGAATTCTCGGCCACGATCCTTGAGGAATTGCGGGTGGACCATCTCTGCCTGATCGATCCCTGGATCCATATTGAAGATGACAGCCACTCGAACGCCTTTGTTGGCCGCACCGGGGCGGAGAAGATGGAAAAGATCTTTCGAGGCGTCAAAACCCGCTATCAACGCGAGATCGATGCCGGAAAGATGAGCATTATCCGTGACTTCTCAGTTACCGCCCTGTCGAGTTTCAAAGACAAGAGCATCGACTTTGCCTATGTGGATGGCGACCATTCCTACGATGGGGTTAAGGCCGACCTCCGGGCGCTCTATCCCAAGCTCAAACCGGGCGGTGTCATGGCGTTTGACGATTACCACCGCCGGGGCTGGTGGGGGATCGGCGTGATCAAGGCGATCAACGAGTTTCTCGGTCAGCACCCGAATGACCTTCGCATCCGCGCCGTGGTGGGCGCCCAGATCGGGATCCAGAAACTTGCCGATTGAGGCCAAAGGGACCATTGGGACGGGGGTGCCATGCGCCTTCTGATCACGACGATGAAAGACGAGGGCCCCTTCATTCTCGAATGGGTTGCCTATCACCAATCCATTGGTTTTACGCATTTTCTCGTCGCCACCAACGATTGTTCCGACGGTACGGATGCGATTTGGAAGCGGCTCGAAGCCCTCGGGATCGCCGCCCATATCGATAACCCTGGCCCTTGGGATCAGGGGCCGCAAGCCTCAGCCTATGACCGGGCGATGGCCCATCCCTGGTTCAAGGAGGCCGAGTGGATCTTTGTCGCCGATGCCGATGAGTTCCTCAATATCCACGTGGGTGACGGCACGCTCGACGCGGTGTTTCAAGAAGTTCCGGACGCCAATGCGATCTCCTTCAACTGGCTTCTCTTCGGCCACGGGGGCAGGGAACGATTTGAAGAGCGGTTCGTGACCGAGGAATTCACCCAATCGGCCCATCCGCTCCAGATCTTTCCCGATCAACTCCTCGCTTTCAAAACGCTGTTCCGTGCCGATGGCCCATTTGAGAAGATCAACACACATCGCCCGAAACTCAAACCAGACGCTTCACCCGAAGACCTCAATTGGGTCGATGCGGACGGCATGGATATGGGAGCGACCTATGCCAAATGGGGCTGGAAGATGCTCAGCAATGGGGTGGGGTTTGGCACCCGCCTAGGCCGGGTGCATCACTACGCGGTTAAAAGCGCGGAATCGTATCTTATCAAGCGATTGCGGGGTGATGTTGCGGCTAATCGCTGGCACCATAAACTCGAAGAGAGCGGTCGGAATTATTGGGCGATCCACAATTGGAACCTTGTGGAAACGCCTACGATTCTGCCGCGCCTTCCCGCAGCCCGCGAGGCGTTCGCCCGCCTTATTGCCGATCCCAAACTCGCCGACCTTCACCGCGACGCAGCTGCCTGGCACCGCGACCAAATTGCGGCGCTCCGCGACACTGACGCTGGGCAGGGGTTTCTCGCCTTCGCGAAAAGCCCCATGAGTATGCGGTTTTTGCGCCTTGCGGATCTCGCCGTGGCCATGCCGCGAAAAATCGTCGAGGTCGAAAAATTCAATCCTGCCACCGCCCTTGCCGTGGAACGCCAGGAACGCATCTTCGACCTCAAACTCGCGCGGAAGCATGGCCGCCGCCCTTGGTTCGCTCTTGGTGACGCGCTCGATGTGGCCGGACCTGAAGAAGTTACCGAAATAGCCGCGCCTACTATTCAGGAAGGTCCGCGGGTCGACCGCCGCCGCCGGCTGCGGGCGCGGTTTCTCCAAGACATTGCCGGGCGGAAGGGCACATGGCTCGCCTGCAACCTGATGGATCTCGAAGCGATTGAGGACCTCGTGCGCAATTCGGACGCCGAAGAGGTGATCCTGATCGCGCCTTGGGGATTTCGGGCCGACCGCTACAGCTACCCCAAGGGCTCGCCCGAGGCCGATCCGCGCTTTTTGGCCGCCGACCAGGCGTATCTGTCACTGTTTGACCGATTTGGCGATGCGATCGCAGCCGGCAGGCTCCGGCTCATCCGCGGCGAAGCTCGCCATGCGGTGCGTCTGATCGAGCCCGAAACGATCGACGTAGCTTATCTCAGCGGCGTTGTGCCTGAGGCCCAATTTGACAGGCTTGTGGAAAGGTTAATTGGGCTCCTCAAACCGGGCGGACGGTTGGCATTCGACCATTACCACCGAAAGAGCCCCCGCGGTCCCCATATGGTCGCCTCGATCAACAAAATGATCGCCGCGCGGTCCGAGACGCTCAGGGCCGATGCGATCGAAGGCGCGCATCTGGCCGTGTCGCGCTTGAAGGATCTGGCCGAACCGGCCTGAAACCAGAAGAAAAAGCCCCAAAGGGGCGGAGACAGAGAGCAGGACAGACCCGATGACAGCTCGGAAAGTCGTTGTCACCACGCTGAAGAACGAGGCGCCCTATTTCCTCGAATGGGTCGCCTATCATCAGCTGATCGGTTTCGATCACATCCTGGTCTACACCAACGATTGCGCGGACGGGACCAATCGGATCCTCCGCCGCCTCGAAGCCCTCGGCCATCTTACTTTCCGTCCCAATCGGGTGGGCCCCGGCGGTGTTCATCGCTCGGCACTTAGGCAGGCGCGACGCACCGATCTCGTCCGCGACGCAGATTGGGTCTACGTCGCCGATATCGACGAGTTTCTAAACATCCATGTGGGTGATCACAGTGTCGATGCGTTGATCGAGGCCACCGGGCCGGATGTCGATGCGATCGCCGTGCCCTGGAAGATCTTTTCGAGCAACGGAAAGGCGATCCTTCGGAGCAATCCGGTGATCGAGCAATTCACAGATGCGGAAATCTCGCCGGTTGACGGAGGCGCCACCCGGCGCTTTGTCAAAACGCTCTTCCGCCCGAACCCAGCCATCGTACGCCTTGGCCTTCACGGACCGGTTCTGAGGGACGGCGAAAAGGACGCCATGCTTTGGTCTGTGCCAGGCGGTGCACGCCAAAGCCGGGACGGCATGGGGGGCCATGTGGCGCCACCCTTTGGAAGCGAGATTGCTCAGGTTAACCATTACGCCGTTCGCTCCGCGGAGGCCTATCTCGTCAAGCGCCACCGGGGCCGGGCCAACCATATGGGCGACGTGCTCGACACCGATTATTGGGATCGTTGGAACCGCGGCGGCGAGGACGATCAAACGATTCTCCGCCACCTTCCCGCCCTCAAAGAACGGATCGCGGCATTCCGCGAAGATCCCCGCCTCCGCCGGCTCCACAATGAAGGGTTCCGTTGGCACAAAGCCCTTGTCGAAGAGCTCCGGGAAGACACCAATTTCCAGGCGCTGTTCGACAAGATCCGAGAGAGCAAAACCCGAATTCCGGCCCGCTCGGAACGCCCGCGCTTTCCTGCCCGTGCCGCAGAACCGGCCCGGGAAAACCTCGCCGAAAAACCGCCCGGACTTCCCCCGATAGGCTCGCTCTGGATCGGCCAGGAACTGAGCTTTGTCGAACAGGCCTGTCTTCTCTCCTTTGTCCGCCATGGCCATAGCGTGACGCTCTTTACCTATGGTTCGGTCGCCAATGTGCCCCTTGATATCGCCATGGTCGATGCCCGCGAGATCCACGACACCGACCGGTTTCTCTACAGCAAATTCGGCACGCCCGTCGTCCAGTCGGATGTGTTTCGCCTCAAACTCATCCGCCAGACCGACATGGTCTGGGCCGATGCGGACATGCTGTGTCTTCGACCGCTCGACGGGGTCGGCGACCATGTTCATGGTTATTTCGCAGGGCGCTCGATCTGCAACGCGCTCCTTCGGCTCCCGAAAGACAGCCCCGCCTTCGCAGCCTATGAGGCCTATGTGGCCGATGCCTTTCCGGTGCCGCCCTGGTTGGACGGCGCAAAGCGGAGTGAGGCCGAGGCGCTGAAAGCTAAGGGCGCCTGGAAACATGCTTCCGAACAAGCCCACGACATTTTCGGTCCGCCCGCGCTCACCCATTTCCTCCGCGAAAGCGGTGAGATCGCAGAAAGTAAGTCTAGAGATTGGTTTTACCCGGTCGCCTTCCGTGACACCGAGTGCCTGATTGACCCCAAAAACCCCGCCGCCGCCATGCTCACCGACGAGAGCCGCACGGTCCATCTTTGGGGTCGGCGTCTTCGCTGGCTTCTTCCGAAGCGGGGACTGAAACCCAGGAGTTTCATCTACAACGCGCTGAAAGATCTCGAAATCAATCCCCAGATCGCCGAATTGCCGAAAGAACAGGTCACCACGATTTGGGACGGCGCCCGGCTCTTGCCGCGCCGGACCGAAGCGGACGCGATCTGCGAAGCGGTGGATCTCGCCCCGAGCCCGCGGCGGCGACGGATCATCGCCAGCCGAGACCCGGCCATACGACTGGCCGAACGGATCTACGAAAACCTCCTTGCGGAAGACCGCTATGGTTTGTCGTTGCCGGCCCCTGCCGGTCACCGAAGGGGCATAGACCACTACGACGCCAAGGCGGGACAGATCTTTGCTTTGGCAAATTCGCTCACGCGCTATGCCGAAAAGCATGGGCGCCTGCCTCGGGTCGAAAATCCCCAGAGCGTCGTCGAAAAATTGTTGGTTTGGAAGCACTTCGGCGCTCTCCCGATCCCGAGCCCGGCCGACAAGCTGGCTGTGGAAGCCTATGTTCCGGAAAAAGAGCGAGCGCTTTTGCGTATCCCAAAACGGCCTTGGATCTCGGCTGAAGATGCGCACTTGCCGGGCGACGATGAGATCCCTCACGGCCCCTACTTTGCCAAAGCCAACCACAGCCATGGTGGCATGCGGCTCTCCTACCCCCTAAAGCCCGAAGCCCGGGCCTTCGTCGAACACAACCTCGCAAGCGCCCTGCGAAGACGACATGGATTCTGGGGATTTGAATGGTGGTACGACACGATCGACCGCAAGATTTATCTCGAAGAGCATCTCAATTCGAAGGCACCCTTGGGCGACGTGGCCGATTGGAAATTCTGGGTCATAGCGGGCCGTGTGCGGCTGGTCCAGGTCGACCTCGCGCGGAGCCAGAACCACATCCAATTGCTCTACACCCGGGACTTTGTCCGCCTCAACGAAGAGCTTTACTTCGACAGCGCAGACATAGACGTGCCGATGCCGGCCCGGTACGGCGATATGCTTGCGGTGGCCGAAGCCGTGGGCACGAAGATCGAATTTGCCCGGGTCGATCTTTACGACACGCCCAAAGGCCTTGTTCTTGGCGAAATCACGCTTTGCCCGAATGGGGCGCGGTTCAAAATCCGCTCCGAGAGCCTGGCTCGGCGATTGGGCGATGCTTGGCAAGGGACCGCACTTTTTCCAGGCCAAACCGCCGCGGCGGCGCCGAGTTTGGCCGCACTCTAAACCGGAGCTTCGGCGACTAGGCCTTGCCAAACGGCAATCCAGTCGTCGATAACTTCAAGTGCGTCGCAATTTTGACAGTTCCGAGAGCGACTTGCGGGGTAATGTCGCCCGTATTCCGGCCGCCGCACTAGGAATGACCCATGTCCGATGATAGACTAATACACAAACCGTCTTCCGCCGCCGGCGGATGGGGCGCGTTAAAGAGCGTCGGTCGCCAACTCATGGGGAGCGGGAAACCCGTTGCCAATGCGCGGACGCTTCTCAGCCTCAACCAAGCCGACGGGTTTGATTGCCCAGGCTGCGCTTGGGGAGACCCAGAACACGGCTCGTCTTTTGAGTTCTGCGAGAACGGGGTGAAAGCTGTCGCTTGGGAGGCCACAAAAGCCCGGGTGACGCGCGCGTTTTTTGCCGATCATCCTGTCGCCGAGCTTCAAACATGGTCTGACCACGACTTAGAGCATCAAGGCCGTTTGACCGAACCGGTGCGCTATGACCCGGTCACCGACCGCTACGAACCGGTGGAGTGGGACGACGCCTTCGCCGAAATAGGTGCAGCCCTCAACGCGCTTGACGACCCCAACCGTGCCGAGTTCTACACGTCCGGCCGCGCCTCCAACGAAGCGGCCTTTCTTTACCAAACCTTCGTTCGCCTCTACGGCACTAACAATTTCCCCGATTGCTCGAATATGTGCCACGAAGCCTCCGGCGTGGCCCTCACCGAGGCGGTTGGTATCGGGAAAGGCACGGTTCGCCTGGAAGATCTCGAAATGGCGGACGTGATTTACGTGGTGGGTCAGAACCCCGGCACCAACCATCCGCGGATGCTCGCGAGCCTCAGGGATGCGGTTGAGCGGGGGGCCCAGGTGGTCGTCTTCAACACGGCCAAAGAGATGGGGCTCCACCGGTTCGCTGATCCCCAAAATAAACTCGAAATGATCCGAGGCGGGAGCGAAGCGACATCGACCGCCTACCATTGCCCGCGGTTAGGCGGAGACATGGCCGCCTTTCGGGGAATGGCCAAAGTGGTGTTTGCCGCTGACGATGCGGCCCGCGCCAAGGGTGCCCAGCCGGTCCTCGATGATGCGTTTTTGAAGGATCACACGGACGGACTTGAAGCCTATCGGCGTGCGGTCGACGCCACGACCTGGGACGAGATCGAGCACCAATCGGGGCTCAGCCGCGAGGAACTCACCGCTGCGGCCAACCGCTACATCGGGGCCGACCGGGTCGTACTGACCTGGGCGATGGGTATCACCCAGCACCGTCACTCCGTCGCGATGATCCGCGAGATGACCAATTTCATGATGCTCCGCGGAAATATCGGCCGCGACGGCGCGGGTCTCTGCCCGGTGAGAGGCCATTCGAACGTCCAGGGCGACCGGACGGTGGGGATCAATGAGAAGGCCCCGAAGGCGCTCCTCGATGCGATGGAACGGGAATTGGGCGTCGAGCTTCCCCGCGCGCCGGGCCACAACGTTCTTGGCACGATAGGGGCGCTTCTAGACGGCTCGGCACGGGCCTTTGTTGCCTTGGGTGGCAATTTTGCCCGTGCGGTGCCCGATTCCGCCCTCGTTGCCGCCGCCTTCGGTCAGCTTGACCTCACGGTGCATGTGGCCACCAAACTCAACCACGGCCATCTGATGCCGGGTAAGCGGGCCTATATTCTCCCATGTCTCGGGCGCACCGAGATCGACCGGAATGATGACGGTGTCCGCCAGATGGTCACGGTCGAGGATTCGATGAGCATGGTACACGGCTCGTCGGGCATCAATCTTCCGGCCTCGAAAGAGCTTCTTTCTGAAGTCCGCATCGTCGCCGGGATTGCCAAGGCCACTCTTGGGACAGGCGTTCTCGATTGGGACGCGCTCGGGCAGAACAACGACCTTATCCGCGATATGATCGCCCGCGTTCTTCCCGCATTTGGCGATTTCAACGCGGATGTGCGGAAACCGAGGGGCTTTCGGCTCCGCAACGGCGCGACCCATAGGGAATGGAACACGAGCACCGGCAAGGCCAATTTCAGCGCTAATCCATTGCCGGGGGCAACCGAGTGGCAGATGGCGGAAGGCGAGCCAGGCACCTTCGTTCTCCAGACTTTCCGGTCCCATGACCAGTATAATACGACGATCTACGGTCTCGATGACCGCTACCGCGGCGTCTACGGCGCGCGAAACGTTGTTTTTGCCCACAAAAGCGACATCGCCACTGCCGGGTTTCAGCCGGGCGATCTTGTCGACATCGTGGGGTGCCATGGGGACGGGGTAGAACGGAGGGCACAAGGCTTTCGGTTGGTGGCCTACGACCTGCCGCCGGGATGCGTGGCGGGGTATTATCCTGAACTCAATGTGCTCGTCCCCCACGCGACCTTCGGCGAAAAGAGCTACACACCGGCATCGAAATCGATCCTCGTTAGGTTCGAGGCCCACCGGCCATGATCTCCGCGGAGGCCCGGAGCGCGGCCCTCCTCAGCATTGTCGAGGAGCTTTTGGCAGCCCATCCCGGCCGATTTTCGCCTTTGGGTGCTGGCCTGTTGGCGGCAGCGCATCGAGATTTGGCGTCCGATACACGGAGCTTTGCCCGGAGCTTTGACGTGGCCCATGCCCTGGTCATCCGCGAATGCACCCTCCTTTCCGAGGAACAGGGGCTGTTGATCGTGGAGGACCGGAACGAACGCTCCCAGCGCCGCTTCTTTCACCTGAGCGAGAGGGGACAAGACGTGATGGAGGGGCTCAATTGAGTTTTTTGCCTGCGTCCCGATCACATCCAGCACAACGGGAACTCCCCGAAGAAGTGCCCGTCGCCCTGGTTTTCGATGGCAGCACCGCTGCGGTGATGATGGCCAGCCCCGCCGACCTCGCTGACTTTGCTTTGGGCTTTGCCCTAACGGAGGGCTTTATCGAAGCCCCAAGCGAGATAAGGGATTTAGAAGAGGTCCGGCACGGGGAAGGGGTCGAAGTCCGGGCCTGGCTCGCCCGCGACCGTTCCGAGGCGCTTGCCGAACGCCGCCGTACGATGCTCGGGCCTGTGGGGTGCGGGCTTTGTGGGGTCGACAGTCTTGATGCGGCCATGCGCGCGATTCCACGTGTGGGGGCGGAGGACGTGAGGTTTTCGCCCGGTATGGTGGGGAGAGCAGGAGATCTCATCCGCGACCACCAGCCCCTCCATGACCGGAGCCAGGGGGTTCACGGGGCGGGTTTTCTGCTGCCCGGAGAAGGGATCGTCGCGGCTCGGGAGGATGTGGGCCGCCACAATGCGGTCGACAAACTCTTCGGCGGTCTTGCCCGCGCAGAGATTGATACGGCGCAGGGCAGCCTTGTTGTGACTTCGAGGGTGTCGGTGGAATTGGTGCAGAAATGCGCGGTGGTGGGTTGCCCGGCACTCTTTGCGGTTTCGGCGCCTACGGGCCTTGCCGTGAAAACTGCAGAGCAGGCGGGCATTACCCTAGCGGCCTTTTGCCGGGGCGGAGACTTTGAACTTTTTGCCCACGGTTTCCGCATCGCGTAACGATTTCTGCTTGCAGAAATCGGCCCGGAAACCGGTCCGGTTTCCGGTTACGCAGGGATCATGTCTAAGGCGCGGGTCCGCGTTTTGGTCGCGTAAACAGAGGTCGACGCAGTGATGTAGAGCGACCCGTCCCCTCCAAAGCAGAAATTGGTCGATTTCTCGGGCGTCCGGATCACGCCTAGTGGATCGGCATCGGGCGAAAAGACATGCACCCCGCCCGGCCCGTTGCAGAAGATCCGGCCCGAAAGATCGGTCTTCATCCCGTCGGGCACACCTTCGCCGTCACCGGTCACCTCCGCCCAAACAGCACCGCCTGTCAGCCCGCCATCGGGGGCGATATCAAAAACCCGGATGGTCGGTCCCCAACTGTCATTCACGAAGAGCCGCGTCTTGTCATTCGAAAGGCAAAGCCCATTCGGTTGCTGAAAATCCCGGGCGACGCAGGCGAGCGTCCCATCCGGATCGAGCCGAAACACCCCTTGGAAGTCCAAGACCTGGTCGCGAAGAAGCCCCAGATCCTCTCGGGTTCGGCCGAAAGACGGGTCGGTAAACCAGATCCGGCCTGCGGGATCAGCGATCACGTCATTGGGCGAGTTGAGCTCTTTTCCTTCGAAATGCGAGGCCAGCACTCGCACCCGTTTCCCGCCATGGTCGTGGATCACAAGCTGCGAGGACGCGTGTTCGCAGGAAATGACCCGTCCATCGGGGTCAAAACAATTCCCGTTGGCTTGATTGGACGGACGACGGAAATCTGTAAGTCCCTCGTCGGCATGCCAGCGATATTGGCGACTTTCGGCAATGTCGGAAAAGAGAAGCCAGTGCTCTGTGGGGTGCCAAATTGGTCCTTCGGTGAAGGTGAAACCGCCAGCAATCTTTTGAAGCTCAGCTCCGTCATCGAGCACCCCTTCAATGGCGGATTGGCGCGCGATCATCTCTCGGTCCTCCCGGTCTTTTTTAAAAGGTAGGTGTCCATCAGCCAGCCGTGACGGGCCCGGGCCGCCTGCCTTTTGGCGACAATTTCCTCTGCGGCCTCCGGCAGGGCCCCGGCATGGAGGATCTCTTCGTCCATGCCAAGATAGGCGCCCCACCAGATATAAAGTTCGGGCTCTTCTAGCTCGGCAAACCGGCACTCTCCATCGAGCATGACCGCCACGGTGTCGGCCGCACTGGGCCAGCCTTCGGCCAGGTTCCGACCGGTCGTGATCTCCACGGATCCGCCGACCTCGTTAAGCGGGATAGAGTGGGCCGCCGTCAGGGCCTGGAGTGCGGTAATCCCCGGCACGACGCGGATCTCCGGGCGGGGATCTATCCGCGCCGCAATACGCATGGTGCTGTCATAAAGCGAAGGATCGCCCCAAACGAGGAGGGCGACAGGGCCCTCCGGCGCATCGGCCAGGGCCCGCTCCCAGCGCCGCGCAATCTCGTCGTGCCATTGGGCGACCCGGTCCTGATAGTCCAGGGAACCGTCGCGTTCCGGATAGTCGAAGTAGAGCCGCTCGGCCGGGCTTTGGGCGTCTCGAAGTATCCTTTCGCGGATCTCAGCGAGGTCCTCTTTCCGGTCCCCTTTTCGCGGCAGAAGGACCGCCGCCGCCTCCCGGAGCGCGGCTTGGCCTTCCAATGTCAGATGGGCGGGCGATCCCGTCCCGATCCCCACCAGCCAGATGGCGCGACGGGGAGGTTCGGCGTTCAATATGGAGGTCTCCTGGTTTGAAGCTGGGCGTCCTTGCCTACCGGTTTTACCAACCGACCGCCGTGGTTCGCAGCTAGTTTGAGTATCGCCCAATCACCGTATGCCTCAAGCGAAAAAGCGATGCTCAGCTTTCCGCCAAAGGTCCATAGAATATCAACGCCGCTTGCGTTCCAGGGGCTTTGGCGAGCGTCTTTGCCAAGTCGGCGACATTCGAGCGGGTCAGTCGCTGCGCCTCGGTCCCAACCGCCTCCGCTAAGAGCGCTGGCGTCGCTTTCGGAAGACCCCGGGCGATCAGGGCAGAGGCCAATTCAGGAAAGGTGCGTTTGCCCATGAAGACCACCGTAAGAGCTGAAGGGTCGGCGAGGGCGTCAAGATCGAGATCTTTGGGCAGCGCCCCGGTCACGTCATGGCCCGTCACGAATTGCACGCGGCGCGCCGTCTCCCGGCGGGTAAGTGGGATCCCGGCCGCCGCTGCTGCCGCACAAGGCGTGGGGATGCCCGGGATGATCTCATAGGGGATACCGGCGGCACGGAGCGCGATCAGCTCTTCTTCGAGCCGCCCGAACAAGCCTCCATCGCCGGATTTCAGCCGCACAATCCTTTGCTCGGCTTGGGCATATTCGACGAGAAGCCGGCTCACATGGTGCTGTTTTGGCGAGGGCCGGCCGGCTCGCTTTCCAACGCCAACGAGGTCCGCACCGGGCCGCGCATGGGTGAGAATGGGCCCCGAGGACAGGTCATCGAAAAGAACAGCGTCGGCGCGGGCCAGCCGGTCGACGGCCTTCAACGTCAAAAGCTCCGGATCGCCAGGGCCCGAGCCCACAAAGCTGACGAACCCCGTCACGTCGTTTCCGGGGCGATAAGATGGAAGAAACTCCCGGTGACCTGGCCCTGGCGCGACCCAGTTTCGGGCACGGGATTGCCATCGGCATCGGCGACATCCGCGAGGGGTGGGTCAGGCTCATTGAGGATTGTCGCGTAGTGAAACTCGTGACCTCGCAGGCGTGTGCCTTGGACCCAGCCGAAAAGCGGCCCCGACAGCGTGGCGCGGCGATAGCCGAGGTGGAACTTCCGCTTTTCAAAGGAGGTCTCCAGCCCGAGGAGCCCGGCCATCGCATGGTGGCTCCCGTCCTTGGCCACAATCCCCTGGCCGAGCGCCATATAGCCCCCGCATTCGCCGTGGACGGGCCGGGTTTCGGCATGGCGTCGGAGGCCTTTGAGAAAGTGGCTGGCGGCGGCAAGGCGCGGGGCGTGAAGCTCTGGGTAGCCCCCCGGCAGCCAGACAAGATCGGCATCCGCTGCGGGCGCGTCATCCGCCAAAGGAGAGAACGGCAAGATCTCCGCTCCGGCTTCGCGCCAGGCCGTAAGGAGATGGGGATACGTAAATGAAAACGCTTGGTCTTCAGCTAAAGCGATCCGTTGGGCCGGTGGCGGTGGAGGTCGGTGGGCCGTGTCGGCGCCTGTGGGAGCTGCCATGCAGGCGGCCAGTTCTTTGACCCGCCCAAGGTCCACATGCTCGCGCAAAAATTCGGCATAGCCCGCAATCGCGGTGTCGAGGTCCGGGTGCTCGACGGCTTGGATCAGTCCCAGATGCCTTTCGGGCAGGGCCAGATCGCCCCGCCGCGGGAGGGCACCCAAAACGTCGATCCCGGCGGCGTCCATGCCGGCCCGAGCAAGCCGTTCGTGGCGGGGCGAGGCAACCCTGTTGAGGATCACCCCCGCGAAAGGAAGCTCGGGTCGGTAGGATTTGAAACCTAGGGCCGTGGCCGCCGCCGATTGGGCCTGCCCGCCCACATCCAAAACGAGGATCACAGGCCAGCCAAAGCGGAGCGCCGTTTCGGCCGAGCTTCCAAACCCCGTCTGGCCCTTCGTTGCGACCCCGTCAAAGAGCCCCATCGACCCTTCTGCCACCGCCAGTTCGGCCCCCTGGCCCCGGGCCGCAATGGCATTCAAAAGGCCCGGGTCCATGGCCCAGGTGTCAAGGTTAAACGAGGCTCGACCGGCCGCAGCCCGATGAAAGGCCGGGTCAATGTAATCGGGTCCCGATTTGAACGCCTGCACTGCCAGCCCGTCATCCCGGAGGGCGCGGAGGAGGCCGAGTGTGACGGTGGTCTTCCCCGTACCCGAGGCCGGGGCGGAGACCATAAGACCTTTGAGACTAGCCATCGGCCTCGCCCCAATCCGCCCAGGGGCTCGTCGCCGATTGGGGCCGGTAGCGCCGGTCATAGTCGGGCGCATAGAGCCGGCTTTCGTCGAAATCGTCTTGGGCGAGGGCGGGGCCGACGAGTATCAAAGCCGTCCGCGGGAATTGACCGCCCACCGCATCTTCTATGACGTCGAGCGTGCCCCGGACGATTTTCTCGTCCGCACAGGTGGCCCGGAAAACCACAGCGACCGGACAGGATGCGCCGTAGTGGGGAAGAAGCTCGCCGACCGCGCGGCCGAGGTTTTGGATCGAAAGATGAAGCGCCAAGGTGGCGCCGGTCGCCGCAAAATTGGCCAGCGTTTCGCCCTCGGGCATCTTCGAGGCCCGCCCTTCTGTCCTCGTGAGGACCACCGATTGGGCAATGCCGGGGAGCGTCAATTCCGTGCCGAGGGCTGCTGCGGCCGCCGCAAAGGCCGGCACGCCCGGTGTGACCGAAAACGCTATGCCTTCGGCGCGGAGCCGCCGCATCTGCTCGCCCATCGCCGACCAAACGGAAAGATCGCCAGAATGGAGCCGGGCCACGTCCTGGCCTTCCGCGTCGGCCGCTTTGATCTCGGCGATGATCGCGTCGAGGTCCAAAGGCGCCGTATTCACGACCCGCGCGCCCGGGGGGCAATGGGCCAGGACGCCCTCAGGCACCAGGGAGCCCGCATAGAGGCAGACCGGGCAGGCCGCGATCAGATCTCTCCCGCGCAGCGTGATCAGATCCGCCGCGCCCGGACCGGCGCCGATGAAATGAACCGTCATTTCAACGTCTTTCGTGCCAAGGCGCAGGTTGCCCGCCGATCGGAAGAGATCGTGCGCGGCCCCAAAAGGCACCCCTCTCCATCGAGCGCGGCCAAGGCGGCCGCCTCAGCCAACGAGCCCGTCCCCCGTGCCGCCTCGGAGGCAGCGGAACGGGTGAGCGTCGATTGTCCAGGAAGGTCGTTCGCGGGGAGAAGTGGAAGATTGAGCGTTTCCGCGAGAGCATTGATGGCCGGGTGCGCGCATTTATCCGCTGCGGTTGAGATATGGGTCGCGGTGAGCTCGCCCCGCGCCTGATCGTAGGCATCAAGAAGGCTGGCCACCTCCGCCGCCACACGAAACCCAAAACCGGCCACGATCATAGCGAAGTGCTCCATTGCGTGATCGGATAGGCCGCCTGCCAGCCTCTTTTTTGTCCGAGGGACGCGGCCTCCGCAAGGTTTACCCGCAAAAGCGTGCCACCCCGCGCAGCGTGAGCCTCGGCCAAGAGCGCTTCGCTTTCAAGAGTGACGGCGTTGGCCACGAGCCGTGTGCCTGGTGGTAAGGTACAGAGGCGATCGAGGAGGGTGAGGTCGAGCCCACCGCCGACAAAGACCGCGGCTGGCGATGGCAGGTCGGTCAGTGCGCCGGGAGCCTCCCCTTCGACGAGGTTCAGACGGTCCTCAACTCCGAAACGCGCGGCATTCGCGCTGATCCGCCGGGCGCGTTCGGGATGGCGTTCGACTGCGGAAGCTCGAAGGCTCCGGTCCGCGAGCAGCCATTCGATGGCGACCGATCCCGACCCGCTGCCGATATCCCAAAGATGCTCAAATGGCTGCGGCGCCAGGGCCGATAGCGTGAGCGCGCGGACCGGACGCTTGGTGAGTTGCCCGTCATGGTCGAACCAGGCATCAGGACGACCGCTCGCCAAGGGGAGTGCAGGGCCCTCGCCATCGACCTCGAACGCAACGGCCACGGGATGGGCATAGGGCCCCCCGGGCTCTGTCGCGCGGGCCTCGGTGCGGCGCTCTCTCGGGCCCCCCACCGCCTCGAACACCGAAAGGTGCGTCTCACCCCACCCATTTCCGGCCAGATAGGCGCCGAGATCGGCCACCGCGGGCCCGTCCCGGAGATAGACGATCATCCGCCGGCGGGCCGCGAGATGCGGCAAGAGAAGGGCCAAAGGCTGTGCGTGAAGGCCAGCGCAATGCGTGTCTTCGAGGGCCCAGCCCATGCGCGCGGCGATGAGGGCAAAGGTGGACGCTCCAGGATAAACGCGCATTTCGGCCGCGGGCACATGGCGAATTAGGCTCGCCCCGGCGCCAAACCAAACCGGATCGCCGGACGCAAGCACCGCCACCGGCCGCCCACGATAGCCGAGTAGCACCGGGATCCCGTCGGAGAAGGGCACAGGCCAGGCTACGGGCTCGGCGCGCAGGTCCATCCCGTCCAGCATCCCCAAATGCCGTGGCGGCCCCATGACGATTTCGGCACGCTCCAGCGCGGAACGGCTTGCTTCGGAAAGCCCCGCCGGGCCATCCTCGCCGAGCCCGATCACCGTCAGCCAAGGCGCC
>JBCCTQ010000039.1:0-25664 GCA_039198225.1 Pseudomonadota bacterium
CCTTGATCATCTCGGGGTCGAGGGCGGAGGTGGGCTCGTCGAACAGCATCACGTTGGGGTTCATGCACAGCGCGCGGGCGATGGCGACGCGCTGCTGCTGACCGCCGGAGAGCTGGCCCGGGTACTTGGCCGCCTGCTCCGGGATTTTCACCCGGGTCAGGTATTTCATGGCGACCTCTTCGGCCTCCTTTTTGGGCATCTTTTTGACCCAGATCGGCGCCAGCGTGCAGTTCTCCAAAATCGTCAAGTGCGGGAAGAGGTTGAAGTGCTGAAACACCATCCCAACCTCCGACCGGATCGTGTCGATATTCTTGATGTCCGACGACAAGAGTGTCCCGTCCACGGTGATCGAGCCCTGTTGGTGCTCTTCCAGCGCATTGATGCACCGAATTAGGGTCGATTTCCCCGATCCCGAGGGCCCGCAGATCACGATCCGCTCGCCTCGATAGACCGTCAGGTCAATGTCGCGGAGCACATGGAACGAGCCGTACCATTTGTTCATCGCCTGGATTTCGATGGCGACCTCGTCGCTCACCTTCATGTCCGGGGCTTGTTCGGTCATGGCCATGGGGTGCCTCCTATCGGTGATCGGTGGCGAGTTGACGCTCGAGCCACTGGGAATATTGCGAAATGCCGTAGCAGATGACGAAGAATAGGATCGCGGCGAAGCCGAAGACCTCCCAATAGACCCCGTTCCACTCGGTCGAAGCCAGGATCGGGCCCCGGATGATGCCCACGAGATCGAACATCGAGATGACCGAAACGAGGGTTGTATCCTTAAAGAGGCCGACGGCGACGTTGACGATGCCGGGGATCGAGATCTTTAAGGCCTGGGGCAAGATGATCAGCCGCATCGCCTGAGCGTAGTCGAGCCCGAGACTGTCTGCGGCCTCGTATTGGCCCCGCGGCAAGGCGGCGAGCCCACCCCGTATCACCTCAGCGATATAGGCCCCGGCAAACATCGTGATCATGATGATCACCCGGAGGATCAGGTCGAAATTCGTACCCGGCGGCAGGAAGTAGGCCAGAACCACGTTGGCCACGAAAAGTAGCGTGATCAGCGGCACGCCCCGGACAAATTCGATAAAGATCACGCAGATCCACTTGATGATCGGCATGGAGGATTGTCGCCCGAGGGCCAGAACGATCCCGAGCGGCAAAGACAGTGACACGCAGACCACCCCGAGGATCATGTTCAACATGAACCCGCCCACTTGGCGGGTGGCCACCGGCTCGAGCGCCAAAAACCCGGCCCTTTCGGGGAGGAGGCTGAAGGCC
Organism: Pseudomonadota bacterium; assembly: GCA_039198225.1. Classification (GTDB taxonomy): domain Bacteria; phylum Pseudomonadota; class Alphaproteobacteria; order Rhodobacterales; family Rhodobacteraceae; genus JASJAR01. The sequence goes on from JBCCTQ010000039.1 coordinate 1,279, forward strand.
AGAACCCAAAAGACGATGGCTGCGGCCACGCCGCCCACGAAACCCATGGCGAAGGATTGGTCGACCAGGCGCGAATAAACGAGATAGCCCACCACGAAGCCCAGTAGCACCAGGATCGGCACCAAAACGGACCCGCCCCAGATGAGCCAATAGGCAAGAAACGGATAGAGCCCTGTAAAATAGAGGACTTGACGCGGCACCGACTGAAAGAGCACCGGCGCGAAGGCCACGAACAGGAGAACAAATGCGGTGACCGGGCGCCAGTAGAGGTCGGTCGGATAGATCCCAAACACCATCTGGTGCCAGCGCGCTTCGAGAACGGCAAAGCAACCGCCCCGCACATCTCCCATCTGCTCGTTGCAATCGCGCACCGAGCCCGCATCCCAGACCCCGTTGACGATCCAACCGCCCGCAGCGGAGAGCAACGAATAGATCGCGTAAAATGCGATCAAGGTCATGATGGAATTGCCCACGGACGAGAAGAGGTTCTCACGGAGCCACTTGATGGCACCCGTCTCGGCGGCGGGCGGTGCTGAGGGCGGGATCTGTTCTGTGCGTACGAAGGCGGCGGTGCGGCGGTCAGACATCTCAGCGCTCCTTCAGCTTAACGGCGTTGTTGTAGACATTCATGATCGCCGAGATCCCGAGGGAGACGAGCAGGTAGAAAAGCATCAGGAGTAGGATCGCTTCGATGGCGCGGCCCGTCTGGTTCAACGTGATGCCACCGAGCGTGCCGGTGATGTCCATGTAGCCCACCGCGATGGCGAGCGACGAGTTCTTGGTGAGGTTGAGATATTGCGAAATGAGCGGCGGGATGATCACCCGGAGAGCCTGGGGCAAGACCACAAGGCTCATGATCCGCCCGGGCCGGAGCCCCAAAGACGCCGCCGCTTCGGTCTGGCCTTTGGAAATGGCCTGGATCCCGGCGCGCACGTTTTCAGCGATGAACGCCGCCGTATAGAGCGACAGGGCGAACCAGAGCGCGATCAGCGATCCCCGCACCTGGATGCCGCCTTGGAAGTTAAAGCCCCTGAGTTCAGGAAGCTCAAAGCTGAGCCCAAGCCACCAAAGAAGGGCAATCAGCGGAAGGGCCCATGCCGCGAGGGTCACATACCATGTGGTGGGCCTTTCCCCGGTGGCCTCCTGGATTGCCGAGGCGCGGCGACCATACCATCGCGAAAATTGCCAGGCCCCAGCCAATACCGCGAGCACTGCGATCCAGTTCAGAGCGCCCGATGCGGCGAGATCGCCGAGGCCTTGGACGCGCCGGGTCCCGTCGGCAAAGTCTTCCGACTGAAACCCATTAGTGAAGATCGGTTTCGGAACGTAGACGCCCCGGTTGGTGAAGGCGAAACTGTCAGCCACCATCGACGCGGTCGGCGTCTCGCCTCGAAACTCCCTCGGTTGGGGCAATGCAAACGACATGATCGAGAAGATGATCAGGATCCAGATCAGCACCGGCACATTCCGGAAAATCTCGACATAGACCGACATCAATTTCGCCACGAGCCAGTTGTTCGAGAGGCGGAGAATGCCGGCGAATATTCCGATCACGGTCGCGGTGATACAGCCGAGGAAAGCCACGATCAGCGTATTCAAAAGGCCCACCATAGAGGCCCTGAGATGGGTGTCCTGGCTGGTAAAGGGGATCGGCTGCTGGTTGATATCGTAGCCCGCCGGATCGGCGAGGAATTCGTAGGAAATGTCCTGGCCTAGGCTCTCGAGGTTGCGCACTGCATTGGACGCAAGCCAGGCCATCGAGGCGATCAAAAGGATCAAGGCTATGAACTGAAACGTGAGGCTCCTGTACCGCGTGTCGTTCAGAAGCATCGACAGGCGGAAGGATTCCTGGGGCGGATCAGTCAAAGTGGTCATCCGGTGCGTCCCTGTTGTTTCCCCGAGAATGGGCGCCGTTTCGCGCCTTGGCCCGGGTTTGACCCGTCGGCCGGATGTGAAAAGGGCGCGGTGTGATCCGCGCCCTTTTGCTGTTTGGGTTTACCGGAAAGGCGGCGAGTAGAGGAGGCCGCCGTTGGTCCACTGGGCGTTGAGCCCGCGGGCCAGGCCAATTGGCGTGGCTTCACCAATGTTTTTGGCGAAGATCTCGCCGTAGTTCCCACCAGACTTGATGGCGCGCACGGCCCATTCGGCGTCAAGCCCGATCATCTCGCCCAAGCCCCCTTCGGAGCCGAGGAGACGGTTGATCTCGGGGTTGTCACCCGGGGTCGCAGCCAGTTCGTCGATATTGGCCGAGGTCACACCAAGCTCTTCAGCAGCGATGAGCGCATTGAGCGTCCAGCGCACGATGTCGCCCCACTCATTGTCGCCGTGGCGCACGAGCGGGCCCAAGGGCTCCTTCGAGATGATCTCGGGTAGGATCACATGATCGCCCGGGTTCGGGAAGGACGACCGCTGGGCGGCAAGGCCCGACGCGTCGGTGGTGTAAACGTCGCAAGCGCCGTCAAGGTATTGCTGCTTGGCTTCCGCGGCCGTTTCGATCGGCACCGGATCGTAGCTGATGTTATTGACGCGGAAGAAATCCGCGAGGTTCAGCTCGGTGGTGGTGCCGGTCTGGATGCAGACGGTTGCCCCGTCGAGATCTTTCGCCGATGACACGCCAAGGGCGGCCGGAACCATGAAGCCTTGACCGTCATAGTAGTTGATCCCGGTGAACTCGAGCTTGAGGTCGGAATCGCGCGAGAAGGTCCAGGTGGTGTTCCGGGCCAGCATGTCGATCTCGCCGGAATTGAGCGCAGTGAAGCGCACCTTGTTGGTCACCGGCACGAAGGTCACGGCTTCCGCGTCGCCAAGGACGGCTGCAGCCACGGCGCGGCAGACAGCCACGTCGAAACCTTCCCAACGGTTGGTTTCTTGGTTGAGTTCCGCAAACCCGGTCAGACCCGTCGAGACACCGCAATTTAGCGAGCCGCGCGTCTTGATCTCGTCCACGGTTTGCGCGGCAAGTGGCCCTGCGGCCAGGGCAGCCACAGTTACCGCGCCAAGAACTAGAGATTTTTTCATGTGTATCCTCATCCTGATGGACCGCCCTTTGGTGGACGGTTGTTCCCCTGTGCCGAAAAAAAGGGCTTTTGCTCCAAAAGTCCAGTTTCCGCTGGTGCGGAAATTGGGCAGCAACTCGCCATCCCGTCAAGCGCTACAACGAAATAAACACGCTGATTCACGCAAGATCTGGCGAAGACGCGGGGGAAAGAAGCGCCAAGATTTAATCAGTCTCGCGCGCGACACGATGAAAATTGAGCGCGTGACGAATCGCATCGGCCCGCGCAGCGGCTTGGCGTTCGGCCTCCTCGTCCTCCCCCCAACGCTCGATCTGCCACAATTCATCGAGCCGGGCGGCATGCCAGAGGGTGTCTGCCTCCGCGTGACCTTCGATGCCCGAAAGGCCCAAAATGACCGATCCTGTCAGCGTGATCAGATCGTGCGCCGCGGTCAGCGCATATGGGTCGAGCCCATGGACCGCCCGGGCCACGGCCGCCACGGCTTCGGCCGGCTGATCGACCGGCATAAGCCCTTTGACGGGTTGGAGCCGGGCGCCGTAGCGCTCGGCCGCCCAGTCAAGATAGGGATCCCACGTCTCTGCCTGGCGCGCGATGAGCTCATCGGGATGTTCGGCTCGGTAGCACAAAAGATCGGTCTCGGCGTAGGCGGCGAGCATATCGGCCACCGGGCCTGGATTGGGCGCGACCTTATCGATGGCGGAGTTGAGCGAGCGGGTGAACGGCATCGACAAAGGATCGATCCTCTCACCCTGGGCCCGCCATTCCGCGGCCACCTCTTCGGCAAGGCCGGCAGAAGGAGCCAAAAGCTCGGATCGGTGGGGCGTCCGCAAAGACCGGGCATCGAGGTAAACTCGGAAGCCCCCGTTTTCGGGCCGCACCGAAACCTCCTCCCAAAACCGGCGGGGCGCCCAATCGCTCATCGCGGGACAAGCCCCAGATCGGCGAGCGCACCGTCAAGCTCGCCGTACGCGTCGAGCACTTTGCCTGCCCCCGCCCCGTCGAGCGCATGGCGTTCGTGATAACCCCAACTCACCCCGATCGTGGCGATCCCCGCCGCCTTGCCCATCTCGATGTCAAAGGTCGTATCGCCCACAATCACGGCCCGCTCTGGCGAGAGCCCGGTTTCGCTTAGGGCCGCCTCCACCATGGACGGATGGGGCTTTGACGGGTGGCCATCGGCGGTCTGGAGGGTTTGAAACCGCTCGATCAGCCCGTGCCCGCCCAGAACATGGTCGACCCCCCGACGGGACTTACCGGTCGCCACACCCAAGAGCACGTGATCAAATCGCGCCAGGCGATCCAAAGCCGCAAGCGCCCCGTCATAAAGGGGCGGCGGCACATCATTTTGGCGCTCTTCAGCATAGGTGGTGCGATAGACATCGGCCCAGGCTTCGACTTCGGCGGCGGATAGATCGGGCTCGAGCCTTCGGATAAATTGCGGGAGCGACAGCCCCACGCAGGCCAAAAGCGTCTTCCGCGCCGGCATGGGCCGCCCGCCTGCGTCGAACATCGCCCGCAAAGCGCTCAGGATATGGGCCTGACTGTCGACGAGCGTGCCGTCCACGTCGAAGATCACCAGAGATAGCGCGCTCATTCCAGGTCCTCGAACGGGTCGGCGGGAACGTCCTCAGGCGCCCATCCAAAAAACTCCCAGGTGCGCGCCATATGCTCGGGCAAGGGCGCGGTCAGTGTCACGCGTTGGCCCGTCACCGGATGGGTCAGCGAAAGGTGGCGCGCATGGAGGTGGAGCTTTTTCGACAGCGCCCCGCCCAGCCCCGCGCCCCAGCCATCGCCGAGATTTTCCTGCCCCGACCCACCGTATTTGCCGTCGCCAACGATTGGGTGGCCCATTTCGGCCATATGGGCGCGAAGCTGGTGGGTGCGGCCTGTGATCGGCACCAGAGCCGCCCAGGAGACCCGATTGCCAAGATGCGACAGCACCGCGTAATCGGTCGTCGCCCGTTTCGCGCCCGGCGTGTCAGCCACCGCCTCTGGATGGATTGCGCGCATTTTTTCGCCTTCGCCCTTCGCGCCGTGGCCGCCCGCTTTGACAAGCCCATACCGGATTGTGCCCATGGCCGGTTTTGGCTGCCCAGCGACGGCCGCCCAGTATATCTTCCGGGTTTCTCGCGATTGGAACGCCTCCGCGAGAGCCGCCGCCACGGCCCGGGTCCGCGCCAAAAGAAGAACGCCCGACGTGTCCTTGTCGAGCCGATGGACGAGCCGCGGCTTCTCCCCGCCAAACCGCAATGCCTCGGCCAACCCGTCCACATGGCGGGTCTGGCCCGTGCCCCCTTGGGTCGGCAGACCGGGGGGTTTGTTCAACGCCAAAATATGATCGTCGCGCCAGATCACGGCCGCCTCGATCATCGCCCGATCGGCCTCGGAGATCTCCGCCGGTCGGGGCGCGTCGTCGTGGCTTTCGGGCAAGGGTGGGACCCGCACCACCTGGCCTTCCGCCACCCGGGTTGAGGCCCTCACCCTGCCACCATCGACGCGGATCTCGCCCTTTCGGCAGAGCTTTTCGATCCGGCCTTGGGGCACATGGGGGAATTGGCGGCGAAACCACCGGTCAAGCCTCTGGGCGCCGTCGCCTTCGGCGACCGTCACTTCCTGAACCCCGCTCACGAGAAAAGACCACGCCCCATGGCCACACCGAGAAAAATCGCCGCGATGGCGAGGATGAAGGTGCCCAGGGCATAGGCCGCCGCCGCCAAAGCCTCTCCGGCCTCGTAAAGCCGTAGCGTGTCGAGGGCGAAGGCCGAATAGGTGGTAAAGCCCCCGAGGATACCGGTCATAACCAGGGGCGCCCAGGCGCCGAGATGTTTGTTAAACTCCAAAAGCCCCACCATGGCGACACCCATCGCAAAGCACCCGATCACGTTCACAGCGAGCGTCCCGAACGGAAAGCTCAGAACCAGCGCAAACCAGTAGCGAAGCACCGCGCCCAAGGCGCCGCCGAGGGCCACATAAATCACCGTCATGGCCGCTCTGTCCGGGGCGCGCGCGCCAATGTCAACTCTGGGGGCGTCAACTCTGGGGGTGTCAACTCTGCCGCTTGGCGCGGAGCCCCGCAAAATACTCGAGCCGCTTTTTCAGCTCCCGCTCGAACCCACGCTCGACCGGCCGATAAAAGGCTGCCCGGTCCATACCGTCGGGGAAGTAGTTTTGGCCCGAAAACCCGTCCTCGGCATCGTGGTCATAGGCATAGCCCGCGCCGTAGCCTTGGTCTTTCATCATCGCAGTAGGGGCGTTGAGAATATGCTTGGGCGGCGGTTCCGAACCGGTGGCTTTCGCGGCGCGCATCGCGTCCTTGTAGGCAGTGTAGACCCCGTTCGATTTCGGCGCGAGTGCGAGGTAGACCAGCGCCTGGGCCACGGCCAATTCGCCTTCGGGCGAGCCGAGCCGCTCGAAGGTCTCCCATGCCGCCAGGCACACCCGGTTGGCCTCCGGATCAGCCAAGCCGATATCTTCCACCGCCATCCGCGTGATCCGACGGGCGAGATAGCGGGGGTCCTCGCCGCCGTCGAGCATCCGGGCAAACCAGTAAAGCGCCGCATCGGGGTCCGACCCCCGGACCGATTTGTGACGCGCGGATATGAGGTTGTAATGGGCGTCGCCCGATTTGTCGTATTGGGCCGACCGGCGCTGGAGGCGGCGGGTGAGATCTTCGGTGCTGAGCGGGTCTGTCGCTCCCCAGCCCGCCACCTGCTCGACCATGTTCAAGAGCGCGCGGCCGTCCCCGTCGGCCATGGCTAGAAGCGCCTGGCGGGCACCCCCGTCGAGGGGAAGCGGCCCGACATCCGCCTCGGCCCGGGCCACCAGTTCTCCAAGGGCGATAAGGCTCAACCGTTCAAGCACCATCACTTGGGCCCGGGACAAAACCGCGCGGTTGAGCTCAAAGGAAGGGTTTTCCGTCGTCGCCCCCACAAGGAGGATCGTTCCGTCCTCCATATGGGGCAAAAACCCGTCCTGCTGGGCCCGGTTGAACCGATGGATCTCGTCCACAAAAAGGAGCGTGCCTTGCCCGTTGCCGCGCCGGATCTTGGCCGCGTCGAAAACCTTCCGAAGTTCTGCAACCCCACTGAAGATCGCGCTCACTTGCACGAAGGCGAGGTCGGTCTCGGCGGCCAGAAGCCGGGCAATGGTGGTCTTTCCGGTACCGGGCGGACCCCAGAAGATCATCGACCCAAGTTGGCCCGAAGCCAGCATCGCGCCCAAAGGTCCATCGGGGCCCAAAAGAGCATCCTGGCCGATCACATCGCCGAGACGCGTGGGCCTTAACCGGTCGGCCAAGGGCCGCGGCGCAGAGGTCTCGCCATGCTCGATTGGCGCCGGTTGAGGATCGAAGAGATCAGCCATCCTGGCCCGAGGCTAGCGCCCCGGGCCGGGCTGGAAAACCCTAGTGGAGTTTCGAGGCCATGGGGATGCTGATGCAAACGCTCGGATCGGCATCGGCGAATGTCAAAACCCGCCCCGCTGGCACGCAGTCAATTCCGGTCCGCCGGGCCAGGCGCAGGGAATTCTCCGGCACGATACCGATGAGCGACGTGGCCCCAAGCCCCCTTGCCGACCGGACCATCTCGCTAATCAGAGCGATCTGCACCCGGAGCCGGAGCTTGGAGGGCACCGAGGCCGAGACAAAGACCCGCGACGCCTCCCAGATATGGTCGGCCACCGGCGCCTTTTCGTAGAGAAGGTCCTGGGGGATCGTGTCCAAGAGCCCGTTTTGGGCATCGCGGATCATGTAGGAATAGATCCCCACGCGGGCGGTTGTCGGCGTCAGACGGACGCCTGCAAGGACTTGGCCAAACTCGTGCACACAGATCCAACGGCTCGCCGGCGTGTCGTATTGGTCAAATTCCATGCCGTCCGCACTCGGCAGATCCCATTTGTTCCGCTCAACGAAAGTTTCGTGTCTAGCGCGAAGCAAATTCGCAAAAAGCTCGCCATAGTTGTGCATGTTGCCAAAAGAAAGAGTAGTCACTTGCATGAGGTTTACCTCCAGCCTGGGTTGAGAAACCGATGGCCGAAAGGGATTACCGCATCACAAGAGGCCGTATTCCTTAGCTTTTTCGAGAGCTTGCGCTGTAGTCCGCGCCTTCAGACGGGCGCGAGCCGACTGCAGCCGGGCCTTAAACGCACTTTCTGAGATCCCAAGCTTTGCAGCGGCCGCCGTGTGTCGGTCCCCTTCGGCGAGAAGACGCAGCGCCTCTATTTGGGCGCTTGTCAGCTCGGTCGGGGGCTTGGCGCTCTCGTGGAGCGCCTCGGCAATCAAAGCCGCTGTTTGGATTTCTGCATCCGTAAATTCCCGGTCCGCCCGCGCAATGCCGATGATCGATCGCGTCGAGATCGGACCGCATGAAATCACAGCCCCATATTTCAGCCCATACGCGCGGGCCTGACCGAGAACATTGAACGGATCGGGGAGCCTAATCTCGCTCCACCGCGTGCTGCCTCGGATCCCGAGGCCCCAAAACACAAGGGGATCGCGCAACGCGTAGGCGTTGTCATCGTAGATCTTGCACCATTCTTCTTCATAAGTGCGCACGTATACGAGTGGTGCTGCAAACCGGATGTGGAGGCCGGCGGAATATCCGCTGGGGCATACCCGGTCGAGCTGTTGGAGCAGGCGATCGAGCCGATGATCATGTCCCGTTGGGCCACGCCCTGGGCCGTCGGCACGGTTCGTATCTTTAGCCGTTTTTCGGTCGCGCCACATAATGTCTCATTCATTCCATCGGGCACGACAGCTATGGTAGCGCCGTATGCCCCTCGGAGCATGCGGTAAGCCGCGCCTCTCTACACTTAGCTATTTAGACAGGTTGTTGGAAATGTGGTCAACTTTAAAGTGTATTCCACAACGCCAACACAACGGTAAGAAATATGACTGAGACCCATCAGCAACCGTCTCCCCTCAAAGAACTCGACGTGGAAGACAGGAATTTTATTTTATCATTTCTGCAGTTTAGCGAGCGAAAGCCCGCCGGATTCAACGCCCCGGCAGACGCCTTGGCCGCCGCGATCAAGGGAAAGACGCCGCGCCGAGATCGACCAAACTAAGCGATAGCAACGCCTCCGCCCGACCGACCGGGCGGGGGCCCCACACTTCAGACGGGAATCATTCCTCGGCTTCGGCGAGGCTTTCGAGATAGGCGCGGTCAGCCGCCCCTTTCGCATCTGGATCCCGGTCGACGAGTTCGACAATCGCCATTGGCGCCATGTCACCGTAGCGGAACCCGGCCTTCAACACGCGCACATAGCCACCCGAGCGATCCGCATAGCGGGGGCCCAGAACCTCGAACAGTTTCGCCACATGGGCATCTTGCTTCAACCGGCTCGCTGCCAGACGGCGAGCATGAAGATCACCGCGTTTTCCAAGGGTTATGAGCTTGTCGGTGATCCGCTTCAGCTCTTTAGCCTTGGGCAGGGTGGTTTTGATCTGCTCATGTTCGATGAGCGATCCGGCCATATTGGCAAACATCGCCTTGCGATGTTCATGGGTACGGTTCAGGCGGCGATAGCCGCGAGCATGACGCATCTTTCGTTCTCCATTTGCCCTAGTGGGCGTTTTTGCTTTGTCCGGCGGGGCATGCGCGCGCCCCGCTCACCTTGGGGCCTGAAGGCCCGGTCTTCTCGGTTTTTACACCGTTTGGTTCGAAGTCGGTGCGTGCAGGCACGCACCCCGCCTAGAACTGGTCTTCGAACTTCTTCGCCAGATCCTCGATGTTCTCCGGCGGCCACTCTTCGACATCCATCCCGAGATGGAGCCCCATCCCCGACAGGACTTCCTTGATCTCGTTCAAGGATTTCCGACCGAAATTCGGCGTCCGAAGCATCTCAGCCTCAGTTTTCTGAATTAAATCACCTATATAGACGATGTTATCATTCTTCAGGCAATTCGCCGAACGCACCGAAAGCTCGAGCTCATCGACCTTCTTGAGAAGGAGCGGATTGAATTCGAGACCATCGTCTTCGGTCTCGGTCCGGGCCGATTCCGGCTCGTCAAAGTTGACGAAGATCGAAAGCTGATCCTGGAGGATCCGTGCGGCATAGGCCACCGCATCGTCGGGGCTGAGCGAGCCGTCGGTTTCGAGCTTCAAGGTCAGTTTGTCGTAGTCCAAGACCTGCCCTTCGCGGGTCGGCTGAACGTCGTAGCTCACTTTCTTGACCGGTGAATAGATCGCATCGACCGGGATCAGCCCGATCGGTGCGTCTTCCGGGCGGTTTTTGTCGGCCGCAACGTAGCCTTTGCCGGTGTTCACGGTGAGTTCGATGAAGAGGTCGGCCCCTTCATCGAGATGGCAGACCACGTGGTCCTTGTTCAGGATTTCAATGCCCGCGCTTTCGGAAATGTCGCCCGCGGTGACCACCTGCGGCCCCTTGGCCGAGATCGACAGCCGCTTCGGCCCCTCGACTTCCATCCGGATCGCGACGCCTTTGAGGTTCAAAACCACATCGGTGACGTCTTCGCGCACCCCGGCGATCGATGAAAACTCGTGGAGCACATTGTCAATTTGTACGGAGGTGATGGCCGCCCCCTGGAGGGACGACATCAAAACCCGGCGCAGCGCATTGCCGAGCGTCAACCCAAAGCCCCGTTCCAACGGCTCGGCGACCATCGTCGCCTGGCGCATTGGATCGTTGCCCGGCTTGACCTCAAGCTGGCCCGGTTTGATCAGTTCCTGCCAATTTTTGTGGATCATGGGTGTCGTCTCCTCAATCCTTGTCAGCCGCCCATGTCCGAAGCGGCGACGCCCGAGGTTAATCGTGGTGCCGGGCGAGCGGGGACCCGCAGCCCGGGCAAAATTCTCATACGCGCCGGCGTTTCGGCGGGCGGCAGCCGTTATGGGCAATAGGCGTCACATCGCGGATCGACGTGATGTTGAACCCGACGGCGGCCAGGGCGCGGAGCGCGCTTTCCCGGCCCGAACCGGGGCCCTGCACTTCGACCTCAAGGGTCTTAACGCCGTGCTCCTGGGCCTTCCGGCCTGCGTCTTCGGCGGCGAGCTGGGCTGCATAAGGCGTCGACTTCCGCGAGCCCTTAAACCCCATCGTCCCGGCCGAAGACCACGCAATCGCATTGCCCTGGACGTCGGATATGAGAATTTTCGTGTTGTTAAAGGACGAATTCACATGGGCCACCCCGGTGGCGATGTTCTTCGAGACCTTTTTCTTGGTCCGGCGGGTATCACGTGCCATGTCGCGCCCCTCCTATTTCTTCTTACCGGCAATGGGCTTGGCCGGGCCTTTACGGGTGCGCGCATTGGTATGCGTGCGCTGGCCACGAACCGGCAGGTTCCGGCGATGGCGAAGGCCCCGGTAGCAACCAAGATCCATCAGCCGCTTGATGTTCATCTGGACCTCACGCCGGAGGTCGCCTTCGACGGTGAAATTCGCGTCGATATGTTCGCGGATCGCGAGGACCTCGGCGTCGGACAGCTCGTTCACCCGGCGGCTCTGGTCGATATTGGTCGCTTCGCAGATCGACTTGGCCGAAGCATGACCGATCCCGGTGATATAAGTGAGCGCGATTGGAACGCGCTTGGCGGTGGGTATGTTCACGCCGGCAATTCGTGCCACGTCATTTTTCCTTTCGTTGCGAGCCCGTAGCGCCAGGCCCTTTTTTCACAACGCAAGCCCGAGGCGAATGCCACGGGCTTTGCTCCACGTCTCACGGTCGGTTTCGGGCGGACGCCCATAAATTGTTGCCGATTCTCGCTCGAGATGGCGTGAATTAAGGGTTGCACCACGCACCGTCAAGACCCGTGTCAAGGATTATTTATATTCGCCTCAAAAAGCACCGATCCGAGGGGTTTGGGACCGCCCGGCACGGCGACAAAGGGGCAGGCTGGTGCCGGCAAATAGAACGCGCGCGATGTTAGCGAGCCTACTTAGGCGTCTTTGCCGTCAAGCACATCGGCAACCGCCTCGGCCACCTCTTCGATCTCGCCGAGGCCCGGCACCCATTTGAGGTCGCCTTTGGCGTGGTAGTAGCCGATCAGCGGCGAGGTTTTCTTGTAGTACTCCATCAACCGGGTCTTGAGGCTCTCCTCGTTGTCGTCGGCCCGCACCGCCTCGCCGGCGGCCTTCGCCTCAGCGGCGCGGTTGAGGATCCGCGACAGCAGCGCCTCGTCGTTCACTTCCATCGCAATCGCGGAGTGCAAGGCCTGGCCTTTGGCGGCCAAGAGCGAGCCCAGGGCGTCAGCCTGGTTGAGCGTCCGCGGGAACCCGTCGAATATAATGCCGTTGCCGGTATCGCCTTCGAGCTTTTCTTCGATCAGGCCGATGACGATCTCATCCGTCACAAGCTCGCCCGCATCCATGATGGCCGCGACACGCTTGCCCATTTCAGTGCCGGAGGTGCGCGCTTCGCGCAGCATGTCCCCGGTGGAAAGTTGGATCATCCCCCGCCCCTCGACCAAGATCCGCGCCTGGGTGCCTTTGCCGGCTCCAGGCGGGCCGAGGAGAATTATATTCATCGTCGTGCTGTCCCCTTTGCACGCCCGCGACGTTTCCCGCGGAGCTGCGATTTCTCGATCAGCCCCTCATATTGATGGGCCAAGAGATGTGACTGGATTTGCTGCACCGTGTCCATCCCCACCGAGACGATAATCAGGATAGACGTGCCGCCGAAATAGGCGGTGATGGCAAGGTTAGACCGCACAATCTCGGGCAGCAGGCAGACAAGGGCGAGATAGGCCGAGCCGAGAACGAGGATCCGCGCGACCACGTAATCGAGATATTCTTCGGTTTTCTTGCCGGGCCTGATGCCGGGGATAAACCCGTTTTGGTTCTTCAGGTTCTCGGCCACATCGTCGGTCTTAAAAGACACGTTGGCAGTGTAAAAATAGGTGAAGAAGATGATCATCGCCGAGAAAAAGATCAGGTAGGCCGGCTGGCCGGGCCCGAAATAGGCAAGAATCGTCGACATGACCGGCCCTGACGATTGACCGCCGGAAAACGTCGAAAGCGTCGTTGGCAGCAACAACAGCGAGGAGGCAAAGATTGCCGGGATAACGCCCGCCGGGTTCACCTTGATCGGCAAGACCGAGGCGCCCCCGTCATAGACCTTCATCCCCACCTGGCGGCGAGGATACTGGATGTGGATCTTACGGAGCGATCGCTCCATGAACACCACAAAGATCAGGGTCCCGATCAGCATGAAAATCACGCCGAGCACCGCCGCGGTCGACAAGGCACCCGATTGGCCCTGTTCGAAGAACTGGGCAAGGGCGGCTGGAAGTTCGGCGATGATGCCCACAAAGATGATCAAGGAGATCCCGTTGCCGACGCCTCGCGCGGTGATCTGCTCGCCGAGCCACATCAAAAACATCGTCCCGCCGACGAGCGTGATCACCACCGCGGCCCGGAAAAACCAGCCGGGATCTGTCGCAAGACCGCCGGTTTCAAGGCTCACGGCCAGCCCATAGGCCTGGAACGTGGCCAATAATACCGTGCCGTAGCGGGTATATTGGTTGATCTTTTTCCGGCCCTGCTCGCCCTCTTTCTTGAGCTGTTTCAGGGGCTCATACATCGCGGTGAGAAGCTGAACGATGATCGAGGCCGAGATATAGGGCATGATCCCGAGGGCGAAGATGCCCATCCGGCTGATCGCCCCTCCGGTGAACATGTTCAAAACGCCGCCGAGGCCGGCCGCCGCTTGGTCCATGAACTCGCGGAGCGCGGCACCGTCGATCCCGGGCACCGGGATGTAGGTCCCGATCCGGTAAACGATCAGCAAGCCGATGGTGAAGAATATCCGCTGGCGGAGTTCAGTTGCCTTCCCGAGCGTTGACCAGCTCAGGTTGGCGGCCATCTGTTCTGCTGCGGATGCCATTGCTGTCCTCTATGGGGCCTCTCACGGGGACCAGCGCCGCGGAAGGCGCCGGCCGAAACTTACCGAGATGTAAGGGGCAATGGGGCCCCGAACAACCCGCTACTCGGCCGCAGCCTCGGCCTTTGCCGGAGTTGTGACGGTCAGTGAGCCGCCCGCCTTGGCCACCGCATCGACCGCCGATTTCGACGCGCCGGTCACCGCGATGGTCGCTTTGGCCGAAAAATCGCCCGCGCCCAGCACCCGAACCCCGTCGAGTTTCCGCCGGACAAGTCCGGAGGCAACGAGCGCGTCCTCGGTGATCTCGGCCTTGGCGTCGAGCTTGCCCGCATCGATGAATTTCTGGATGAGGCCCAGATTGACCACCGCGTAGCGCTTGCGGTTGGGCTTGTTGAAGCCGCGCTTCGGCAGGCGCTGATAAAGCGGCATCTGGCCGCCTTCGTATCCGTTGATCGCTACGCCAGACCGGGATTTTTGGCCTTTTATACCGCGCCCGGCGGTTTTGCCCTTGCCCGAGCCCGGGCCCCGGCCCACGCGTTTAGCCTTCTTGGTCGCACCGGGATTGTCCCGGAGGTCATGCAGTTTCATGTCGCTTCTCCTGGCCGGAACACCTCCCCGAAGCGATATGGGCGGCACACGGCATATATTGATGTGGATGGCCCCCAAAAGGAGCACCGGCGGCGTATACGCAACCGGTGCTCGCGGATCAAGGGTGGATCGCGCCTAACGCGGCCAGAAGGCGCGGCGGAAGGCACCGGGAAGATCCCGCAATGGCACGCGGGCCGGTGCAAGCTCAAACACCGCCATCCGGCCGCAAAACTCGACCGGTTTGGCAAAGCGTTCGACCCAATGGTAAACGGCGCGCTCCTCATAATCGTCAAACAAGACCCTCGTCGGGCGTTTGATCCGGGTCAGAACGGCTAGAAAGCACGCGATCCGAAACCGTCCGTCGATCAACACAAGGTCGGGATGTTCAAAATCGGGCCGCCGCCAGACCGAGCGGGCATAACGCCAATAGCGGAGCCCATGGGCCAGCCGACGCCTGACCGGGTGGCCCCATTTCTCGGTGGGGCCAATATCGGCGTGGTGGACATGGACTGAGGCCCCCGTGGCTGTGACCGCGGCCACCTCTTTGGTGATCGAACGGGCCCATTCGAGATCCAATTCAACCGAGAAGAGCTTGAGCCCGCGGATGCCAGCCCCCACGAGGGTCGAACCGCCGGAGCCGTATTCGAGCACGGTGCGCGCGCGGTTGTATTCGTAGCGAACCCGGTCTGCGACATCTTCCGGAAATGTGAGCGTGAAGCTTTGGTCGAGGGGCATGACTTACTCCGTCGCTCACCCCACAGGCGAGTGTCTGAACGCCAATGGTTGAGAGGGTGTTAAAGGAGCGAATAAAATTCGAGGTGCCTCGGCCGGTTCTTGCCGTAGGGCACCAGGCCCGGACTTTGCCCCAAAGAAAAACGCCCCGGACCGGGGTCCGAGGCGCTTCACTGTCCTGATGCCGTGGCGCGTTAGCCGCGCTCTTCGACGATCTCCACAAGGTGCGGGATCTTGGCGACCATGCCGCGCACCGCGGGCGTGTCTTCGAGCTCGCGGGTCCGATGCATTTTGTTGAGCCCAAGCCCGATCAGTGTCTGGCGCTGGATGGCCGGGCGACGGATCGGCGAGCCGACCTGTTTGACGACGATGGTTTTGGCCATGGCTTACGCCTCTTCCGTTTGGGCTTCGGCCGCTGGGGCTTCTTCGCGCTTCGGCAAGATATCGGCGACCTTCTTGCCGCGCCGCTGGGCGACCGAGCGGGGCGAGGCCTCCTTTTTCAACCCGTCCATGGTGGCGCGGATCATGTTGTAGGGGTTTTGGCTCCCGATCGACTTTGCGACCACGTCCTGGACGCCGAGCATCTCGAACACGGCCCGCATCGGACCACCGGCGATGATACCGGTCCCCTGTGGGGCGGTGCGCATCACGACCTTGCCCGCGCCGTGGCGGCCTTCAATATCGTGATGGAGGGTGCGGCCTTCCCGGAGCGGCACCCGCACCATGCCCCGCTTGGCGGCTTCGGTGGCTTTCCGGATCGCTTCGGGCACCTCTTTGGCCTTACCCTTGCCAAAGCCCACGCGGCCCTTCTGGTCGCCCACGACCACGAGAGCGGCAAAACCGAAGCGTTTCCCGCCCTTTACGGTCTTGGAAACCCGGTTGATGGCGACCAGACGGTCGGCGAATTCAGGGGCTTCGTCGCGGTCGCGGCGCCCACCCCGTTGATTTGGTTCTCTGGCCATCGGGCCTCCTAAAGTCCTTGGGCATCCGCCCGTTTGTCCAACCGCAGTGAGCGCAACGCTCCCCGGTCATCGAAGGCGAGGGGACCCCGCCTTGCCGCCTAGATTTTCAAGCCGCCTTCGCGGGCCGCGTCGGCCAGGGCTTTCACCTTGCCGTGGTACAAAAATCCGCCCCGGTCGAAATAGGCTTCTTCGACCCCGGCTTTCTTGGCCCGCTCGGCGATGGCCGCGCCCACTTTGGCGGCGGCTTCGACATTGTTCTTGCCGACGACGCCCAAGGATTTCTCCAAGGTCGAAGCCGAGGCCAAGGTCTTGCCGTCCACATCGTTGATGAGTTGCACGCTGATGTTTTTCGACGAGCGATGCACCGAGAGGCGCACCCGCCCCGCATTCACCTTGCGCAGTTTGTTCCGGACGCGAAGGCGACGCTTCTGGAACAGGTCCCTTTTGGAAAGTGCCATGATCTCCGGTCCTTACTTCTTCTTGCCTTCCTTGCGGAAGATGTACTCGTCTTTGTAGCGGATCCCTTTACCCTTATAGGGTTCGGGCCGCCGCCATTCGCGGATATTGGCCGCGACTTGGCCGACGAGTTGTTGATCGGTGCCTTCGACGATGATCTCAGTCTGTTTGGGGACCGTGATGGTCACGCCGTCTGGCACCGGGAAGTCGACATCGTGCGAAAGCCCGAGATTGAGCTTCAGCGTGTTGCCCTGCATTTGGGCCCGGTAGCCAACGCCTTGGATTTCAAGCTCTTTCTTGAACCCTTCGGTCACGCCCGCGACGAGGTTGGCCACTTGAGTGCGGCTCATCCCCCATTGCTGGCGGGCGCGTTTTGATTTCCCACGGGGCTCGACCACGACCTTGCCGTCTTCGAGCTTGATCGAGACGTCGTCGGTCGCGGTAAATTCCCGCGTGCCTTTCGGACCTTTGACCGACACGGTCTGGCCCGAAATATTGGCCTCTACCCCCGAAGGGAGCTCGACCGGTTGTTTGCCAATTCGAGACATCGGGCTCTCCTCAGAAGACCGTGCAGAGCACTTCGCCGCCCACATTCTCGCTGCGGGCTTTGGCATCGGACATAACACCCTTGGGCGTCGAGACGATCGAGACGCCGAGGCCCTGGCGGACCTGTGGGATCTCTTTAACACCCATGTAAACGCGGCGGCCGGGCTTTGAGACCCGCTTCAATTCACGGATCACCGGAATGCCCTCGAAATACTTCAGCTCGATCCGGATCGCCGGATGGCCGTTGGCATCGAGGGTTTTCTCGTAGCCCCGGATATAGCCTTCGTCCTGCAGCACATCGAGCACCCAGGTGCGGAGCTTTGAGGCAGGCGAGACGGTCGAGGTTTTGCCGCGCATTTGCGCGTTACGGATACGGGTCAGCATATCGCCGAGAGGATCATTCATTCCTTATCCCTCCTACCAGCTCGACTTGACGAGGCCGGGGATCTGGCCGTTCGACCCGAGATCCCTGAGTGCAATTCGGCTCACTTTGAGCTTCCGGTAATAGGCATGGGGCCGTCCGGTCAGCTGGCAGCGATTGTGGAGCCGGGTGGGTGACGAATTGCGCGGGAGTTTGGCGAGCTTCAGCCGCGCCTTAAACCGCTCTTCCATCGGCTTCGTTTCGTCGTTGGCGATTTCTTTCAGTTGCGCCCGCTTGGCGGCGTATTTCTCCACCAGCTTCTGGCGCTTCACTTCGCGTTCGACCATTGCTTTCTTTGCCATGTCGAAAATCCTCAGCTGTTGAAGGGCATGTTGAAATGCTTCAACAGCGCCTTGGCTTCCGCGTCTGTCTTCGCGGTGGTGGTGATGATGATGTCCATGCCCCAGACCTCGTCGACCTGGTCGAAATTGATCTCGGGGAAGACGATGTGTTCTTTGAGCCCCATCGCAAAATTGCCGCGCCCATCGAAGGACGAGCCTTTGACGCCGCGAAAGTCGCGGACACGGGGGAGCGCGATGGTGATCAACCGGTCGAGGAATTCATACATCCGTTCGCCCCGGAGCGTGACCTTCGCGCCGAGCGCCATGTCTTCCCGCACCCGGAACCCGGCGATGGATTTTTTCGCCTTGGTCTGAACCGCTTTCTGGCCGGCGATCTGGGTGAGGTCTTCAACGGCCGATTTGGCCTTTTTTGAATCCTTCACCGCTTCCGCGCCACAGCCGATATTCAAGACGACCTTCTCAAGGCGCGGGATCTCCATGTCGTTCTTGTAGGAGAACTCTTCTTTCATGGCCGCGCGGATCGCGTCCTTATAGGCGGTCTTGAGCCGCGGGGTATAATCCGTCGTATCGAGCATCAGATCACGTCCCCTGTGGTTTTGGCGAAGCGGACTTTCTTGCCGTCTTCGAGCTTGAACCCGACGCGGGTCGGTTTGCCGTTCTTGTCGAGAAGGGCGAGGTTCGAAAGATCCACCGGCATCGCCTGGGGGATCCGGCCGCCTTGCGAATTCTGGCTCTGGCGCTGGTGGCGGATCGCGATGTTGATCCCGTCGACCACGGCTTTGCCTTTGGCGGGGATCACCTGGGTAATCTCGCCTTCCTTGCCTTTGTCTTTCCCGGCAAGGACGCGCACCTTGTCGCCCTTTTTGAGTTTCGCAGCCATCAGAGCACCTCCGGGGCGAGCGAGATAATTTTCATGAAGTTCTTACCGCGGAGCTCGCGCACGACAGGGCCGAATATCCGGGTGCCGATGGGCTCGTTGTTGTTGTTGAGGATCACGGCGGCGTTCCGGTCAAACCGGATGGCCGTGCCGTCCTCGCGGCGCACTTCCTTTGCAGTGCGGACGACAACGGCTTTCCGAACATCGCCCTTTTTGACGCGGCCGCGCGGGATCGCTTCCTTGACCGAGACGACAATCACGTCGCCCACGGAGGCGTATTTCCGCTTGGACCCGCCGAGGACCTTGATGCACTGAACCCGGCGGGCGCCGGAATTGTCAGCCACATCCAGATTGGTCTGCATCTGGATCATTTTGGTTCTCCCGACCTTTGGGGGCCTCGTAGGCTATTCCCCAGGGTTTCGTTGAACCGGGTGCTATGAAGGCCTCAGGCCGTCACAACCTCCCAGCGTTTGGTTTTCGAGACGGGCGCGCATTCCTGGATGCGGACGCTATCGCCGACCTTGAATTCGTTCTTTGGATCGTGGGCCCGGTACTTCTTCGAAGCGCGCACGGTCTTTTGGAGGAGCGGATGCTTGAAGCGCCGCTCAACCAAGACGGTGACGGTCTGGTCGTTCGTGTCCGAGGTGACCCGGCCCTGGAGGATACGCTTCGGCATTACTCGCTTGCCCCTTCACCGGCGGCCGCTTGGACCTTTTCATTGAGGATCGTCTTCACCCGCGCGGCGTCGCGGCGGACGCTCCGCATGCGGGCGGTGTTTTCCAACTGGCCCGTGGCCTGCTGAAACCGGAGGTTGAACGCCTCCTTCTTGAGGTTCGCCAGCTCTTCGACAAGCTGGTCGGGCGTTTTTTCACGCAAGTCTTGGGCACCCATGCGCCACGTTCCTTTCAACACTCGCCGGAAGGCCCCTTTCGGGTCACCCATAATCCAGCGGAGAAGGTGAATGAGCGCGCCATGTACGCCGTGGTGACCCATCTGGCAAGGGTTATTTTCAGGGGCAAGCCGCCTGCCCCCATCGATGATTTGGACCATCGCCTCAACCTGCTCGGACTGGTAAGCTCAGATCGCCCCGGAACTGGGCTGGGGCAAATTGAAGGAAGGGAATTCAAACCATGTCGATCCTCAAAAGAGGGCTTAAAGGGGCACCCGTCAAACGGCTCCAGGAGAAATTGGGCATCGCAGCCGACGGCGATTTCGGCCCCGGCACGGAGGCCGCCGTAAAAGCGTTCCAAGAAAAGGCGGGGCTCGCCGTCGACGGGATCGCAGGGCCAGACACATTCGCCGCCATCGGCCTGCCGGAACTCGTGCTCTTGCGGAAAGGCACAAGGGGCGAACAGGTCAAAAAGCTCCAAGAGGGCCTCGGGATCGGCGCTGACGGTATATTCGGCTCCGGCACAGAGGCGGCCGTCAAAGCGTTCCAGACCGAGAACGGGCTCGATGCCGATGGGCTCGCGGGCCCCGAAACCCTCGCCAAATTGGAAGCGTTCGAAGAGATGACGCCCGAGGTCGCCAAAGCCGCAGAGGTCCAGCCCGACGAAGAAGCCTTCGAGGCCGAACCCTTGCCGGAAATGAGCGGCGGGCAAATCGTAATGTCGGGCGTCAAACTGCCTGTGCCCGAGAAGAAATCGGTCTGGGGCCGGGTGAAAGGCTGGTTTTCTTGATGTGAGAAGGGCGGGCGGGTTGCGCCCTGCCCCCCCTTCGCAATCGCCGGGTTGGTTCCTATCTATCGCCGATGACACAATTGGCTGAACACACCCTTGCCGAGCTCTCGCTCAATGAGGCTGGGCGCCCCAAAGCCCCGCCCGTGCCAGGTGCGCGGAGCCATCACCGCGCGATGGGCGGGCAATTGGCGGCGATCCATGCCAGCTATTTGCACCAGATCGCCCGGGTGGCGGCGGTGCTCGAACGGATTGAGGCAGGCGATGCGCCGCCCGAACATCTCCACCAGATCGTCTTGTCCCTCGACATGGCGCAAAACTTCCGCGCCTTCGGGTCGCTCTGCGGCGAGCAATGCACGATGCTCAAAATGCACCACGACATCGAACAGGCCTCGATGTTTCCGCGGATCGAAGAAGCCGGCGGGGGGATCTTTATAGAGATCGTGGCCAAGCTCCGCGCTGAACACGAGGTCGTCCATGAACTCCTCGTCCGGCTCGAACGCGCGGCCATGACACTAATCTATGATCAAACGGACGAGAACTTCGCGGCCGCCGCCGAGATATTCCGAAAACTCGAAGCGGTGATCCGCTCGCATTTCGGCTATGAGGAAACCGAACTGGCCGAGGCGATCGGGTATTATCTCGGAAGGGTTTGAACGTCGGGGCGCATCCCGCGGCTTTCACTCGCCGAATGGATCGAAGACACGCGCTCCAGTCCGTTCGAAATCCGTGACGTTCCCCGTCACGATGGTTGCCTCCCGCGAAATAGCCTGCGCTGCAATCATCAAATCGGCGCCCGGATGTCCGAGATCGGCGGAAAGCCGTCCCCATATCAGCGCATCCTCGGCGCTAAATTCGACGATGCGGTCCGAAAAGAGCATACGGGTTCGATCAAGCCAACTGCGGAGGTCGGCAGCGAAGTCCGGATTTCGACCCTCTTGCCATCGGATGCCCCGTTCGATTTCTCCCAGCGTGATGACGCTAATGTACAAAGCATCTTCGCACTGACGAGAAAGCCAAGCGGCAATCTTAGGTGCGCGTTCGGCGCGTCGGACAGGCGAAATGACTTTGGTGTCGAGGACGTAGTCGGTCAAAGATCCACGTCGCGCGGGCGGGCCTCGATCCTGTCTGTTTCAAGGCCCGGAAAGGCGAGCAAATGGTCGGCAAAACGACCACGCGCGGCCTTTGAGTCCTCCAGCAAACGCTCATATTCCGCCGCCGAGATCACGACGACGGCGGGCTTTCCCCGTTTTGAGACCGCCTGGGGACGGCCCTCAAGGGCGGCTTCAACCACGGCGTAGAACCGGTTTTTGGCATCTTGGAGTGTGTGCATCGAGAGTTCTATCTGGCTAGATATCTGTCTAGCTATAAAAATCTGCGTCCGTGAGCTTGCAAGCTAGCCAAGAAAAAAAGGGCGGGCTTCACCCCGCCCTGTCGCAATTCGGTAATTCGCTTTGACGGACGGGGCTCACCCCGCCTGCGCGGTCACCAATCTTCCCGAACAATCGTCCGTGTTTTCACCGGGAGTTTCATCGCTGCAAGGCGCAAGGCCTCCCGGGCGATGCCGTCGGCCACGCCGTCGATCTCGAACATGATCCGGCCGGGCTTCACTTTGGCGGCCCAGAAATCCACCGAGCCTTTCCCCTTACCCATCCGGACTTCCGTCGGTTTCGACGTCACGGGCGTGTCGGGGAAAATCCGAATCCAGACCCGGCCTTGACGCTTCATGTGACGCGTCATGGCCCGACGGGCGGCTTCGATCTGGCGCGCGGTGACCCGTTCGGGCTCGATGGCTTTGAGGCCATACGAACCGAAGGTCAGGGTCGATCCACCCTTAGCCTGGCCGTGGATCCGGCCCTTGTGGAGCTTCCGGAATTTTGTGCGCTTTGGTTGCAGCATCTCTCTATCCCTTTAGTTCCGGCGACCGCCGCCCGCGCCGCGGGGGGCTGGACCGTCTTGGATTTCCTGCTGGCGCCGATCCCGGGCCGCGGGGTCATGCTCCATGATCTCGCCTTTGAAGATCCAAACCTTGATCCCAATGATCCCATAGGGCGTTTTGGCTTCGGCGAGCGCATAGTCGATATCGGCGCGGAGCGTGTGGAGCGGCACCCGGCCTTCGCGGTACCATTCGGTCCGGGCGATTTCCGCCCCGCCGAGGCGACCGGCCACGTTACAACGGATGCCCAAGGCCCCCATGCGCATGGCGTTCTGCACCGCCCGCTTCATCGCGCGGCGGAAACTCACCCGCCGTTCGAGCTGCTGGGCCACGCTTTCGGCCACAAGCTGGGCGTCAAGCTCGGGCTTTCGCACCTCGACGATGTTGAGATGCAGCTCACTGTCGGTCATCGACGCGAGCTTTTTCCGCAAGCCTTCGATATCGGCGCCTTTCTTGCCGATGATCACGCCAGGCCGCGCGGTATGGACCGTCACCCGGCACTTCCGGTGCGGCCGCTCGATGATGACACGGCTGACGCCGGCCTGCTTACACTCTTCTTTGATGAAGTCGCGGATCTTGACGTCTTCCAACAGGAGATCGCCGTAATCCTTCGTGTCGGCATACCAGCGGCTGTCCCAGGTCCGGTTGACCTGGAGCCGCATGCCGATCGGGTTAACTTTCTGACCCATTAGGCTTGCTCCTCAACTTGACGGACCTTGATGGTGAGTTCCGAGAACGGCTTGATGATCCGGCCATAGCGGCCCCGCGCCCGCGGACGGCCGCGTTTCATGGTGATATGCTTGCCGACCCAAGCCTCGGCGACGATCAATTCATCGACGTCGAGATTGTGGTTGTTCTCGGCATTGGCAATCGCCGATTGGAGGCACTTTTTGACGTCGCCCGCGATACGACGCTTGGAGAATGCCAGTTCCGACAGAGCCTTCTCTACCGATTTGCCGCGGATCATCCCTGCCAAAAGGTTGAGCTTTTGTGGGCTCGTGCGCAAAAAGCGCGACTTCGCCATCGCCTCGTTCTCCGCCACGCGGCGGGGATTCTTATCCTTGCCCATGGCTATTTCCTCTTGGCTTTTTTATCGGCCGCGTGACCGTAATAGGTCCGCGTTGGGGAATATTCCCCGAACTTCTGGCCGATCATGTCTTCGGAGACGTTCACCGGGATATGTTTGTGCCCGTTATAGACGCCGAAGGTGAGGCCGACGAATTGCGGCAGGATGGTTGAGCGACGCGACCAGATCTTGATGACTTCGTTCCGCCCGCTCTCGCGCGACTTTTCCGCCTTTTTCAGGACGTAGCTGTCGACGAACGGGCCTTTCCAGACTGAGCGCCCCATATCAGCGGCCCTTCTTCTTGGCGTGGCGCGAGCGGATGATGAGCTTTTGCGACGCTTTGTTGGTGTCTCTTGTGCGGGCCCCCCTTGGTGGGCTTGCCCCAGGGGGTGACCGGATGACGGCCGCCTGAGGTCCGGCCTTCGCCGCCGCCATGGGGGTGGTCGAACGGGTTCATGACCACGCCGCGCACCGAAGGCCTTTTGCCCTTGTGGCGGTTCCGGCCGGCTTTGCCGAGGTTCTGGTTCGAATTATCGGGGTTTGAGACCGCACCGACGGTCGCCATGCATTCCTGGCGGACCATGCGAAGCTCGCCCGAGGAGAGACGGATCTGGGCATAGCCCCCGTCGCGGCCGACAAATTGGGCATAGGTCCCGGCGGCCCGGGCGATTTGGCCGCCTTTGCCGGGCTTCATCTCGATATTGTGGACGATCGTGCCGATGGGCATGCCCGCGAACGGCATCGCGTTGCCGGGTTTGACGTCAACCTTCGCGCCCGAAACCACCTTGTCGCCCACCGCGAGGCGCTGGGGGGCCAGAATATAGGCCTGCTCGCCATCGGTATATTGGATGAGCGCGATGAACGCGGTCCGGTTCGGGTCATATTCGATCCGAACGACGGTCGCTTCCACGTCGGCCTTCCGACGCTTGAAATCCACGATCCGGTAGAGCCGCTTTGCGCCCCCACCACG
>JBCCTQ010000040.1:0-23522 GCA_039198225.1 Pseudomonadota bacterium
ACGCTACCAACCCCCAGCCCCAGAAGCGATTGTACCGGCTGATCTGAGTTCCACTACGTGCAGGCTCAGGCCAGATCAGCCTTCCACCGGGAGCAACCCCATGCCTACATAACCAGTGGCTGCGCCAGCGGGGTCTCGTCACGAGGAGCGCCTCAATAACGTCCGGGTTAAATTCGCGCGCGTTTAAAATGGTGCTGGCAGTGACACGGAAGCCGTGGGCGGTCACTTCATCCCCGGAGTAGCCGAGGCGGCGCAGGACAGTGTTGAAGGCGTTCTCTGACAGTTGTTTGCGGTTGGACTGGAGGGACGAGAACAGGAGCTCCACGCCTTTAATTTCTGACCAGTTCTCAAGCACGATGTCGTAGGCCTGGCGTGAGAGCGGGATCTTGTGCTCACGACGCATTTTCATGCGCTCAGGCGGGATCGTCCAAGTGCGAGCTTCCAGATCGAATTCATACAGGCGCGCGCCTCGGGCTTCGCCGGGGCGAGTGCAGGTGAGGATCTGAAACTTCATGGCCGCGACGATCACCGGCCAGCCAGTGTATTCGTCCAAGCGTCGGAGGAGTTGGCCGAACTCTTTTTCATCCGTGATGGCCGCGCGGCCTTTGACCTTGGGCGGCAAGAGGGCATCTTTGAGTGCTGCTGACGGATCAGCTGGCGCGCGCATGGTGACCATGGCGAGCCGGAAGATCGCGGAGATGGTTGCGCGCAGCTTCTTAGCCGTCTCGCGCCGCCCAGAGCGCTCGATCGGTTTCAAAAGGTGAAGCAGCTCGGCCGCAGTGATTTGATCTATCGGGCGGCTGTGGAGCGGCTTGGCCAGGTCGTCGATGTGCCAGCGCTTTTTGCGAAGAGTTGCGTCAGCTAGACCACGGTCAACCAGCGCGTCGTAATATTCGTCTGCGACCTCCTTGAAGGTCATGCGCGCTTTGACGTGCGCATCGATATTGTCGAGTTTCTTCTGGACTGAGGGGTCTATGCCTTCTTCCAACAGGCATTTTGCACCGTCTCTGCGGTTCCGCGCCTCAGCAAGGGACACAAACGGGTACTGGCCAAGGCTGAGAATCTTCTCTCGCCCCATGTACTGATACCGAAAGTGCCACGATTTCGTACCGCTCGGGCGCACGAGAACGGACAGTCCCAAAGCTTCGCTCAGTCGGTAGGCCTTATCTCTTTGTTTTGCTTTTCGAATCTTTAGGTCAGTGAGGGTCATCTTGGGTACAGGATCGAAATTCTGGAATTTTGCTCTTTGTACCCAGTTTTGTACCCAAGAATGGGTGCGATTTCCTGGGTACAGGCGATCAGCTATGAGCAGATAATGAAACAAAAAACCCCTATTTTCAAGGTATTTGACCATCTATGTTCGTGATGAATGGTGCCCAGGAGAGGACTCGAACCTCCACGCCCATACGGGCACTAGCACCTGAAGCTAGCGCGTCTACCAGTTCCGCCACCTGGGCCGGTGCCGTGGCGATGGGCAATAGGCCGAGGTCTGGATGCTGTCAATGTGGGGGTGACATGTGGCGGGACCCTTGCGCGCGGGCGCGCCACGGCTAGGTGTCGAGCGACAAAAAGGAGCGGCGCACATGGCGGACATCGTTACCATCTTTGGCGGATCTGGATTTGTGGGCCGCTATATTGCGCGGCGGCTTGCCGCGGCTGGCTGGGAGGTGCGGATCGCTGCTCGAAAACCGTCTCGGGCGGCCGCCAATGTCGGCCCGGTCTCTGGCGGAAAGATCGTACCTGTTTTTGCCAACGTCTCCGAAGAGGCGAGCGTGCGCGCTGTCCTTGAAGGGGCGACGGTCGCGGTCAATTGCGTTGGCATCCTTGAAGAGACCGGCCGCAACACGTTCCAGGCCCTCCAAGCGGACGGTTCGGCCCGGATTGCGCGCCTGGCCAAAGAGCTCGGCATCAAACGGATGGTACAGATTTCAGCGATTGGCGCCGATGCCGGAAGTGACAGCGAATATGCCCGCACCAAAGCGGCCGGAGAGGAAAGCGTTCTCGCGCACTTTCCCGACGCGGTGATCCTGCGCCCATCAATCGTCTTCGGGCGTGAGGACGATTTCTTCAACCGTTTCGCGGCAATGAGCCAGTTTTCCCCTGCCTTACCTGTGGTGGGCCCCGAAACAAAGTTCCAGCCGGTCTTCGTTGACGACGTGGCTGCCGCAGCAGAGGCGGCAGTGTTGGGAAAGGCCAAGCCCGGGACCTATGAACTCGGCGGGCCCGAAGTCGAGAGCTTCCGTGACCTGATGAAACGGATGCTGAAAGAGACCGGGCGAAAGCGGGCCGTGGTCGAGATCCCATTTTGGGCGGCCCGGCTCATGGGGAGTGCGTTTGACACGGCAAAGCACTTCTCCTTCGGCATTATCCGGGGGCCCCTCACGCTCGACCAGGTCAAAAACCTTGGGCGGGACAATGTGGTGGACGCCGATGCGAAAGGGCTCTCCGAGCTTGGCATCACACCAAAACGGCTCGATGAGATCCTTCCGACCTATTTGTGAGGCCGTCTAGCTGTAGGCGACCCAGAGGATGATCAGACCAAGGATCACTCGGTAGATCACGTAAGGCGTAAAGCTCACATGTTTGAGCAGTCGCATCATGGCCCAAAGCGCGCCTAGTGCGGCGATAAAGGCGAGGATGGCGGCAATCGCACCGTCCCGGGCGGCCGCCATATCCGCCTCCACCATGACTTCAGAACCAACGAGCACGCCCGAAGCGATGATCGTCGGGATCGACATCAGCATAGCGAGCCGCGCCGCTTCGCTGCGCTCATATCCCAGTTGCCGCGCTCCGGTGATCGTGATGCCCGACCGCGACGTGCCGGGGATCAGCGACAGCACCTGCCATAGCCCCATGATAAAGGCGTCTTTCGCCGACCAATCCCCGCTCTCCTTGATCTCGCTGCCGAACCGGTCAGCAAGGTAGAGGGCAATCCCAAAAATCACGAAGGTCCAGCCGATCACGGCCGTTGACCGCACCGCGTCGTCGAGCCCTGTTCGGTTCATGACCAGACCGGCAAAAACCACCGGCACGGTCGCAAGGGAGAGGAAAAGGGCAAGTCGCGCATCCTTGCCGCCAAATCGGCCTCGGAGAATGCTGCCGATGCCGTTCAAAATCCGCAGGCAGTCCGACCAAAAGTAGAGGATGACAGCAAAGAGCGCCCCGACATGCACCGCCACGTCGATCACTTGGCCCTGGTCTTCAAACCCGGCAATTTGGGGCAGAAGCACCAAATGCCCGGAACTTGAGACGGGCAAGAACTCGGTCACGCCCTGGATCACGGCGACAAGGACGAGGTGAAATAGGCTCATGGGAAACGTTTGGCTCAGTCGTTTGCGCAATGCCCTAGCGGGATTGCCAGGCCGGGGCCAAGATGTGTTGGCCTCACCACCGCGCTTTGGACCGTCTTTCCGAAACCAACGTGGCGCACAGGACGCAGATTGAAGCCCGCCTGCCTGATCGTGCGGCAACGCAAATACCTGTTGAGCGGCGGCTTTGGCCGTGCCAGTCGAACGCCCATGGCAAAAGCGAGCAGCAAAAGCCGGAAAAAGACGCCGCCAAAAAAGCGGCGAACGACAAGAGCGAAGCGGCAGGGACCGATCCGGACCCTGGTCCGCCGCGTGCTGCGCTGGAGCGTGCGTGGGGTTTTGGCCGTCTGCCTATTGGTTTTTGTGCTGGTCCTTTCGCTCGCCTTTATCCGCCCGCCAGCCACGCCTTACATGCTGGCAGAACGGGCGCGTCTGGGCTCTGTGACCCAGATTTGGATCCCAATCGAAGACATGGTGCCGGATCTGCCACGCTCGGTGGTTGCGGCGGAGGACGCGAATTTCTGCCTCCATTGGGGATTTGACATGGCCGCGATCCGTGCTGCCATCGATGATGGCGCAAGCCGCGGCGCCTCGACCCTGAGCCAGCAGACCGTGAAGAACCTTTTCCTTTGGCAAGGCCGGTCCTGGCCGCGGAAAGCCATTGAAGCGATGTTGACGCCTCTCGTGGAAGCCGCCTGGCCCAAAGAAAGGATCCTGGAGCTCTACCTCAATGTCGCGGAATTCGACGACGGAGTGTTCGGGGCTGAGGCCGCTTCGATGGCCTATTTCGGCAAATCCGCTAGTCGCCTGACGGCGCGAGAAGCCGCGCTTTTGGCGGCCCTCCTTCCCGATCCGAAGGGGCGTTCGGCGCGCGCGCCCTCGAGCTTCGTTGACCGTCGTGCCCGTTCGATCGCCGACGGGGCGGCCACAATCGCGGCCGACGGCCGGGCGGAGTGTTTCCAACCCTAGGGAGGGGCGGTTGATCCTAGCCCAGCCATCGGGCAGAGAATGTCTAACACGAGCAAGGACAGGCCCGTCGATGATCCGCCTCTACCATGTGCCGCTCTCGCCGTTTTGCCGCAAAGTGCGCCTGGTGCTCGCGGAGAAAAAACTCGACGTCGAACTTATCGAAGAGCGTTATTGGGAGCGCGACAGCGATTTTCTCAGACGCAACCCGGCGGGCAAAGTTCCGGTGCTGCGCATAGACAATCTGACGATCTCGGATTCGACCGCGATTACCGAGTTCATCGAAGAGATCCACAAAGAGCCGCCGCTGCTGCCGGCCTCTCCGGCGGCGCGGGCAGAAGTCCGGCGCCTCGTGGCCTGGTTTGATGACAAGTTCCACCAAGACGTGACCTCAAAGCTCCTCTACGAGCGGGTCAACAAAAAGCTCTCCAAAGAAGGCTATCCCGACAGTTCAAGCGTCAAGGCCGGGGCGAAGGCCATCAAGTTTCACCTCGACTACCTTGGCGTCCTTCTCGAGGAGCGGCGGTGGCTTGCAGGTGACGGTATGACCCTTGCGGATTTTGCCGCGGCTGCGCATCTGTCGTGTTTGGACTATATATCTGACGTGGACTGGAACCGGAACGAAGGCGTCAAGGACTGGTATGCCAAGATCAAATCGCGACCTGCCTTTCGGTCGATCCTGGCTGACCAGGTGCCGGGCTTTCCGCCCGCGCCCCAATACGCCGATCTCGACTTTTGAGGCCAAGGGCCCCGGCGGTGGCCGATGAGGGATCTTGCCGACCTCAAAACCGTCGTGAAGGCGCAAGCCCGTGCGGAAGGATTTGCTGCCGCCAAGATCACCCGACCGGATGCTATTCCCGAAGCGGCTGGTCGTCTCCGCGAGTACCTTGCGGAAGGCCGACACGGCGATATGGACTGGATGGAAGCCCGGGAGGCGTGGCGGGGCGATCCGGCCGCGCTCTGGCCCGAAGCCCGTTCGGTCATCATGCTAGCCGATCTTTACACACCTGAGAAAGACCCGGCCGCGGCCCTCGCCCATCCAGACCGGGGCGCGATCAGCGTCTATGCCCAAGGCAACGACTACCACGACATCATCAAAAAGCGCCTCAAACGGCTCGGCCGCTGGTTGATAGAAGAAGCCAAAGGACGCTCCGGCATCGCGCCCGAGACAAAGGTTTTCGTGGACACGGCTCCGGTCATGGAAAAGCCCCTCGCCCAAGCGGCGGGCCTTGGCTGGCAAGGCAAGCACACGAATCTCGTCAGCCGCGAGCTTGGATCCTGGTTTTTTCTCGCCTCGATTTTCACGACGCTCGATCTTGAGCCTGACGCGCCCGAGCGGACCACCTGCGGCTCTTGCCGGGCCTGCCTTGACGTCTGTCCAACCAACGCCTTCCCGGCACCTTTCAAACTCGATGCGCGGCGCTGCATTTCCTATCTCACGATCGAACATAAGGGCCCGGTCGACGAAACGCTGCGCCCCGCGCTCGGCAACCGGATCTATGGCTGCGACGATTGCCTGTCGGTCTGCCCCTGGAACAAATTCGCCCAAACCGCCCGCGAGGCCGGTTATACCTCTCGACCCGAGACCGATGCGCCGGAATTGAAACGTCTCGCCGCCCTCGACGACCCGAGCTTCCGCGAGATGTTCCGGAAAAGCCCGATCAAGCGGATCGGGCGCGACCGTTTCGTCCGCAACGTCCTCTATGCCATCGGCAATTCCGGCGATCCTGGGCTCGCAGCGGCAGCGCGGTCGTTGGTCGACGACCCAAATCCGGTCGTGGCCGACGCGGCGCGCTGGGCGTTGGGGCGCCTTGCGGCCTAGCCCCGTACCAAGGCCTCGTAACCTTCCGCGATATTTCGCGTGAGCGCACCAACTTCGAAATTGTAGTCGCCGATCTGGCCAACCGGCGTCACCTCCGCAGCCGTGCCCGTGAGCCAGCATTGCTCGAAGCTCTCGAGTTCCCCCGGTTCGATGTAGCGCTCATGCACTTTCACTTGCCGGTCGCGGAGCATACCAATGACCGTCTGGCGGGTGATGCCGTTGAGGATGCAATCGGGGTCAGGCGTGTGAACTTCGCCGTCCTTCACGAAGAAAATGTTCGCGCCCGTCGCCTCGGCCACATAGCCCCGGTAATCGAGCATCATCGCATCGGTACAGCCCTTCGCCTCGGCCGCATGTTTGGACATGGTGCAGATCATATAAAGCCCCGAGGCCTTCGCGTGGCAGGGGATTGTCTCGGGGCTCGGGCGCTTCCATTTCGACACATCGAGCTTGGCGCCTTTGAATTTCGACTCACCGTAATAGGCGCCCCATTCCCAGGCGGCGACGGCCATCCGAACCGGGTTTCTTGCCGAAGAGATGCCCATATCTTCACCGGCTCCCCGCCAGGCCACCGCCCGCACGTAGCAATCGGTCAGCCCGTTGGCCTTCATCACTTCGTATTTCGCCGCCTCGATTTCCTCGACCGTGTAGGGGATCGGGAGATCGAGCATCTCACCCGAGCGACGGAGCCGCTCAGAGTGCTTCACGCCTTCGAAAATGGTCCCGCCATAGGCCCGTTCGCCTTCAAAGACGGAGGAGGCGTAGTGCATTGCGTGGCTGAGAATGTGCACGTTCGCGTCGCGCCAGGGCACAAGCGCGCCGTCCATCCAGATCATTCCATTGCGATCGCCAAAGGACCCGGCCATTGTGTTTCCTTTCCACAAGTTGCGCAAATCGGATATTGATTGGATGTTTATTGCGCAAATTCTCAGTTTGGCTAACAGTCATGTCTTGGAATGTCAACAATGCTGACGTAAATTCACCGGAACGGGATAGGTAGCATGGCAGAAACTCTCTTAGCGCCCAGCGACGAAGATATCCGGCGAAGCATCGAGGCAATGTTCTTCGCCTATCAGGGCTTCACCTCCGATCCGGATCGGATCCTTGAAGAGCGCGGCTACGGGCGCGCCCATCACCGCGCGCTCCATTTCATAAATCGCCATCCCAACCTAACGGTAAACGGTTTACTGGCCATCCTCGGGGTGCGGAAGCAGTCGCTCAACCGGGTCTTGCGCGCGTTGATCGCCGATGGGCTGGTCGACAGCGAAGTTGGGCTCCAGGATCGGCGCGAGCGGCACCTGACACTGACTAAGTCCGGGAGAAGCTTGGAAAAGGCCCTGTCGACGGCCCAACATCGTCGGATGCGTGCGGCGTTTGACGGGGCTGGACCGGCAGCTGTTGAGGGCTTTCTCACCGTCCTTGAAGCGATGATGGACCCAGAAGCGCGGACGCGCTATGCCGCGCTCAGGGATGGTAGTGCATGATTGAACCAGAAGCGCATCTTCTGATCGTCGATGACGATGAGCGGATCCGCGGTTTGCTTCAGAAGTTTCTGATCCGCCATGGATTCTGGGTGAGTGCGGCGCGGGACGCCGAACACGCCCGTCGTCTGCTTTCGGGTCTCGATTTCGACCTCATAGTCCTCGATGTGATGATGCCAGGCGAAGACGGATTGGCGCTCACTCGCTCCATCCGGGAAACGCTCACCGTGCCCATACTCCTGCTCACCGCGAAAGGCGAACCCAGTGACCGGATCGGCGGGTTGGAAGCGGGGGCGGATGATTATCTCCCAAAGCCCTTTGAGCCAAAAGAACTCCTTTTGCGTATCAACGCCATTCTCCGGCGCGTGCCCCAAGTGCAGTCCGAAGATGAAGGCCCCAAAGTGCTCTCCCTAGGATCGATGCGCTATGACATCGGTAGAGGTGAGATCTGGGCGGGCGACACACTTGTGCGCCTGACCGCGACCGAAGCCTCTCTGATGCGGATCTTTGCGAGCCAACCGGGCGAAGCGCTGAGCCGTGCAGAATTGGTCGAGCGCTTGGGCCGGGCGGGCGACGGTGCGGGGCAACCCGGAAGCCACGAACGCGCGGTCGACGTCCAGATCACCCGGCTCCGGCGGAAAATCGAGGCCGATCCGAAGCAACCTCGCTACCTTCAGACCGTGCGCGGAGCGGGCTATATGCTCTCGCCGGACTGACGCCCGATGGCGGCAGCGCTTTATAGCCACGAGAGTTCCGAGGCCCATGTCACGCCGCCGGGCCACCCCGAAAGGGTCGCGCGGCTCGACGCTGTGCGGGAGGCGTTGGCGCCGTTCCAGAGCCTCGACCGGCGGACCTGCCCACCAGGCGACGAAGCCGATATTCTCCGCGCCCATGACGCGGGACATCTCGCTGCTATCAAAGCCGCGTCGCCCGAGCGTGACTACATCTCGCTCGACGCCGACACCCACATGGCTCCCGGAAGTCTCGAAGCCGCAATGTTTGCGGTGGGCGGTATCACGGCGGCGGTCGATGCGGTGGTGTCGGGCGAAGTGGGGAACGCATGTGTCACCTGTCGCCCGCCCGGGCATCACGCCAAACGGGCCCGGCCCATGGGCTTTTGCCTTTTTGGCAATGCCGCAATCGGCGCCCTCCGCGCCCTCGACGTCCACGGTCTCGCCCGGGTCGCGGTCGTTGATTTTGACGTCCATCACGGCAACGGCACCCAGGACATTCTGTGGGATGAGCCGCGGGCCTTCTTTGGCTCGTCCCATCAGATGCCGCTCTATCCGGGCTCTGGCGCGGCCCAAGAAACCGGCGCCAATGGCAATGTGGTCAACGCGCCCCTTCCGCCGATGTCCGGCGCCCTTGAGATGCGCGCCGCTTGGAGCAACCGGATCCTCCCCGATCTCCGCGCCTTCGCGCCCGAACTCGTGATCATCTCGGCGGGGTTCGATGCCGCCGCCGAAGACCCGTTGGCCAATCTCAACTGGAGTGCGGAGGATTTTGCTTGGGTCACAAACGCCATCCTCGACGTGGCCGACGAGGTCGCAGATGGCCGGGTGGTCTCGACGCTTGAGGGAGGCTATGATCTTGGAGCCTTGGGGCGCGGTATGGCGGCCCATGTGAAAGAGCTGATGGAGCGTGGCGGGTGAGCGAAACAGCAGTCGATAAAATGAGCTTCGAAGACGCGATGCGCGAGTTGGAAACGGTGGTGAGCCAACTTGAAAGCGGCGACGTGCCGCTTGAAGACTCGATCAAGCTCTATGAGCGCGGTGCAGCACTCAAGGCCCATTGCCAGAAAAAGCTCGCCGAAGCAGAAGAAAAGGTCGCCACGATCACCACCGATGCAAGCGGCGCCCCAACCGGAACTGCGGCGCTGGACGAGGCGTGACGTTCAAAGACCGCCTTTCGGCTTGTGCCGATCTGGTAGGCACCTATCTCGACCATACCTTGCCCAAGGCCCCGGATGTGGCCGTCATGGCCGCCATGCACCACGGCTCAAAGGGCGGAAAGCGTCTTCGCGGGTTTCTCGTCCTTGAAAGCGCCGATCTCTTCGGCATTTCAGCAGTCGCCGCCCTGCCCTCTGCCGGGGCCATCGAAGCCATCCACGCCTATTCGCTGATCCACGACGATCTGCCTTGCATGGATGACGATGATCTCCGACGCGGTGAACCAACGATCCATGTAAAATGGGACGAAGCCACGGCGGTTCTGGCAGGCGACGCGCTCCAGAGCTATGCGTTTGGGCTTTTGGCCAAAGAAGACTGCCATCCCGACCCCGAGATCCGCGTGCGCCTGATCGCAGGGCTTGCCGCGGCAGCAGGTGCAGAGGGCATGGTCCTGGGCCAAGCGCTCGACATGGCCGCCGAAACCGCCACTCGGGCCCTGACGCTTGACGAAATATCGGCGCTCCAGGCCCATAAGACCGGCGCTTTGATCAGCTGGTCCGCCCAAGCCGGGGCAATCCTTGCCGATATGGATCCCGGACCCCTTGCGCGCTACGCAGACGCCCTAGGCCTCGCCTTCCAGATCGCCGATGACATCCTCGACGTCGAGGGAGACGAGACGGCCACGGGCAAACGCGTCGGCAAAGACGATGCGGCGGGCAAGGCGACCTTTGTCTCGCTCCTGGGGCTCGACGGCGCCAAGGCAAAGGCGGCCGATCTGGTCGCAGAGGCCGAAGCCTCCCTTGGCCCCTACGGCAACCGGGCTCAGATCTTGCGCGATGCGGCCCGATATGTGATTGACCGCGACCGATGAGCGTTGCCGACCCACGAGACCCCTACTTGATCGACCCGCACCGGCCTTTGGTGGTGGTCTGGCGCTGGGTCGTGTTCCTCGTGGCCGCGGGCTATTGCCTCTACCAACTCATGGTGATCGGCGATTATGAGCCCCCCGGCGGCCCGTTCCGGTTTCTGACAATCTGGGCCTTGGTCATGTCGTTCTGGTCGGCGAGCCGGATGCTGGCGATCAGCGAAAAGCGCACCCAAGCCTCCTGGTCGGCCTGGGTTGCGGTCACGGCGGTCGTCAATGCGCTCGTTGTGCTCCTTTATTGGCGGCTTTGGTTAGAAGACCCGGCACTTGTCCAAAGCCAAGGCACGCCCGCCTGGCACCAGGAGTATTACCTGCACGCCGTCGGCCCGCTCCTTCAATGGATCGACGCGCTCTTTGTTTACGGAGCGATCCGCCGGATCTGGCAGCCGGCACTGGGCCTTTTGGCGGTGATTGTGGCCTATATCGCTTGGATCGAGCTCTTTGTCTCTCCGTTCAACCGGTTCCCCTATGGCTCGGTTACCAACGGGTTCCCTTACCCGTTTCTCAACAGCCTAACGTTCGACGGCCGCCTCGATTTTTACATCACGACGGCCATCACCGGCTTTGTGTTTCTCGGCCTTTTTTGGGGTGCGAGTGTCGCGCTCCGCTGGCTCCGGCGCCCTACAGCCCCTCGGCCAGCGCATTAAGCCCAGCCCGGTAATCGGGATACAATAGCTCCACGCCGAGCTCATCCTTTATCCGGTCGTTCCGCACCCGCCGCGAATCCATGTAAAACTCCCGCGCCATCGGTGACATCTCTGCCTCTTCGAACGGGATCTCCGGCGGAAGCGGCAGGCCCATCAACTCGGCAGCATAAGCGATCACGTCTTCGGGCGGGGCGGGCTCGTCATCGCAGACATTGTAGACCGCCCCGGCATTCGGCCGCGCCATCGAAGCTTCAAGCACCTGTGCGATGTCGTCCACATGGATCCGGGAAAAAAACTGGTTTTCCTTGATCACCCTCTGGGCCGTTCCAGCCCGGACCTTCTGAAATGGACCGCGTTGGGGGCCATAAATCCCGGCCAGGCGGAAGATTTGAACAGGAATTCCGGTTTTCTCCCCGAGATCCAACCACGCCTTTTCGGCCGCAACGCGCCGGAGGGCCCGTGCGCTTTTGGGGTTGAGCGGCGTCGTCTCGTCGACCCAGCCCCCGCTATGGTCGCCGTAAACGCCCGTGGTCGAAAGATACCCGATCCAGGAAATTCCCCCGGCCGCCTGCCGGATCAAGTCCGCCGCCGCGTCGAGTACTGGGTCCTTGTCTTCATCGGGAGAGACGGAAGTGAGAATATGGCTTGCGGCGCCGATGGCAGGCTCGAGATCGTCCTCCGGCCAGCGAAGAACATGGGTGCCAGATTGGGCCAGCGTGCGGGCTTTGACATCCGAGCGGGTCGTCCCGGTCACAGTCCAGCCCTCTGCCATAAGCCGTTCCGACAGCACCCGCGCGGTGTAGCCGTGGCCAAAACTCAAGAGATGCCGTGCCATGGCGTTCTGCTTGCGAGATCAGGCCGCCCACTGCAAGCGCCATTCGCATTGTCGTTCGGGCGTGGTAAACCGCAGCCCATTAAAAGGATCGATCCATGACATTCGTGCGCAAACTCCCGGTCGTCAGCCCGGACCTCTCCGGACACGAGACTTTCGATCGCCCGGAAGACGCCGTCGCTCGCCTGATCGAACTCTATGACGGCGCTGCAAATTTCATTTGCGCGCGGTTTACCGAAGTCCTGGCCAAGGGGGATCCGGGCCAGAAATACCGCGCGTTCTACCCCGAAGTCCGCCTGACCATCACCAGCCACGGATCGGTCGACAGCCGACTGTCCTTCGGCCATGTCTCTGAGCCTGGCATCTACGCCACCACGATCACCCGGCCGGATCTTTTCGCAAAGTATCTCACCCAGCAGATCGGTCTATTGATCCAAAATCACGGGGTTGCGGTGGCGGTCGGGTCCTCGGCCACGCCCATGCCGGTTCATTTCGCCGTGGCGCGGGAAGAGAGCCTCACCGTCCCCCAAGAGGGGGCCGCCGGCTTTGCCCTGCGCGATATTTTCGACGTGCCCGATCTCTCGACGACCCATGACGATATCGTCAATCACTATGGATATCTGAACGAAGACGGGTCCCGGCCTCTGGCGCCCTTCACCGCCCAGCGGGTCGATTATTCCCTCGCGCGATTGTCCCACTACACCGCGACGGCGGCGGAACACTTTCAAAACCACGTTCTCTTCACGAACTACCAGTTCTACGTCGATGAGTTCGTTGCCTATGCCAAATCCGCCCTGAAAGACCCTTCCAGCGAATACACCTCCCTTGTGATCCCCGGGGGCGGCGAACTTACGCACGCAGGCGGTGACTTGGCCGAGCCAAAGAAAATGCCGCAAATGCCCGCCTATCACCTCAAACGGAAAAACGGCTCGGGCATCACGTTGGTCAATATCGGCGTCGGCCCGTCCAATGCCAAAACCGCGACCGACCATATTGCGGTTCTGAGGCCCCATGCCTGGCTCATGCTGGGCCATTGTGCCGGGCTCCGTCACTCCCAGCGCTTGGGCGATTTCGTCCTTGCCCATGCCTATGTGAGGGAAGACCACGTCCTTGATGATGATCTGCCGGTCTGGGTACCCATCCCCGCCCTCGCCGAGGTGCAAGTCGCCCTCCAAGATGCGGTGGCCGAGGTGACCCGGCTTGAGGATTATGAACTCAAACGGATCATGCGGACCGGGACCGTTGCTACGATTGACAATCGGAACTGGGAGCTTCGCGACCAATCGGGGCCTGTCCAGCGGCTGTCACAGTCTCGCGCCATCGCCCTCGACATGGAGAGTGCGACCATCGCCGCCAACGGATTTCGCTTCCGTGTGCCCTACGGCACCCTCCTTTGCGTCTCCGACAAACCGCTCCACGGCGAGCTAAAACTTCCCGGCATGGCGAGCGATTTCTACCGCACCCAGGTGGCCAATCACCTCTTGATCGGCATCCGCGCCTTGGAGAAAATCCGCGATATGCCCCTCGAACGGGTCCATTCCCGAAAGCTCCGAAGCTTCGAAGAAACCGCGTTTCTCTAGCCAAGTCCCCGTCCAGGGGTCGTTATACAGGCAAAAATCCCCACAAAATGGGCGGATTCACCGCTAAATCGGCCCAATTCTGTTGTGCCCCTCCCCAATATACAGTTACATGCGGCGGATGAGGCCCATAAAAACAAGGGCAGAATGAGGAGATCATCATGTCGAAACCGATGACGAAGACGCAGCTTGTCGCGGCTTTGGCCGACGAGATGGGCACCGATAAGAAGTCGGCGAACTCCGCGCTCGACGCAATTACCGGGATCATCACCAAGGAAGTCTCGGGCGGTGGCGCTGTCACCCTGCCAGGTGTCGGAAAGATCTATTGCCGCGAACGTCCTGAGCGTATGGTGCGTAACCCCGCCACCGGCGAACAGATCAAGAAAGACGCCGACAAGGTCGTCAAAATGACCATCGCCAAGGCGCTCAAGGACAGCGTCAACGGCTAAGGCTTTGCAAAACCTGATAAAGGGGGCCGCACCATGCGGCCCTTTTGCTTTTCCATCCGAGCATTTCAAACGCTGACGCGTTTTTGAACGCTGCGACACGGGTTTTCCGTGACAACCGGAGCGTCGGGGGCAAATTAGCTCCCATGGAGATCGTGTTTGGATATCTCGCGGGCCTTTTGACGCTCATCAACCCGTGCGTCCTTCCGGTGCTGCCCATCGTTCTGGCCAGCGCGACCCACAAGAGCGCCTGGGGCCCTGCTGCCCTCGCCTTGGGCATGAGCGCGACGTTCGTTGTCCTCGGCGTCGCCGTAAACGCCGTGGGGCTCGGCATTGGGCTCACGCCCGAACTCATCTCATCCGTCGGGGCCGTTTTGATGATCGCGTTCGGGGCGGTCCTGGTTGTGCCTCGGCTTTCGGCCGCCTTCGCCACAGCGACCGCGGGCTTTTCCTCCGGTGCGGACGCCCAGATTGACCATGTGGGCCAAGGCGGGCTTAACGGTCAAGTGGCGACCGGGGCCCTTCTCGGCGCCGTTTGGAGCCCTTGCATTGGGCCAACGCTCGGCGGCGCCATCGCCCTGGCAAGCCAGGGCGAGAGCCTTCTTTGGGCCGGATTGATCATGGTGGCCTTCGCCGCCGGTGTGTCGACGATCATTCTCGGGCTCGGCTACGGCGCCCGCTCGGTCATTGCCCGCCGCCGCGAGCGCCTGATGGCCATCGCTGAAAAGAGCCGCCCGATCATGGGCTGGGTGCTGATCGCGGTGGGTGCGGCCCTCCTTTTCGGCGTGCACCATAGACTTGAATTTTGGGCGATCGAGACCCTGCCACCCTGGCTTTTGGACCTCTCGGTCGCGCTCTAATGTGGAGACCTCAAATGCAAAGACGTGACTTTCTCGTATCGACGGCAGCCCTCACACTGCTTCCAGGCGCCGCACTGGCAAGCGTTGGCACTCCTTACACGCCCGGGCTTGTCGACCAGGAATTGGCAGCTGGGAAAACCGTTTTCCTCGATTTCGCCGCCAAATGGTGCACCACCTGCGCCGCCCAAGAGCGCGCGATCAATGCGCTGATTTCCGATAACCCGGCCTACGGCGACGCGATCACCTTCATTACCGTCGATTGGGACGAGCATCGCCGTGCCGATCTGACCAAACGGCTCAATATCCCTCGCCGGTCGACGCTTGTCGTGCTGAAGGGCGACCAGGAAATCGGCCGGATCGTCGCCGGGACCAACCGGAGCCAGATCAAAGAGTTGATGGACCTCGCCCTGAGCGCGGCCACCGCCTGACCTAGCCGATCTCTCCACGGCTACCGCTGGTCTGGGCGCGGTCGAGGAGGAGATGGTCCAAAACGACCGCCGCGGCCATCGCTTCGGCGACGGGTACCGCGCGGATCCCAACGCAGGGGTCGTGGCGGCCTTTGGTGACGATCTCGGTCGCCTCACCTTTGGTCGTAATGGTCTTGCGCGGAGTGAGGATCGAGGAGGTGGGTTTGACCGCGAAGCGTACAACAATGTCTTGGCCAGTGGTGATGCCCCCGAGGATCCCCCCGGCATGGTTTGACCGGTAGACCGGGCCATCCGCGCCCACATCGATCTCGTCGGCATTGGCATCGCCCTGAAGGCGCCCGGCCGCCATCCCCTCGCCGATCTCAACGCCTTTCACCGCATTGATGCTCATCATTGCGGCGGCAAGATCCGTGTCGATCTTGCCATAGATCGGCGCACCTAGGCCCGGAGGGCAATTTCGGATCGTGACTTCGATGGTCGCGCCGACCGAACTTCCGGCTTTTCGGATTCCGTCGAGGTAAGGGCCCCAGTCTTCGGCGGCTTTAGGGTCTGGGGTCCAGAACGGGTTTCGGTCGATCTCGTCCCAGTCGAACCGTCCTTGATCGATAGTCTTTTCGCCCATGCCGACCATATAGCCGGTGACCTTAAGCGTAGGCTCGAGCTTGGCCAAAGCCGCCCGCGCCACCCCGCCCGCCGCGACCCGCGCGGCGGTTTCCCGGGCCGAGGCGCGTCCTCCGCCCCGGTAGTCACGCAGCCCATATTTTTGATGGTAGGCGATGTCTGCATGGCCCGGTCGGAACTTGTCCATGATGTCGGAGTAGTCTTTCGACCGTTGGTCAGTGTTCCGGATCATGAGCTGGATCGGTGTGCCGGTGGTGAGCCCCTCAAAGACGCCCGACAGGATCTCAACCGCATCGTCTTCCCGCCGTTGGGTCGTGTAGCGGCTCGTGCCGGGTTTTCTCTTGTCGAGAAAGCCTTGAATCTTCTCCGCATCGAGCGCCACGCCCGGGGGACACCCGTCTACGGTTGCGCCCAAAGCGGGCCCGTGGCTTTCGCCCCAGGTGGTCACGCGGAAGACCCGGCCGTAGGTGTTGTAGCTCATCTCGCACTCCCCTGGGCGGGGTCTAATTCATGTGAGAGCCAGGGGAAATGGGCTTGGGGCCAGCCCCGAAAGAAGAAACGCGCCCGGCAAGGGGCGCGTTCTTTTCACCGGGGCTTAGGTCGGCCTATTCTGCGGGCGTTGCCTTCGCCCGGGCCTTCACCGGCGCCCAGAGGCGCTTGTTGGTGAGATAAAGGAGCACCGACAGAACCGTCAGCATCAACACCCCTTTAAATCCGGCTTCCTTCCGCGCCATCAGCTTTGGCTCTGCGGTCCACATGAGGAACGCAGAAACGTCCTGCGCGACCGATTCGATGTCGGTGGGGCTCCCGTCTTCATAGAGGACGTCGTCGCCCCAAAGCGGCGGCGACATAGAAATCCAACCCCCGGGAAAGGCGGTATTTTCGTAAAGGATGGCGCCAGCCTCTTCCTTTTCCTCACCCGTATAGCCGTTCAAGAGCGACGCGATGTATTCCGGACCGCCCATGCCCTTGAATAGCTGGTTGGTGCCGAGGCCGAGGGGGCCGGAAAACCCCGCGCGCGCCTTCGCCATCATCGAAAGATCCGGCGCGTTGGGCAGAAGCGAGCCCGGGAAGTGGTCGTTCGGGGTGGCAGCGCGGAAGTCGCCCTCACCGTCGAAAAGTGTCGGATCGAACACTTCGTAGAACTCGGCATAGGCCCGCACCTGATCGACCGGCAATTGCGGCCCGCCCGGGTCGCTCAGCGTCCGGATCGGCACGTATTGGAGCCCGTGGCAGCCCGAGCAGATCTCCGTGTAAACTTGGAGGCCCCGCTGTAGCTGCATTTGGTCGAAGGATCCGAAGGGCCCTTCGAAGGAGAAGTCATAATCGTAGACCTTGCCCGCCCCACCTGCAGCGAAGGCCGAGCCCGCGCTGAGCGTGAGGACGGCGAGGGCTGCGGTCAGTTTGCCGAACATCATGTCCCTCCTCATTCCGCCGGTGTCGGTGCTGCAGCACCTTCGGCGGTCGAGGTCGCCTTCTTGCCGTAATGGGCCAAGAAGTCCTCCTCGATTGTCTCTGGCTGGGGCAAAGGCTTTTCGATCACCCCAAGGAGCGGCAAGATCACCAGGAAGTAGGCGAACCAATAGGTCGATCCGACAAGGGCAATGTAAGGGTAGATCCCTTCCGCTGGCATCGCGCCCACCCACATCAACAGGAAGAAGTCGAAGCCAAGGATCCAGAACGCGACTTTGAACATCGGACGGTAGCGACCCGAACGAACAGCGGACGTGTCGAGCCAAGGCGCCAGGGCCATCACCGCGATCGCGCCGAACATGGCGATCACGCCGAAGAACTTCGCATCGACGATGCCGCCGGTGATCCAGCTCGTCGCGATCACGACCCAAACCTCGCCGTCAAATGCCCGGAGGATCGCGTAGAATGGCAGGAAGTACCATTCCGGCACAATATGGGCCGGCGTCGCCAGGGCGTTGGCTTCGATATAGTTGTCGGGGTGGCCGAGATAGTTCGGCATGAACCCGACGATCGCGAAGAACGCCGCCAATATCACCGCGAGGGCGAAAAGGTCTTTGATGATGAAGTAAGGCCAGAAGGGCAGCGTATCGCGCTCGGCCTCTTCCTTGGAGTTGCGCCGCACTTCCACCCCAGTTGGGTTGTTGTTCCCGGTCGTATGGAATGCCCAGATATGGACGATCACCAGCCCGGCAATGACGA
The DNA here is from genome assembly GCA_039198225.1 of Pseudomonadota bacterium. Taxonomy (GTDB): domain Bacteria; phylum Pseudomonadota; class Alphaproteobacteria; order Rhodobacterales; family Rhodobacteraceae; genus JASJAR01. The sequence continues at coordinate 17,975 of JBCCTQ010000040.1, forward strand.
AAGGCAGGAGGTAGTGGAGCGAAAAGAACCGGTTGAGCGTGGCGTTATCTACCGCTGGCCCGCCGAGGAGCCAGGTCTGGATCGCCTCACCCACGAACGGGATCGCACCAAAAAGCCCCGTGATCACCGTGGCGCCCCAGAACGACATCTGACCCCAAGGCAGAACGTAGCCCATAAAGGCCGTTCCCATCATCAAGACGAAGATCAAAATGCCGATGATCCAAGTTACCTCGCGCGGCTCTTTGTACGAGCCGTAATAAAGACCCCGGAAAATATGGGCGTAAACAGCAATGAAGAAGAGCGAGGCCCCGTTCATGTGGAGATAACGGATCATGTGGCCGCCGTTCACGTTCCGCATGATGTGTTCAACGCTAGCGAAAGCGTGATCCACGTGCGGTGTGTAGTGCATGGCCAGGATGATCCCGGTCACGATCTGAAGCCCGAGACAGAACGTCAGGACGATACCCCAGATCCACATCCAATTGAGGTTCTTGGGTGTCGGGATCATGATCGTGTCGTACATCAGTCCGACAACGGGCAGGCGGCGGTGAAGCCACTTCTCGGCCCCGGATTTCGGTTCGTAATGGTCGTGAGGAATACCGGACATCTCGCTCTCCCTAACCGAGGACCAGTGTGAATTCATCGTCGAAGCGGGCGGGCGGAATCGGCAAGTTCTCAGGCGCCGGGCCCTTCCTGATCCGACCCGAAAGGTCGTAATGCGAGCCATGGCAGGGGCAGAACCACCCACCAAAGTCACCCGCATCGCCGAGCGGCACGCAGCCAAGATGGGTGCATACCCCGATCATGACGAGCCACTCGCCTTCGATACCTGCCCCCTCGGGCGGTGCGAGGAAGCGGTTGACGTCGTCTGCGTCAATGCCCTCGTCGATATTGGCGTTCCGTGCATCGTTGTCGGGTAGATCGGCCAGGTCGACATTCGCCGCCTCCGCAATCTCTTCTTCCGTCCGACGCCGGATAAATACCGGTTTTCCCAGCCACTTTACCGTCAGCTGGGTTCCGGGCTCAACGCCGGAAATATCCACCCGGATCGAGCTGAGGGCCTGCACATCGGCAGAGGGGTTCATCTGATTGACCAGCGGCCAAACGGCGCCGCCAACCACCACGGCACCGGCCCCACCGGTGGCGTAGTAGAGGAAATCTCGCCTCGTGCCTTCGTCGTTATCTGCGTGGCTCACGTGTAGCTCCGTCGTATCTTTGATCGTACTGGTCCGGCCGCGCAGTTGCTGTGCTGCGGCCAGTCCTAGAACCTAGTGCTCAAGCCCCAATGCGTCCAGGGGACAAACACGCGCAACTCTAGCACAGGACGCCTTAAAATATGTTTCTCTTCTTTGCGCAAGAATGTTGCGAAAACCTCTCAAAAATTGGGCATTTTGGAAGCGTCGCGAGCCGGCGCCTAGGCAGCCAGCCGATCTCCGATCCGGCCTTTGACTTCGGCTGTGACGATCTGCCCTTCCCCCCGGTCCTTGTCGAAGATCACCTCGGCGAAGTGCTCGGTCCGGCCCAGGTTGGCGCTTTCCATCAGAACTTGGCGCTTTTGGCCCTTCTCGGCGTCGAGAAACCGCGCAACGCGGGACGCCCCGGCCAGACGCAGCCTTTTGGCTCGGTCTTTGATCGCGGGCCCCGCGACCTGGGGCATACGCGCCGCGGGTGTGCCGGGCCGGGGCGAGTAAGGAAAGACATGGAGCCAGGTCAGCCCGCATTCCTCGACGAGACGCAGGGAATTCTCAAACATCGCCTCGGTCTCGGTCGGAAAGCCAGCAATGATGTCGGCGCCGAACGTCATGTCGGGGCGGAGACGCCGCGCCTCCTCGCAAAAAGCGATGGCATCGTCCCTGAGGTGGCGCCGCTTCATCCGCTTGAGGATCATGTTGTCGCCCGCCTGGAGCGAGAGATGAAGATGGGGCATCAGCCGCTCTTCCCCCCCGATCGCCGCCATCAAAGCGGGGTCAGCTTCAATGGAGTCGATCGAGCTGATCCGAAGCCGCGGCAGATCGGGCACAAGTTTCAAGATCCGGCGCACCAGGTCGCCGAGTTGCGGTGTGCCCGGCAGATCTGCCCCCCAAGACGTCAGATCGACACCGGTGAGCACGACCTCGTTAAATCCCCTGTCCCGAAGCCGCTTGATCTGGTCCACCACCACTCCGGCAGGCACCGACCGGGAATTTCCCCGACCATAGGGTATGATGCAGAACGTGCAGCGGTGATCGCACCCGTTCTGCACCTGGACATAGGCCCGGCTCCGGGTGCCGAACCCGTCAATAAGATGACCGGCCGTTTCGGTAACCGACATGATGTCATCGACTTGGATGCGCTCGGTCTGGGGCGTGAAGGCGGAGGCGCGCTCCCAGGTTTCGGGGCGCATTTTCTCGGCGTTGCCGAGGACCAGGTCCACCTCGGCCATCTCGGCAAAACTATCCGGGTCGGTTTGGGCCGCACAGCCCGTCACGATAACCTTCGCGCCCGGGTTCTCCCGCCGCAGCCGCCGGATCTCTGCCCGTGCTTTCCGGACGGCCTCTTGGGTCACCGCGCAGGTATTGACGACCACGGCGTCGCCCAGACCCGCCTCAGCGGCCATTTCACCCATCGCATGGGTCTCATAGGCGTTGAGACGACAGCCGAAATTAGTGAACTTTGGCGCCGCCCCAGCCATCAAAGCGCTCCGAGAAAGTCCGATGTGAGTTCGCCGGTAAACACCGTCACCGTGGGTCCGGTCATCCAGACCCCGTCGGTTCTCCAATCGATCTCCAGGGGCCCGCCATCGAGGATCACTCGAACCGGCCCTTCAACCCTATCCCGGCGCATCGCGGCCACCGCCGCCGCCGAGGCGCAGGATCCCGAGGCAAGGGTTACGCCGGTACCCCGCTCCCAAACCCGCACCCTCAACGTGCCGGTCTCTTTGACCTCGGCAAATTCCACATTGGTGCGCTCGGGGAAGAGCGGGTGATGTTCAAAAGTTGGGCCGAGGGCCTCTAGGTCGACCGCCTCGATGTTCTCCACAAGGAACGTACAATGGGGGTTGCCCATGCCGGTGGCGACCGGGTCGCCATCGATCGGAAGGTGCAAAGGATCCACATCCTCGGCCAAGGGGATCGCGTCCCATTCAAGGATCGGTGGACCGAGATTGACCCGCGTCAGACCAGCTCCGGCATCTTCGGCCGCCAGAATACCGCGCTCTGTCCGGAGACGGAGCGCGGTTACTCCGCTCTCCTCCATCAGATGGCGCGCGATGCATCTTGTGGCATTGCCGCAGGTCGCCGAGGGCGAGCCGTCGGCATTGAGAAAGGAAAGCGTGGCCGCCACCTCGCTGTCCCCGGGCTCAATGATGGCCAGCTGGTCAAAGCCCACCCCTCGGTGCCGATCGGCAATCCGCCGTGCGGCCTCCGGCGAGACCGTGAACTCCATGCGCCGCGCGTCAACGACCACGAAGTCATTGCCAAGACCGTGCATTTTCATGAACGGTATCGGACCTATCCCGCGCGAAGCATCCATTCCAGCGCCTATAGCCCGAGCCAACGGTTCAGGAAACCCAATGCTCCACCTGGACTTATGCCTTGACGGTCGCCATGCCGGAGGCTAGCAGCGTGCCCTGTTGGGCCGTTAGCTCAGTTGGTAGAGCAACTGACTTTTAATCAGTGGGTCGCAGGTTCGAATCCTGCACGGCTCACCAACATTATCAATATGTTACGCGAATGCTCGTTGAACTTTTTTGTTTCAAGCGACCACATAGCGACCACAACGGATGACCTCGGTCCTCCCGCACTTGAGTGGTCCTCCGCTATGTTTAGGAAAACGGAGGAAGACCATGGCCAACAGGCGACCGAAGCCCGAGGAAATTGTCACGAAGTTGCGGCAGGTTGAGGTTTTGACGGGGCAAGGCATGCCGCGTTTGGATGCGATCCGTTAGATTGGTGGCGAGCCTTGTGGCGCCATTGGTCCGGGCAACAATGGCGAGCGAACAGACGTTCTATCGTTGGAAGATCGGAGCATCGCAGCGCCACTGGTTCGAGCGAGATGCGGAGCGTCCGGTGGAATGGGCACGGATCAATTGACGGAGCTTAAGCGCCTTCAGAAAGAGAACCAGCGCTTGCGCCGCGCAGTTTCTGATCAGACGCTGGACAAGCAGATCCTGGCGGAAGCCGCGAGGGGAAGCTTCTAAGCCATTCTCGTCGCCGTGCTTGCATTGATCGCGTTCGTGCTGAGTTGAATGTCTCGTAGCGCTGGCCATGTCGCGTCCTGAGACAACACCGATCCACACAACGCAAAGCACCTGTCGGCCGCCCTGACGACGAACGTTTGGTGGCGGATATGATCGAGCTTACCCGGCAAAATGGTCGATACGGCTATCGTCGGATCGCTGAGCTGCTGAGAGACGCTGGCTGGCATTTAAACGACAAACGCGTCGAAAGGCGTCCGCCATGGGCCTCGGACCGATGGCGGCCATCATGGCGAACCGGCGCGAGGGGCTGAAAGTGCCAATGAAACAAACAAAGAACGGGCGGCTCTGGCTCAATGACGGATCGTGTGTTCGGCTGCGGCCTGAACACCGCGATCATGTTTGGAGCTACGACTTCGTGCATCGCCGGACTGACGACGGGAAGGCGTTCCGCACGCTGAACATCATCGACGAATACAGTCGAGAGTGTCTAGCGATCCGCGTGGATCGCAAGCTGAACTCAGGCAGCGTTATCGATGTGCTGAGCGACCTATTCATCCTGCGCGGTGTGCCTTCGTTCGTTCGGTCCGACAATGGCCCAGAGTTTGTTGCTCAAGCGGTGCGGGACTGGATCGGAGCTGTCGGCGGAAAGACGGCTTACATCGAACCAGGTAGCCCCTGGGAAAACGGATAGTGCGAAAGCTTCAACGCCCGGTTCCGAAACGAGTTCTGGAACGGCGCAATCCTCTACAGCCTGCGCGAAGCCCAATTCCTGATCGAAGAATGGAGAAAACACTACAACACCAAACGTCCTCACAGTGCTCTGGGCTACCGCCCACCGGCGCCAGAATCCATCATCCAAATGGACCCAAGGCCCGTCATGCACTAACAATCATACTGGACCAATCAGGGTGGGAGATCAGGTCTGTATCATACTACGATTGTAAAAATAAAGTCGGGCAGCCTTAGTGCAAAAGATGTTCGACATTTCAAGCTTGGCCGCTTGGTCAGGCATCGTAGCCGATCCTCAAAGATCGAACAGAAGAACTTTGTCGTACTTTGATCACTGCTCCTTCAATCTCGGAAGCTATTCTGTAGACCAGCTGCAAGTAACTGGTCGATTGTCCCGTCGCGATGCATCTCTTGTTTCGTCGCATTAAAGGTCGAAATGAACCCCGCAGCACTTGATGTGCTGGCCCACTCGCTCTGAAAGCCAACAAGAAAGTCCTCTAAAGAGACATCGTCAACAATTTCTAGTCCCTCCATACCGTCAACCGCTGCCAGTTCGTCTAGGATGGCAAATCGGCCTTCAACAAAACAATCGATCCGTCCGGCTTTCAGTTTTCGGAGATTGAATTCCAAAGTAGAGCTTTC
>JBCCTQ010000041.1:0-22490 GCA_039198225.1 Pseudomonadota bacterium
AGGCAATTGACCTTCCGCCACTCTTCGATTTGGCCCCACCAATCTTTCACGGCCGCGCTTTGGGTTTTCCGACCGCGGGATTTCCACAAGGCCAAGACGTCTTCCAAGACATGGCCCACATCGCCGATGATCGGGATATCGGCATGGATCACCTTGTTGATCGAGGACGGATCGATGTCGATATGGGCCTTCTTCGAGTGCGGCGAGAAATCCGCCACCCTTCCGGTGATCCGGTCGTCAAACCGCGCGCCGATATTGATCATGAGATCGCAGCCGTGCATGGCGAGGTTGGCCTCATAAAGACCGTGCATGCCGAGCATTCCGAGCCAGGCCTTGCCCGAGGCAGGGTAGGCGCCGAGCCCCATCAGGGTCGAGGTGATTGGGAACCCGGTCGCATCCACGAGTTCGCGCAAGAGCTGCGACGCCGCGGGGCCCGAATTAATCACGCCGCCGCCCGTATAAAACACCGGCTTTTTCGCGCTCTCGATGGCTTCAACGAGGTGCTGGATCTGTTCGGCATCGCCTTTGAGCCGCGGATTATAGTGGCCGGTGCGGGCTTTCGCGGGCGGCGTGTAGGTGCCCGAGGCAAACTGGACGTCCTTTGGAATGTCGACCAAGACCGGGCCCGGTCGGCCATGGGTGGCGACATGGAAGGCCTGGTGGAGGACGTCGGACAATTGGTCGGTCTCTTTGACGAGCCAATTGTGCTTGGTGCAGGGCCGGGTGATGCCCACCGTATCGGCCTCTTGGAAAGCGTCATTGCCGATCATGAATGTGGGGACCTGGCCGGTGAGAACGACGATCGGAATCGAATCCATCAGCGCATCGGTGAGCCCGGTCACCGCATTGGTGGCCCCAGGCCCCGACGTAACAAGGGCCACACCCGGTTTGCCGGTCGAGCGGGCATAGCCTTCGGCGGCATGGACCGCCCCTTGCTCGTGGCGCACCAAAACGTGGCGGATTTCGTTTTGCTGGAAGATCTCGTCATAGATCGGAAGGACCGCCCCACCCGGATAGCCGAACACCACCTCGACGCCCTGATCCTTAAGAGCCCGGACCACCATTTGTGCTCCGGTGATCGCGCCGTTCTTCGCCCTTTGGGATTGTGCAGTCGGTGTCATTCGTTTTGGTCCTCTGTCTTGGGCGCCGTGCCCCGTCTGATCGCAAGTATCGGCCACAAAAAACCCCCGGAGGAGATCCGGGGGCGCATGGGGGTCGATCTGGGTTTCCGTTACCGGCCCATGCGCCTGTGTCCTACAAGTACGACGATGTTGAGCATTCTCACGCCTCCGTTCGCGCGAGACCGTAAGACGGCCGCTTCACCCCGTCAACTGCGAATGCCGAGGTAAATCTGTCGTTTGGGCAGAATTTTGCGCATGAAAATTTCTTGATCGCGTCACTCAGAGACATTTTCGAGAAACGGAGCCGGGGGTTTCGGGCGGGTCGAAGTCCGGGCTTGGACCGGGGTGGTCAGCCTGGAAAGGGCCGCCCCTCGTGCCCGGGGATTGGGGAGGCGCGTCGCGTCCCAGAGAGTTTCAACAATCGCTCCAGAATCACAGAATTGTGTCTGCAACCCCATGCAACGCAAGGATTTCCTTCGGCCGCCCGGCGGCGAACCGCCCTAGGACATAGGTTCTGAGCGGCAAACGGATTTTTTATTAAGATCCCTGCAGTTTCGGGTTCTTTTTTATCCACACGGTCGGTAACGTCCGGCCACCACTTAGAAGGCCGCATAGAAAACTGCGGCCCAAATGAAAACGTCAGGGGAGAGAATCCAAATGGATCGACGTTCATTCTTGCGCACGTCCGCGATCGGCACGGGCGCCGCCGCCGCTGGGGGGCTGGCAACACCTGCAATCTCGCAAGGTCGCGAGCAATTGGTCATGTTCACCACCTGGCCGCGCGGCCTTGCTGGGGTGTGGGATTCGGTCGAACGCTTCTCCAATAACGTGGCTGATATCACCGACGGCACACTCACGATCGATGCCCGCGATTCCGGCCAAACCGGCCTTGGAACCCAGGTTTTCGATCCCGTAGCAGCCGGTCAGGCCGACGCCTACCACGCCGCCGACTACTACTACGTGTCAAACCATCCGGCCTTCGCCTTCTTCACCGCCGTGCCCTTCGGCATGACGGCGCCCGAATTCATGACTTGGTATTATGGCGGCGAAGGGATGGCCCTCCACCACGAGCTCGGCGAGATCTTCGGGGTCCGCTCCTTCGTGGCCGGTCAGACCGCGGCTCAAGGCGGCGGCTGGTTCCGCGAGCCCATCAATTCGGCCGAAGACCTCCAGGGCCTCAAGTTCCGCATGCCCGGCCTCGGCGGCCAGGCGCTTGCCTCGCTTGGCGCCTCGGTCCAGGTTCTGGCGGGCGGTGAGATCTACCAGGCCCTCTCGTCGGGTGCCCTCGACGGGACCGAGTGGATCGGGCCTTGGTCGGACGAGCGCCTCGGCCTCCAGGAAGTCTGCGACTTCTACTACCCGGCCGGGTTCCATGAACCGGGTGCCGCCCTGTCGGTGTCGGTCAATCTCGAGCGCTTCAACAGCCTCTCGGCGTCGCATCAGCGGGCCATCGAAGTGGCCGCGGCCGATGCGCACCAGCACAATTACGCGCTCTTCATCGCCAATAACGGCCCTGCGCTCCAACGGCTCCTCGCCGGCGGGACCCAAGAAATGGCCTTCTCCGAAGATGTCTGGAACGCGTTCGGTTCGGCCAGCCAGGAAGTCCTCGGCGGCTTCATGGATGACGAGATCTTCGCCAAGATCAATGACAGCGCCATGGCCGCCATGGCCGCCGCATCCGGTTGGATGCAGCGTTCAGACAGCGCCTACACCGCCCAGCGGAACCGGGTGCTCGGCCTCTAAGCCGGTCACACCTAGTAATCAACCGGTCCGGGATGCTTCCCGGGCCGGTTTTTACCGGCTAAAAACCAAAAAACGGCGCATGGAGAGGGGCCATGTTGGATGCCATCGGGGTGGTTTTGGCGACCATCGGAAACGCGCTCTACGGCGTCTTTTGGGTCATCACCCACCCGGTCCAAGCGTTTAATTTCTCAGACACCGAAGCGATCATGCGCCTTATCTTTTACGGCGCATCCGGCGAGCTCCTCGCCCTTGTGATCCTCGTCGCCCTCGGCGTCTTCATCGCCGGGATGTTTCGGCGGGAATTTCTTTGGGGCGTGGTCCTGACCATTGAGGGCATCTCAAACGGCGTCGGGCGGTTCGCGGCCTGGGCCGGGCTCATCATGGTCCTCCAACAGATCATGGTGATCTTTCTTCAGGCGATCTTCCGGGTCTCGGAGATCTCCGTGAGCCCCGTTGGGCTCGATTTCACAAAAAACCTCGGCTGGTACGGCGACGGACTCAAATTCTACAACGGGGCGGTGGTCTGCCTTTGCTGCGCCTACACCTTCGTCCAGCGGGGCCATGTGCGGGTCGATCTCTTCTACGCGAGTTGGGGCCACCGAACGAAACGCATCATGGACATGCTCGGCACGGTCTTCATGATGTTGCCCGCCCTTTCCATAATGTGGCTTTACGGTTGGTTTTTCATGTGGCGGAGCCTCGCGATCCCGCCGGTGAACGCCACCGATACACTCGACCGCCTTGTCCTCAAGGCCCGGGCCTTCCGCTGGAATGTTGAAACGATCTCGTCGAGCCCGTCGGGCTTTGACGCCTATTTCCTCTTCAAGGTCCTCCTGGTGGTCTTCTGCTTTACGATGATCCTCCAGGCGATCGGGTTCTTTTACCGCTCATTCCTCGAACTCCGCGAAGAAGAGACCGAAAGGGGCCTCGATCTGGATGTGCTGGATCCCCATGACGGCGTCGCGACCGAAGGGGGACATTAGGGCATGCTTTTCGGACTAGACGGCATCGAAATTGCCCTTCTGATCGTGTTCCTCTGCCTTTTCGGCGGGATCATGACCGGTTTTCCCGTGGCCTTCGCCATCGGCGGCTCGGCGGTGATTTCGTTCACGATTATCGCGGCTTTGGATTCCGGTGGGCTCTTGATCCACCAGGCGGTGGATGATCGATCGGCCGAATACGCGGCCCTTTTGGCGGAAGGGATACCGAGGGAGGCGATCTCGGTATTTTCCTTCCCGGACTTGCCCCGCATAGAAGAGCCGCTCTTCAAGCGCGGCTGGGAGGCGGCGTTTAACAGCGATCTCGGCCAGATCGTGAACCGGATGGACCAGCGGGTGATCGGTGGGGAATCGATTGAGACCCTCTTGGCGGTTTTGATGTTCGTGATGATGGGCATCACCCTCGAACGCTCGCGGATCGCTGAAGATCTCCTCACCACCATGGCCCGGGTCTTTGGGCCGCTTCCGGGGGGCCTTGCGGTCTCGATCGTTGTCGTGGGCGCGTTCTTGGCGGCCTCCACAGGCATCGTCGGCGCCACGGTGGTCACGATGGGGCTTCTGGCGCTGCCGACCATGCTTCGCCAGGGCTACTCGCCAGAGCTTTCCACAGGGGTGATCGCGGCCTCCGGCACTTTGGGCCAGATCATACCGCCTTCCATCGTGATCGTTCTTCTCGGCACTTTGGCGGGCGATCTATACGCCGCCGGTCAAGAACAACGGGCACTCCTTGCGGGGTGCAATGATGCGCTGACCCTTCTCGGCGAACCGGCGGTTCTGTCGGTGGGCACGCTATTTCAGGCCGCACTTCTTCCGGGCATCCTCCTCGCCGGACTTTACGCGTCCTATGCGTTCGGTTTCGCGCTCTTTAACCCTTCAAAGGCCCCGCCTGTCGAAGGCGAAGCGATCTCGTCAGAAGCCGTCACCCGGAACGAGGCGCTTACCTGGTATCTCGGGGTCCCGGTCCTCATCATCCTCGCGCTTATCGGTGCCGGGCAAGTGGGCATTGCCGGGAGCCAGGACCTGACCGTCCGCGAGACAGAGCTTTCCGGCACTTCGGGGCTTTTGCGCACCAATGTCTCGCCCGAATGCCAAGCCTCGCTCATTGAAGTCCACGGCCAGGAGGCCTGGGACGCTTCGGTCGAAGCCGGCGGCGCGGTCGATGCCACGTCGCGAGACTTGAGCGAGGAGGAAATCCAAGCCGCCCTAGACGCCAAGATTGCCAGCGCGGCCCCGATCGGCACGGCATTTGCGATCGTCATGGCGCTTTTCGCGATCGTCATTGCCTTGGCGCGGGGCGTGTCGCCCTCGGCGCCGGCTTGGCCGCTGGCCCTCGGGGCCGCGGGCATCGCGGTGGCCTTGGCCATCGATTGGACGGCGCTTTCGCCCTTGGCCTCTTCGGGCCAGCGGACCCTCGCGCTCGCCCTGCCGGTAATCGTGGTCCTTTGGTCCGTCCGGATTGCGGCCGTGCGCCTTGGCCAAAATGAGCTGATCCGCGTGGTTTTCCCACCCCTGGTTTTGATCGTCGCGGTTCTGGGCTCGATCCTCGGGGGTGTCACCAACCCCACGCCCGCCGCCGCCCTCGGGGCGGGCGGGGCGATCATGCTCGCTGCCTACCGCAAGCTCAAAGACGAAAACAAAACCGGTCGGACGATCCTCGTGGCAGCCTTGTCCATCGTCGTCATGATCCTTCTCGGCGCCAATTTTGACCTCCGCGTCACCCGGGAAGTGGTGCCCTTCGAGGATTGGGCAGCCTTTATTGTCGCGATGGCGGCCTACCATGTGGCCATGCTCGGCCTTCTCTATGGGTGCTGGGTGCTTTATCGCACTTCCGTTCTTGCCCCCGTCGTGCGCGAGACCGCCAAAGTCACCTCGATGGTTTTCACCATCCTAATCGGGTCCCAGCTATTGAACCTCGTCGTGATCTCTTTCGGCGGCGAGCATTACATCCAGCAAGTCCTCCGAAGTTTCGAGCAGGAATGGGTGGTGTTCCTTCTCGTAATGGTGATCCTTTTCATCCTGGGTTTCGTCCTCGATTTTCTCGAGATCATCTACATCGTCGTGCCTATCGTCGGCCCGGTGATCTATGGCGGCACCCTAGATCCGGCCTGGGTGACCATCATGATCGCGGTCAATCTCCAGACCTCATTCCTGACCCCGCCGTTTGGCTTTGCCCTATTCTATCTCCGGGGGGTTGCCCCGCCCGGGATCACGACCGGCCATATCTACCGCGGCATCCTGCCATTCGTTCTCATTCAGGTGGTGGGGCTCGCGCTTCTTTGGCTCTTTCCCGAAGTCGTCACGATCCTCCCCGATCTTATCGGAAAGTAACCGCTGCCCTCCGCACCCAGTGCTATGTCTGCCCCAAGCGCGTGAATTGCGTATTTTTAAAGAGATGAAGGCACTTCATCCTGGTTCAAATACTCTGGGGGAGGCCCGAAGGGCCGGGGGCGAAGCCCCCGATCTAGAGGTTTCGTGGCGAAGCTTCGGGCTTTTAAGTGTCGTAGGGAAGCCGCCTCTGGGTTCAGAGCTTCAGCCCGAACCGGATCCCGGCCGAGATCGCGTCATTGCCGCTGAAATCGCCCAGAAAGACCCCAGGCGTTGCGGATTCAGTCTGCGTGTCGCCTAGCCAGGAATAGGTCACGCCTCCAGTGATATCGACCCGGTCGTTCGGCGAATAGACAGCACCCAATGTAATTGCTGTCCGCCCGTCCGTGGGCCCTAGATTGCCGGAAAACCCGCCCGTGGGCGGCTCATATGTGGCGCTCGCCGTGCCGGCCCATTCTTCCGTAAACCGACGCGCAACGCCAAGGTTGAAGGTGTAAGTGTCATCATCAAAATCGACCAGGGAATTGCCCGAGAGGGCAAAGGCGTCTGGCGTGATGTCGAACACACTCCAATTGACCCAGCGAACTGACCCGAAAAGGAGCGTATTCTCCGCGATGCCGCTTTGCGCTTCAAGCGTGAGAGATTGCGGAATCGTCGTCGAGAATTGCTGATCGCCCACCGGCGTGGGCGTCCCGTTATTGGCCTCGGTTGCATCGAAGGTTTGCGTGATCGGGGAAATATAAGTGAGCGACACCCGCGCCGCGATTTCCGGTTTTTCCCAGGCCGCGCCGGCCACAAACCCGAAATCAAGCTCGCTCGATGTGTCGAGCGTGTAGAGCCCGCCCGTCGTGATGAGCGAAACGTCCCCGCTGGTTTGAAGCGCCCGGATCCCACCGTAAACCGAGACGTTCCGTGGCAATTGGTATTTAGCAAGTGCCGTCACGCCGGCATTAAAGAGCGTTGCCGATGACCCGGGCCCCGTGCCTAGTGCATAGGTCGACGGCGCATAGGTGGTCTGCGCGCCGATCGGTTGGTCGATGATGACAGCGAGCGACAACCTGTCGGTCACATCGGTCTTAAACCCCAATGACCAGATGACGAAATCGTCAAAGACATCGCCCGAACTCGCGCCGGTTCCATTTTGCACCCCGGACACATTGGGCGCAGCGAAGCCGAGGGAGGCTTCTCCATAAGAGCCTTCTTCGAAGAGGATCCGCGACGAGAAGGCCGTTCTTTCGACCCCGCCCGCCAGAGCCGGCCCGGCTAAGAGCGCTAAGGCAGCCGCACTACCTAGAAGTGTTTTCATAATGTCCTCCGTCCCCGTGGGCGGCCACGCTAGAAGCAGGGCCCGGCACTCGCAATTCCTGACGCAACGTTAAACGAAACGGTCTGACGTGGCGTTATTTGCTTGCCACAGCAGGATCGGCGGCCCGGAGGTTGAGGAGATTGGCCCCTAAGATGAGAAGGGCTCCCATGGCCACTCCGAGATTGAGGGGCTCGCCGTAAAAGAGTGCGCCGATCACCGCGATCGCAGGCAGGCGCAAAAAATCCATCGGAACAACCAGCGTCGCCGGCGCGAGGGTCAGGGCCGTCGTCAGGCAAAGATGGGCAAATAGACCCGCCGCCGCGATAAGGCAGAGCCACGGCCAGGCGGCGGCCGTGGGCCAGGCAATGTCGCCGTCAAAACCGGTGGCAATGAGGCCGAGCGCGGCTTGGATAAGGGTGAGCCAGAAAAGGATCGTCACCGTCGCCTCGGTGCGCGTCAGGAGCTTCGTGGCCACGATCGAGCCGGCAAATCCAATCGCCGAGGCCGCCGCGGTCACGCGGCCCAAAGTGTCGCCGCCTCCACCAGGTTGAGCGACGATCAACGCCCCGGCAAATCCGACCGCAAGGGCGGCCAGTTTAAGGCCGGTGAGGCGCTCGCCGAGGATCAAGGCCGCCAACAGCATGACCCATATGGGCGAGGTGAATTCGAGGGCGAAGAGCTGGGCGAGGGGGATGAGGGTCAGTGCGAAGAACCACAGATTCTGACCCGAAAAATGGCAAATATTGCGGATGCCGTGGAGCCAGAGGCGCCGGGCACGGATCCGGTGAAGCTCGTCCAAGGCACCACCGATCCCGAGGACTAGAACGATCCCGATAAGTGAGCGGTAAAACATGACCTCGAACACATCGAGGTCGACCGTCACCGCCCGGCCCGCCACCGCCATCGCCGAAAACGACAGGATCGCCCCCAGCATCCAGAGGGCGGCCTGAGTTGGGCGATGTTCAGTTGAGCCAGGGGAGGACATCGGCCTCCGCGACCCCAAATGCGAGTGCAGCACTCGCTCCCGCGGCCCGAACCGCATTCAGCGGCCATTTGACCGCTTCCATGAGGAGTTGTTCGGTGATCGTCACCGGCGCTCCCGGATCTGAGGCGACGGGTGTAATGTCGGTAAAACCCGCCCAGCGAAAAGACAGGTTCGCCCGCGAAAGATGGTAGCGATGGGTGACAAGCAGGATCGGTTCCGTGGGCTCCACCCCGTCTAGACGGGCACTAAAATGGGCGTTCTGGAGTGTTGAGAAGGAGTCCGGTTCGATTGCGATGGCCTCTCTGGGCACCCCGGCTGCGGCGGCATATTCGGCCATAAAGGTCGCATCGCCCGGCCCGCCGTCGCGTTTCCGGTCGCCACCTCCGCTCATGATCATGCGGGGGGCGAGGCCCGCTTGATAGAGTGCAACGCCCCGATCGACACGGATCCGTGTCTCGCCCTTTTCCTCCGCCGGTCCGGTCCATGGCCCTGAGAGGACGACGATTGCCGCCGCGCTTGGGATCGGTTCGGGATCGGCGTAGGCATAGATGAAATAGGCAGTCCATGCGAGGCCGGTGCCGCCCGCGAGGATTGCCAGGGCCAGAAGCCGTCGAATTAGTCCCATGCCGATCCTGCCTCTCGTTTTGTTGGCTTTTCTTTTGTTGGGTCTATCCCGGGAACCGGAAACCGGACACGGTTTCCGGGCCGATTTCTGCAGGCAGAAATCGCTGCGGTCGGTTTGGCGAGTGGGACGCCCAACCCTCGCCGGGGGCTCGGGTGTTCGTCGCTCAAAAAGGTCCACTGAGCCTTTTTGCCGTGGAGGTCGCTCCTCACTCCCATTCAATCGTGCCGGGGGGTTTGGAGGTGATATCGTAGCTGACCCGGTTGATGCCCCTGACCTCATTGATGATCCGCGTTGCGGTTTCACCGAGGAACTCATGGCTGAACGGATAGTAATCTGCCGTCATGCCGTCGACCGAAGTGACCGCCCGGAGAGCACAGGCAAAGTCATATGTGCGCCCGTCGCCCATTACGCCAACGCTCCTGACCGGCAGGAGGGCCGCGAATGCCTGCCAGATCTCATCGTAAAGCCCGTGGCGCCGAATTTGGTCGATAAAGACGGCGTCGGCCTTCCGCAGAATTTCGAGCTTGTCGCGCGTCACTTCTCCCGGACAACGGATCGCCAGGCCCGGTCCTGGGAACGGATGGCGGCCGATAAACTGATCGGGAAGCCCCAATTCGCGGCCCAACGCGCGAACCTCGTCTTTAAAGAGCTCCCGCAGGGGCTCGACGAGTTTGAGCCCCATCTTTTCGGGAAGCCCTCCCACATTATGGTGGGATTTGATCGTGACCGACGGGCCACCCGAAAACGAGACGCTTTCAATGACGTCAGGATAGAGCGTCCCCTGGGCCAGGAACTCGACGCCCTCGATCCGGTTGGCGTGTTCCTGGAAGACGTCGATGAAGAGTTTCCCGATGGTCTTTCGTTTGACTTCGGGGTCGCTCACCCCGTCGAGGGCCGTCAGAAAGCGATCGCTCTCTTCGGCATGGATGAGCGCCATATTGTAATGGTCTCGGAACATCGAAACGACGTCATCGGCCTCGTTTTCACGCAAAAGCCCGTGGTCGACGAAAACACAAGTGAGCCGGTCGCCGATGGCTTCGTGAAGAAGGACGGCCGCGACCGAGGAATCCACGCCGCCCGAAAGCGCGCAAATGACCTTCGCCGAGCCCACCTGGTCTCGGATCGTTTGGATCGCCTCTTCCCGGTAAGCCCCCATGGTCCAATCGCCTTTGAACCCTGCGAGCCGCGTGAAATTCTCATAAAGTCGTGCGCCCCGCGGCGTGTGATGGACTTCGGGGTGGAATTGGACCGCATAAAAGCGCCGGTCGAGATCTGCGGTGACAGCGAATGGCGCGCCGGGCGATGTGGCATAGGCCTGAAAGCCCGGGGCTAGGGCGGCCACATGGTCCCCGTGGCTCATCCAAACCTGTTCCTGGTCGTCGGCAAACCAACCGGCCAAAAGATCGATCGGGGCGGTCTCGGTCACGTAGGCCCGGCCAAATTCAGCCGTCGCGCCGCCGCGTTCAACCCGGCCGCCGAGCATATCCATCATCGCCTGCTGGCCGTAACAGATGCCAAGGACGGGAATGCCGAGGTCGAAGATCTCGGCCGGTGGGCGTGGAGACCCCTCATCTAGGACGCTTGCTGGCCCACCCGACAGGATTACGGCCTTTGGGGTCTTCTCAGCCAAAAGCGCCCGGTCCACGGTTTGGAACGGGTGGATTTCTGCGTAGACGTTCAGCTCGCGAAGCCGTCTGGCGATGAGTTGGGTGACCTGGGAGCCGAAATCGACGATGAGGCAAAGATCGTGAGGAACCGTCATACGTCGTGGATTAGGCGGGGCCGGTGGCGCGCACAAGGGGTGCCCGCACGAGAAAGCGCGAGACCTCGATTCTAGGGAGGCTCCAGGAAGAGCGCGTCCAAAAGTGACGTTCGCGCGAACGGGGCTGCCAATGGCGTTTCCGCGAGCGGATCGAGGGCCGCGCTGAGGATCCAAGTTGCACAGGGTTGCGAATTGAAAGGTGCGCGGCAGGCGGCAGGAAAATGTTGCAAACCGATCTCGGGGCAATATTTGGCCGGGATGACTGAAATCCGCCCTGACATTGAAGAGATTTTTACCGGCGCCGAACTCCGCCGTTGGTACTGGCTCAAATCCGAACTCGCTGAGCATGCGGCCCGGCTGGAACTCTCCGCAACTGGCTCGAAAGAGGAAATCACCGAGCGTATCGCCCACCTTTTGGATACGGGTCAAAAGCTAGGGGCGCGCAAGCGCAGAGCGGCTTCAAAATTCAATTGGGCGAGGGAGGTTCTCACGCCCGATACAATTATAACTGACAGCTATACGAACGGGCCGAATGTGAGAGCGTTCTTTAAAGAACATTATGGGCCAAAGTTCACCTTCAACATCGCCTTCATGGACTGGATGCGCAGCAATGTCGGCAAAACGCTCGGGGATGCTGTCGAAGCGCGACGGGAGATCGCCGAGCGCGAAAAACACTCAAAACCTGCCATCCCTGCATCCAACCAATACAACGCCTATACGCGCGATTTTCATGCGGCCAATCCAGACCTAAGCCAAGCAGATGCCAGAGCGTGTTGGGCATGGAAGCGCTCCCGACCGGGTCACAATCGCTATGAAGAGGATGATCTGCAAGCGTTGGAAGTTCGATCCGGTTAGCCGTTTGCGGCACGCTTTCCGCGGTTCCCGATCTGTAGTGCGTTTTGGCCGCCAGGATACGCGGAGATTTGCAAGATAGCCAAAGTGGCTGCTATGCCTGCGATCCGATCTTTGCCGTCCAAATCTTCAGTGCACTTTGGACCGCTGGCCGTTGATCTTGGCGCAATCTAGAGAGCCTTGGCGGGGCCGGTCTCGAATAACCGCCGCACAACACAACAATTCGAGCGTTCAAATCGCCCCTTGCATTGAACCACGGTTCATAGGGTAGCGACCGCCTGGCAAATAAAGGTGGGTCCAATGGACAAAACTGCTCCCGAGCTTGCTTGCAAGCTGACGCAATTCGAGTTGCGCCAAAGAAAGTCGGATATCCGCCAAAGCCTGACGCCACACCTTGTCAGTTCCTCCTATGTGGAAGGCATGTCGCATTTGGCTTTTCGCAAACCTTCAGTGTCGCGTGCGCAGCTCGAGCATTTGATCGCACTCGAGCAGGCATGCTGCCCGTTTTTCAGCTTCAGTATCAGAGAGACGGACAAAGAGTTCACGCTGATCGTGTCGGGGCCGGAAGGGAGTGAAGACTTGGTTCGCGATCTTTTTTTATCCGAGCAATCCACCACTTGTGGAGGTTCTGGCCGAATGTCGCAGTCAAACCAAGTCTAGGAGAGGCCCGGAATTAAGCACGCACGCTCCTTGCCGGATCGCCGATTGCGGTTGCAATCTACTAGGAACACCATCTGAGGTTTGAGAGGCTCGCATGCGCATATCTGAGGCCGCCAAGAAGACAGGATTATCTGTTTCATCGATCCGCTTCTACGAAAGGAAGTCGCTTGTGCGCCGTCCCAATAGGGACGGTCGAAACCGCGATTATTCTGAGGACGATATCCGCACACTTCGATTTGTTCGGAACGCGCGGTCGCTTGGCATGCCGCTGAGAGACATTGCGGAAATTCTAAAGAGACCTTGGAACAAGGGCGAGATAGCGGCCGCAATCTCCGATCACAGGCGATCAATACAGTCGCAGATCGACGCGCTCAAACATGTGGACACAGTCCTTTCCGGCTTTGAAACATGCGCGTGCAGTGGCGTTCTCGATTGCGACCTGGCGGATGGTGATGGTTGAAGCGACTGGGTTTTTATCGGTCTGCTTCATGGTGCTGTTCTATGCTTTGGAGGACAAAGCTCCGATCTTTACGTTCGCCTTCGCCGGAGCTTGTCTCTGCGCGGCAATCTATGCGTTCCTGATAGGGTCGTTTCCCTTCATGGTCGCTGAAGGCATATGGTCCCTTATTACGGTACGAAAGTGGACCCTTCGTTCACTGGCCAATCTGTGAAACCGGACACCGGCGAAAACGTCATCATTCGTTGCGCCAGGCCCTATGCCGCCCCAACAAAGCTCACCGCCCCGGTTTTCCGAGCCGTGCCAAAGCCACCGTTTGGCGGTGCCAATCGCGGACGCGCTGTGCGGGATAGCCGCCGTGGATTTCACCGGGGGGCACGTCGCGGATGACCCCTGCGCCGGCGGTGACCTTTGCGCCCGATCCGATGGTGAGATGATCGGCGATCCCGGCTTTGCCGCCGATCTGGACGCCGTCGCCGATGGTCACGCTGCCCGAAATACCCGCTTGGGAGACAACCACGCAATGGGCACCGATCCGGCAATTATGCCCGATTTGGACGAGGTTATCGATCTTCGTTCCGGTCCCGATGA
This sequence comes from Pseudomonadota bacterium, assembly GCA_039198225.1. Classification (GTDB taxonomy): domain Bacteria; phylum Pseudomonadota; class Alphaproteobacteria; order Rhodobacterales; family Rhodobacteraceae; genus JASJAR01. The sequence continues at coordinate 13,426 of JBCCTQ010000041.1, forward strand.
CGGTGTCATCGCCCGCGCCGCGGTCGATCGTGGTTCCGGCGCCGATGTCGACGCGGTCGCCGAGCATGACCCGGCCAAGTTGGGGGATCGGTTCGAGGCCGGCGGGCCCCTCCGCATAGCCAAATCCCGCTTCGCCGATCGCCGCTCCGGCGAGGATCCGCACCCCGTCGCCGAGGATTGCATGGCTTATGACAGCCCGCGGTCCGATGCGGCATTCTTTGCCGATGACCACACCGCGTCCGATGACGGCACCTGGGCCGATCACACTCGCTTCGCCGATGGCCGCGCCCGGGCCGATGACGGCGCCGGGGTTGATCTCGGCGCTCGCAGCGATCTCGGCACTTGGATCGATGGCCGGGACGTCGTTTTTTGGCGCCGGAGCAGGCTCGGGGTAAAGATGGCGGACAATCCGCGCATAGTCCCGGAGCGGGGCCTCGCTCAAGAGCTTCACCGGGCCTTCAATCTCCGAGGCGAGGCTTTTCGGAAGGACGAGCATGCCAGCCGCGCTGGTCCTTGCGACCGCGAGGTGGGATTTCGTCGCCAAAAAGGAAAGATCCTCGGTCCCAGCAAGGTGGAGGGGGGCCGCTCCGGCGACCCGCCGCGCGCTATCGCCTTCGACCGACAGGCCAAACGTCTTTGCGAGATCTGCCGCCGAGATTGGCTCTGGCGGATCGAAAAACCGAGGGTCGGGCATGGTCTCAGCGCATTCCGAGGATCGGACGCTTGGCGCCCTCGCGGAGGAACGACACGATCTCAAGGACTTCGGCGACGTTCTTATGCCGATCGGCAATCTCTTCGACGCGTTCGGCAAAAGACCCGTCCTCGTCTTCGAAAAGCCGCTTCGCGACGCCCTGAAGGATGCCGATGGTTTCGCGCGACATGCCGGCCCTTTTCATGCCCACCACGTTGAGCCCTTCGAGTCTGGCGTGGTTGCCGAAGGCCGATCCGTAGGGAATGACGTCGCGGGGGACGGCTGCACAGCCCCCGACGATGGCCCGGGCGCCGATCCGGCAAAACTGGTGGATGCCTGCGAGCCCGCCGATGAAGGCGTTATTTCCCACGGTCACGTGGCCCGCGAGGGTGGCGTTTGAGGCCACGATAACCCCGTCGCCGATCTGGCAATCGTGACCGATATGGGTGGCGGCCATGATGACGGCGCCGTCGCCGATGCGGGTGGTGCCGCCGCCGAATGAAGTGCCCCGATGGATCGAGACCTGTTCGCGGACCACCACGCCCCGGCCGATCTCAAGGGCGGTGGGCTCCCCTTGGTAGCGCAGGTGTTGGGGCGGGCCGCCAAGGACTGTGAACGGTCCGACGCTGGAGCCCGGGCCGATCCGGGTTGCGCCGTCGATCACGACGTGGCTTTCGATGACGACCCCGTCGCCGAGAACCGCGCCTGGGCCGATGCAACAAAATGGACCAATCCGTACGCCTTGCCCAAGTTCCGCGGCCGGATCGACGGCCGAGAGGGGATCAACCTGGGCCAAGGCCTTCGGATCGTCTTCTCGCATCTTACCCCTCACATTTGCCGCCGGGCTTAAGGTTCGGGCCGGGATCGTGGATCGGCGGCGTAACCCTATGCAGCCGGGATGAACCGGCCGGGCCGCCTTAGGCGAAACCGGGCAGGTCTGCAACTCTCTCCGCCCGTGCCGAGCCCCCATGCGCCTCCACGGTTGATGTTGCGGGCGCTCTCGCTTACGACGGCGCCGCCCGGGGGGCTGGAGCGTCGAATGAGAGTATTCATTACCGGGGGTTCGGGCTGCGTCGGCCACTACCTCGTCCACCGGTTCCTCGAAGATCCCGAAACCGAGCTTGTGCTGTTGCTTCGCCGTCCGGAGCGCCTCACCTTGCCGAACGGCAGTGAAGGCCGGGTGACGGTCCTCAAAGGCGACCTTCGCTCGGGGCCCGAACACCGCGAGGCCTTGCAGGGGATTGATCTTGGGCTTTTGGCGGCCACCGCCTGGGGCGGCAAAGACACGTTCGACATTACCGTTGGCGCCAATCTGACCTTGACGGATCTCTTGATCGAGGGCGGGGCGAAAAAGATCGTCTACTTTGCCTCCGCCTCCGTCTTGGCCCGGGACGGAAGCCTTCTCGACCAGGCCCGCGAGATTGGTACAGAGTATATTCAAGCAAAATACCGGCTGGTCGAAGAGATCGAAACGCGGTCCGACCGGGCGCGGCTGACTGGGTTTTTCCCCACGGTCATATTCGGTGGTGGCGCAGCACCCGTGGGGGCACCGCTGTCGCATTTTGCGCGGATGCTCTTCGAAAACCAGCGCTGGTTGCCGCTGCTCCGCCACCTCTCAGCGCCCGGCCGGCTCCATCTGATCCATCCCGGCGATATCGCAACGCTTGCTTGGCATTTCGCCCACCAGCCCGAGACGGAGGGCTATGCGCGCGTGGTCCTCGGCAACGCGCCGGTGCGCGTCGATGATCTGATCGGGGATCTTGCCCGGGCGGCGGGTCGGCGTCACCGGCCGCTCCTCCGGGTGACCGACGGGCGCCTCCGGGCTTTCGCGAAGCTCTTTCGCGCGCGGCTTTCGGAATGGGATTGGTATTGCGCGACCCATACGGACCAATCCTACCCGACCGCGATCATGCCCGGCGATCTCGGTCTCAAAGTGGAAATGCCCGATATGGCCGCGGGTCTGAAGAGCATCGGTTTTCCTGGGAACCCGAACGCCTAGGATCCGGGCGGCGGTACTTGGGGCGATGCCGGAGCCTCCGGCGGGAGTATTTTTGCCAGGATGAAGGGGCGCTTGGGCGCTTTGCCGTCCTTGGGTCTTCGATATTGGGAAAGCGGTCGACGGGCTTTCCCCGGACCAATTGGCGGCCTATGAAACGACGGCCCAGGGTTTGGGCCATGGCCGGGGGAGCGATGGGCGAGACGTCGATCGAGACGAAAGACAGCGGGGCGCTGAGCGAGGCCGAGGCGCGGTCGGAACTTGCGCGGCTTGCCCAGCTTTTGGCCCGGGCCAATCAGGCCTATCACCGCGACGATGACCCCGAGATCACGGACGCCGAATACGATGCCGCAAAGCGCCGGAATGCGGCGATCGAGGCGCGGTTCCCGGACCTAAAGCGGGATGACAGTCCGAGCGATCAGGTGGGGGCGGCTCCGTCGGAGACGTTCTCAAAAATCCGCCACGAGATGCGCATGTTGTCTTTGGGCAATGCTTTTGATGGCGCGGATGTGGCCGATTTTATCAAAGGGATCCGGGCCTATCTCGGCCTCGCCTCGGACACGGTGCCGGCCTTCACGGCCGAGCCCAAAATCGACGGATTGTCGCTCTCGCTTCTTTATGAGGCCGGCCAGCTCGTTCGTGCGGCCACCCGAGGAGACGGGGAAGTGGGCGAGGACGTGACCCGGAACGCGCGGACCATCGGAGATATTCCAGAGACCCTCATAGGCGCGCCTGAGCGGCTCGAAGTTCGGGGTGAGGTCTACATGTCCCATGAGGATTTTGCCGCCCTCAATGCGCGCCAGGAGGCAGCTGGCGGGAAGGTCTTCGCCAATCCGAGAAACGCCGCGGCCGGCTCGCTCCGGCAATTGGATGCGGGGGTGACCGCCGAGCGGCCGCTCAGGTTTTTTGCCTATGCCTGGGGTGTGACGTCGGAGCCTTTGGCCGACACCCAATTCGGTGCGATTGCACGGCTCGGGGAATTGGGGTTTCAGACGAACGAACTCACCGCCCGGTTCGAGGATATCGACGGGCTCTTGGGCCATTACGCCAAGATCGAAGCGAGCCGGGCGGGTCTTGGCTATGATATCGACGGCGTCGTTTACAAAGTCGACGACCTCGCACTGCAATCGCGGCTTGGGTTTCGCTCGACGACGCCGCGTTGGGCCATCGCCCATAAATTCCCTGCCGAATTGGCCTGGACCCGGCTCGACGCGATCGACATTCAGGTGGGCCGGACCGGCGCGCTTTCCCCTGTCGCCCGGCTCCAGCCGGTGACGGTGGGCGGTGTCGTTGTCTCCAATGCCACGCTCCACAACGAGGATTACATCGCCGGTCGCGATTCCAAAGGGGAGGAGATCCGAGGCGGTAAAGACATCCGGGTGGGCGACCTCGTCCAGGTCTACAGGGCCGGCGATGTTATCCCGAAAGTGGCCGATGTGGATCTCTCGCAGCGGCCGAAGTCGGCTAAGCCTTATGTTTTTCCAACGCGCTGCCCGATCTGCGGCTCGGAGGCGCAACGCGATCCGGGTGATGCGGTCCGCTATTGCATGGGCGGCATGATCTGTGCGGCCCAGGCCGTTGAAAAGTTGAAACATTTCGTCTCTCGCGCGGCGTTCGACATCGAAGGTTTGGGCGCGAAACAGGTGGCCGGGTTCCACGGCGACGGGATTATCCTTGAGCCTGCCGACATATTTACCCTCGAAGAGCGCCAGGGGGCCGGTGCGTTCGACCTGTTCCGCCGCGATGCGAAGGGGCGACCGACCAACGAGAAATCGGTCACAAACCTCTTTGCCGCCATCGCCGAGCGGAGACATATCTCGCTCGCCCGGCTGATTTTCGGGCTCGGCATCCGCCATGTGGGCGAGGAATCGGCGCGGCTCTTGGCGACCCATTACGGGTCTTGGGCCGAGTTTGTCGCCGCCATGGACGGGGCAGGCGATTATGAGGGCGGACCATGGGAGGATCTCATAGGAATTGACGGGGTGGGTGAGGTGATGGCGCGCTCGCTCGTCACCGCGTTTCACCGAAAAAACGAGCGGGCCTCGATTGACCGGCTTGCGGCCCACCTTGACGTCGCCGACGCCGAACGGCCCGACGACGACAGTCCTGTGGCCGGGAAAACCCTGGTGTTCACCGGGACCCTTGAGAAGATGACCCGGGCCGAGGCCAAGGCGCGGGCAGAAGCACTGGGTGCCAAGGTGGCCGGCTCCGTCTCGGCGAAAACCGATCTGGTGATCGCGGGGCCGGGGGCGGGATCAAAGGCGAAAAAAGCCGCCGATCTCGGTGTCGAGACCATCGACGAAGACGGCTGGATCGCCCTTATTGGCAAAACATGAGCCGCCCGCCGATCCTTTTTCCGCTCTTTGCCGATCTTGCGTCCCTTCCTGGGATCGGTCCGAAACTGGCCAAGACCCTCACCGAGGCGGGGCTGGAGAGCCCGAAGGATCTTCTGTTTCATCTCCCCCATTCGGGCATTGACCGCACCCCGCGGGCCACGCTCCAGGGATTGGAAACGCCCGCCACGGCTACCGTGGAAGCGCGGATCGGGTCCCATCGCCCGGCCCGCCAGAAAGGCCGACCGTACCGGATTGAGGCGGAGGATAGCGGGCTGACGTTTTCGATCGTCTATTTCCATGCGGCCGCCGATTATCTCGAACGGATCCTGCCGCCAGGGGCCACAAAGCTCGTATCAGGCAAGGTCGAGATGTTCGACGGGACCTATCAGATGGTCCATCCCGACCATGTGTTGCCGCCGGGGTCAGACTTGCCGCGCTTCGAGCCGGTTTACGGTTTGACCCAAGGGATCACGCTGAAAACCCTGACCAAAGCGGTCCACGGTGCGGTGGACCGGGCCCCAGAACTCGGTGAGTGGATTGATGAGAGTCTTTTGGCCGAGCGGGCCTGGCCGCCCTGGCGCGGGGCGATCGAGGCGGTCCATGGGCCGAAGGGCGCGGCCGAACTGGCCCCCACAGCGCCTGCGCGGGAGCGGTTGGCCTATGACGAGCTTTTCGCCCATCAATTGACCCTTGCGATTGCCCGGGCGGCGGACCGCACGAGGCGGGGGATTGCCTCGGAGGCCACCGGGGCCCATCAATCGAAGCTCCTCGACGGCTTGCCCTACAGGCCCACGGAGGCCCAATTGCGCGCTTCCCGCGACATTGCGGACGATATGGCTCGGCCCGAGCGGATGGCGCGGCTTCTCCAAGGCGATGTGGGGGCGGGCAAGACGCTGGTGGCAGCCTTGGCCCTTCTGGTGGCGGTCGAAGCCGGTGGGCAGGGGGCGCTGATGGCGCCGACGGAAATCCTCGCCCGCCAGCATCTTGCGGCCCTGAGACCTCTGATGGAGGCGGCTGGGGTGGTCGTTGAGATCTTCACCGGGCGCGACAAGGGCGCCGAACGGGAGGCCAAGCGCGCAGCCCTTTCCCGCGGCGATATCCATGTTGCCATTGGCACCCACGCGCTGGTCCAATCCGGGGTGGATTTTCGCGACCTCCGCCTCGCCGTAGTCGACGAGCAGCACCGGTTCGGGGTGGCCGAGCGGGTGGCTCTGACTCAAAAGGGCCGGGCGGTGGATACGCTGGTGATGACGGCAACGCCGATCCCCCGCTCCTTGTCATTGGCCCAATACGGAGACCTTGACCTCTCGGTCCTTGACGAAAAGCCCCCTGGTCGGACGCCGGTGACGACGGCCCTGGTGTCCTTCGGCCGGCTCGGGGAAGTGATCGACCATTTGAAGGCCGCCGTGGCGGAGGGAAAGCAGGCCTATTGGGTCTGCCCCTTGGTGGAAGAAAGCGAAGTGTCGGACCTCACGGCCGCGACGGATCGGTTCCGGCGTCTCCGAGCGGAATTGGGGGAGGGCATTGTGGGGCTGATCCATGGTCAATTACCACCCGCGGAGAAGGATGCGGCCATGGCGGCGTTCGAGGCGGGCGAGACCCAGGTTTTGGTGGCCACAACCGTGATCGAAGTTGGGGTCGACGTGCCCAATGCGTCGATCATGGTGATTGAGCGTGCGGAACGCTTTGGGCTCGCGCAACTTCACCAGCTTCGGGGCCGGGTCGGGCGCGGTGCGGCGGTCTCGACCTGTCTCATACTATACCAGCCGCCCTTGGGCGAGACCGCGCGACGGCGGCTCGAGATTTTGCGGGATACCGAGGACGGGTTTCGGATCGCGGAAGAAGACCTCGCTATTCGCGGGGCGGGCGATGTGATCGGGACCGCCCAGTCGGGCCTGCCGCGGTTTCGAGTGGCTGATCTTGAGCGCCAGGCCGGGCTCATGGCGATCGCCCAAACCGATGCCCGGCGCCTTTTGGCGGAGGATCCGGTGCTCAAAAGCTCCCGGGGCGAAGCCGCGCGCGTTCTTCTTTGGCTGATGGAACAGGACAAATCCGTCGGCCTTCTTTCAGCTGGCTAGGTTTGGAAATTGCGAGCCTTCGGCTCATTCCATGCTGGGCCGCATGGACCCACCGCGGGTCGCAGATGGCAGAAGCAGGACGCCTCCGGCGGGAGTATTTGGGCCAGGATGAAGGAAGCCTTTGCGCGCTCTGATGCCGCGCGGTCGGGCCCGGCCTCTACGCGTTGTCAGAACGATTTGGTGCGGACCTGAGCGACGTTTTCCTGGGGCGGAAGCGGGTGCTGGATAAAATCGGCAAACCGCTCCAATTCCCGGGCGAGGATCACCCGCGCCTCACCTGCATCGCCCAAGACCAACGAGGCACTCTAGACCGTTTCTTGGCCGTCGAGAAACTGCGCGAAGCCCGCGGGAACTATGTTGCCTGCCATGGGTGGTAGGATCCACGGGTTCGGACAGAGGCTTGTTGGTGCGTGTACAATTCTCGATGCGGCGGGCCAGAATTGCACGGTCGAAATGCCAAAGGCCCAAACTTCCCAAAGATTGCTCAAACCTGCAGTTTGTCTGTGGTCCTGGAAGCGCCCCTTTCCCTTCAAAGCGGAGAGGCTGCTACAGGCAGTTGCTCTCAAGCCGCGCCATACGCCACGATCTCCGAAAAGAACCCGACCGTGTAAGACAGTTCTATCTTGTAGACTTTGCCAATCCCGGATGGCTGGTTCTTGGCGACGTTTCTTAGCGCAAAGGCAACGCACACGCGGTCAACGACAAAATCGAAGCTGTTGAACTGTATTTGAGGGGCGATATCGCCCGTCCGTTCGGGGTGGATTTCTATTCCCTAGTTCGCCGACCACAAAGTGATTTCGAAGGCAACGTGGTCAAGTGGTTAGAACTCAACCGGTCGCTTTTTTAGTGCCAATCGAAGGACCGTGCCATTGGGCACGAAGAGCCGATTGCTCGGGTTTTGAAACCCGGGATCTTGATTGACGGTGACGGAAGTGTCGGCGCGAGTGCATTCCCAGTTTACCACGGGCCAAGTCGGCCCACGGAGCCCTCTGCGGAGTTCTGCAGTGGCAATCCATATGGGAGGATCTCCAGCCCGGCCAGGCGCTTACTAGCCTCCGAACCGGTCCGCTCGCCCGAGAAGCGGCTATATTGGCGATTCAACCGCGGGCGCGCACAACGCCCACACTCATCATTGATCGGGTATATCGCTGGCTTTGTCCCGTTGGATGCTGTCGAGGGGGGGGTCTGCGGGTAAAAGCTGCTCATGTGTCGGATAATCAAATCGGCTAATCTTGCGTATCGACCTAGGCCTCGGGCCGCTCGTTTTCCCATCACATAGAACCGGCCATTGACTGGGCGGCACCGATCCGGCGGCGACCGGCAGCGGCTGAGACCCGCCGCTCGACTTTTTAATTATCATGTGCGTTCCGGCAGTGGGAATACTTCTGACACTGAGAGAAGGCCCGGATGTGCGGGTGACCAACGAGGCGACAACTTTGATCGGAGATCTACGCGTCTCAAAGGGCCCTTCCTTTTGGCCCCGAAATCGCCCAGGCTCACGCCATGGCTTGCCCGATTTGTTCCGGTCCGACCGAGACCACTTTCCGACCGTTCTGTTCGAAACGTTGCGCCGATATTGACCTCGGTCGTTGGATGACGGGCGCCTATTCGGTTCCCACCGAAGAGTTCGCTGAAGACGCCCTTGAGCCAGAAGAACGCCAGCCTCACTGAGCGCCCAACCATCGGAGCCGAAGACGCCTTGCGCATGGCAGATAGCGCTTGAAGCCGCTATCCAAGAACACCCTGGACACGTCCCAACCCCGCGTCTAGAACGCGCCGACCCGGAGGCTAGCCTCCGCCCGTGCCCGGGTAGCTCAGGGGTAGAGCAGTGGACTGAAAATCCTCGTGTCGGTGGTTCGATTCCGCCCCCGGGCACCATAATCATTGATTTCGTTGATGTTTTTCGCCCCAGAGGGGGCGAATCCCTTGCCGTACTTCGCTCCGCCTGCAGAATAGATCGCGAG
>JBCCTQ010000042.1:0-18329 GCA_039198225.1 Pseudomonadota bacterium
CTCGCCGCGCTTTACCGCCAGGCCACGACCTCGCTCGCCATCGCCCGGGAGATCTCGCTTGACCGGGCATTGCTCGATTATCTCGAAGCTCTGACCGCCCGAGCTTATCTCAGTGTCTACGCACCTCAAGAGCGGATCGGCGGCGTGGTCTCCAAATTCTTCCGCCAAAGCGCACCCCTCTCCATGCGCCGCTCCTGGCTCTTCATTGTCCTGGGCTTTGCCTCCATGGGGCTCGGCGCGCTTGTGGGCTATCTCCTCTATTTCGAGAATGCGTCCTGGTACTACGTCTTTATGCCGCCGGGCCTCGGCGGCGGGCGAGGTCCGGACTCGACGACCGAATTTCTCCTCTCCGTGATCTATGACGACGATCCGGACGCGTCGGGCCTCGGTGCCTTCGCCACCTATCTTTTCTCCCACAACACGCGGATCGCAATTTTCGTCTTTGGGCTCGGGGTCTTTGCGGCGTTCCCGGCAGTGTTGCTGACCTTCTATAACGGTCTGATATTAGGTGCTTTTTATGCGCTCCATGTGGACCGCGGCATTGGGTACGACCTTGGGGGCTGGCTTTCGATCCACGGGGTGACGGAGCTCTCGGCCATTTGCATCGCCTGCGGTGCGGGTCTGATTTTGGGTTCGGCGGTGTTGTTCCCGGGCCAGCGCACCCGGGGCGATGCGCTCCGGGTGGCGGGCCGGGATGCCACGAAACTCGCCCTCGTGGCCGCGTTGATGCTCTTGGCGGCGGCGTTCCTGGAAGGCTTTGGCCGCCAGCTCGTCCAATCGGCCGAAGCGCGCTACGCCATCGGCTGGGGCGTCGGGCTTTTGTGGCTTGCCTGGTTCAGCCTTGGCGGGCGCGCCCGGCGGCGGGCGGACCCATGAAGATCTGGCGGCGCAAAAAGGCGAAGGCCAAGGGGCCCGATCCGAGCCAGATCCTGCCGCCCGAAGGCGTGCCCATCCGGCTCGACGTGGCCGGGGTCGGGGTGCGGATGGGCGCCCAACTCACCGATATTCTCATCACGACCATCGCTGTGATCGCCGTGATGTTCTTTCTCAGCGCCCTCGACATTGTCGCCCCCCAAACCCTTGGCGTGGTGGCAAACCTGCTCTTTTTCGCCATCCGCATACCCTACTACATCCTTAGCGAGCTGGCCTGGAACGGCCAGACCTTGGGCAAGCGGCTGATGAAGATCAAAGTGGTCTCCCATGACGGAGGATCGCTGACGACCCACGGACTTGTCCTCCGCAACCTCATGAAAGAGGCGGAGATCTTTTTGCCGGGGACCTTGCTTCTTAGCCTCAATGCGAGTTCCCCGATCGCCTCACTCATCGCCGTCGCCTGGATCGTGATGGCTTTCACGATCCCGCTGTCGAACCGGCATCGCCGGAGGCTCGGAGATTATTTGGCCGGGACCCACGTAGTGCATCTGCCCGACCCGATCCTCTTGAAGGATTTGTCTGCGGAGGCGCCGACACCGCGGAAGAGAAAAGAGAAATTCACGTTTCTCGCCCATCAGCTCGACCATTACGGCGCCTTCGAACTCCAGACCCTGGAGACCGTGCTCCGCGCCGAGGACCGGACGGTGTCAGAGACCGGCGCGGCCAACCGCGCGGCGACGCTCGAAGCGATCGTGGAGAAAATCCGTGAAAAGATCGGCTATGCGGACCCCGTGGCGGAGGAAGACCGTGGGGCGTTCCTTAAGGCCTTTTATTCTGCCCAGCGGGCCCATCTCGAACAGCGCCAGCTCTTCGGGGACCGCCGGGCCGACAAACACCACAGGGAGAAAGAAGAAACGGCACCGCCCTGAGGCGGACGAGGCGCCGGGCCGCAGCGCAATCGCGGCCTCCGGCGTGTAACACCGACCCCATTGGAATGGGGCAAACCCTGAAATGAATGAGGTAGACAAATGACAGCGGCAGCGATTGAAGATAGAAAAATGCCCCTCGGCGTGGGCAACATCATCAGCAGTGCATTTTCGATATTATTCGGTAATTTCTTTTCGGTGATTATTCTGGCCTTCGTGCCGACCTTGATCGGCCTGGTGATCCAAGGGGCCTTGATTGGGTGGAGCGCCATGATGGGCACCGGCGGCCCCGAAGATTTTGCATCCTTCAGCGGTGTTGGCTACGCGATCAGCCAAGTCGCGAGCCTGGTGATCTACGGGATCACCGTCGCCCTGATGGTCCAACTGGCCTATGACGCCAAGCTCGGCCGTCCCACACGGATCGGCAGTTACATCAGCCCCGCCCTCCGTTCGGCGGTGCCCATCGCGGTCTTGGCCTTCATCATGACGATCCTGATGATCATCGGGTTCTTGCTTTTGGTTATCCCCGGCTTGTGGATCTACGCGGTGTTCTCAGTCATGCCCGCGGCGGTGGTGATCGAGCGGGTCGGGTTCGGCGGCTTGCGCCGGAGCGCCCAACTCACCAAAGAATATCGCTGGCCGATCATCGGAGCGATGATCCTCGCCTTCATCTTCCTGATGGTGTTCGGCGTCATTGCGGTCTTCATCGCCGGCGGATTGATGGCGGTGCTCGGCTCCTTAGGATCGCTCGGGATTGCGATGACCGTGGTGGTTTTGGCGGCGATCTACGCCATAACCTACGGGTTTGCGGGAATCCTCGTCGCGCTCATCTACGCCCGCCTCCGGGAGATCAAAGAGGGCGTGAGTGTCGATCAGATCGCGTCGGTCTTCGACTGATCCTGTGACAGCCGTAACAAGCCCGGCCCCCGGATTGGGGGTCGGGAAAATTGCCCTGCGAAGCCTCTGGCTTTTCATCCGGGATTTCCCGGCGCTCATGGTTTTGGCGAGCCTTCCGGCTTTCGCGGCGGGGTTGGTACTCTACGCAATCCAGAGCCTTTTCGACCCCGAACGCACCGGGTGGTTGCTTTTCGTGTGCCTCATCATTTTGACCACGACTTTGTTCCAGTTCGTGGCCTTGGCCGCGGTGGCTGTCCGGGTGATGGGCGGCGAAAGAAGCCAAGGGCCCGCACCCTCGCTTGGCCAGGCCTTGACGAGGGCCCTGTCGGCCCGGGGAGCGATGTTCGGTTTTGCGCTGGTGATGGGTGCGGCGTTGATCCTCCCGCTCGCGCTCCAATCGGGCGGCCTGGTCCCGCCCCATTCGGACGGGGCGAGCCGGGTGCTGTTCGGACTTTTAGAATACGGCGCGTTCTGTCTCATCTGCCTCGCACCGGCCGTTTCCATGGCCGAAACCCGGGGTTTGGCCGCGCTGGGCCGGAGCCTGGGGGTCATGGCCCATGGCCTCTGGCCGGTCATCGCCATCGCCTTTGTGTTGCGTTGGAACGAAACGGTCCAGGCCGAGCTCTCGAAAGAGGCGGTCTCGGCCCTCGCAGATTTTGTTAGTATCGCCGCCCAAGCTCCTCCTGCGCTTGAATTTTATACCTTTGTCATCATGGTACTGGCCGCTCTCATGCAGGGCCTCGGCTCGGGGCTCACAGGCACGGTATTGGCGCTCGTTTATCTTCGTCTGAGAGAGAGTGAAGGGACCGAACGCGAGGCTCTGGTGGGCGCCTTTGAGTGAGGAGCCCGCCAACCTTCTCAGCCCAAAAGAGCGGCTCGGCATCGGCTGGCTCTTGGGCCAAACATTTGCGCGGTTAGCCCGCGACTTTTTGGGACTTTGGGCGCTTGTTTTCCTGCCGACCTTGGCGGATGTGGCGCTCTGGTTTGCCTATCTTGAGATTGCCGAAGCCGCATCGCCCTCGCCGGACGTCATCTCGCTTTTCGCGGTTTCGGTTGTAAGCGCGGCGCTCTATGGGCTCGGCGCGGGGGCCCTGGCTACCCGTCTCGGGGCCAGGACGGAGGATCGCCCACTGTTATGGGCAGCGCTCCGGCGCTCCTTTGCGGCCTTCCGCGCCCACACCGCCTATGCCCTTCTCTCGGCCGTCTTTTTTATCCCTCCGCTGGTCGTCATGGTCGGCTCGTTCGGCCCGACACCCACCGCGGTTCTCTTTCTGGTCGCAGGCGGGATTTATCTCGGCCTCCTCTCGACCATTGCCTTGGTTCCGGCCATTGCCGCAGGCGAGACCTCCGCGCGCGCTGCCCTTCGCCGGAGCTTGGAATTAAGCAAAGGTCACCGGTTGGGCCTTGCCGTTGCCCTCACCTTGATCCTTTTTGCCGATCTTATCTGCCTCCTGGCCGGGGTATTCCTCGTCGGGATCACCGCCGAAGCGCTGCCGATCAGTTGGCTCTTCGAAACCCCCATCGCGATCTTTCTTGCCGCCGTGGCCCTTGCGTTCGGTCACGCGCTCGGCGGCACGCTCCTCGCCCTCATCCATCGCCGCCTGGTTGAGCTCAAGGACGGCTATCAGCCCGAAGAGGTCGCAGCCCACTTTGACTGAATGAGCAGCATCTTGTGCATTCGCTCTTTCTTGGGTCGTTCCGACAGGCTATGGGCCGGAAAAGGTCTTTCGGAGGTGAAATGAAGGCCGATTACGTTGTTGTCGGAGCTGGATCGGCTGGGGCCGTGGTGGCCGCGCGCCTCGCTGAAGCGGGTCGGTCGGTGATCCTTGTCGAGGCGGGCGGGACCGATTTCGGCCCCTTCATCAAAATGCCGGCGGCGCTGTCCTATCCGATGAATATGCCCCGTTACGATTGGGGTTACAAAAGCGAGCCTGAGCCCCATTTGGATGGCCGCCAGCTGACCCAACCCCGCGGAAAGGTCCTCGGCGGGTCGTCCTCGATCAACGGGATGGTCTATGTGCGGGGCCATCCTTTGGATTATGAACATTGGGCGGAAGCCGGAGCCAAGGGCTGGGCGTTCCGGGACGTTCTCCCGTATTTCAAAAAGCTTGAACGTTGGACGCCGCGCGGCCAAGGCGGTGAGGCGTCATGGCGGGGCGAAAACGGCCCCGTGGGCGTGACGCGGGGACCCCGCGAGAACCCGCTCTTCGACGTGATGATCGAGGCGGCTGAGGCGGCGGGCTACGGGGCCACGCCCGATTATAACGGCTATCGCCAGGAAGGGTTCGGCCCGACCGACCAGACGATCCATCGCGGCACCCGGGTCTCGACGGCTTCCGCCTACCTCGGCGCCGCGATTAGGCGGCACAATCTACGCGTCGTCCGGGGCATGGCCGCGAAGATCCGCATCACCAAAGGCCGCGCCACGGGCATCGAAACCACCGACGGCGACTACATCCGCGCCCGCCGCGAAGTGATCGTGTCGGCGTCGGCCTTTAACTCTCCGAAACTCCTGATGCTTTCTGGGATCGGCCCCGCTTCACATCTCAAAGCAATGGGGATCGACGTCGTCGCCGACCGGCCCGGGGTGGGGCAAAACCTCCAGGACCATCTCGAAGTCTACATCCAATACGCCGCCTCCCAGCCGGTAACGCTCGCCAAATACCTCTCACTCTTCGGCAAGGCCTATGTGGGGCTCCGCTGGCTCGCGACCCGCACTGGCCCGGGAGCCAGCAACCAGATTGAGACCTTGGGCTTTTTCCGCTCGGCCAAAGGCGTGGCCTATCCGGATGTCCAGATCCATTTCATGCCCGTGGCCATGCGCTATGACGGCTCGTCAATGGCCGACGGCCACGGGTTTCAAATCCATGTGGGCACGAGCCGGGCCGCGTCCCGGGGCCAGGTCACGCTCCGCAGTAACGCGCCCGGAGACGCCCCGAAAATCCAGTTCAACTACATGGAGAAGAAAGAGGATTGGACCGATTTCCGCCGGGCCATCAAACTCGCCCGCGAGATTATGGGCCAGGCGCCGTTCGCACCTTATATCGCCCATGAGCTTTTGCCCGGCGCCACGGTCACTTCGGATGAGGCGCTCGACCGGTTCATCCGGGCCGAGGTGGAAAGCGCCTATCATCCTTGCGGCACTTGCCGGATGGGTGCGGCCGATGATGAACACGCCGTGGTCGATCCCGAAACCCGCGTGATCGGCGTCGAAGCGCTCCGGGTCGTGGACAGCTCGATCTTTCCTCGGGTGACGAACGGCAACATCAACGCCCCCTCGATCATGGTGGGAGAGAAGGCGGCCGACCATATCCTCGGCAAAAAACCTCTCTCACCGGAGGAGCGCGATTATTGGGCCCCGCCGGATCTAGAAAATGCCCAGCGATAGGGGGGCGGCCTTTACGCTGCCCCGGGCCGGGACCGGCGAACGGGGGCTCGGCGGCCTCGCCCTTCTGATTGCGGCGATCTGCGCCACACCCCATCTCGGGGTTTTGGTTGCGGCCTTTCTCGGCGATCTTGATGTCCTCAGCCATCTCGCCGATACCGTCCTTCTTCGCTACACGCTCACAACACTTGCGCTTTGCCTCATTGTGGCGACGGGGAGCTTTCTCATCGGCACGGGCACGGCCTGGCTCGTGACGATGACAGAGTTTCCGGGCCGGCGAGTCTTCGAGGTCCTTTTGGTCATCCCGTTGGCCTTCCCAGCCTATGTGCTGGCCTATGCTTATACCCATGTGTTGGACCATCCCGGGATCGTTCAATCGACGTTGCGCGATGTGATGGGCTGGGGCCCCCGGGATTATTGGTTCCCGGAAGTGCGCTCCCTCGGCGGGGCCGGGGCGATGCTGATCTTTGTGCTTTACCCTTATGTTTATCTTCTGGCCCGAGCGGCCTTTCTGTCCCAATCAGCATCGCCCTACCTGGCGGCCCGCGCCTTGGGCCAGGCCGGGTTCGGTGCCTTTTTTCGGGTCTCCTTGCCGATGGCACGGCCGGCGATCGCGGCAGGTGTCCTTTTGACGGTGATGGAGACGATCGCCGATTTCGGAACGGTGTCCTTTTTCGGCGTGCAGACCTTCGCGACGGGGATCTATCAAAGCTGGTTCGCCTTCGCCGACCGCCCCGCCGCGGCCCAATTGTCCTTAGGGCTCTTAAGCTTTGCCTTGGTCCTCGCGATCCTAGAGCGACAAAGCCGGGGTGATGCACGCTACGCGGCCGGGCGCCGCCAAGAAGCGATGCCCCGGATCGCACTGTCCCCGCGCCGGGGCTGGGCGGCTGCGGGCGCCTGTGCGCTCCCGGTGCTGTTCGGCGTCCTCATCCCGGTCGTGGCCCTCTGGCTCATGGCGCTCGGCTCGGAACAGGACCTCACCAGCCGGCGCTATGTGCGCTTCATTCAGAATTCTCTCGTGCTCGCCGGGGCCGGGGCGGTGGTAACGGTCGGGGCAGCGGTCGTGATCGGGACGTTCCATCGGGTCTGGCGGAGCCGGGCTTCGGCGGCCGCCCTCTATCTCGCCCGGATCGGCTATGCGGTGCCCGGAGGCGTGATCGCCGTGGGGCTGCTCGTGCCCCTTGCGGCCTTTGACAACGCCCTCGACGCCTGGATGCGCGCCACATTCGGTGTCTCAACTGGTCTTTTGCTCACGGGGTCGATCTGGGTGTTGGTCACCGCCTATATGGTGCGTTTCCTGGCCGCCGCCCTCGGCGCCTATGAGGGGGCAATTGCCGGGGTGAGCCCCAACCTCGACGCCGCCTCCCGGGTCCTGGGCCAGGGGGTTTTTGGCACGATCGGCCGGATCCATGTGCCGATCTTGACTCCATCGCTTCTCACCGCGGCCCTCCTCGTCTTCGTCGATGTTATGAAAGAGCTGCCCGCCACCCTCATTATGCGCCCGTTCAACTTTGACACGCTCGCGGTTCAAGCCTTTCGCCTGGCCGCCGATGAGCGCCTCGAGGGGGCGGCCGTGCCGAGCCTTGTTCTGGCGGGCATCGGCCTTGTCCCAGTGATCCTCCTCTGCCGACGGGTCGCCAAAGGGCGCGCCTGAGCTTCATCCTGGGAAAAATACTCCGGGGGAGGACCGAAGGGCCGGGGGCAGAGCCCCCGCTTTTTCTCAAAAAAAGCGCGCCCACTTTTTCAGGCAAAAAGTGGGGCCTTGCGGAGGCGGTCTGGGACTGGCAGCCAGGGTCGATGCCCCATGTGAAACCGAGACAGGACCAGCCCGTCGCAGGCATCCTTTGGATGCTGGCCACCGGGCTCACGTTTGTGGCCATGACGGCCCTTGTCAAAACGCTCGGCACGAGGCTGCCGGCACCTGAAGTGGCGTTTCTGAGATATGCGCTGGTCCTGCCGCTCCTCATCCCAGGCCTGGCACTCATTCGCCGGGCCAGTCCGTCGGGCCAACTTCTTTGGCTCTTCACACTCCGCGGCGGGGTCCATGCCATGGCCGTCATCCTTTGGTTTTATGCCATGGCCCGGCTCCCGATCGCCGAGGTGACGGCGCTGAATTATCTCACACCTGTCTGCGTGACCTTGGGGGCCGCGCTCTTTCTCGGCGAGCGCCTCGCCATCCGCCGGCTCCTCGCCGTTGGTGTCGCCCTTATCGGAGCAGTCCTGATCCTCCGACCCGGCTTCCGGGCGGTCGAGCCAGCCCATCTGGCCATGCTCGCCAATGCGCTTTTTCTTGGGAGCTCCTATCTCCTAGCCAAACGGCTCACCCGCGAGGCAAGCCCCGAGCTCGTGATCGTGATGCTCTCCTTTTTGGTGACTGTGGCCCTTTTCCCGTTCGCTTTGGTGGGATGGGTTTGGCCCAATTGGGGTGAACTCGGCCTTCTCTTTCTCATCGCCATCCTCGCGACCTTGGGTCATTATTTTATGACCATCGCCTTCCGGGCCGCACCGGTTTCGGTGACCCAACCGGTGACTTTTCTCCAACTCGTCTGGTCGGGCCTTGTGGGTTGGATGATTTTTGCCGAACCGGTCGACCCTTATGTGATCGCAGGGGGGACGGTGATCGTGATGGCGGTGAGTTTCATCGCTTGGCGCGAGAGTGTTTTGGCCCGCCGGTCCTCGGACCCCGTTCCGGGCGTCTAGGCCGGGTCTCGAGACAAGCGGAGTGCTCTCATTTGCCTTCAATTCGCCCGTTAACCGATTGTTCAGAATAAAGTTGCCAGCCGAAGTGCGAGCTGCGAGTTTCCTCCCGTGAGATGGGAATTGAGAGTTTTGGTGGTGGCCTCGGCCCTTGCGCTATGGTCCTTCGGGGCCGCGGCGGGGCCCGTGGGCCAGGTGCGGGTGATCGACGGCGACACGGTCGAGATCGCCGGCACCAGGGTGCGTCTCTTCGGCATTGACGCCCATGAACTCGACCAGTCCTGTACCGGGTCCGACGGCCGCAATATCCGCTGCGGGCTTTGGGCTCGGGACGAGGCGGCCGCGCTCTTTGACGGGCGCCGGGCCGCCTGCGAGACCCTGAAATACGACGCCTTCGGCCGGTCGCTGGCCATCTGCCGGATCAAAGGCACCGATATGGCTGAAACCATGCTCCGGGCCGGCATCGTCGACATCTATCCGAAAGAAACGCTGCGCGACTACCCGGAATTTGCCAAGGAGGCCGAGCTACTCGGCCGGGGCATCTGGGCCTGGTCTTTTGAACGCCCGTTCGACCATCGCGCCAACTTGCGCGACGCGCGCGCCGCCCCATCGGCTGATGCGCCCGGGGACGGCTGCAAGATCAAGGGCAATATCTCCGGCGGTGGCCGGATCTATCATCGCCCCGGCCAGGAAAATTACGAGCGGACCCGGATTAACACCGCCAAAGGCGAACGGTGGTTCTGCTCGGCGGACGAGGCCGAACGCGCGGGCTGGCGCGCCGCACGGCGATAGGCTAGCGACGCCCCGAACCGCCCGCGACCGCCGGGCCCACCCGGAGGCGCACGTGTATCGCGGCATCATTTTCGACAAAGACGGCACGCTCACCGATTTTCGCGCGACCTGGGGCCAGGGCGGGACGTCCCATGTGCTCGCCCGCCTTGCTGACGGCGATGACGCGCTTTTTCAGGCCATGACCGAGGCCCTGGGCCATGACCCCGAGACGGGTGGCTTCATCCCTGAAAGCCCCGCCGTCACTGGACCAAGCGACAAGATCATCGACAGTCTCGTGCCCCATCTTCCCCAGCTCGACTATGCCGGCCTCAAAGAGAAGTTTGAGGCCTACAGCGCCGAAGTGCCCCAGGTCACAGCCACGGACTTGCCCCCGCTCTTTGAAGCCTTCGCCGAAGCGGGCCATGTCTTGGGCATCGTCACCAATGACACGGAGATCTCCGCCCGGGGCCATCTTGAGGCGTTCGGCATTGCCCAGCATGTCGCCTTCGTGGCTGGCGCCGATAGCGGTTATGGGATCAAGCCCGATCCGGGCCCGATCCTCGCCTTTTGCCGCGCCACGGGCATCCCGCCCGAGGCGAGCGTGATGGTGGGCGATACCGGCCACGATCTCAAAGCCGGGCGCGCGGCCGGAACCGCTACAATCGGCGTTCTCACAGGGATGACACCGGCCGACCGCCTGGCCCCCTTAGCCGACGGGGTCCTCGCCGATATTTCCCATTTGCCCGCCTGGCTCAGCCAGAACACGCCTTTCGCGACATAAGAGGTCGCAAAGGGGCAGGGGCGCGGGCCGAGATTTCCGAACACTGGACTCCCAAAGGGCGCGGGAGCAGAGCATGGTCGAGGACGTCACCAAGACACGACGCCGGGCGGGCGGGCGGTCGGCCAATCGCAGGGGCCGAAGCCCTGGCATCGAGCAACTTCCCTGGCGCTTGCCGAAAAACACCGACCGGCCAACTGAACCTCTCACCGAAGAGGGAGTTGCCCGGATCCACGGCGCGGCCATGCGGATCCTTGAAGAGGTGGGGATCGAGTTTCTGAACGAAGAGGCGCTCGAGCTTTTCCGCAAGGCCGGCGCGACCGTTGAGGGCGAACGCGTAAAACTCGGCCGCGATTTCGTCATGGAAATGGTGGCCAAGGCGCCGTCGTCATTCACGATCACGCCGTGGAATGCGGACCGAGAGATCATACTCGGCGACGGGCATATCCTTTTTGGCGCGGTGGGTTCAGCGCCCAACCATTTGAGCCTCAAAGGCGGAAAAACCCCCGGCAGCCATGCCCAATACCGCGATCTTTTAAAGCTCACCCAGGCGTTCAACTGCATCCATTTCAACGCAGGCTATCCGGTGGAACCGGCCGATCTCCACCCGTCGACGCGCCATCTCGATGCGCTTTTTGATATGCTGACCATGACCGACAAGGTCGTTCATGCCTATTCCCTGGGGCCCGAGCGGATCGAGGACGGGATGGACATGGTCAAACTCGCTGCGGGGCTCGACGAGGACGCGTTCCAAAGCCAGCCCCATATGTTCACCAACATCAACTCGACCTCGCCCCTCAAGCACGATTGGCCAATGATCGACGGCTGTTTGCGTTGTGTTCGCCGGGGGCAAGCGGTGGTCGTCACGCCGTTCACCCTGGCCGGTGCGATGGCCCCGGTCACTCTGGCAGGTGCCGTGGCCCAGAGCGTGGCCGAGGGCCTCTCCGCGATTGCGCTCTTTCAATATGTGGCGCCGGGCTCGGCCTGTGCGCTGGGAACGTTCACCTCTAATGTCGATATGGCCACCGGTGCGCCTGCTTTCGGCACCCCAGAATACATGCGCGCCACGCAGATGTCCGGCCAGATGGCGCGGTTTTACGGCTTGCCGATGAGAGCATCGGGCTCCTGCGCGGCCAATGTGCCCGACGCCCAAGCCATGTGGGAGACCGCCAATGCGCTATGGTCAGCGGTCCAGTCGGGGACCAACTTCGTCTATCACGGAGCGGGTTGGCTCGAAGGCGGGCTCATCGCGAGCCCTGAGAAAATGGTGATGGATTGTGAGCTGATCCAGCAGATTTTACGGTATTTCGAGCCGGATCTTGTCTCGACCGACGAGGATGCCCTGGCGGTGGATGCGGTGGCCGAGGTGGACCTTCTCCCGGCTTCGGAGCGGCACTTTTTCGGCATCGGCCATACCCAAGACCGCTACGAAAGCGCATTTTATCGGCCTTTCTTAAGCAATTGGCAGAATTATGAGAATTGGCATCTCGGCGGAGCGGTTTGGACCCATGACAGGGCGTCGGCGACCGTGGATCGGATGCTTGAGGCTTACGAGCCGCCGGGATTGGCCCAAGACCGGGTCGAAGCGCTCGAAGATTTTGTGGCGCGCCGAAAAGCCGAAGGCGGGGCACCGACGGATTTCTAAGCCCCACCTTCAAGCAGTTCGGGCTTCTTTAACCGCTCATGGGCTAGGGTCCTGTCGGTTAGAGGTGAGAAAATGCACGGGCTTATCAACAAAGGCCTTCAGGGCTTCCTAACCGATGCTTATGGCGAAGGGGTTTGGTACCGGATCGCCAACGCCGCGCGGCTGCGCGACGGCGGGTTCGAAGCGTTCTTGACCTACCATCCCCGGCTGACGCGCCGGGTTCTTGCCGTGGCCGAGAGCTTTTTGGGAAAACCCCAAGACGTGCTGCTCGAAGATCTTGGATCCTATCTTGTGGCCAGCCCTAAACTCGAAGCCTTCCGGCGCCTCCTCAGGTTCGGAGGGGAAGATTTTTCCGACTTCATCCAATCGCTGGATGAATTGCCCGAACGGGCCCGGCTGGCCGTGCCCGACCTCGTTCTTCCGACCATCAACATCCGCGAACCCAAACCAAATGAGTTTGAATTGATCTGCCAATCGAATTTCTCGGGATTCTGCACGATCCTTGCGGGAATGCTCCGTGCCATGGCCGACGATTACGGCACATTGTCACTCATTGAATGGGAAAACCGGGACGACGGGTCGGAGGTCGTCTTCGTTCGCCTGCTTGACGGCACCTATTTCGAAGGGCGCGAATTCGATCTTGCGGCGGGGACGGCCGGATGAACGGCGCCTCCCATCTTATCTCCTTGCCCACGGAGACGATTGACCGGCTTTTGCCGATGCATCTTCTCGTCGATCCAAGGGGCGGGGTGACGCGCATGGGCCCGACCTTGGCCAAGATCACGGAGGCGGCAGGGATCTCCAGCTCGCAATTCGGCGAGATCTTCGAGATCATTCGGCCTCAAAAATTGGCCAACGAAAAACGCCTCGCCGATCTTGTGGGGATCCGGCTTCGGCTGCGGCTTCAGACCTCCCATGACACGGTGTTCCAGGCCATGGTGGTGTCGGTCGGACGTTCAAAGGGCTATTTGATCGACCTGTCATTCGGGATTTCCGTAGTTTCGGCGGTGGAAGAACACCGGCTCACTCGGGCTGATTTCGCGCCGACCGATCCCACGATCGAAGTCCTCTATTTGGCCGAGGCGAACCGGTCGGTCATGCGCGAAGCCCAGCGCTTGATTATGCGTCTCCAAGGGGCCCGCGACGAAGCCCAGGTCGCTTCGCTCACCGATGGGCTGACCGGGCTTGAAAACCGCCGATCGGTGGAGATGACAACCGAAGCTCGGATCCGGGCCTTGGAAGACTTCACGCTTCTGGAGATTGACCTCGATCTCTTCAAGGAGGTGAATGACACGTACGGCCATGCTGCGGGCGACGAAGTTCTCCGGGTGATCGCCCAAAGGCTGCGTTTGACACTCCGGGAAGGCGACGTTGTTGCCAGGGTCGGAGGGGATGAATTCGTGGCGATCCTGCCGGGCCTCACGGACCCCACGGATGTGGTGCGCCTCGCCGGCCGGGTGATCCAGAGAATTGAAATGCCGGTGGCTCTGGACGAAGCGTCCTGCCAGGTCTCAGCCTCGATCGGTGCGGCGATTTCCATCGATTTCGACGCGCCGGAATATAACGCGATGCTCCAAGCTGCCGACACTGCGCTTTACCGGGCCAAGAAAAATGGTCGCGGCCATGCGGAAGTCTGGGTCGAGGCGGATGAGGCTACCTCCGACACGCCCTTGGCCAAAGGCGCCTGAGGTGCCGACCGCCCAGGATTGAACGGCTACCCTTCGCTCTGCTCAAAACCGTTGCCGACCTGTGGTGCGGCGCAATTCCTCGCGTCCGGGCCGCGCCCCAGCGCCAGACCGTTCGCCCAAGACTTAACGGTCGTACCCGTCCGATTGGTGCCAACGCCAGGCATCGGCGATCATTTGGCCCATGGTCGACCTGTCGGGTGTCCAGCCGAGAACCTCCTTGGCCTTGGTGCTGCCCGACACCAATTTGACCGCGTCGCCGATCCGCCTTTCGCCCTCGTTCACCGGTACGTCCCGGTTGGTCACGAGGGCCGACTGAGCCACCACCTCGCGGACGGAAAACCCGTGTCCGGTGCCGAGATTATAAAGGTCACCCTCCGCCCCGCCGAGGATCCGTTCGAGCCCGGCGACATGGGCGTCGACCAAGTCGGACACGTGAACGTAATCCCTTATGCAAGTCCCGTCCGGTGTGTCGTAATCGGTGCCGTAGATCGTGAGCGCGGGCCGTGCCCCGGTGATCGCATCAAGCATCAAAGGGATCAGATGGGTCTCGGGCCGGTGGTGCTCGCCCACCTCGCTTTCGGGATCCGCGCCGGCGACGTTGAAATAGCGAAACACCACCGGATTGAGCCCATCCGAGACTTGAAAATCCCGGAGCATCGCTTCGATCGCCAGTTTCGAAGACCCATAGGCGTTTAACGGATTGGTGGGCTGGCCCTCGTCGAGCGTCACCCCATCTGCGTCGCCGTAAACCGCGCAAGTGGAGGAAAAGACCATGTTCTTGCAACCCGCTGCGATCATGGCCTCGATCAGGTTCAGCGCGCCTTCCACGTTGTTCCGCCAGTATTTTCCAGGATCGCGCGTGGCCTCGCCCACATCCGAGAAGGCCGCAAAATGCATCACCGCATCGGGGATAAATTCGGCCATCACCTCGCCAATCCGCGCCGGGTCAAGGAGATCGCCTTCGGCAAAGGGCCCGAATTTCACCGCATCGGCCCAACCGGTCGAGAGGTTGTCAAACGTCACCGGCCGATGCCCGGCCTGGGCAATGGCCTTGCAGGCATGGCTTCCGATATAGCCAGCACCACCGGTCACCAATACGGTCTTCATCTCACCCATCGGGGATATCCTTCAGCGAATTTGGGGAGGTATCGCCCGGGAAGACGCCCGGACGCAACTTGCGACCTGAACCGAAACGCTAGGCCGTGCGAGGTCTCGCCGACAAAGGAGAGGCCGAGGGCGTCGCCATATCGCATCGATCCCGCCCCCAAAGTCATTTTGTCTGTTGCGGGGCAAGCGGCCCGTGTTCCGATCCGCCGGATCTATTGCGTGGGCGAAAATTACGCCGCCCACGCGGTGGAGGTGGGCCGCGATCCGAAGGCGAAGAAACCTGTGATACTCCCGAAAAACCGCGAATGTCTGACGACGGGAAGGGAGTTTCCCAATCCGGCGATGACCAAAGACGTCCGCCACGAGGTTGAGCGCTACCTCGCCTTGGGTGCCGATGGTCAGTATCTGTTGCAAGAGAAAGCGGCCGCGCCGATCCTTGGCGCCAGTATCGCCATCGACGTGACGCGCTTAGTCGAATTGGAGCCGGGCGCCGTGGTGTTAACTGGGACACCGGCCGGCGTGGGCCCTGTAGCCGTGGGCGACCGGATGGACGCCAAAGCCGAAGGGTTCGGTGCGCCAAGCGGTGACGGGCGCATCTGGCCCGGAACCAAGCCGAAGGCGCCGGGCCATCGCCGTCCCGCCCCACCGGGGCGGCGATTTGGCAGCGGTCCCGCAAAGTTCAGGTCGAGCAATAGCCTGGCCGCCATAAAGCACAACATTCCTTAGACCTTAGCCGCCCCGGCAAGACGGCGATGGCCCGGCTTCCGGTCTAACTGGTTTGCCGTACCGACAACTTTCGCGAGCGGGACCGCTAAAGCACGTACATCGCTCACGGGTTGGGACCGATAGCGCAAAAACTCCGCCGACCTCGCCGAGGCGCCCGTAAACCTTCCCGGTCGGAAGCCGCTCTGCTAGGGCGGGGCCGATGCTCAAGATCCAGTCCATTTCCTACGCCGTCGCGGGTCGGCCGCTCTTTGACAACGCATCCGCGGTTATCCCGGCCGGGCACCGGGTGGGCTTTGTCGGGCGGAACGGCACCGGAAAGACCACGCTTTTCCGCCTGATCCGAGGAGAGTTGGCGCTTGAAGCGGGCGACATCGCGACGCCGAAAGGCGCGCGCATCGGCGGGGTCGATCAGGAAGTGCCGGCTTCGGCCACGTCGCTTCTCGACACCGTGCTCGCCGCCGATGGCGAACGCGCCGCGCTGTTGAGCGAAGCGGAGACGGCCGAAGACCCAAGCCGGATCGCTGAAATCCAAGCCCGGCTGCAAGACATCGGCGCCTGGTCAGGCGAGGCGCGGGCTTCCGCGATCCTCAAAGGCCTTGGATTTTCGCAAGAGGATCAAGGTCGCGCTTGTGCGGATTTTTCCGGCGGCTGGCGGATGCGGGTGGCCTTGGCGGGCGTCCTTTTCGCCGCCCCCGATCTTTTGCTCCTCGACGAGCCGACGAACTATCTCGACCTCGAAGGGGCGCTATGGCTCGAGAGCTACCTCGCCCGCTATCCCCACACCGTTCTCGTGATCTCTCACGACAGGGGCCTTCTCAATCGCTCTGTTGGATCGATCCTCCATCTCGAAGACCGGGCTTTGACGCTCTACCAAGGAGCTTACGACACGTTCGCTCAAACCCGGCTCGCCCGGCTCCAGGTCGCCGAGGCCGAAAACAAAAAACAGGAGGCGCGCCGGGCGCATCTTCAGAGTTTCGTCGACCGGTTTCAGTATAAGGCCTCGAAAGCCCGACAGGCCCAGGCGCGGCTCAAAATGATCGCCAAGATGACACCGATCACGACGCCGAGCGAAGCCGCGCTCCGGAAATTCAGCTTTCCCAATCCTGACAAAGAGCTCTCGCCGCCGCTGTTGGCCCTGGACGGGGCGGCGGTGGGCTATGGCGGAGAGCCGGTGCTCAAACGTCTCGGCCTACGGATAGATGGTGAAGACAGAATTGCGCTCCTCGGAAAGAACGGTGAGGGAAAATCAACCCTTGCCAAGCTCTTGGCGGGCAAACTTGATGCCAGTCGCGGGCAGGTGACCCGGGCGCGGGGCCTCAAAGTGGGCTATTTCGCCCAGCACCAATTGGATGAGCTTCGCCCCGAAGAAAGCCCCCTCGATCATATCCGACGCGTCCGGCCCGATGAGGGCGAAGCCAAGCGCCGGGCCCGGCTCGGCGGGTTCGGCCTTGGTGCTGCCCAGGCCGACATGCCGGCCAAGGCGCTCTCGGGCGGGCAGAAGGCACGGCTGTCGCTTCTCTTGGCGACCATTGATGCGCCGGAGCTTTTGATCCTCGACGAGCCGACCAACCACCTCGACATCGAAAGCCGGGAAGCCCTGGTCGAGGCGCTCACAGCCTATGGCGGCGCGGTCATTCTGGTGAGCCATGACATGCATCTCTTGGGTCTTGTCGCCGACCGGCTCTGGAAAGTGGGGGACGGGGCGGTGGCGGCTTACGGAGGCGATCTTGACGGCTACCGGGCCGAGCTTCTTTCAGAAGCCCCGCCGAAAGCAGCCGAAGCCAAACGGAAGAAAGAAAAACCCAGAGATATCAGCGATCTCAAGGCTAATCTGAAAGCAGCGGAAACCAGGCTCGAAAAGGCAGAGGCGCTCCGGGCGAAATTGGCCGAGCGGCTGGCAGACCCTGCGCTTTACGAAGCCGGTAGGGAGCGCGACATGGCCGATCTCCAGCGCCAATACGGCGATCTCGAAACGGCCTTGGCCCGCGCCGAAGAGCTTTGGATGAAAGCGGCGGCCCGCCTCGAAGCGGCGGGCTAGGGATGGACTGGTTCGCCCAAGTCGACATCTATTGCGAGAGGACCGATTTTACCTATTGGTCCGAACCCCTCAATGCGCTGACGAATTTTTTCTACCTCTTCGGGGCGATCTGGGCGTTCCGGCGGAACCGCGAGCCGGGGCTCGGGATCGCGCGGATCTTGGCGGTGCTCTTGGGTTTCATCGCGCTGGGCTCGTATCTCTTTCACACGCATGCCACGGCCTGGGCCTCGACGGCGGACGTGACCCCGATCGGGCTTTTCATCCTGACCTATCTTTTCGCGGTCAACCGCGACGTGATCGGAATGCGCTGGTGGCTGGCCCTTGGGGCCACGCTTTTGTTTTTGCCATATGCGGCCCTCCTCGTACCGGTGCTCAACCGCATCCCGTTCTTTGAGATCTCGAACTTCTATTGGACCGTGCCGATCCTCATCGCGGCCTACGCGCCTTTCGTGGCACGGCGCGCGCCAGAGACGGCGCGGGGTATGCTGATCGGGGCGGGACTTCTCACCGTGTCGATCAGCCTTAGGTCCCTCGATCTGATCCTCTGCGATGTCTGGCCCATCGGCACCCATATTTTCTGGCACAGTCTCAACGCGATCATGCTTCCCTGGATGATCGAGGTCTATCGCCGCCACCGGCTGGCAGGGTTGTGAAAATGCGGCTTCGCCAAGTCATTTTATAAGGGTTTGTGGGGGCGGCACCCCGTAACACCGAAAAAACCCCGACTGTATTTAAAAAGGTGTATAGAGCCTTCGGGGGGAGGTTTTGAAAATAGAAGGGGGCTGGCCGCGTAGCGGC
>JBCCTQ010000043.1:0-15700 GCA_039198225.1 Pseudomonadota bacterium
GAAAGCTCTACTTTGGAATTCAATCTCCGAAAACTGAAAGCCGGACGGATCGATTGTTTTGTTGAAGGCCGATTTGCCATCCTAGACGAACTGGCAGCGGTTGACGGTATGGAGGGACTAGAAATTGTTGACGATGTCTCTGTAGAGGACTTTTTTGTTGGCTTTCAGAGCGAGTGGGCAAGCACATCAAGTGCTGCTGAATTTATTTCGACCTTTAATGCGACGATACAAGAAATGCATCGCGACGGGACAATCGACCAGTTACTTGCGGCTGGTCGCCAGAAATAGCTTCCGAGACCGAAGTAGCACCGATCAAAGTACGACAAAGTTCTTCTGTACGATCTTTGAGGATCGGCTACGATGCCTGACCAAGCGGCCAAGCTTGTAATGTCGAACATCTTTTGCACTAAGGCTGCCCGACTTTAATTTTACAATCGTAGTAAGATACAGACCAATCCGTTGTGGTCGCTATGTGGTCGCTTGAAACGAAAAAGCTCAACGAGCGTCCGCGGAACATGTTGATAATTTTGGCGATCCCTGAAGGACTCGAACCCTCAACCTGCTGATTAGAAGTCAGCTGCTCTATCCAGTTGAGCTAAGGGACCGCTCGGTCGCATATCATGTATCGGTTGAGCCCAATGCAAGTCCCGTTTGCGCTTGGCGCTGGTCACCTGCGATCAGGTGTTCGTGGCCGGGAAATCGGCTGCCGACAGATCCGCGGGAGCGAGGGGTGGGTATCTTACGTCCTGTCGGCAGCCAAGGTCTGCTGCTTGCGACATTCACCATATACAACTAAAACGGGATTGCAAGTCTTTTTTCTCCTCTAGGTTGTATTACCCGAAAATAGGGAGGCTCCCTGACGCTAAGTGTCAGGAAGTCCGCACTATGCGTCCCTAGAGTGCTTGCAAACCGGCCGGACCCGCTACCATTTAAAGGGCCTGCCTCGGAGACGTCTCGTGCATAACAACTCACCCGACACCTTGCCCGTCCTCCATTCTGCTGCGCCCGATGTTCGGACCCGGGATAAGCTCGAAGGGGGAAAAGCATTCGTCATGCATACCGAGTTCGCCCCCGCCGGAGACCAGCCAACGGCAATCGCGGACCTCTCTGAAGGCGTTCGAAACGGCGAGCAGGATCAAGTGCTGTTGGGCGCTACCGGAACGGGCAAAACCTTCACGATGGCCAAAGTCATCGAAGAGACCCAACGCCCAGCGATCATCCTCGCCCCAAACAAAACGCTCGCCGCGCAGCTTTACGGCGAATTCAAAGGCTTTTTTCCAGAAAACGCAGTCGAGTACTTTGTCAGCTACTACGACTACTACCAGCCCGAGGCCTATGTACCGCGCTCGGACACCTATATTGAGAAAGAGGCCCAGATCAACGAACAGATTGACCGGATGCGCCACTCGGCGACCCGGGCACTTCTTGAACGCGACGATGTGATCATCGTGGCCTCCGTCTCTTGCATTTACGGGATCGGCTCGGTTGAGACCTACGGGGCTATGACCCAAGACCTCCACGCGGGCCGAGATTACGACCAGCGCAAAGTGATGGCGGATCTCGTCGCCCAACAATACCGCCGGAATGACCAGGGGTTTGCCCGTGGGACATTCCGGGTCCGCGGCGACAGTCTCGAAATCTGGCCCGCGCATTTGGAAGACAGAGCCTGGAAACTGTCATTTTTCGGCGAAGAGCTCGAAGGGATCACCGAGTTTGATCCGCTCACCGGCGAAAAGACGGATAGTTTCGAACGGATCCGGATCTATGCCAATTCCCACTACGTGACGCCTAGGCCCACGCTCCAACAAGCAGTCAAAGGGATCAAAGCCGAACTCGTCAAACGGCTCGACCAGCTTGTGGGCGAAGGAAAGCTCCTTGAGGCCCAGCGCCTTGAGCAGAGGACGAATTTTGACGTGGAGATGATGGAAGCCACCGGTTCCTGCAACGGGATCGAGAATTATTCGCGCTACCTCACGGGCCGTGCGCCCGGCGAGCCGCCCCCCACTCTCTTCGAATTTATCCCCGACCACGCGATCGTTTTCGCCGATGAAAGCCACGTCTCGGTTCCTCAAATTGGCGGCATGTTCAAAGGCGACTTCAACCGGAAACGCACCCTTGCCGAGCACGGTTTCCGGCTTCCGTCTTGCACTGACAATCGGCCATTAAAGTTCGAAGAGTGGAACGCGATGCGGCCCCAATCTGTGTTTGTTTCGGCAACACCAGCAAATTGGGAGGTCGAGCAGACGGGTGGGGTTTTCGTCGAACAGGTGATCCGGCCCACTGGACTTCTCGACCCGGAAGTCGAGATCCGACCCGTAGACATGCAGGTCGATGACCTTCTCGACGAAATACGCCGGGTTTCCGACGCCGGATACCGCACTTTGGTAACGACGCTGACCAAACGGATGGCCGAGGACCTCACTGACTACCTGCACGAACAGGGGATCCGGGTGCGGTACATGCATTCTGACATCGACACGTTGGAACGGATTGAGATCCTCCGCGACCTCCGGCTGGGCGCCTTCGACGTCTTGGTGGGCATCAACCTCCTCCGGGAGGGGCTCGATATTCCTGAATGTGGTCTCGTGGCGATCCTCGATGCCGATAAAGAGGGTTTCCTCCGATCTGAGACGTCGCTCATCCAAACTATTGGTCGGGCGGCGCGGAACGCGGACGGCAAAGTGATAATGTATGCCGATCGGATCACAGGTTCGATGGAACGGGCGATGAAGGAAACCGACCGGCGCCGCGCCAAGCAGATCGCCTATAACGACGCCAACGGGATCACGCCCGAAACTGTGCGCAAGAACGTCGAGGATGTGCTCTCTCGGGTCTCTATAGGGGCGATACGGATATGAACCGGGTGACGGCCAAGGTCGACAAAGCCCAAGTCGGGGCCAATCTCCAAGCGGTCCTCGACGGGCTTAGGGACGACATGAGGAAGGCCGCTGAGAATCTCGAATTCGAAGAGGCGGCGCGGCTCCGCGACGAGGTCAAGCGCCTCGAAGCGGTAGATCTCGCGGTGGCTGACGACCCCCTCGCGCGGCAATCCGCAGTAGACGCAGCGGCCGAAGACGCGGTGAAACGGAAGGGCCGGAGTACGGCCGGGAGGGCCGGTCAGCGGGGCGGAAATGTGCGGCGGAGGCGCCGCAGCTAGGCCGACTTTCAAGTGAGGAAGTAAAAAACCGAAAGCTTGTCCGAGCCTCGCCATTAAATGTGATAGGTTTGTTGAGCGGCCGCGAAGAGTACGTCGGTCGGGGGGGCAATGCACTGGGCGCGAACGGGCTTCGTCTGGAGCCATTCACCACCTCTTAACCATGCCGCCCTACTCCGTGCCCATGCCCCGTCTGCTTGCGGCACTGCTTGCCCCCGCCCTATTATGCGTTGGACCCCCGGCCGAGGCCGTGACGGTCTATTCCGACGATATCTCCCTTGCCCTGTGGGCGGGCTCTTCGGCCTTCGAAGATCACGCGCCGGAGGGAATTGCCTCGCCATTTGGTCAGGTGATCCAGGGAATCCAACTGAATCTCGTGGTCCACGTGGAGGACGACCTAACAAACAGAATAGGACCTTGGATCTCTGCGTGGGTGACCAGTGATGCGAGGCGATGCGGTTTATCCAGCAGTCCCGCTGCAATGCTTGGCCTGATCCGGCAGAGACTAGCGGTCGAGAACCGCGTGTTACAGCCGCTCCACCTCGAACCGAATAGCACCGTTTTCCTTGGCGCTGCGCTCTTCAAATCGGCAGAATCTCCTTCCAGATCACCGCTTTTTGCGTGGGCATGGACGTTGCTGACCAGCTGGCTCTCCGTCGGAGCAATTCTTTGGCGTAGGCCACGACAACGGCGCAGCCAGCAAGCGGCAAGAAGAATACGCCGCAGTCATGGTATCCATTCACGAAAAATGGCGCGTGCGCCCACCGTGTTGGCGCCCCTCCGCCCAGCGACCTGACGGCGCCAACCCATGTGTCCTGTTGGCCACATACTGTGTTCAATCTGACGGCCAACGGGGTCTCTGCCAAAATCTTGACGAATATCCCGGCTTAATCGGCGTCGCTCCGATCGCGCTGCCGCGCCGTAACCTGGGACTTTTACATGACGCTGAACCGCCGTGCCTTCCTTGCATCCGCAGGGGCTATTTCACTGGCCGCGCCCGCAATGGCGCATCACACGAGACCTTACGTCACTCCAGAAGAATTCATGCCCCGCAGAATCCGGCTCGGTGCCGATTTTCCGGCGGGTGAAATCCATCTTATTCCCGGCGACTTCGCCCTTTACTGGACCGAAGAGGATCGTTCCGCGATCCGCTATGCGGTCGGTATCGGCCGAGGCGACCTTTATGAAGCTGGCACGTTCTGGATCCGCGCAAAGCGCCAATGGCCAAGTTGGAAACCCACACCAGAGATGATGGAGCGCGATCCCGAACTCTACACCGATTTCGAAGACGGTGAAAAATGGGAAAAAGGACAGCCTGGCGGGCCAGAGAACCCGCTGGGCGCCCGGGCACTTTATCTTTACGACAACACCGGTCGGGACACCTATCTGCGCATCCACGGCACCAACCGGCCGAGAACCATTGGCCGCGCGGTTTCGAACGGATGCGCCCGACTGATTAACTCCCATATCGCGCACCTCTATGACCGTGTGCCCCTAAGCACCAAAGTTGTTCTGTATCCGAAGGGCTGGAACGCAGAGATCGCCTAACCGATGGCCAATCGTACGGGCGCACCTATGTCCTGGGCATGCGGGCGCTGTTCTGTATCTTGCTCTTCCTACCGGGCCCGGCCTGGGCCTGGTCATTTTCCTCCGATCCCGTCTGCCGACTTGATCACGAGGAGGCAGGCCTCGAGATAGCGCTGATCTTTGATCCGAGGCGGGACGAGCCTTATGAAATCGCCCTAACAGCAGAAAGCCCTTGGCCGGAAACAGACCTATTCGGGCTTCGCTTTTCCGGCGGTCGCACTCTCAGCATTTCTACGGGTCGACACGTGCTTTCCCCGGGCAGGCAGACCCTATCGGTCTCAGACCGTGGATTTGGCAACGTGTTGAACGGTCTAGAATTCAACAGCATCGCTACGGCTATTGTAGGTGACCGCGCGACCACATTTTCCCTCGAAGGAGCCGCCGAGCCGGTGCAGGCCTTCCGAGCATGCCTGGTTCAACCGGCCGTTTAAACGCCCTATCCGGGTCTCCCTTCGTGCAAAGAATAGCTGTGTTTTAGCAACAGGGTCAGACTCTTAGAGAATATGGCCGGATTGTGGCGCCCTGCAGTGCGATCGCCAAACTTTCGTCCATTTTCGCCCTCAGGGAGAGGCCGTTAACGAATGCTAAAGTGTTGGTTTGTAGCGTACTGCCACATCTCGGAAGGGCCCGATGCTGCTCCGATTCTTCCTTGTTGCGTTACTTGCTGCGCCCCCTGCCTTTGCGGGGCCCTACCCGCGTGACACCGAAGGCACCGTGATTTCGATCACCGAGGATATCGACAATGAAGTCGAAGACGGCACCACCTCGATCTTCGTCGAAAGCGGCAGCGAGCTGTTTTCTGTCGGCGTCGACACCGAAATCGTCGGCGAAGAGGAAGACTGGTCGGCCTTCGCCTTCATCCGCCGCCCGCTTACACCGAAATCATCCCGTGACCGCGTCAGTCTCTCAGCAGGGTTCGGCGCCCAACAGACCGAAACGGGGACCGAACCGGTCGTTGTCCTCGGCGGCGCCTGGGGACGGGATGTGGAGGGAGCGATGGCCGGATGGCTCAGCCTGGAAGGCGAAGCGCGCTACGGCGCAGATTCCGGCGAGACCGCGCTTTCCGGAGATGCCGCCGTCGCAGTGAGCCCGATCAACGGGATATCACTGGTCAATGAAGTGAGCGTTAGTCGCGTAGCTGGATCTGACGATGACACGGAGACTTTCCTCACGTCGAGCATCGTAGGGACGGTTTCTGAGACTGCCCGCGTTCAGCTCGGCGCAACGGTGGATCTATCGGGGGAAGCGGCCACTGGTATCCGTCTCGGAACCTGGCTCGAATTTTAGTCCCTACCAGTGAAGGGTGCCGGGCGACCCTTTGATCAAACCGTCCAAATTCTCGGTGACCCAACCGCCATAAAAGTCTCCGGGCTGGGGGCGGACCGCCACATCGCCGACAAAGCAAGCCTGCATCGCACCCGGATAAAAGGCGACGAAGTCTTTCAACGGCTTGAAGCCTGGAGTGGGCGACGGGTAAGCCCATGCAGCCCGTGGCCGGTTGAGGCTACCCACCCTTACATCGAAATACGCCGCATGCCCTTTCCATTCGCAGTAGCTTTGTCCCGTCACCGGGTAGAGCACGTCGGGGGCAATATCTTCCGGCGGTACATAGTAGGTGGGGGGATGATGGGTTTCGAGTACCCGCAGCGCCCGGGTCGAGGACACGATCTCAACCCCGCCAAGGTGGACCGAAATGTGGTCCGCGACCTCTTCGAGCGCTGGCGGGCGCGGATAGTCTTGTACGTTTTCGCGGGGCAAAGCCATGGCAAAGACATAGGCGAGCCTTGGCGCGCGTCACATCTGGGCGCCACCTTGCCGCGCCCAGGCAGGCGGTCCACATTCAAGCGATGGACAAAAAGGATGTCATCCGCCCGACCGATGACGGCGCACGCCAAGAGGCGCAGTCTCTTTTGGCAGGGGCCAGCCATGCGGCATTGGCGGTCATCGAACCTGCCAGCGGCACGCCGATGGCCACGCGGATCGCGCTGGCGCTGGATACAGACGGTGCACCGATGACCTTGGTGTCAGATCTTTCGCCCCATACGGGCGCTATGCGCACGGAACCGAGGGCGTCTCTCTTGGTTGGAGAGCCTGGCCCCAAAGGTGACCCCCTGGCCTATCCGCGTCTTACGGTGTCGGTGTCCGCGCGCTTCATAGCACCCGATGACCCGGAGCGACCTGCGATCCGGTCCCATTGGCTATCGCTCCGACCAAAAACCAAGCTCTACATCGACTTCGCCGATTTCCATCTCGTGCAGTTTGAAATTCAATCGGCGGCACTCAACGGAGGATTCGGCAAAGCGTTTCTTCTCACCGCCGCTGACCTCCTGGTGACGAATTAAGCCACTCCGAAAGTGCGCCGAAGCGATGACATACCCTCAGTCGGCTAATCCATGACCTTGGATTGGGCGAACTCGAGGCTTCTGGGTCAGGCGCCGACGCCGGGCGCTCGAAGGATGCGAACCCCTGCGATTGCCCAGCCCGTGTCGGTCTTCATCATTTGGTATTCCAAGACGTGGGTTTCGCCCGCCTGGTCTTCGATCATGACGTTCTGAAAGGCGGCGCCGCCTTCGGTCCTGAGATCGAGATATTGAACATCCGCCGGGCGCCAAACCATCGGGTAGCCCTGTTTGACCATCGAGCCAAAATTCTCGGAGGAGCGGAAGATGTTCTTGATCTGGGGCGATGCGTAGGTGAAGGCAGTGGCGAAATCGTCGACCAAGAACGCATCGATCTGTCTTTGGATCACGCCGGTCACGTCCGATTTCGTGTCTCCGACGGCGGGCACTGCCAAGAGCACCGTTGCCGCGAGTGCCAATATGTGAGCTCGCATTCCATGCCTCCCTTTACGAGTGTACGTCGCTTGGTGGCATCCGGTTCTATTTTTCTTGGCCGCCCGGCGTTTGCTTACGCCGCGAGCCTGCCGGCCAGACCGTCATCGATCAACTGAACCGTCTCATCGACCCCGTAAAGCGCAATAAACCCGCCAAATCGGGGGCCTTGAGAGGCGCCGAGCAGCACCTCATAGAGCGCTGTGAACCATTCGCGCAAAGGCTCGAACCCGTGGTCCTTGCCCACTGCGAAAACCAAGGATTGGAGTTCTTCAGGGTCGGACATATTGAGCCCCGCGGCGAAGGGGTCGCTGGCGTACTTCGCAGCCTCTCCTAGAAGGCGCTGCTTGAGGTCTTCGAGGGCCGCACGTTCTTTATCGGAAGGCGGGCGGAAGGTGCGGCTCGGTGCCACGAAATCCTGAAAATACTGAACCGCGAAACCTGCCGCTTGGTCGAGATCGGGATGGGTTTCCGGGCTCGCCTCGGGCGCGTAACGTCTCATAAAGCCCCACATTTTCTCGGTATCCTTCGCCGCAGAGACGCCCGCGAGGTTCAAGAGCATCGCAAACGGCACGTCGAGGGTGGATGTCGGGACATTGCCGCCATGGATATGCCGGACCGGGTTAGCCGCCTGGGCCTTCTCGTCTTGATTTGGGAAGGCGCGAAGTTGTTGATGGTACTCGTCCACCGCCTTTGGGATCACGTCCCAAGAGAGGCGTTTCGCGGTCCGGGGCTTTTGATACATGTAATAGGCCAGGCTCTCGGAAGAGGCATAGGTCAGCCATTCGTCAATCGAGAGCCCATTGCCCTTCGATTTCGAGATCTTTTCGCCCTTTTCGTCGAGGAACAACTCGAAAACATAGTGTTCGGGTTTCTCGCCCCCGAGGATTTCGCAGATCCGGTCGTAGATCGAGGCGTTGGTGGCGTGGTCCTTGCCGAACATCTCAAAATCAACGTCGAGGGCAGCCCAACGGGCGCCAAAGTCAGGCTTCCATTGGAGCTTCACATGTCCGCCGGTGACCGGCACAGTCCATTCTTGACCTGCCTCATCGTCGAAGGTGATTGTGCCGGCGCCGGGATCGACGGATTTGGTCGGCACATAGAGGACTTGTCCGGTCTCAGGATGGATTGGAAGGAAGATCGAATAGGTCGCCTGACGCTCAGGCCCAAGCGTCTTCAGCATGACCTCCATCACTGCGTCGTAGCGCTCGGCGGCTCGAAGAAGCACCTCGTCAAACCGGCCCGAACGGTAGAAGTCAGTCGCGGAGATGAATTCGTAGTCAAAGCCGAACGTGTCGAGGAAGCGGCGCATCATAACGTTGTTATGTGCTCCGAAACTGTCATGGGTGCCGAAGGGGTCAGGCACATCGGTGAGCGGTTTCTGGAGATGGGTGGTCAGCGTTTCCGCATTGGGCACATTTTCGGGAACCTTCCGCATCCCGTCCATATCGTCGGAAAAACAGATGAGCCGGGTCGGCACGTCGCTGATGACCTCGAAGGCACGGCGGACCATGGTGGTCCGTGCCACCTCGCCGAAGGTCCCGATATGGGGAAGGCCCGAGGGACCGTAACCGGTTTGGAACACCGCTTCGGACTTCCCACGGGCCTCGATCCGTTTGAGGAGCCGCCGGGCTTCCTCAAAGGGCCAGGCTTTCGAGCTCATCGCGGCATCGCGGAACGCGGACATGGGAAGGACCCCCGTTGTGAAACCACCGCTGCCTATTGCCGGGGCCTTGCGCCGTCAATATTCTCGAGCCGAAGCCCCAGAAGGAATATCCCTTGGACGCACCGAATTTCGACCTCACGCCGCAAGATGCATTGATCGCCATCATGATCGCGATTTCTGCATCCGACGCCACGATCCGCACCTCGGAACTCGTCACCATTGAACGGGTGGTCAACCATCTGCCGATCTTTGCCGATTACGATACGGAGCGTTTTCGGCAAGTCGCTGATTTTGTGTTCGAATTGTTCATCCGCGAGGACGGGCTTGATGAACTTTTTCGCCGGGTGCAGACCGTTTTGCCCCAACAGCTCAATGAAACCGCCTATGCATTGGCCTGCGATGTGGCGGCGGCTGATGGGAAACTTCGGGAGGAAGAACTCCGGCTTCTCGAAGAGATGCGCTATGAGTTGAACATCGACCGCCTCCACGGCGCGGCAATCGAGCGAGGCGCGCGGGCGCGTCACATGACGCTGTAGACAGAGCGGACGCGGGCAACGCGGCTAGATCTTCTAAGCCGGTTGCACTTTACTTAGATGACGTGCCGCAATGCTCGTTGTCGTTCCGTCAATCGAAAGACTGGCGGATCCGACGGACCACCCACCAGACGCCAAAAACAACCAGCGGCGTGAGGATGGCGGTGAGGACGATGCCAGAGACGCCCACTTCCCGACCAAAGGGGCCCAGCGCATAGGTGGCAAGGTTCACCGCGTAATAGCTGATGGCGACCACAGAAAGCCCTTCGACCGTCTTTTGGAGGCGAAGCTGTAGGTCTGCGCGCTGGTCCATACTCTCGAGGAGTTTCTGGTTCTGGGCTGAACGGTCGACATCCACCCGGGTTCGCAGAAGATTACCCGCCTGGGAGGCGCGTTCGGCAAGCATATGTAGCCTGTCTTTGGTGGCCCGAACCGTTCGCATGGCCGGATCGAACCGGCGCATCATGAACTCGCCAAAGGTCTGGCGCCCGTCGAACCGTTCTTCGCGGAGGACTTTGATGCGTTCGTGGACCAAGGTCTCGTAGGCATCGGTCGCACTGAAGCGAAAGGCCGATTGGGCCAAGATCTTCTCGAGATTTGCCGAAACCCGTAAAAGCGATTGGAGCGTATGGTCGGGGGCAGCACCGCTCGCGGCCATCTGTTCGATGAGATGGGTCAGTTCGGCATCCGCGCCGCCGAGCGGTGCACTTAAATCTCGTGCCCGAGCAAAGCCGAGCATCGACATGGTCTTGTAGGTCTCGATCTCGCAAAGCCTCTGCATGACCCGACCGACCCGGCGTGACCCAGCATCGCGCTGCGCAAAGATCGCCATTCGCATATGACCTTGGGAATCGATGCGAAAATCCCCCGCAATCACCGCCTTGCCGTCGATAACCCGGCTGACGGCGACACTTTCGGGAACGAAAAAGTTGTCAACCTTCGCGTCGATCTTCGCGTCATCTCCATCCCACGTCTCAAGCCGGATGAGCGCTGAAGTCATTCGCACGCCTGGCGCTTCGAGAAGCCAATCCTCTGGGAAGATCCGGAAAAGCTCACCGTCAAAGGCCGGATCGCTGACCCCGTCGGAGAAAAGCGTGTAAGTGACGAATTCTGAATGGTTTTCCCATTTGAGGCGGTGCTTGCCGACTTCGCCGAAAAAATGCGTCGCTCCGGGCTGCGGGTGTTGGGCGCCAAAGCGATCGAGGAATGCCAAAAGATGATTGCGATCCGCTTCCCGGTCACGTGCAGCGGCATTTTCAGGGCGTTTGATGGCGATGTAGGCCGCTCGGCACGGGGCCGTTAGCGCCGGAAACGGGCGCGCATGGAGCTCGTTTGCCAACTGATACCGCAGCGGATGATCGTCGATTTTGCTCATATTGCGCTTCAACATGCCGCACCACTTAGAAAATTGGAGGGCAGAAGCAAGGCATCGCGGCCCGGACCACCCAAAGGGCAAGAGACCGCCACAAAAAACTTCAAAATTGCTTAAGATCGGGACCTCTTAAGTATCAGCGTCTCCTAGGTGATGGTCGAACTGCGCCTCCGCGGCCTGGCGGGACAGTTCCTTCTCTTAGGAAGCATCTCCGTTCGCCCGGCCCAAATCGGCCGCCCGCGCCTATTCGGGCCACCGTGATCCGCTTTTGCAAAATGAATTTGGGCGCTTGCCGCCCCCACGGGCTCGATATATCCAGCCCCGAAACTGCGCCGGAGCGACGATG
Organism: Pseudomonadota bacterium; assembly: GCA_039198225.1. Taxonomy (GTDB): domain Bacteria; phylum Pseudomonadota; class Alphaproteobacteria; order Rhodobacterales; family Rhodobacteraceae; genus JASJAR01. The sequence goes on from JBCCTQ010000043.1 coordinate 11,490, forward strand.
TATCGGGTATGGAACTTTGTCACGAACTACTCGTTGCTTTTGGTCATCGGGGCGGTCATCGCCCTTATTTGGGCGAATATTGACGCCGACAGCTATCACCACTTTGTAGAGTTCGAACTGATCCACGATTTCATCATCGGGCATCCTCATTTCGATGAGGCCGGCCGCGTGGAATTCAGGTCGCTCACGCTGCACTATCTCGTCAACGACGTCTTGATGGCGTTTTTCTTTGCGATTGCCGCCAAAGAGGTTTGGGAGGCGGTTGTTCTGAAGAACGGAAGCCTTCGTGGAAAAAAGGCTGCGACCCCACTTTTTGCAACGGCCGGCGGGATGGTTGGGCCGATCTCGGTCTATCTCGGCATCGCGCTCTTTCTCGGATCGGACACCTTCGATGCTGTAGCCAATGGCTGGGCCATCCCGACCGCGACCGACATCGCTTTTTCCTACCTGGTCGGCCGCCTTGTCTTTGGAGCGGGCCATCCGGCGGTCCGGTTCCTCCTCCTTTTGGCGATCGCTGATGACGCCGCCGGGCTTATCATCCTAGCGATTTTTTACCCGGCCGGGGAACTGCAACCGTCCTGGCTCCTCCTTTCGCTCGCCGCGGCCGTGGGCGTGTTCGTGGTTTTCAACTGGCTGCCTCGTCGGCTTGATCGGGGCGATCAAACCCGACGACGCTCGACTTGGGTCCGCAAGAAGCTGGGGTTCTGGCCATACCTCATCGCCGGTGCGCTGTGTTGGTTTGGGTTCCAGGAAAGCGGACTTCACCCGGCTTTGGGACTTCTGCCAGTCGTGCCAGCTATCCCCCATGCGGATCGCGCCTTTGGGATCTTCGCAGAGGCCGAGCAATATCTTACTGATCTCTTGAACCAGATCGAGCATTTCTTAAAGCATCCCGTTGAAATAATTCTATTTTTCTTTGGCCTTTTGAATGCGGGTGTCGAGTTTTCGTCCATCGGCGCCCCAACCTGGCTCGTTCTGGGCGGCCTTTTGGTTGGCAAACCTGTAGGGATCTTGCTCTTCGGGTGGCTTGCGGCCCGGCCCCTCGGGCTTGGGCTTCCCGCGGGGATGCGAGTGATCGATCTGGTGGTCGTCGGATGCGTCGCAGCGATTGGGTTTACGGTGTCGCTCTTCATTGCAACGGTCGCGTTCGACAGCGGGCCGGTGCAGGACGCAGCTAAAATGGGAGCGCTGTTTAGCTTTTTTGCGGCTGTGATTTCGATTGGCGCCGGCATCTTGTGCAAGGTTGAAAAGCAGCCGCACTAGGCGTGTTTTTGCCCTCACCTCGCTCAAAACGGCGAGCTTCAGCCGATATGGCCCTAGCCAATAGGCCGCTCTTTTGGCGCCATAATTTTGCTTTTGGGGCTTGTTAACGCTACTCTTATATCTGCCGGTTGAGGCGGCACTACAGGCAGGCGAATGATCGAGTTCTCTAACGTCAGCAAGTCCTTCTGGACGGGCACGCAGAGAAAAGTGATTCTGGACCGAGCGTCCTTCCGGGTCGAGCTCGGCCATTCGCTCGGGATATTGGCCCCTAACGGTACCGGCAAAACTACACTCATCAACATGATGGCAGGGCTCGAAAAGCCCGATGAGGGCGAGATTATGCGCGATAGCCGCGTGTCGTTTCCCTTGGGCTTCATGGGTGGGATGGTGACCCGACTGTCGGCGATGGAAAACGCGCGCTTCATCGCCCGTCTCTACGGGCTCGACCCCGATTATGTGGAAGCCTTCTGCCGCTGGCTGTGCGGCCTGGAAGAATATTTCGATATGCCCATCGGCACATACTCGCAAGGCATGCGGGCACGGTTCAGCTTTTCCCTGCTTCTGGCGCTCGATTTTGATATCTACCTGATCGACGAAGGCATGCCGTCCACAACGGATGTTGAGTTCAACAAGAAAGCGGGCAGTATTTTGCGAGAAAGGTTAGAGCGCGCGACGGTCATCGTCGTGTCCCACCAGGCTGAAACACTTGAGAAATTCTGCCGCTCCGCCGCCGTCCTGAAAGATGGGCGGTTCACCCAGTTTGACACGCTCGAAGAGGCCAAACGTCTTTATGACTACGAAGCCCAAAGCTAAGAAGTTCCGCATCAAACGGAGCCGGGCGATCCCGGCGAAACCGGCGGAAAGCGTTTCGGTGGGCTCCGCGCCCACGGGCGCAGCCCAGCCCCATCCAACTCCGAACACCGGGCGACAGTTAAAGACCGATGACGGTTTTGGCTCCGAGCCGTTCCCGGGGTCGGCGGCGGCAGGCAAACCCGAGGCGCGGAAAGAAAATCCCGCCGACGTCCAAGCCGCGCTGGACGCGATTGCTGCCGAGGGTCTGACGGGCAGACAATTGCGAATGGCGCGGCGGCTGGCGGCCAAGCACGGACTTGCCGCAAGTTCCGACTTCGACGCCGTGCGCCTTTTGCGTGCAAAGGGTGTTGATCCTTTCGAACGCTCAAGCCTCCTCGAACTGGTGGTGCCCGAGCATAAGGAAAGAGACCGAACACAGGGTATGCCCGCGCAGGCGGCGGCCATACCGCCGACACCGCCCCTGACAGCCGCCCAGGCCGCGCCCAAACCGGCGACCGGTCAAACACTTCCTCAGAAGATTGAGCCGATCAAAACCCCGGCTCCACCCGGTCCTCCGCCTGATATTGCGGCGCGGCGCGCCGAAGAAATTTCCCGGATGCAGGCCGATATTACCCGTCGTCGGCGGCGGAAACTCGTGCAACTCTTTGCGCGTCTAACGGCCTTCGTGTTCCTGCCGACACTGCTCGCCGCATTTTACTATGGCCTGATCGCAACTCCGATGTACGCGACCCAGTCAGAGTTTGTGATCCAACAGGCCGATCAGCCCCAAAGCGGGCTCGGCGGCTTGTTTTCGGGTACGGGCCTGGCCACAAGCCAAGACTCAATCACCGTGCAAGGCAACCTTCAAAGCCGCGAAGCCATGCTGCGCTTGAACGAGGCGGAGGGGTTCAGGGACCATTTCGGCGCCGACAATATCGACATTCTGCAACGCTTGCCCGACGACGCGAGCAACGAGGACGCGTACCGGACGTTCAAACGTCGTGTAAAAATCGGCTACGATCCGACCGAAGGCGTGATCCGGATGGAAGTGTCGGCAGCTTCTCCGGAAAAGAGCGCAGCCTTCAGCCAGGCTCTCATCGAGTTTGCCGAAGAGGAAGTCGACAATCAGACCCAGCGCATCCGCGAAGACCAGATGGCCGGTGCGAGAGAGAGCTTTGACGATTCCGAAGCCAAGATGCTCGCAGCGCAACGCGAGGTTCTCGATCTTCAAGAGCAATTAGGGGTCCTTGACCCAGCTTCCGAAACCTCCGGCCTGATGGCCCAGATCAACAATTTCGAGGTGCAATTGGCCGAGAAGCGCCTTGCATTGCAACAGCTTCTCGACAACACCCAGCCTAACCAGGCTCGCGTCTCCGGCACCCAGGGCGACATCGACCGCCTCGAAACACTCATCGCCGATCTCCGTTCGCAAATGACCGACAGCAATGCCGGGGCCACTTCGCTTGCAAGCATCTCAAGCCGGTTGAGCATGGCTCAGGTCGACTTGGAGACGCGAACCATGATGATGCAGGAGGCGCTCCAGCAACTCGAAGGTGCGCGCATCGAAGCCAATCGGCAGGTACGATATTTGTCGGTGGTCGTATCACCGGTGCCGCCAGACGAGCCGACCTATCCGAGGTTCTTCGAAAACACCTTGTTGGCGTTCTTGATCCTCGCCGGAATTTACCTTCTCGTGTCCTTGACGGTTTCTATCCTTCGCGAGCAAGTCTCGTCGTGATGCGGCGGCCAAATTTCCTTGCGCGCGAGGAAGGCAATCAGTAAGGAGCCCGAGCCGTTGGGGTGTAGCCAAGTGGTAAGGCAGCGGTTTTTGGTACCGTGTATCGTAGGTTCGAATCCTACCACCCCAGCCAAGCACTTCCCTCTTTTTGGCGGAGCACCAAGTGCTTCTTATTAGTGGCGCTATGTCCGTCGGTTAGCTTTGGCCTTTGTATACAGAGACCGCATGATCTCGCAGATTTGCCCGCAAATGGCGGAGCAGTCTCCGTTTGCGATTTCGGCGGTACGAGTTTGCAGATTGTAGTGCGCTAACTAGCGGCGAACTGGGCGCGCTGTTCTGACCAGATTGCTGAGAAGCGGTTCTTGATCAGATAATCGGTCGTAAGTGCAGTCGGATTATCGCCAGAGGCAATGGCCTC
>JBCCTQ010000044.1:0-14901 GCA_039198225.1 Pseudomonadota bacterium
GAACTGGGACGATGCGGAGAAGCTGTGCAAGCAGTGGAACGGCCAATTTGCCCTCAAAGGCATCATGAGTGTCGCGGATGCCAAACGCGCCGTCGATATTGGCTGCACTGGGATCATGGTGTCGAACCATGGCGGGCGTCAGCTCGACGGGTCGCGGAGCCCGTTCGACCAATTGGCCGAAATCGTCGACGCGGTTGGCGACAAGATCGATGTGATCTGCGAAGGCGGCATCCAGCGGGGCACACATGTTTTGAAAGCCCTCTCCCTCGGCGCCAAGGCCTGTTCGGGGGGACGGCTCTACCTTTACGCGCTGGCGGCGGCCGGCGAAGCCGGGGTGACCCGCGCACTCGGCAATCTTCGCACCGAGATCGAGCGCGATATGAAGCTGATGGGGATCACCAAACTCGATCAGCTCAGCCGCGAGAATCTGCGGTTTCATCGCCGCGCCGCATGAGCGCCAACGCACTGCCCCGGGGTCGGCCGCCGGCTTGCCCGTGGCTGCAATTTGTCCTGTGTCAAAGCGCCGTTAGCGGAAACAGCGGCCCATCACCCGATTTACCCGACTGATTCTGTCGGAAACCCTTGACGCCGCCTTCGGTTCCGATATCTGGACGCCCGTGTTAAAAACGGGGAGAGCAAAAATGGCTCGCACGACTCTGACGGCGCTTCTTGGTGGAGCCGCGCTACTGACGACCAGCACCCTGGCCTTCGCTGAAGGGGAGTTGAACCTCTACTCGTCGCGTCACTACGACACCGACGAACGCCTGTATTCCGACTTCGAAGAGATGACCGGGATCACGATCAACCGGATCGAAGGCAATGCAGACGAACTGATTACCCGGATGGAAGCCGAAGGCGCAAACAGCCCGGCCGACATTTTCCTGACCGTCGACACCGTGCGCCTGTCGCGCGCCAAGGATCTGGGTCTTCTCCAGCCAATCGAGAGCGCTGTTCTCGAAGAAGAGATCCCGGCCTACCTTCAGGATGACGACAACCAATGGTTTGCCTTCTCCCAGCGGGCGCGGATCCTCTTCTACGATAAGGAAGACGTGGCAAATCCACCCGCGACCTATCAGGACCTGGCGAGCCCCGAATATGCGGGCAAGATCTGCATTCGTAGCTCGTCGAACGTCTACACCCAGAACATCACCGCAGCTTTGGTGGCCCATCTCGGCGCCGACGCGGTGAAAGACTGGGCCGCTGCGGTCGTGGGCAACTTCGCCCGGGCACCGGAAGGTGGCGACACCGACCAGCTTCGCGGGATTGTGTCGGGCGAGTGCGACGTGGTGATGTCGAACACCTACTACTTCGCCCGCGCGCTTCGCAAAGACGTCTCCGATCTGTCGGGCATGACCGATAAAATCGGCTGGGTGTTCCCGAACCAGAACGATATCGGCGCCCATATGAACATTTCGGGCGGCGGCGTTGCGGCCAACGCGCCCAACAAAGACAACGCCATGAAGTTCCTGGAGTACCTCGCCTCCGAGCAGGCTCAGCAGTACTTCTCTGCCGGCAACGACGAATATCCCGCCGTGCCTGGCATCAGCCTTTCGGAATCGGTGGCCACCCTCGGGATCTTCCGGCCTGACACGATCGATCTGGCCGATATCGCCGACAACATCGGCACGGCACAGACGCTCCTCAACGAGGTCGGCTGGGAGTAAATCCCTCTAAAACAACGACCTTTGGTCGAATTGGCCGCCCATCTTGGGCGGCCTTTTTTTGTGTGTTGGCAGGTCATTAAGCGAGGCGAAAGGGTTGGCACTTATAGAGCGCCTGAAGTTTTAGGGCTCACATTCGAGCCGCCCCATAAATGAGGTCCCCAATGCGATTTCTCGCTGCTGCTTGCCTAGTGATTATTGCCAATCCGAGTTTTGGAAACGAACAGGAGGCTGCCATGCGCTCCTTCTACGAGACCAATATTCTTGCTTGGGCCATGAGCCCGATAATCGTGGACGCGATAAACGCCCAAAATGAAGTGAGCGCGGATTTTGATCCGGCGCGGATCGATCGGCTTGATCGGATGTGGCGGGACGAAATCGGGGCCGCTGAACGTCCCACCATAGACGGCGTTTTGAACAACCAGGCGGCGGACTTTTTACGACGCCAAGTGGCATCTTCAGACGGGGCGATTACGGAAGTTTTCATAATGGACGCCCAAGGGCTCAATGTGGCGGCCTCCCAGGTGACATCCGATTATTGGCAAGGCGACGAAGCCAAGCACCAGGCGACCTATGGTGCCGGAGCCGGTGCGGTCCATTTCGGGGATATCGAACTCGACGAGTCGAGCCAGCAATACCAAGGGCAGATTTCAATGACGATTGTCGATTCGGACACCGGTCAGCCAGTCGGCGCCATAACTGTCGGCGTGAATGCCTCGTCCTTGTTCTGAGGACGTCCTGGACACGGATATTGGACCCGTCAGCATGACCGATAGCAGCCCAGCTCCCGCCCGTCGCAATCCCCTCGGCACGGTTTATTTCAAGTGCCTTGCCATGATCTTTTTGACCGCCAGCGCGGTGGCGACATTGATGACGATCCAGAGCATCTCAATCGCCAAAAACGCAGCGCGGGATGCGGTTCTGCTCCTTGGCCGGGAAGCGGTGATTTTGACCGCCAGCGATGCCGGCGGAGCGTTTCGGTTTGGACTTGGCGACGACTTGCGAAAGCGGATCGAAGCAACCATTGGAAGCAGCAAAGAGCACGCTTTGGGCGGCATCTTCATCAGGCCAGACGGGTCGGTCCTCGCCGAAGGCGGATCGTTCGCGGACGGGGAACGAGATCGGCTCATTGCCCATGCAAGCGGCGCGGCTGCAAGCGGCGAAATCACCGTCGATGGGGACGCATTTGTCACCGGGGCACCGGTAATTTTTGGCGACGCCGGCGAGATCGTCGGCGCCCTTGCCATGTCTTGGACACCCGACAAAGAAATCGAAAAGATCGCCGGGGCGAAATACAGGGCTATTGGCGCTGGGGTCCTAGCACTCTTGGTTTTCATGGGGATCGCGGCGTTCGTGCTCCGGATGATTATCGCCCGGCCAATGCGCCAGGTCGAGGAGGCCATGGCGAACGTTGCCAAAGGGGAATATCACGTCGATGTCCCGCTAAAGGAACGATCCGACGAAATCGGCGGTTTCGCCCGGGCGCTGGAAAGCCTCCGGACAGACCTTCTGGCGGCAGAGGAAGCCACCCAAGATGCGCTTTTGAAAGGTGCCGGGTTCGATGGATCTTCGGCGGCCCTTGTTTTGACGGATCGGGACTTCAAGATCGTCGGTGTCAATCCGGCCTTCGTCGCCCTCGCAGAAGCCCGTAGTGCTGCGCTCTCTTCGCTCCTACCCGGCTTTGCAGCCGAAGCGCCCCTGGGCACACGCATCGATGATGCGCTCCATGCCGGTGGCTTCAATCCAAGGGATGCGGATCCAACAGACTTTCCTAGGACCCTGCGCCTTGATGTTAAAGGCGTATCGATCAAGCTTTCGATCGGTCAGATCTTCGGCGATGATGGGGATTTGGCGGGCTATGTGGCCGAATGGGTCGATGCGACGGCCGAAAGCCGGAACCAAGCTATCTTGAGCGGTCTCGATGCCTCGCAAATCCGCATAGACTTTAACACGGATGGTCTCGTCCAAACGGGCAATGCACTATTTGAAGAACGCCTCGGCGCCATGAAGGATGCTAAACTCGAGGCAATGGTAGAGCCTCGAACTGGCACAATAGGAGATGTCCAAAATCAGCTTTCTGCCGGCAAGGTTTGGTTCGGGAAAGCCCAAATCAACGACAGTGAGGGCACCGCCCGGATCTTAGATGCCAGTATTTGCCCGATCCGGTCGCCATCGGGCACGGCCCTTGGTTCGGTCCTTCTTGGCAACGACATCACAGACCATGCGCGCCAGATGGAAGAGGCCGAGAGTGAACGCCAACGCATGACCGAGGCTCAGGTCGCGGTGGTGGATGCGTTGAGAGTCGGTCTTTCGGCAATGTCCGGGGGCGACATGACGGCTAAAATCGGAACCGTGTTCTCGGAAGAATATGAAGGCCTACGGAGCGACTTTAACATCGCTTTGGAACAACTCGATCAGGCCATGGGCGCGGTGATCACCAATGCAGGCTCAATTCAGAATGAAGTCGGCGAAATCTCGTCGGCCGCGGACGATCTCTCAAAAAGAACTGAACACCAGGCTGCCACCCTCGAACAGACGGCGGCCGCCCTAACAGAGATTACGCGCTCGGTCGGGTCTGCGGCCTCTGGTGCCAAAGAAGCGAACCGCGTCGTCGAAGAAGCCCGCGAGAATGCCGATCAATCCGGTGGCGTAGTCTCCGAAGCAGTTGAGGCAATGGGAGAAATTAAGACGTCATCCGATCAGATTTCGAAGATTATCGACGTGATTGACGACATTTCTTTCCAGACCAACCTTCTGGCCCTCAACGCAGGTGTCGAGGCGGCGCGCGCCGGCGATGCGGGCCGCGGATTTGCCGTAGTCGCCTCCGAAGTGCGCGCCCTGGCCCAGCGCTCTTCCAATGCGGCGCGCGAAATCAACGATCTTATCCTCCGCTCAGGGTCCCAAGTGGAACGGGGAGTGACCTTGGTCGGCAAGACCGGCGAGGCGCTAAAGCGGATCGTGTCTTCCGTCAGCGACATTGCCGACCATGTCGGTTCAATCACCGCATCAACGGCCGAACAATCTTCGGCTCTCACTGAGATCAACTCAGCGATGAACCAACTTGATCAAGTAACCCAACAGAATGCGGCGATGTTCGAAGAAACGACCGCGGCAAGCCATGCCCTGTCGAGCGAGGCCAATAACTTGGCCACCACCATGTCTCGGTTCACCACAAGCAGCGCCTCACTTGATGCGCATGCCTCCGCACCGGCGGGCGAAAAAAGAGTGATGGGCGCAGCAACCGGCGCCGTTGCCCCCCCTCTCGGGGCCGAACCGAATACGGAAAAACCCTCGGTATTGCCCACATTCATCCGGCAAAAATCAAATACCAGCCTGCCGAACGAGCCTGCGATGGCCGAGCCCGAAATGGACAACGCGCCGCCGGGAGATCACTCCACACCAACTCCTTCGGCGCTCGCCACACAAGGGGCAACGGCCCTTGCCGAACCAGTGCACGCCTCCGATGATTGGGAAGACTTCTAAATTCGCAAATTTAGTTTGGGGCGTTGTCTCAGCTTCAGCAAGTAGCAACGACAGTTCAAGCAGGGTCGTCGGCCGCAGCATCGCCAGCAACCTTTTGATCACCCTCATCAGTCGGGGAGCAATGGGACAGAAGCAATCTTGAGAGCTTACGGCAACTTAAGCGGCGAGAACTGCAAAGCGTGGAAGTTCCGGTTAAATAGGCGGCGCAATCGAAGATCACAACGGCTGTGCCGCGCCGCGCGTTCCGAAGCTAGAGCTCCTTCAATCCAAGTGCCGGGTGCCGATTGACGTCCTTGTAGAGAAGATATCGGAACCGGCCGGGACCGCCCGCGTAGCAGGCTTGCGGGCAGAAGGCGCGAAGCCACATAAAGTCGCCTGCCTCGACTTCGATCCAATCAGTGTTCAAACGATAAACGCCTTTGCCTTCCAAAACGTAGATCCCGTGCTCCATCACATGGGTTTCGGCGAATGCGATCACGCCGCCGGGCTCAAACGTCACGATATTGACTTCCATATCGTGGGAAAGATCGCCGTCTTCAATAAAGCGTTGGGTGCCCCATGTCCCGTTTGATTGGGGCATCGGAGCAATCGGAACGTCCTGTTCTCGGGTGACGAAACTTGCGGGAAAGGAATAACCCGGCACCGGGCAATAGCGTTTCCGAATCCAGACAAAACTCGCCACATCTTTGGACGCGTTCCAAATGCTCCACCGTGTCTCCGAGGCAATATAGGCGTAGGCCCCGGGTTCGACGTCGTGGTCGGTGCCCGAAATCGTAAGTGTCAGCTGTCCTCCGGTGACAAACAGAATGGCCTCGGAACTTGGATCGGGTTCTGGAGCGTCGCTCCCCCCGCCAGGCACCAACTCCACAATTTGCTCGACAAAGGTCTCAGCGAAGCCGGTCATCGGCCGGGCCAATACCCAGGCGCGCTGGCCGGTCCAGGCCGGGAATTGAGTGGTCACGATGTCGGTCATGACCCGGCGCGGAATGACCGCATAGGCCGGCGTGAAGACCGCGCGTCTTGACAGAAGTTGGGTTTGCGGCGGCACGCCGCCATGGGGTGTGGCGTAGTCGGACATGGGGCTGACTTGGACCGGAATGGCGACCGGGCGCAAGGGCAGCGCTGGGCCAAAGGCCCGCAAAGGCAGCCTTCCGAAGAGCCGGAAAAGCGACGCTCCGAGTGGCAAGTCTCAGCCCGCACGCGATTGAATGCCTTGTCCGACGAATGCATTGGCACACCGCTTGCGGCCCGGAAAATGCAAACAAGCTGAATTACGGGTTCGGTGAGAACGCCCAAGACACGGACAGCAACTTAGCAGCGGACGCCTTATTTGAAGGAACGACGTCTCTTTCTAAGGTCAATATTCAAAATGGGGACTGTCTCGGACGGGGCCCATGCGTGAGCAATCCAATGCGCCACAGAAGAACGGGTGCTCGGCACGATAAGCCGGCGGTCCAGCCTGAACACACCTTGCGTGGTGAGGCGACGCGCGTGCGCCCCCAAGGCAAACTATGCGCCTATCTGGCCGGTATCGCGCCGCCCTCGCCCAGGGGGACCACACGGTTGTCTTTCGCTGCAATTTGAGCCGCCAAACCCAGTGCGACGGCGCGGGCGCCATCGTCCAAGCCCACCTCCGGCACACCTCCGTTCCGGACGATCTCAAGAAACCGAATATGTTGATAAAAGGTAGCTCCGTTGTGATCACCGGCTTCGAGAAGGGTCGGATCAACCGGGATCTCGACCTCTTGGGGGCCCTTCGGTACGCGGGGCGAGATCACCACTTTGGCCACCGGCGGCGCGCCGAGATGGGTCGGCCAAAACCGCCCCGGTCCTGGCACGAAAGCCTCAATCTTGCCGTCGGGGCCAACGGCGGTGATCTCTTCCTGATAGGTCGAGCCCTCCGCATACATGCAAAGCTCGAGCATCGCCCGGGCGCCCCCTTCAAACTCGACGATCGTATAGGCGCTGTCCCAAATGTCGGGGGTTTCTCCCCCGTAGCGTTCGTCGCGGTGGTTCACGGTTTGGCCGCCAGAGGCCATCACCCGGACCGGTTCCGCCCCCATAATGAGCCGCATCAAATCGAAGAAATGACAGCATTTTTCCACCAGCGTTCCGCCGGTCATCCGGTTGAACCGGTTCCAATTCCCAACCTTTTCGAGAAACGGAAAACGGTGTTCGCGGATTGTGAGCATGGTCACGCCGCCGGTGGCGCGGCCCGCCTCTTCGATCAGGCTTTGGATCGGCGGCATATATCGGTATTCCATCGCCACCCAAATGGGCGCGGGATATTTGGCGCCAATCTCTTGGATCCGCGCGGCATCTTCGGGATCAGTGTAGAGCGGTTTCTCCATTAACACCGGCAATGGGCGCCGGGCGGCGATCTCTTCGAGTTGAGGCACGTGGAGATGGTTCGGACTGGCCACCAACAGGCAATCGAGCGGGTCATGGGCCAAAAGCTCCCATAGAGCCCCGTAAAGCTTGGCATTGGGGGCGATGGCCTTGGCGGCGGCGGCCTGGATCGCGTCGGGCTCGAATATGGCCGCCACCCGCGCTTCGGGAAGGAGAGCGATGTTTCTCAGATGCTCCTGGCCCATCATGCCGCAGCCGACGATGCCGTAGTGAATAGTCTTCAAAGGCATTTCCTTTTTCGCAGTCATCGGAGGCGCGCGACGTAGCGCACTTGGCCGGGGTCGTACCAGGTGCGCGAATATTCCATCGGCGCCCCGGTCTCATCCCAGCCAATGCGCTCGATGAAGCCGGCTAAGGCGCCGGCGGCGAGCCCAAAGGGCTCGACCCGCCATGGTGGGACGGGCCCGACGCCGATCCGGTCTTCGGCCCGGGCGACGACGAGATCGAGCCGGTCGCGGTAGTAAAGATAGAGACTCTCGAAGAGGTCCTCCTTCCGCACCGTTTCGGCCCGACTGCCATCGAGCCAGATCTCTTCCAACGCGGCGGGGGCATCGCCCACATGGCGGAGCCGGCGGATCCGGTGTCCGTCGGCGGCGGGGCCAAAATTCGGCGCGCCGATGGGTTTGGGACGGCGGGCCACGGACAGAACCTCTGCGGTGGGCAACCCGCCCCCGCCATCGGCCAACTCAAGCCGGAAAAGAGCGTAAACGCCCCGAGCTTCCCATCCGGCGCGCACATAATTGCCCGATCCATGGCGGCGCTCGAGGAGCCCTTTACCCTCAAGATCGGCCAAGGACTTTCGGAGCGTGCCGACAGAGATCCCAAGGCGCGCGGCCATATCGCGTTCGGGCGGTAGCCGTTCGCCATCAATCAGGTGGCCCGCTGCAATCTCGCGGATCAGCCGCTCGGCGGTCCGCCGATAGATCGGAAGCGCATGGGTTTCGGTCATCGGTTCGGCGCAGGCCTCGAAAGATTGATACACTATTGATGCACCGCGCTTCCGATGCTAGGCAAGGGTAAAGTCACGACCCAAGAGCGCGTCGATGAGTATCGTTCCCATCACTTCCCCCGACCTCGACGCCGCCGAGGTGAGCTGGTTTTCGGCCCTCTGTTCAGATGATTATCAGTTTCTCGGCGTGCCGGACGGAGCGCTCCGCTCGAGCTGGGACCATTGCCGCGACATCGTTTTGGAAGCCGAGGCCCAAGGGTTTCGAAACATCCTTTGCCCGTCGTCCTATCAGGTGGGCCAGGACACGCTGAGCTTTGTGGCGGGATGCGCGCCGCTCACCTCAAAGATCAATATGCTGGCGGCGGTCCGCTGCGGGGAAATGCAGCCAATCATGCTCGCCCGCACCATCGCGACCCTCGATCACATGCTCAAAGGTCGGCTAACGATCAACATCATCTCGTCGGACTTTCCCGGCGAGGTGGCCGAAAGCGCCTATCGCTACCAGCGCAGCCGGGAAGTGGTGGAGATCCTCCGCCAGGCCTGGGCGCGGGACGAGATCGATTACGAGGGCAATGTCTACCAGTTCAAAGGGCTCTGGACGGATCCGGCGAAACCTTACCAGATCAATGGCGGCCCCTTGATGTATTTCGGCGGCTATTCCCCGGCCGCTCTCGACCTCTGCGGCCAGCATTGCGACGTCTATCTCATGTGGCCCGAACCGAAAGCGCAGATCGCTGAACGGATGAAAGCGGCTGCCGCTGTCGCCGAGGGCTATGGGCGGACGCTCGATTATGGGCTCCGGGTCCATATGATCGTCCGTGACACCGAGGCCGAAGCGAAAGAATACGCGGACTATCTCGTCTCCAAACTCGATGACGAATATGGCCGGATGATCCGTGACCGGGCCCACGATTCCATCTCGCTCGGCGTCGCGCACCAGGCCGAAGCGCGGGAGCTCGCCGACAAATACGGCTATGTCGAACCCCATCTCTGGACCGGTGTGGGCAGGGCGCGGTCGGGGTGCGGGGCGGCCCTCGTTGGATCGGCCGATCAGGTTCTCTCGGAAATCGAGGCCTATCAGAAAATGGGGATCCGGGCGTTTATCTTCTCAGGCTATCCCCATCTTGAAGAATGCAAATCCTTCGGACGGCTGGTGCTTCCCGAGCTGAAAACTTGCTCCTTGCCCGAGGCATACGGCCGCGTCCCGACACACACACCGGCCACCCCCCTCGGCGTGGGGGAACGGGTGTGATGCGGCGGACCAGTGTCACGGAGGGCCTGAGCTTTTCCGCCCTGGCCTACGGCATGTGGCGGCTCGACGAGGCGGATGACACGTCACCCGCGGCCATTCAGGAAAAAATAGATGCCTGCCTCGCCCAGGGGATCACCACGATCGACCAGGCCGATATTTACGGGCTCTACACGGCCGAAGCGCTCCTCGGGGCTGCGCTCAAAGGCACCGGGCTCCGCGACAAAATAGAGATCGTGACCAAGGCCGATATCGTTGTCGGGTCCGGGCGATTTCCCGACGCCAGCGTTAAACATTACGACACATCCCCCGGTTATCTAACCCAAAGCCTGGAGCGCTCGCTGAAGGAGATGGGTATCGCGCATGTTGATCTCTTTCTGATCCACCGGCCCGACCCGTTGATGGATCACGAGGCGACCGGCCGGGCGCTCGATGAGCTTGTGCGCACGGGCAAGACCCGGGCTGTGGGCGTGTCGAATTTCCGCCCCTGGGACATTTCCCTTCTCCAATCGGCGATGGAAAACGATCTGGCGGTGAACCAAATCGAAATGTCGCTCAAAGCCCATGAGCCCTTCGTGAACGGCGATCTGGCGTTTCTCCAAGAGCACGATCTCGTGCCGATGGCCTGGTCGCCTTTGGGCGGCGGCGACCTGATGGCGGGCAAGGGCCCGGTGCAAGACACCCTCGACGATATCGCCCGGCGCGACGGGGTCGAACCGGCGGCCGTGGCCACCGCTTGGCTTTTGGCCCACCCAGCCGAGATCATGCCGGTGCTTGGCACGAATAATCTCAATCGGATCAGAGCGTTTTCCGACGCTTTTCAGGTAAATATGGACCGCGAAACCTGGTTTCGGCTTTACAGCGCGGCCCTAGGACGGGAGGTTGCTTAACATGGCCGACGGAGGTGTGGGTGCTATGCAGAGTTTTGTGCCGGGCCCTGACAATCAGCGCGCGCTGAGGGATGCGTTCGGCCAATTCGCCACCGGGGTGACGGTGGTGACCTGTTCCCACGAGGGTCGGCCCCTCGGCATGACCGCAAATTCCTTTTCCAGCATCTCGCTCGATCCGGCTCTTGTGATGTGGGCGCCAGCCAAGTCATCGCGCCGCCATAACCCTTTCGTGGCCGCAAAAGACTTCGCCATTCACGTTCTCGCCGAAGACCAAACCGACCTTTGCCTCGCCATCGCGATGGACGGGCGGGACTTTGCGGGTGCCAATGTCTTTAACTCGTCACGGGGCTTTCCTGTGCTCGAACGGAGCCTGGCGTGTTTTGAATGCCGCCGCCATTCTAGCCAGGATGCCGGCGACCACACGATCGTTCTGGGAGAGGTGATCTCGGCCCAGCTTTCGGAGGGCAAACCGCTGCTCTTCGCACAAGGAGGATACGGGCGCTTTACAGCGGCAAAAGAAGCGCCGAAATAGATTAGAGAGGCCCGGAAAACGGGCCCTTGGGAGGAAAATATGGCATTGCTCCATGGCCTTTTGCGGCCGATTGAGCTGTGGAATGACTGGGTCTTGGGGCTCGGGCGCTGGATCGCTGTCATTTGCATCGCACTGATGGTCGTCTGCATCCTTCTGCAGGTTTTCTTCCGCTACGTCCTCAACAACGCCCTGCCCTGGCCCGACGAGGCTGCACGGTTCCTGATGCTCTGGATGACTGGGCTGATCGCACCCTTGGCGTATCGCCGGGGCGGGTTCGTCTCGATTGACCTCGCCCTCCGGCTGATCCCGGAGCGGCTCGCGGCCCTGATCTCACTGGTGCTCCTCGTGATCGCAGGGTTTGTGCTCTATTGGGGCATCGGCATTGGCTACAGCGAGGTCACGGGCTTCGGCGGCCGGTTCGACACCGCATCGCTTTACGTGCCCCTCAGCCTCGATTTTACCGAATGGTACCGCGTGCCTCGGTCGTGGATGTTCTCGTCGCTTTTTGTCGGCGTTATCCTTTTGTTCGTTGTCAATCTCGAACTGATCCTCCGCTCGGTCATCACGATGCTGGGCGAGGCGTCCCGATTGCGCCCGATCATGGGCGACGACGTGGTGGTGGAGTAAGCCCATGCTGATCTGGTTCCTCCCCGTCTTTCTCTTTTTCCTCCTCGTCGGATTGCCGGTGTTTTTCGGTCTGTTGGCCGCACCCGGCCTCCTGATCTGGCTCGATCCCGAAACCAGCACGCGCGACATCACGCTCCTTTACCGCAATGTTTACAACGGGATGGACAGCTTTCCTTTGATGGCGATCCCGTTCTTCATGCTCGCGGGTGAGTTGATGAACCGCGGCGGCATCACTGAACGCCTGGTGGAGTTTTCCCAGGCCCTGATGGGCCATTTCCGGGGCGGGCTCGCCCATGTGAACATCCTATCGTCAATGCTTTTTGCCGGGCTTTCGGGCTCGGCGGTGGCCGACACCTCAGCCTTGGGCTCGATGCTTATCCCGGCGATGGAGCGACAAGGCTATTCCCGCCGGTTCGCCGCCGCCGTCACGGCCGCCTCGTCGGTGATCGGGCCCATCATCCCACCTTCGGGGATCATGATTATCTATGCCTATGTGATGGGCGAAAGCGTCGCCGCGCTCTTTCTCGCAGGCATCGTGCCCGGCGTGATGGTGGGCGTTGGGCTGATGCTGGTGGTGCGCCTCATGGCCAACCGCTATGACCTTCCGAAGGCCGAGCGCATCGTCCATAAAAACCAGTCGATCTCGGGGAAGGAATACTGGTTTTCCTTCGTCCTCCTCCGGCTCAACCTTGGCTGGCTCCTCTTTGCCCTCTTCCGGGGGGTCACCGGCATCGCTGGCGAAACCGTCGCCGAAGACGGCGCAGTGATCGGCCCGGCCCCCTTCACGATCTGGGTGACCTTCGGGGTGTGCGTCCTCGCGGTCCATGTGCTGTTGATGGGCCTCCGCCGCTCAGTCGACCATGATTTCCGCATCGTCACGAAACGCGCGGTCGTCCCCCTCCAAACCCCGATCCTCATTCTCGGCGGCATCCTCATCGGCGTCTTCACCCCCACCGAAGCCGCCACGATCGCCGTGGCCTATGCGCTGGTGGTGGGCTTTTTCGTTCTGGGCTCAATGAAGCTCGCCGACATGCCCGATGTCCTCTCCCGTTCAGCCATGACCTCGGCCGTGGTGCTTTTGCTGGTCGGCGCGGCGGTGGCGTTCAAAGTGGTCGTCTCGCTCTCGATGGCGCCCCAGATCCTGGCTGATTTCATCCTAACGCTCTCGGAAAACCCGCTGATCCTTCTCTTTCTCATCAACATCCTTCTCTTCATCGTTGGGATGTTTCTTGATGCGGGACCGGCCATCATCATTCTCGGGCCAATCCTGGCGCCGATCTTCACCGATCTCGGCGTCCACCCGGTGCATTTTGCGATCATCATGAGCGTCAATCTCACCGTGGGTCTGGCCACGCCGCCCATGGGGCTTGTTTTATTCGTGGCCTCAAGCGTGTCCGGCGAACGAGTGGAGACCATCGCCAAAGCGATCCTGCCGTTTCTCGCCGTGGAAATCCTCGTGATCTTCCTGATCACCTATTTCCCGGCCTTCTCAATGACGATCCCCCGGCTCACCGGGTTCGTTCAATAACCAACAACGATTGACCAAAGGGAGAAATCAATGCTGAAGCACACTATGAAGTCGCTGATGGTGGCGACGATTTTGGCCGGGGCTCCGCTCGCGGCCGCGGCCCAGGAGATCACACTCCGGGCCACTGCGAATTCCAACGAGAACGACGAAGACTTCGACGGGCTCCAGGTCTTCAAGAACCACGTGGAACTCGCGTCGAACGGCCAGATCGGCGTGGAAATCTTCATGGGGACCCAGCTTTGCTCGAACGGGGCCGAATGCCTCGCCGGCATCGCCGACGGAACCATCGATATCTACATCTCGACCTCAGGCGGGGCCGCGGGCATCTTCCCTTACGTCCAGGTGCTCGACCTTCCCTATCTCATGCCCGATGACCGGGTGGCCGAAGCCGCGCTTCAGAACGGCACGCCGTTTGTCGACACGCTCCAGGAAAAAGTGCTCGAAAGCTCGGACAATTCTATCCGGCTGATGACCATCGGCAATACCGGCGGCTGGCGCAACTTCGCCAACACCCAAAAGCGGGTCCAAGGGCCGGATGATCTGGCCGGGCTCAAGATCCGGACCGTGGTGGCTGACCTGCCCCAGGAGCTTGTCCGCGCGCTTGACGCAGCCCCCACGCCGATCCCGTGGCCCGAGCTTTTCACCTCGCTCCAGACCGGCGTTGTCGAAGGTTCGAAAAATGGGATCACCGACATTATGGGTATGAAATTCCCCGATGCCGGGCTTCAATTCGTGACCCTCGACGGCCACGCCTATATGGGCGCCCTCTGGTTCATGAATAACGCGCAATTCTCAGGCATGTCGCCCGAGCTTCAGCGCGTGGTGAATGATGGGTTCTATGCGCTCCAACAGGCCACCTTCGCGTCACCGAAGAGGAAGTCGATCGAGGCCTACCAGCAATTCGTTGCCGGGGGCGGCGATCTTTACGTGCCCACGCCGGAGGAAAAAGAAGCGTTCAAAGCGGCCGCCTCTCCGGTCTTTGATTGGTTCAAAACCAATGTCGATGGGGGCGAGGACGTGTTCAACGCGCTCACCGAAACCGTCGACGCGGTGAGTGCCGATATCGACAAAGCTCGGATGGGCGATCTTCAATAGCCTGTCTCAAATGACGAGGGGCCGCCCCAAGGCGGCCCCGCTGCACATTCCAATACGACCCTGCTCAGGCGGGATCGCTCAGAAACCAATCTCGCATCCGCCCGATCAGGGTCACCGCCGGTTCCGCCTCGAAATGGTGATCTAACCCGATCGGTATATCCGGTGCCGAACACCCAACGGGCTTCGTTGTCTTCTTGATGATGAAGAACATGGTCGCCACACGGATCCGGCGATAGGCCGCC
This sequence comes from Pseudomonadota bacterium, assembly GCA_039198225.1. Classification (GTDB taxonomy): domain Bacteria; phylum Pseudomonadota; class Alphaproteobacteria; order Rhodobacterales; family Rhodobacteraceae; genus JASJAR01. Next base: position 14,666 of record JBCCTQ010000044.1, read on the forward strand.
AAGGACGGGATGTCCGTCCCTGGCGGTGAATTCAAATTATCCGCCAGGAGCGGAAACCACTCTTCAAGGGTCGTGAAGGGCTCTTCGTAAACGTCTGCGAAGATGTTGTCGCTCATCTTATGCACTCACTCGTACCAGGGGCCGCTTTGGCCCGGTTACCGTTTTACCCCTCGCGGTGTGCGCCCGGCCGGGTAATGCCCCGCGCACCACGGATAAACAATCTAAACCACGCCCCC
>JBCCTQ010000045.1:0-14363 GCA_039198225.1 Pseudomonadota bacterium
ATTAGGGCGGGTTTCCGGCAATCAGGCATGGGGACGACGCTAATTTGACCGGGAAATCCGCAACACAGATCTTTGAGATTGGCAACGCCAGAAACGCGCCCATGGCTGTTTCATAGGGTGGTGGGGCCCATTGACGCGTTCCGACGCAGTTTTTGCGGGGCACATATCCGTTAGGTCTATCCTGCCGCGCGGTGCAACAAAGGACGCGCCGAAACTTGCGGCTCGGGCCCTGGAAAGACATCGATCACCGCGATGTTTTCCTCGAACGGACCGCCGAGGGCCTTCTGCGCCAAGGGGCTGCGCTATGGGCTGTAGCATAAGGCGGGCTCCGAAAACCCATTGTTCTTCTCGCGTTCTGCCGCAAGACTAATCGAGATCTAAACGAAGAGTGCGGCGTCGGTTCGGGTCTCAAATGCAAATGCAACTCCGAGCTCCGAACGGCCAAATAAAATAACCTAAGGTTCGGGGAGGATTGGCCCGGGCCATAAGATCAACCAGGGAGACTAAGGTATGATAAAGCAACTCAGAATCGGCAGCGCCGTCCTGCTCGGTGCCGTAACGGCAGCCTCGATGACGGTGGCCCAGGAATTCATCTCAATCGGCACAGGCGGCGTCACGGGCGTGTACTACCCAACGGGCGGCGCGATTTGCCGCTTGGTCAATAAATCGCGGAAAGACCACGGGATCCGCTGCGCCGTCGAGTCTACCGGCGGCTCGGTATACAACATCAACACGATCAAAGCCGGGGAGCTTGAATTCGGCGTGGCCCAATCGGATTGGCAGTTCCACGCATTCAACGGCACCTCGAAGTTCGAGGGCGATGCGGCCTTCCCGGACTTGCGTGCGGTCATGTCGGTGCATCCCGAACCCTTCACGCTGATCGTGCGGGGCGACAGCGGCATCGCGAGCTTTGAAGATCTCGCGGGCAAGCGTGTAAACGTGGGCAATCCGGGCTCGGGCCAGCGTGCGACGATGGAAGTCGTGATGGCTGCGTTCGGCATCGGCATGGACGACCTCGCTCTGGCCACGGAGTACAAAGGCTCGGAAATGGCCAAGCAGCTCTGCGACGGCAATATCGACGCGATGATCTACACGATCGGTCATCCGGCGGCGGCCATTAAAGAGGCCACGACGACCTGCGACGCCCAGTTGGTTTCGGTCACCGGCGAGCCCATCGACAAACTCGTCGCCGATAACCCCTTCTACCGCGTCGCGACCATTCCCGGCGGGATGTACAAGGGCACCGACGGTGACACGACCACGTTCGGCGTCGGCGCCACCTTCGTGACCTCGGCCAGCGTTCCGGAAGAGACCGTCTATATCGTCGCCAAATCCGTGATGGAGAACATCGACGACTTCAAAGGGCTTCACCCGGCCTTCGCCAATCTCGATCCGGCCCAGATGGTGGCTGACGGCCTGAGCGCGCCGCTCCATGACGGTGCTGCCCGGGCCTATAAAGAGCTCGGTCTCATTGAATAAGGCGGCAGCCTTTCCCTAAGCCCATGGACGGGCCGCGCCATGCGGCCCGCGCCACACGTCGCATTAGCGCCCAGGGGGCAATGGCACCGGATCGGTGTCAGTACGCAATGCCAGTTACCAGCGGGGGACCTCATGGCAGAACAAACCCAGCCCATCCAATCCGCCGACGATCTCGTTGCTGAAGCCGATACCGGCGCGCGGAACCCCAGCCAGTCCTGGCAGGCCAAGCTGATCATTGGCACCTGTATCGTCTGGTCGCTCTTCCAACTCTACATCGCCTCGACCCTTCCGGGCATCGTCGCCCAGGCGACGGGGATGAGCATCTTTGCCAATATCGTCGCCCAAGCGCGGTTTGTTCATTTGGCCTTCGCGATCATGCTGGCGACGCTGGCATTCCCGCTTTTCGGCTCCTCCCCGCGCGACCGGATCCCCGCCTATGACTGGGCGCTCGTGATCCTCGGGGTCGCCTCCTGCCTTTATCTCGTGGTCTTCCGCTTCCAGATCGCTGACCGACCGGGGCTTTGGAGCACCTCCGACATCGTTGTGTCTTGCATCGGCATGGGGGTCCTCTTTACGGCTGTTTACCGCTCGCTTGGATTGCCTTTGGTGATCATTGCGGGCTGTTTCGTGGCCTTTGCCTTTTTCGGCGGCTATTCCGAATGGGCGCGCAACATCACCAACTACGGTGGCGCGTCGCTCACAAAAGCACTTGGGCATTATTGGATGCAGACCGAGGGCGTCTTCGGTGTGGCCTTGGGTGTGTCCACCTCGATGATATTCCTGTTTGTCTTATTCGGAGCCTTGCTTGACCGAGCAGGCGGAGGGTCTTGGTTCATCAAAGTCGCCGTGGCCCTACTCGGGGCCTTGCGGGGCGGGCCTGCCAAGGCTTCGGTGCTCTCGTCCATGCTGACCGGCATGATCTCGGGGAGTTCCATTTCCAATACGGTCACGACCGGGACCTTCACGATCCCCTTGATGAAACGCATCGGCTTTCCGGCCGAGAAGGCGGGCGCGGTTGAAGTCGCCTCGTCCACCAACGGCCAATTGACCCCTCCGGTGATGGGCGCAGCGGCCTTCCTGATGGTCGAATACGTCAATATTCCCTATATCGACGTGGTCAAACACGCCTTTCTTCCGGCGGTCATCAGCTACATCGCCCTCCTTTACATCGTCCATCTCGAAGCTCTGAAGATGCGGATGCAGGGGCTCAAAAAGGCGGGCCGGCATATTGGCCCGGTGCTGATCCTTCTCCTCTTCCTCTCGGGTTTCATTTTCCTCGGCATCTGCACCTACGCGATGATCGGGCTGCGGAGTGTTCTCGACGGGTTCATGGACGAAAGCGTCTATGGCGGTCTCGTCGTCGTGGGGCTTCTCTATCTCGTGCTTGTCTATCTCGCGTCGCGTTATCCGGATGTGTCGATGGATGACGCCGCAAGCGGTGACCTCGAGGCGCCGCGTCTCACGCCGACGCTCCTTGGCGGGGCCTATTTCGCGCTGCCGATTTTCATTCTGGTCTGGAACCTTATGGTCCGGACCGACAGTCTCGACCGGCTCTCGCCCTCGCTTTCGGCCTATTGGGCAACGATCTTTATGATCATCGTCGCACTCACCCACCGGCCGCTGAAAGCGTTCTTCCGGGGCGAGGGGGCTGTCGGGGCCTTTGGAGACGGCTGGAAGGATTTTGTCGACGGGCTGATCCTCGGTGCGCGCAATATGATCGGCATTGGCGTCGCGACCGGAGCGGCGGGCATCATCGTTGGCACAATCAGCCTGACCGGCGCCCACCAGGTAATCGGCCAGGTCGTCGAGGTGATCGCGGGGGGCAATATCTGGATCCTCCTGATCCTCGTCGCGGTGATGTCACTGATCCTTGGGATGGGGCTCCCGACGACGGCCAACTATATCGTCGTCTCGTCCTTGATGGCGCCGGTAATCCTCTCGGTTGGCGCTTCGGCGGGCTACATCTTCCCGTTGATCGCAGTGCACCTTTTCGTGTTTTATTTCGGGATCTTAGCCGACGACACGCCGCCAGTGGGCCTCGCGGCATACGCCGCCGCCGCCATTAGTCGGGGCGATCCGATCAAAACCGGCGTCCAGGGGTTTGCCTATGACATTCGGACGGCACTCCTGCCGTTCCTTTTCATCTTCAACACCGATCTTTTGTTGATCGATGTGGGCCTCGCCAAGGCGGTCTTAGTGTTTTTCATATCGCTCATCGCGATGCTTCTATTCGCGGCCGCGACCCAGGGTTACTTCATTGCCAAGAGCCGAACTTGGGAGACGGTAGCTCTCCTTTTCATAGCGTTCATGCTCTTCCGACCGGATTTCTTCCTCGACCAGGTGAGTGAGAAATATGCCTCCGCCACGGGGCCAGCCGCCCTTGAGTTGATGGCCGCAGCGGAGACCGACAAGGTGCTCCGGGTCGTCGTCGAGGGTCCTGATTTTGACACAGGCAATCTCCGCCCGACGACCATCACATTGCCGGCCGTAAATGGCGATGCGGAAGGCGCGCTGGACGCCCAAGGGCTCACGGTCTTTGCCGATGGCGATATCCTGGCGATGGACGAGCCCTTCCCCGGAACTCCGTTTTTCGAAAGCCTCGGCAACGAATATGATTTCTACGGCGACACACCGGTGAAGCTCGCTGAAGTTCAGATCGAGAATGACCGCCTGCCGAAGGAATTGTTCTTCATCCCGGCGTTGATCCTTCTTTTGGGCATCGTGCTAATCCAGCGGCGACGCGCCACACAGCCGGCCTTCTAAGGGCGCTATCGGTGGTTCGATGTGTTGAAGGGAGCGATGAGACGCTCGCCTCACGAGCGCCGGATTGAGGCTGCACTTCTGGTCACTCGGCCCCTCGGCTAGTCGACCTTTGGAAGTCATCCCGAAAAGGTTCGAGTTGAGCGCGTGGTGACAAGGGAGGACTTAGCTGAGATCTTCGTCGCCTCTGAACTAACCGGCCGCCCTTTGCCTTTATGGAGTATGCCAATGCGAGGGTCTCGGCCTTACTTTCGATAGGCGCTCGGGCACGTGGAAAGTGGAATCACGCTCTGCACCGTGATCTAAGGCGGTGACGTCCGGAACGCAGCGGAAATCAAATGAGCCCACAACCCGCCCACGCCCATTCGGTCAAAGCCGTGCTCGACGCTTGCTTGCGCGCGCCGGATGAGGCTGTGCTGGCTGTGATCGCACATACCGAAGGCCCGTCTTATCGACCGATCGGGGCAATGATGGCGCTGCTCGCGGATGGCGACAGGGTGGGAGCCTTGTCTTCGGGCTGTATTGAAGCCGATTTGGCGCTCCACGCGGCCGACGTGGTTCGGACGGGGCGCCCCGCTATGGTGCGATACGGTCTGGGCTCGCCCTATCTCGACATCCAACTGCCCTGTGGCGGCGCGCTCGAAGTGCTCTTGGTGCCTTCTCCCGACCCGGGCGTCCTCTCCGGGATTGTCGAACGGCACGGGGCGCGGCACACCTCTACGCTCGCCGTAAATGTCAAAACCGGAGCGATGTCCGTAGAGTTTTCCGGCGAGACCGGTCGTGTCGGGGCGCGCCTTCTGGTCCGCATTGAACCTGAACTGCGATTTCTCGTCTTTGGAAAAGGCCCGGAAGCCAGTGCCTTTTCGTCACTTGTCCAATCCATTGGATATCCAAACCTCCTTTTGGCGCCAGACGAAGAAACGCTCGACCACGGGCGGGCCGCCGGGTGTGAGACGCGGTATATGACCGCGCCCGTTTTCCCGGACGATCTCGCGGTCGATGACCGAACGGCCATATTGCTCTTCTTCCACGACCACGATTGGGAACCACCGATCCTCGAAGACGCGCTGGGCATGCCGGCCTTTTATGTCGGCGCCCAAGGCAGTCGGCGGGCGTCAGAAACCCGGCTGAGCGAGCTCGACGCGCTGGGTATTGGGAAAGCAGCGCAGGCGCGCCTCAAAGGACCGATCGGGCTCATCCCGTCCGCGCGCGACGCAAGAACGCTCGCCGTATCGGTTTTGGCTGAGGTTCTGGTAGCTGCCATGGCAAAGGCGGAATGAGCGTTGTCGGGATCCTTTTGGCCGCCGGTCGATCAGTGAGGTTTGGATCAGAGGACAAATTGCTGGCGGACCTCCGGGATCGGCCGCTGATCTGGCACGCGGCGACCGCCCTCGCGGACGCCGGATGCGACCGTCTGGTCGCTGTGACAACACAAAGTTCGGTCGCCAATATTCTGAAAGAATATGAGATTATTCAGTTCGACAGGCCTTCTCTGATGCAATCCGACAGCCTTCGGGCTGCCATTTCTCGCGCCGGAGATCTCGATGCTGAAGGGGCGCTCATAGCGCTCGCCGATATGCCTTTGATCACGGTTGAGACCCTCAGGAGGGTCCTGGAACGGGGGCGGATGCATGGAATTTCGGCGGTCACAGACGGCCGACGAAGAATGCCACCGGCGTATTTTCACAAAGGGATCTTTCCAGAGCTCCTAAAGACCGATGGGGATCGGGGGGCGCGGAGTTTAATTGCCCAGATTGCGACTGAAACCTGCATTGAGGTCCCCGAGGAAGAGCTTATAGACGTGGATGAACTAGGCGACCTCGAACGAGCTCGATCTGAGTTTCGGCGGCGGGAAACTTAATGTCCTGGCGTTGGGTGCTTCGGTCCGGCCCAACGTTAAGCGGTTATCGATAATCGTTGACGATGGGTCTTTGGCACTGTAGCTACGACCGAGCGAGAGGCAGCCCTTGAAGTACAATTTATGGGTTCGCCACCGGAAAATGCGCGCGCCAGACCGGGTGCGGCGCCAAGTGTAACGGAGCAACCGCGATGATCCAACGTGTCGTTCTCAGCGAGCAGGTGAAAGAGGAACTGCTCGATGACATCATGGCGGGTCGGTATAAGCCGGGCGACCGCCTCGTTGAATCGCAAATTGCAAAGCGAATGGGCATTAGCCAATCGCCGGTGCGCGAAGCACTCCGCGACATGGTGGCCATGCGTTTTGTCGAGGTGGAGCCCCATAAGGGCGCGCGGGTCCGCCAGATCGATCAGCGGGAGGTCTTAGAGATCTATCCAGTCCGGGCTTGCCTCGAAGAACTCGCAGGCCAACTTGCCGTTGCCCATGCGGGCGATATTCTGGACGACCTTCAAAAATCCACCGAGCGGATGACGGCGGCTTTCGAAGCGCAAGACGTCCGCACGCTTGCCCATTGGGATGTGCGGTTCCACCGGGCCATTCTCGAAGCGTCGGGCAATCAGATCCTGATTGAAACGTGGAACTCTCTCATGATTGAAGCGCGGACATTTGTGACGCTCAACAATCTCATTTCGCGAAAGCCGCATATTAATTTGGCCGGACGGCATATGCCGATAATCGAGGCTCTCCAGGAGGGAGATCCGATCCGCTGCGGTAGGGTGATGCGCGAGCACGTGGAAGAATTTGGCGATGTCATGCACGGCATTTTCGAAGATGGGGACGAAAGCACCACCGATTTGAAGCCCTTTGAATTGGACATGGCCCTGCCGCCGCTGAAAGCGGAAGCCGGCTAATACTCGCCATTCAAGCGCGTCCCATGAATTCCAATCAATAGAGCACTTCAAATGGGCAAAGTTACCCTTGCTTTTTTCCGCCACGCGAAAGTGCCGTCGCACGAAGGCGACATGCCGCTCACGCCGGATTCAAACGCGGATATCGAGGCGGCCATTCCACGTCTGAAAGCTCTTGGTGAAGAGGGCGACCGGTTTCTCTTTCTCGCAACGCGGACCCATCGGTCCCGCCAAACCGCGGAAGCCTTGCGTGCCGCAATCGATCCCGGATCCCCCGAAGTGACCCCCGCCTGGGGATTGAGAAACCCAGATATCTATCTGGCCGGATCCCGTGTTGAAATGGGCTCGACGGCGGAGTTCTTTGCGTCCCAAAGCGATTTTCTCGAGATGACGCCCGAGACCGTGCATGCCCAGGCATTCTACCATGAGTTTCTGACCGCGCCCGATCGAATTGAGTACTGGTTGCACCACGAGGCGCCGCCGGGCGAAGATGCAGCCGCGGTGGCCCGGCGCGTCCTGCACTTTGCCGAGAGTTTCCGCGCGCCCCAAATCGAAGGGGGGCTCGTCGTGGCCTGCGTGACCCATTCGCCGGTGATGCGAGCCATTCTGACTAAGGGTCTCGGCATTTCCGATCCCGGGGAGCCCGGATGGGTGGAAGAAATCGTCTTTGAGCTTCGCCCTGGCGCCACCACGTTCCGTTTCCGAGATCACACCGGGACGCTTTGAGCCAAGGCTGAGCTCCGGTGTAAGAGCACGCTAAAGTTCTGAATTTTCTTATATTTTCGCCGCCAAGACCGTTGTCGTCGGTGTTCCGCCAGCGTGACCATGGAATATGGATAATAAATTATCGATAATCGCTTGACGGAATCTGGCCGAGGAAGTACTCCTCATGAAATCCAGTCAAGACATGGCTAATTCGGGAGGAAGACATGAGCTTGGACGAAGCAAATATTCTTGGACAGAACCTGGGCACCGACGAGTTTCCAGTTGAATGGGACACCGGCGAGAAAGAGCTCTTTTGGATCCTTGACGATCTGCATTGTCCGAACCCGCTATCGCCGATGTTTTTCGACATCGGGGGCTGGTGGCTCACCTGCGATCACATGTTCCGCCGGTTCGGCACGCCTTTCGCGAGCGATTGGGTTGCCAAAAACGTGAACGGTTACCTCTACACGGCGGCTCTTCCGGCGACGCCGGGCATTCATGTCGAAGCGAGCGAATACCAGAACCGATATGTGCCGCGCGTGCCCCATGACGGCGAATATGCGGGCAAGATCGGTGCCTATCTCGGGAATGTGCTTCCGCATTACGCGGAGAATTTTCTCGATTGGTGGAATGACCGCATTCTTCCTGAGATGAAGCGGAATTTCGAGTATATCGACGATTTCGACAAAGACGGTGCGAGCCTCACGGCTCTTGCGGTTCTTCTCGAAGACATGATCGACATCCATGATCGGCATTGGAAAATCCACTGGATGCTGAATTTCGCGCAATTCTCGGCGACCACAGCACTCAATGGGGCGATCGATGAATTCAAACCCGACGCCAAGCCCGAATTGAAAGGACGTCTCCAAAGCTCGGTTAAAGACCGGAATTGGGATTCCGTCGAAGGCCTTTGGAAAATGAAAGAAACGATCAAAGGCAGCGATACGCTCAAAGCCGCCTTTGAAGCGCCGACCGCGTCGGAAGTGATGACCGCCCTTGAAGGCTCCGCCGAAGGCAAAGCTCTCATCAAAGATCAACTCGAGCCCTATCTGGCCGAATACGGCCACAAGGCGCTCTGGTCCCACGAGACGATGTTCCCGCTTTGGACGGAAAATCCTGGGCCGGCCGTTGAGGCGGTTCGGGGCTATCTCGTCTCCGATTACGATTTCCCGGCGACGCTCAAGGGTGTCGAAGATGATCTCAATGACGCGATCAAAGAATGCATGGACGGTGTCGAAGGGGAGGCGCGGGAGAAACTCCAAGCTGCCCTCGATCAATCGCTCAAAATGAACCCGCTGACGCCGGATCACCATTTCTACATTGACCAAGGCACCAATGCCCGGCTTCGGACTGTACTCATTGCAGTCGGCAAGAAGTTCGTCGAGGCCGACATCATCGACGATCAGGAGGACATCATGTTCCTCCACTACAATGAGCTTCGCGCCCTTGTCGGCGATGCAAGTGCCTATGATGCGCGCGAGATCGTTTCGGACCGGCGCGACGATCATGAGGAAGCCACGTCTAAGCGCCCGCCGGACTGGATCGGCACGGCCACCGAAGAAGCGCTGGCCTTTCCTTACGCCGGACTTTGGGGCTTTCCCGAACGGTTCTACCGCGAACCGCCCACCAAGGCGGGTGAAATCACTGGATTGGCCGCTTCGCCGGGCGTCATTGAAGCCAAAGCGCGGGTCATCACGTCGCTCGATCAATTCCACACGGTCGAAGAGGGCGAGATCCTGGTTTGCCGCATGACCAATCCAGCTTGGGTGGTCTTGTTCACCCAGATCTCTGGCCTCGTCACAGATGCGGGTGGGACAACCTCCCACTCGGCGGTCGTCTCCCGGGAATTCGGGCTTCCGGCAGTGGTTGGCACATCGGTAGCAACAAAAGACATCAACACCGGTGACACGCTCCGCGTGAATGGCACGACGGGCGTCGTGGAAATTCTCACCTAGCCCGTTTCGCCTCCCCCGCCTCCCGACGCCTCCCCGTCGGGGGGCGGCCGATTAGCCCGCGAGCCAAAAGGATCTGACTGATGGGACATCGCTTCGTCGATCTATCAATGCCGGTCCACAAGGACATGAAGGTATTTCCGCGGCTTGCGCAGCCCAAAATGGAGGTTGTCGACAGCTGGGAAGGCTTTGCCAAGGCGATCGGCGCCGATGAATTCGGCGAAGACCATTTGACAGCCCATTACTCGGTGACTGTCAGTGACCATGCGGGCACCCATATGGATGCGCTTAAACATATGGGCACCGAGGACACACCCGGACCCGAAGGCATTCCGTTGGACTATTGCTTCGGCGACGGAGTGGTTCTCGATTTTCGACATCTCGACTTCGGCGCCGCGATCACCGTTGCGGATATGGAAGCCGCTTTGGCCAAGATCGACTACACGCTGAAGCCGCGCGATATCGTCCTAATCCGCACGGGCGCTTCGGAGTATAACGACGAAGACAGGTACCTGACCGACCATGTAGGCATGTCGGCGGAAGCCACGAAATGGCTGATCGACCAAGATTGCCGGGTGACCGGCACCGACGCGCCGACATACGATCCGCCGGTTTGGGCGATGTTTGAGACCAAGAAATTCTGGCTGGCGCACAAGGTCATGATGACCGACGCCTACTGGCATATCGAGAACCTGACCAATCTGGGCGCGCTGCCGCCGCATGGATTCAAGCTCTCGGTCTTTCCGATCAATTGGGTGGGCACCACCGGTGCGCCGGTCCGAGCTGTGGGGATACTCGATGGGTAAGCACGTTCTTTGGTTTGAAGACCCGCGTTGCTGCGAAGTTGCAGATGCGGGCGGGAAGGGCGCGAGCCTTGCTTCGATGACCCAACAGGATCTCCCGGTACCGGGCGGATTCACCGTTCCGGCGGACGTCCTCGAAACCTGCGTCGATGTGGAGCTTCTTCGGAAATATGCCGGGGCGCAGGACCATGTAGCGGCGGTCAAGCTGGTCGAAGAGACTGCCGAAGTCCCTCCGGAAGTGCTCGAAGCTTACGGCGAATTGGGTGGCGGCAAGGTGGCGGTACGCTCCTCGGCCAGTGCCGAAGATTCTGAAGCGGCGAGCTATGCTGGCCAGCAGGAGACCTATCTCAACGTGGTCGGCGAAGAGGCGGTGCGCCAGGCGGTCATCGATTGCTGGGCGTCGTTCTTTTCCGAGCGTGCGCTCTTTTACCGGGGCCAGAAAGGCTCGCTCGATGATCTCCGCATGGCCGTCGTGGTCCAGAAAATGGTCGATGCGGAAAAGGCCGGGGTGGCATTCTCGATCCATCCAGTGACGCGCCGAAAAGACCGGATGCTCATCGAGGCGGTCCATGGCCTCGGCGAACAAGTGGTCTCGGGTGAAGTCACGCCCGATCATTATGTGGTCGACCGGAAGGGCCGCGAAAAGAAGTCGGACACCCCCCATGGCGGTGTCCTTGAAGCGGATGAGTTGGTGCGGCTCGCTGCCCTCGCCGTAAATCTCGAAAAGCACTACGGCAAGCCGCAGGATATCGAATGGGCGATCTACGGGTCGGACATTTTTCTCCTGCAGTCACGACCAGTTACAGCATGAATTGAGGAGAGCATACTCAACCAAGTTGGCCGGTATCGGAGCCAGAGGAGCTCTGACAAAACTGCCGAAACCAGCCAAAAATAGGCGCTCAAGTTGGGGCGCAACACGGAGGAGACCGACTGATGAAGATCTTGAAAACCCTAGCGATCGCGGCCTGTACGCTGGCCCCGCTTCCGGCACTAGCGGACGCCCATGCCCGCACGTTGCCGCCGCTTGTTTTGCAGCCCAATGCCGAACTGGTGACGTTCGAACATATCGAGGCGCTCAATGCCTGCGATTGGGACCGGCTGATGGCCCAATATCCCGAAGAAGTACTCTTCATTTTGCCGAATGGCGTTTGGGTTGAAGGCCGCGCGGCCATCGGGGACGTTTTTGCTGGATTTTGCACACCCCGCGCAGACGGCGGTTTTCTGGGAGCGACCTTCATCGCCGAAAAGGTCAAAACCATCGGCGACACGGTGAACGTGTCATGGCGCGTGGAAGCCGACTGGTTGGCGGAGCCTTACAAAGGCGCCGATGCCTACGTCACCCGCGACGGGCTGATGTACGTCCAGGTCACCACCTTTGACCCCGCCGATATGAAATTCGCCGAATAGACGAAGAGCTTAGCAACGGGCGCGGCGAGGCATCGCCGTGCCAGCCACCGGAGGAAGGAACAGCCAGAAGATGCTCTTGATAGACTCTATCTTTATCGGGCTCCTCGAAGCCTCGCCGCTGATCCTCGCGGCCATGGGCTTCACGCTCATTTTCTACCTCAACGGGTTTATGAACATCGCCTATGCGGAGACCGTCACGTTCGGGGCCTATTTTGCGATCCTGTTCAACGTGGTGCTAGGGCTCCACTTCTACATGGCGATCTTGCCGTCGATGCTCTTGTCGGGGCTCTTAAGCGTTGCGGTTTATCTCGCGATTTTCCGACCCGCCTTGAACCGAGGCGTGGGGCCGACCGAGATGATCATCCTTTCGGTCGGCGTGTCGTTCATGCTGCGTTATGGGCTGATACTCGCGGTTGGACCCGAGAACCTTTTTCTTCGGGAACCGAGCATCAACTACATGCAATTCATGGGGATTGGCGCGACCAACCTCCAATTGACCGCACTCGCGTTGGTCTTCGTGATGGCCGGGATCCTTTACTGGATGATCTACAATACCGGCCTCGGCGAGCAGATGCGGGGGCTGGCCAATAACCACGACCTGGCCATGGCCTCGGGAATAAACCCCCACAGAACCTCCGTGGCGATCTGGTTTATCGCAGGATGCGCGGGCGGGCTGTCTGGGGTTTTCTCCGGCGTATTCGCCCAGGTGACGCCCTATATGGGCTGGAACGTTATCCTCATCACAATGCTTGTGACGATTGTCGCCGGGATTGGGAGCGTCCGGGGCGCGGTGGTTGCGGCGGTGGTCGCCGGGATCCTGACAGCCTTCATCACTCTGGTCACTAAACCTCTCTACTCCGAAGTGGTCCTCCTTTTGGCCTTCATCGGTGTGCTTACCTACCGCGGCGCGAGGACGGCCTAATGGATTATCTAATCTTCTCCTTTTCGCTGATGCTCATCTATATCGGGCTCGCGCAGCTCCTCCATGTTCAATTCGGCCTCATCGGCATTCCGAATTTCGGCGTGGTGGGCTTCTGGGGTCTAGGGCTCTACGGGACCGGTGTTCTTTATGTGAACGCCGACTTCCCGCTCATTCCTGCGATCATCGCCGCGTCCTTGGTGACGGCGGCGGTGGCCTATGTGCTGGCCCGGCTCATTCTCCAGCGAAGCGGGCAGGCGATCCTTGCTGCAACCCTGGCACTGGCCGCCGTCGTGGCCACACTTGTCGTTTCCGAGAAGAACCTCACCGGAGGCGTCAAAGGCCTCGGCACGATCGGCTTTCCATTCCAGGATCTCGATGCGCGGAATGTGGTCTACTTTTTCTTCCTCGCAGCCGTCGTCGCAGCGCTCATGTGGCTCTCGGCCAAACTGCGCGACAGCCGGCTTGGGCGGCAATTGATTGCGATCCGCGACAACGAGGAATTGGCTGCGAGCCTTGGGAAAAACACCATCGCCACGAAGCGGACGATGTTTGTGATCACCTGCGCGCTGATGGGCGTGCTCGGCGGCCTCTCGGCGCCGCTCCACCAGTTTCTGGTCCCCTATCACCTGGCCCCGTCTCTCACTTTCGCGGTTTGGATCGCCCTGGTGCTCGGCGGCAAGGGTCACAATCTCGGGGCTATGATCGGTGTCTTCGCGACCTTCGGGCTCTTTGACATCCTCATTGAAACATATGCGCCCGTGCCGGCCGAGCAGGCGATCCTTTTGCCGAATTTCAAGCTCTTCTGCTACGGCGTCCTACTGGTGATGATCATCATGTTCCGGCCAACCGGACTTTTGGGCGAGGAGGCACCGAAGACCCGAAAGACCCCCGCCGCCCCCCGCATGTCCGACACTGCGGTCAAGGAGGGTTGAGCGATGCGGCTTGAAGCAAAAAACCTCACCAAAGCCTATCACGCCCACGAAGTGGTCAATATCGAGAAGGTGACTTTCGGGGCTAAAGGGCTTGAAGGGCTGATCGGACCCAACGGGGCTGGAAAGAGCACGCTCATGGGGCTTCTGACCCGGCGGATCGCGCCGACGAGTGGCGAAATCGCCCTCGATACCGGCGATGGGGTGGAAAAGCTCAATCCGCTTCGGTCCCACGAAGTGGCCCGGATCGGTCTGATCAAGACCAACCAGCGGATCCAGGGCTTTGACAGCCTCACGATCCGGGACTCGCTCCGGCTCGCGGTCACACCGCCCAAATCCGAAGGTTTGATGAGCATCTTCGCCGGCGAGCGCGACCCCGAAGATGTCGAAGAACGGGTTTCGCATTATATCGAAGCCTTCCCGTTCACCGACCGGAATGGCTACGCCCGCTCGGGCGGCGAGAAGAAGCTCGTCGATATTCTCCGCTGCCTCATCGCGGAGCCGAAGCTCCTATTGATGGATGAGCCGACCGCGCCATCCTGCGGTCTTCGGCACATGGCCCTTCGGCCTTGATCTGCGCACCGGGGCTATGACAGGCGGCTCGGGAGAACAGGCATTGCTCAGCGCTGGCTGCGCGCAA
>JBCCTQ010000046.1:0-14125 GCA_039198225.1 Pseudomonadota bacterium
GGGCGCTCAGCGCCTCCCCCGGAGTATTTTGACCAGGATGAAGGAGCCGCAATGGGTCCCTTCATCTCTTCAAAAATACGCAATTCCAAACGGTTCCACCGGCGGGCGGCTAAGGTGGTTTGACGGGGCATGTTAGAGACCCTAACTTAGTTAGGATATCTAACATCGGAGCGCCCCCATGGCCGAGCCTTCTTCCCAAACGATCCTCGTCACCGGTGCCACCGGTTATATCGCAAAATACATTGTCGCCGGGCTTTTGGCCCGGGGGCATAACGTGGTGGGCTCGGCCAGGAGCGAGGCGCGGGATGGGGAAATTCGGGAAGCGATCACGCCGCTTCTCGAAGGCGAAGACTGGCAGGGGCGCTACCGGACCCTGGCTTTAGATCTGTCGAAAGACGACGGGTGGGAGGCGGCTATGGCGGGCGTCGACGCCTTGTTTCACACCGCCTCGCCCTTTCCCCTGGAACAGCCCAAAGATGAAAACGAGCTTATCGGGCCTGCCGTCGAAGGCGCGCGCCGGGCCCTGAGGGCGGCCGTAAAGGCCGGCGTGGCGCGGGTGATCTTCACGTCATCGACCGTGTCGATCACCACAAAGGAGATGCCCCAGGAGGGCTCGGTTTACACCGAGGCCGATTGGTCGGATGTGACAAGGCAAGGCGTGACGGCTTATGCCAAGTCAAAGACCTTGGCCGAACGCGCGGCTTGGGATTTCGTTAAGGACCATCCCGAGATCCAGATGACGGTGATCAACCCGTCCTTTGTTGTCGGGCCGCCCTTGGGCCAAAGCTATGGCACGTCCATCGAGGTGATCGAGCGGCTTTATAACGGCAAAGACCCGATGCTCCCCCGGGTGGGGTTTCCCGCCGTCGACGTGCGAGACGTGGCCGAGGCTCATATTCGGGCCTTCGAGCGACCCGAAAGTGCCGGCGAGCGGTTCGCCTTGGCCGAACGGTTTATGTGGTTTTCCGACATGGCCCGGGCGGTCAAGGAGGCCGTGCCGCACCGGAAGGTGGCTCTCCGGGAGGCGCCCAATTTTCTCATTCGGTTCCTATCGCTTTTCGATGCCAGCATCCGGACGATCCTCCCTGATCTTGGCCGCGAGCGGATGATTTCAGCGGACAAGGCGAAAACCGTGCTCGGGCTCGAATTTCGGAATGTCTCCGAGGCGATTAGTGCCGCGGCGCGCTGGATCGACACCCAAAAGAGCCGCCCTTGACCCAAGGCCTGGCCCCGGGGCAATGCGGGGGATATGCGGCTTTTGATCCTGCCCCTTATTCTCGGCCTGTGTGCGCCCGATGAGACGGTATCGGGCTATGCCGAGCCCGATGCGGTCTATGGGCTCGAGACCTTAGGCGGTGAGGCCGTGGGATATGAGGCCCATATCGCCTTTCCCGAAAAGGGCCGCGTTCAGGGCGCGGGGCCTTGCAACATTTTCAGCGCAAGCCAAAGCGTACCCTATCCTTGGATCGAGATCGGGCCCATCGCGGCCACGAAACGGGCCTGTCCGGATTTGGCGGGCGAAGCGGCCTTTTTTGCCGCCCTCGAGGCAGCAGAGCTTGTGGAAGTGGCGGGCGACGTTTTGATCCTGACCGACGGTGCGGGGGCCGAGGCGGTGTTCCGGCGCCGCTAGGGCCCTCCTCGCCCGAGGGCGTCGAGGAAGCGCAGGCGCGCCGGGGGGAGTGGCCGGTCGCCCAAGGACGGGGCAAGGTGATTGGCCAAGAAATGGCCCGTGGTCCGAAGACCATCCAAAATGTCTTCCGGTTTGCCCTGGCCCTGGCCCAAAAGATCGGGCGGCAGGGGGAGGAGGCGTTCTTTCCAAGCCCCGGCTCCGGCCTCGGACACGGCGCGCCCTGTTTTCGGTGAGACATGGGCCAGGCCCTCTGTCGCCCCGGTGACGGCGCAGGCCGTAAGATCGAGCCCAAAACCCTGGGCATCGAGAAGGGCCATTTCCCAGCGGAGATAGGCCAGGGGCCAGACCGGGCCTTCGCCGATCATGTCGAGCAGGGCTTGGGTTTTGTCGAATAGTTCGGGGAAGGGTTCGCGTTCGGGAAGTGCGAATATCAAGAGCCCCGCTGCGGCGTTGAGGGCGGCCAGCGACAGCCTGTCGGCCATCAGACCCGCCCGGCTTTTCAGGGGCTCGACTTTGAACGTGCCGATATGGTCGGCCAGGCGCGCGCGCCACGTGAGGTCAAGATCGGTGCCGGGCTGGAGGATCGGGGTGAGTTTCCGCGACGTCCCGCCTTGCACGACGCCCGCGTGGCGGCCATGGGCGCGGGTGAAAACGTCAATGATCGCGGCCGTTTCGCCGTGGCGCCTTGCGGCGAGAAGCGTTCCAGGCTCACGCCATTCCATCGTTTGAGGCTAGCGCGCGCCAGGCCCGACCGGAAGGGCAGAGGCGCAGCCGGCCCCGTTCACTCGGAAAGACCGGCCGACCGGTAGGCCTTTTCCAAGAACGCCTGGTCTTCCGGCGTATGGACGGCCATCGGCCCCATGATCGCGGCGAGGGAGAGCTCCAATCCGAGGGCGGCGTAGGCGCCTTTGGTGGCCTCAGCCTCTTCGAGGCGGCCCATCATGGCGTAGGTGGCGATGAGATATCGAAGGCAATAGGGCGAGTTTTCCGCCAGATCGAGGCAGGTGTTCAACGCGTCGGCGGCGCGCTGGTAATTCCCGGCATTGAGCTCCGCACTGCCGAGCCCGAGATAATACCACGTTGGCGGTTTGGGATGGGAGGCCAGCGCCGGCCTCAGGATGGCGATGGCCCCTTCGGCATCGCCGCGAAAATTCCGCACGATCCCGTAATAGGCGCGCGCGTCTTCATTGTCAGGTTGGAGCGCCATGGCCCGTTGGAGATGGGCCTCGGCCGCATCCAAATTGGACAACACGCTTTGCAACCGCCCGAGGGCATAATGCGCCGCACCGAGGTCGGGGTCGAGCGACACGGCCCGTTCGGCATAAAAGAGCGCCTTGTCCCGGTCGGCCTCTCTGAGAACTGTCCAATCGTTCTCGAAACGGACCGCGAAAAGGGTGCCAAGCTCGGCATAGGCGCGGGCATAGTTGGGATCGAGGGCGATGGCGCGGCGGAAGTGGCGCTCGGCGATGAGGCTTTCATCGGGATTGAAGCGCCCGGCGGAAATGCTGCCTTGGAGCACTTCGAGATAGGCTTCGGTGACATCGGTGCCGGGCGGGCTGGGTTTCAAATCGGCCGCGATGGGCTGGGTGGGCTCTTCGGGCTCGGCAGGCGGGGCGGGCCAAAAGACCCAGAGAAGGCCAATGGCAAGGGACGCGGCCAGAGCCGGGAGGATCGGCAGCTTGGCCATCACCGGTGCCTGAGCTTCCAAATTCAACCGGTAGCCTTCGCGGGGAATGGTCTCGACGATGTCGCGGGCATTATCCCCGATCACCCGGCGAATATCGGCAATGCATTGAACGAGGCTTTCGTCGGACACGGTCACGTCGGGCCAAACCCGGTCCATGATCTCGGATTTACTCACCGTTCGACCCGCATGTTCGACAAGGCAGCGGAGGACTTCCTTCGATTTGTGCCGAAGCTGGACCGTCGATCCGTCTTTGAACGTCAGGGACCGGGTCTCCTGGGCGAATGTCACGTCACCGATACGAACAGTGTCAGAATTCATAAAATTTCATCCGGTTTTCAGGACATGAGAGCCCCAATCCCTAGAGGATCAGCATAGTCGGCGGCCCCTTTGAAGCAAAGGTCGCCGCCCGTGTTAGACTGTGACAAAGAGCCTGGAGGATAAGATGAGGGAATTTTCAGTCAGACGTGCCGTGCCTGCGGGGGCACTGGCTCTGGTTTTGGGCGCAGCTGCTCCGGCCCTGGCCGAAACGATCACAAAACCAATGAGTTGGACCCCGCCGAGCGGCAAAGAGCCCGGACCGATCGAAGGCACCACCGCCGTGCTCGAGAAAGGGGCTTTTGGGGCGGCAATGGCGATCAAATCGTCGGGCCTCACCCCTGGCGACGTGGTCACAATCTGGTGGGTGGCCGTTCAAAACCATGAAAACTGCGCGGCCAACCCGTGCACGCCTAAGGAGGCCATGGGCGACGGCATGGCGAACGACACGGTGGCCAAATTGGCAGCCGGGGGTGTGGTGGCCGAGGACGGCACGATCTCCTTGGCGAGTTTCCTCCCAGTGGGTGAGGTCGACGGCAACTTCTACGACACGACCTTCCACAGCCCAGAGACGGCCGAATACCATCTGCCGATGCACAATCACGGCCCGCTCGACCCTGAGATCGCCGAGGACATGTTGAGCAGTTTCCGGGCTGGCTGCACCGATGAGAGCCTTCCCAGCTACTATCCTGAGAGCGCTATTTCGGACGGTGTGGAGGGCGGGTTTACCTGCAAAACCGTTCAGGCCGCACTCTTTCCCCAGGCCGAATAGTTTTTTGCGAAATTGGGCGCCCGCGAAGCCGTTGTCGTGGGCGCCCAACCGGGCCCTAGCCGGCCAGGCCGTCCTCGTCCAAAAGGTGGCGGCCATGGCGGTCTTCGACTTCGATGATCCAAAGGTCGGGGTCGAATTGGCGCTGACGGCCGAGGGCCTCTTCGATCTCGGCCTCAGCACCTTCTGCAAGCACCGTCCAAGCCCGTTCGCCGGTCATAAGATCAAAGCTCCTCTGGTAGCAGACCGCCTGCCCGTCCATTGTCGCCACCTTGACCATGACCGCCCCGGCGGTGGCGTCGCCCTTGGACGCGATATGGGCCGGGATATTCGCCAGATCGAGACGGCGGAGATAGGCGTCGATCCAAACCCGCGCGGCGAGGCGAGCCATCAGCCTTCGCCGTCCCTGAAATTGAGGCCCATCTCCTGGTAGCGTTCCGCTTCTTCAAGCCAGCCCGGACGGACCTTCACGGTGAGGAAAAGATGCACGTCACGGCCCAGAAACTCACCGATCTCGGCCCGGGACGCCTGGCTGATGCCTTTGATCGTCTCGCCCTTCTTGCCGAGAAGGATGCCCTTATGCCCGTCCCGGGCCACATAGATGATCTGGTCGATCCGGGTTGAGCCGTCCTTCCGGTCTTCCCAGGCCTCGGTCTCGACGGTGAGTTGGTAGGGAAGCTCCTGGTGGAGCCGGAGGGTGAGTTTTTCTCGCGTCATCTCGGCGGCAATCATCCGAAGCGGGAGGTCGGCGATCTGGTCTTCGGGGTAAAGCCAGGGGCCTTCGGGGAGGCTCGCGGCAAGCCAGGCACGGAGATCGGCCACGCCGTGGCCCTTCTCGGCCGAGATCATAAATGTGTCAGCAAAGGAAAACCGCGCGTTCATCTCTGCCGTCAGCCCCAAAAGGACCGGCGCCTCGACCCGGTCGATCTTGTTGATCGCAAGGGCCACCGGCGCGGCACCGTCCCGCTGGCCCAGACGCTCGACGATCTCTTCGACCCCTTGCGTGATCCCGCGATGGGCTTCGATCAGGAGAACCACAATGTCGGCATCCCCCGCCCCGTCCCAAGCCGCGGCCACCATGGCCCGGTCGAGCCGACGGCGCGGGCGGAAAAGCCCCGGCGTGTCGACAAAGACAAGCTGGCTTTGGTCTTCGATGGCCACGCCGCGGATCCGCGCCCGGGTGGTCTGGACCTTGTGGGTGACGATCGAAACTTTCGCCCCCACCATCGCGTTCAAAAGCGTGGATTTCCCCGCATTGGGCTCGCCGATAAGGGCGATAAAGCCTGCACGGGTCGCAGCACTCACGGGCGCACCTGGGCCAAAAGCGCCTTGGCGGCCGATTGCTCTGCGGCGCGTTTCGACGGGGCGGTTGCGGCGGCCCGCTCGCCGCTTTTGAGGCGGGCTTCAATGGTGAACCGCGGCGCGTGATCGGGCCCGTCCCGGCCGATCTCGACATAATCGGGCGGCGGCTCTCCCCGCCCTTGGGCCCATTCCTGGAGCGAGGTTTTCGCATCGCGCGCATCCCCATCGACGTGCTCGATCCGCTCGCCCCAAAGGCCCAGCACCATGTCCTTGGCCGCCCCATAGCCTCCGTCGAGATAAACGGCCGCGATCACCGCCTCCATTCCGTCGCCCAGAAGGGCCGTTTTCCGCCGCCCACCCGACATCGTCTCCGACCGCCCGAGCCGGAGCACCGCGCCGAGATCTATGGCACGCGCCATTTCCGCACAGGTCTCTTTTCGAACAAGGGCATTGAGGTGCGGCGCCAGGGTGCCTTCGGCGGCAGTCTCATCGGCCGCAAACAGCGCTTCGGCAATCACCAGGCCCAAAACCCGGTCGCCCAAAAACTCTAGCCGCTGATTGTCAGGCCGGGCTTCGGTGGCAATCGAAGGATGGGTCAGCGCCCGAACGAGGAGAGCCAAATCGCCGAACCGGTAACCGAGCCGCTGCTCGAATTGGGCGAGATCGGCCGACCGCTTCACTCGATGGCCTTGAAGAACCGGTCGCCCCGCCAGGTCCAAACGAAAAAGAGCGACCGCCCGCCGGAGGAAAAGACCACCCGGTCGGCCCGGCCAATGAGATAGTCTTCGGGAATGAACCCGATCCCGCCCCGCTCGGGCCGCGTCCGGCTGTCGCCAGAATTGTCACGGTTGTCGCCCATGAAAAAGTAATGGCCCGCGGGCACGGTGAAAACGCCGGTATTGTCCGTCCGACGCTCCTGGATATTCAGGATCGAATGGCTGGTTCCCTCGGGGAAGGTCTCGATGAACTTCTCCTTGCTGCACACCCCTCCGACGCCCACAGCACCTTCGACGCAGAACGGCGTCTTTCCTTGAGGCCCCTGCTGTTCATAGATCTCTTCAAAGACCCCGTCCGGCACCTGGGGCGAGGGTTCGTCATTGATGAAAAGGACCCCGTCCCGCATCTCAATCCGGTCGCCGGGGAGCCCGACGAGGCGCTTGATAAAATCGGTATTCGTGGCGGGGTTGCGAAACACCACCACGTCGCCCCGTTCAGGGTCCCCGCCGAAAAGGCGGCCTTCAAACGGGCAAATCGAAAACGGACAGGAATGGCGCGAATAGCCGTAGACCATTTTATTGACGAAGAGAAAATCTCCGATGAGAAGCGTGTCTTTCATCGACCCCGACGGGATCCAGAACGGCTGGAAAAAGAGCGTTCGGAAGACGCCAGCGATCAAGAGCGCCCAGAAGACGGTTTTGAACAACTCGATGATTGGGTTTTCCGCCGCTTTGTCTGCCATTGATACCGCCCTGTTCTGCACGGCGTTACATGTAAGTGACCCGCAACCCTGTCAAGCGATGGGCCCGATGTCGGCGCCGGGTCCGAGGCGGCGTTGCATAAGAACCGTGTCGAGCCAGCGGCCGTGCTTGTGACCCACATCGCGGAAGGTTCCGACCTCCCGAAAGCCCAAGGCCATATGGAGCCGGCGAGAGGCGCGGTTATCACTATCGCCGATCACCGCCACCATTTGGCGAAAGCCCGCCCCTTCGGCTTTGGCAATAAGCGCTTCCATCAAGGCCCGACCATGGCCATGGCCGGCATGCTCCGGTGCCACATAGACCGAGCTTTCGAGCGTATGGGCATAGGCCGGACGCGGCCGATAGAGCCCGGCATAGGCAAAGCCCACGACGACTTCGTCTTCGGCCACGAGGTAAGGCCCTTTGGCCGCCCGCACCGCCTCCCAGCGCGCGCACATCGTCTCTTCGGATGGCGGGTCGAGCTCAAAGGACGCGGTGCCGGTTCGCACCGCATGGGCATAGATCCTTTGGATCACCGGAATATCGGCACGCTCTGCGGGGCGAATGCGCCGTGCGGTCATGGGTCGGGCAGCGCCTCGATCACGACGATCGCCTGGGCCCAAGGGTGGTCGTCGGTCAGCGTGACATGGATGACCGAGCTATGGCCGGGCGGGGTCATCTCCGCAAGCCGCGCCGCGGCCCAACCGGTGACCTCCATGACCGGTTGCCCGGTTTCGAGGTTTTTGACGGCCATGTCTTTCCAGGCAATCCCCATCCGAAGCCCGGTGCCGAGGGCTTTTGAGCAGGCCTCCTTTGCCGCCCAACGCTTGGCATAGGTGCCGGGCGTGTCGGCCCGGCGTTCGGCTTTCTGCTGCTCGGTCTCGGTAAACACGCGCTGCCGAAACCGGTCGCCAAACCGCGCGAGGGTGTTCTCGATGCGCTCAATATTACAAAGATCGGTGCCGATGCCGAGGATCATGGGGCCGGTGTGGCCGGGGCCATGGCCTTTTGCAAGGGATGGTAATCCTTTGGTGAGGTGGCGGCCCTAGACCGGCCGGATGGATGTTCGCTCTTTGTGCTTTGCTCTCGCCGTTTCGGGCTGCGCACCCCTCGCCTGGGACACCACCATTGCCGAAACCCCCGACCGACGCCGCGCCATGGTCGAAAGCGTTGAATTCGGCAAGACGACGGAAACGGCGTTCGTCACCCGCTGGGGGGCACCTACCCAGCGGGTCCGCGAAGGTGGGCAGACCGAGCTCATTTACCGGTCAATGGAAAACCCGCCGGGCTATTATTCCCCCCAATTCGGCGACAGCGCGAATTATGTGATCGTCACGTTCCAATACGGCCATGCCGTCGGTATCCGCACCTCTGACACCGAAGGCTGCCGCGCCACGTTCCGGCCAAGGCCCGCGGGGCCGGGCGATTGGAACCTCAGCACCGTCCATCCCACCGAGAATTGCCCCGGCGTCGGCCCACTCCAAGGGCGGGTCCACCCGATTGACGCGGCCATCCAAGAATTCCTCCCGCCAGGAGCCACCACTGCTCGGGGCTCGGGCACCGCGGCCACGTCGGAGGCGGGCCCAAGCGGCAAAGCCGGCCCCTTCACCGTCACCTCCGACCGCTACGGCGGCGGCGGCAAAGCCGAATAGGCGGCCCTTCATCCTGGCAAAAATACTCCCGCCGGAGGCTCCGACACCGGCCCAGAAGCCCTGGCCTTGGGCACGGGGCGGCCAGAATGGCGTGGGCCGAAGGCTCGCATTTTAATCAGCCATGGCCCCAAGGTCCGCCGCCCGGGCGCGGCGCCGGGCGAGCCAGACTTGCGCGACGTAGCCCAACACTAGAACGAGCGAGAGGCACACCATCCAATTGCCGTGCCCGCCAAAACCTAAGACCGCCAAAAAGATCGGGGTACCGAGCGTGTTTCCAATATTGCCCGTCTGGGCCAAGGCGCCATTGCCCGCAGACCGTGCCGCGTCGCTGTTGTTAAGCTCGGGCACCGCCGCAAAGCCCGCCCCTTGGAGAAGACCGAGCGCGGCCGACAAAAGAAGACAGACCAAGGCCGAGCCCGGGAAGATCCCCAACACCAAGGCCAAGGCCGCCGAGCTCAAAAATCCGATCTGGATCACCCGGACCGCCGAATAACGCCCCATCAGCCAGACCCCAAGGCTGAGAGACGACACCATCGAGACGAGGGGCATCGCGCCCATGACGAATGTCCGAATGGCCGGGTCGAGAAATGGCGGCAAAAGCGTCAAAAGGCTCAAATAGCAAAGCGTGTAAAACAACCAGCACCAGGCCGGCGTGCTGATCCAGGGGGAGCGGTAGATCGCCAGATGCCGCTCAAAGAGCGAGGCCTGGTTTGGGTCCGGTGGGTCGGGCCGCTCGGGCGGCAAAAGCCACGTCAGAAGGAGTGCGAAAACCGCCAGATAGACCCCGTGGGCGAGAAAGAAGGCCGGGATCCCCGCCCAATCCACAAACGGCAGTCCCAGCCAGACCATGCCCGCGAAGGTCACGCCGAAAAACGTCCCCCAAAGCGACAGGGCCGCCCCCCGCGCGGAGGGCAGAACCGCCCGGGCAATGAGCGTCGGCGCGGCCACAACGATGGCCAGATGCGAGACCCCTTCGGCCACCCGCGACAGGAGAAAGACCTCCATCCCCGGCAGGCTCGCCTGAAACGCCGAAAGGGCCGCCCCGCCCCAAAGCCCGCCAATGAGCGCCCGGCGATAGCCGATCCGGGCCACCAAAAGCCCTGCAACCACACCCAAAAGGATGCCTACAAAGCCCACGAGCGACATCAGAAAACCCAGTGCCGCGCCAGCATCGGGGAAGATCCCCGGCAGCCGGTCAAAGATCACGCTGACTTTGATATATTGGGCGGCCCCGCCCAAACCGGCGAGCCACAAAAGAATGACCCGGCGCCAATCACTTCTTTCGGGGGCGTCCATAAGGCGTCTCTACGCCAGCCCGCGGCCCTTGTCCCGCAAAGAACCGGGGCCGGAAGACCGGCCCCGGCTTATTTGCTTTACGCGGTCTGGCGACGGCGACGGAGAAGCACGAGCCCCCCGAGACCAGCCAAGAGAAGCGGCATCGCAGCCGGAAGCGGCACAGGGGCCAAATCCGGGTTGGTCGACGCGATGCCGAACTCCGCTCCTGTGAGATTAGGCGCGGAGAAAATGGACGTCAGTGCCCCAGCGAGGGTGGCGCTGATATTGACCGCCACGGTGTCGCTGGTCGGTCCGGCGGCAAGATCAAAGAGCGGGGCGAAAGCCGTCCCACCATTCACGTTGCCGAGGATCTGACCGAGGCCAAGGTCGATAATGAAGTTACCGACCGTGGCCGACTTGGTGCCGCCCGCAAGAACGACCCCCACCCCGTCATGTTCGATCTGCAGCGCCCCGCTGGCGTCATCGCCGCCAGTGATCGGAAAGCTGAAGGTCGAACCGTCAAAGCTTGCCGTGCCGAAGGCAAACGCGCTGAGACCAAGGCTTCCGAGATCGGCCGTGACGTCCAGCGTCGTCAGCCCCCCGGTTACCTTGACCGTCGCCGCATCCGCATCGGACGGCAAAGACCACGCCGCGACAGCGATGGCCGCCGCGGTTAGTAAGCGAAGAAACATAGAAATTTCCCCCATCGTTACTTGGACAACATTGTCCATGAGAAGATACGGAACGGGGCTCAAGACCGATCACTCACGAAGCGGTGAAAACGCCTGCCTGTGAAGCGATGGTCACAAGATTATGCGGCGCCCCGGGGAACGCCGCATAATACTAGGGAAAAAGCCGTGGAATTAGGCGAGCTGCAAAACGCGGTTTCCGAGAAGCTCGGCAATTTGGACCGCATTCAGCGCCGCCCCTTTGCGAAGATTATCGGAGACGCACCAGAAATTTAGCCCGTTCTCAATCGTCGAGTCCTGGCGGATCCGGCTGATGAACGTCGCAAAATCCCCCACGCATTCGACCGGCGTCACATAACCCCCGTCCTCGCGCTTATCGACCACGAGGATCCCGGGCGCCTGGCGCAGGATATCGCGTGCCTCGTCCTCATCGAGGAAGTCCTCGAATTCCACATTCACCGCTTCGGAATGGCCGACGAAGACCGGCACGCGCACGCAGGTGGCTGTGACTTTGATTGACGTGTCGACGATCTTTTTGGTCTCCGCGACCATCTTCCAGTCTTCTTTGGTCGACCCGTCATCCATGAACTTGTCGATATGGGGGATGACGTTGAACGCGATCTGTTTGGTGAAGCTGGCCGCCTCGACCTCTTGGCCCGGAACGTAGAGCCCTTTGGTCTGGTCCCATAGTTCGTCGATGGCGTCTTTCCCTGCCCCCGACACCGATTGGTAGGTGGAGACCACGACGCGCTTGATGCGGGCCCGGTCATGGAGCGGCTTTAGGGCCACCACCATCTGAGCGGTCGAGCAATTAGGGTTGGCGATAATTTTGCGGTTCCTGACCCCTTCAATGGCGCCGGGGTTCACTTCTGGCACGATCAAGGGAATGTCGGGCTCGTAGCGATAAAGCGACGAATTATCGATCACCACGCAGCCGGCTTTGGCCGCTTTCGGCGCGTAATCCTTCGTGGCCTCCGAGCCGATGGCGAAGAGCGCGATGTCCCAGCCTGAGAAATCGAACGTGGCGAGATCCTTGGTCTTCAACGTGTCATCGCCGTAGCTCACCTCTGTGCCCAGCGATTTTCGCGACGCCAATGCCGCGACCTCATCGGCCGGGAATTGGCGCTCGGCCAGGATGTTGAGCATTTCGCGGCCCACATTGCCCGTGGCGCCGACGACGACGACGCGGTAGCCCATGATCTCACTCCTCGAATGAACGGGCTGGCCTTAACGCAGGTGCCCGTACGGGGGAAGGGGCGATTTGGCACGCCGTGCCACGAAACGGGGGGAGCGCGATGAACCGGGATGTGATGATCACCTGTGCTGTCACAGGCGATGACGACAAGGTCCGCGGCAATCCCCATTGCCCGGTCACGCCTGAAGAGATCGCCGCGAGTGCCATCGAGGCCGCGCGCGCGGGGGCCGCGATCGTCCATATCCATGTGCGCGACCCCGAGACCGGTGCCTATTCGGGAGCAACGCGCCTTTACCGCGAGGTGATCCGACGGATCCGGGAAAGCGATGTCCATCCGATCATCAACCTCACCGCCGGGATGGGCGGCTATATCGCCGTCCACGATGACGGGATCGGCCGGGGGCTGGCCGAGGGCACCGATTTTGTCTCCCAGGAAGAGCGGCTCCGCCATGTGGTCGAGCTGGTCGAAGAAGGCGAGTTCGTGCCTGAGATCACCACGCTCGATTGCGGCTCGCTGAATTTCGGCAATGCCAACCGAGCTTACGTCAGCCCGCCCGCCTATCTGAGGCGGGGTGCGGAGATCATCCGGGGCCTCGGCGTTAAACCTGAGCTTGAATGCTTCGATACCGGGCATCTTTGGTTTGTTCTGAAGATGATCGAAGAGGGGCTCATCGACGACCCGCCATTGATCCAGCTTTGCACATCGATCCCCTGGGGGATGCCCTTCGATATGGGACTTCTGTCGAGCCTTGAGGCCATGTTGCCAGAACAGGCACTGTGGTCGGCCCTGGGCATCGGCGCCATGCAAATGCCCATGGTGGCAGGCTCGGTGCTGCTTGGGGGCCATGTGCGGGTGGGGCTCGAAGACAATCTTTATCTCTCCAAAGGGGTCCATGCGTCCAATGCCCAATTGGTCGAGCGCGCGGTCACGATCATCGAAGCGATGGGGGCCCGGGTAGTGGGCCCCGACGCGGCGCGTGAAAGGTTGGGGCTTTGACGTTTGTCTACGAAAGCGCGGTCCAGCCCGATTGGATCGACTATAACGGCCATATGCGCGACGCATTTTACGGGCTGGTTTTTTCCTATGCGGTCGACGCGCTCCAAGACGAGGTGGGGCTCGACGCGGCCTACCGGGAGGCCAGTGGTGCCACGATCTATCTCGTGGAAGGGCACACGTTTTTCCTCGCCGAGGTCAAAGAAGGGGATGCGCTCTTGGTAGAAACGCGGGTGATCGCGGCCGATGCCAAGCGGTTCCACCTCCATTCGATGATGCTCTCGGGTGGGGTTCCGCGGGCGGTGGCCGAATATATGGAGCTCCATGTGGTCCAGCACCCGGCGCCCAAGGCCGCGCCAATGCCCGAAGAGATCGCCGGGCGGATTAAGGCGGTCTGCCTCACCGAGACCGAGATCGCCGCCCTCCCCCACCGCGCCCGCGCCATGGGCTTTGGAGCAAGCCGATGAGTATCCGCACCCTAGGCCTTCTCGGCACCGGCGTGATCGGTGCGGGCTGGGCGACCCGCGCGCTCCATGCAGGGTTTGACGTGGTCGCCGCCGACCTTAACCCCGCCACGGAAGACTGGCTCCGGGGCACCGTCGAGGCGGCCTCGCCCGCCCTCCGTGCGCTGACCGAAGGCATGGACCTTCCCACGCCCGGGTCGTTGAGTTTCACGACCGACCCCTTAAAGATGGCCGAAGCGGCCGATTTTATCCAAGAAAACGTCCCCGAAGTGATAGCGGTCAAATCGGCCGCCCTGGGCGAGATCGCACGGGTGACAGGGCCCGAGACGATCATCGCGTCGAGCACCTCTGGGTTCATGCCCTCCGATCTCCAGGCCGGGCTCGACCATCCGGACCGCGTGCTCGTCGGCCACCCGTTCAACCCGGTCTATCTCTGCCCCCTCGTCGAGGTGGTGGCGGGCCGCGCCACCTCGGAAACAGCCCTCGTCGCCGCCGAAGGCTTCTACCGCCAGATCGGCATGCACTGCCTCCGGGTCCGAAAAGAAGTGCCTGGCCATCTTTCCGACCGGCTCCAAGAGGCCATGTGGCGGGAGATCCTCCACAGCCTCGCCGACGATATCGCCACGACCGGCGAGCTCGACGCCTCAATTATCTACGGGCCGGGGCTCCGCTGGGCGTTCATGGGGATGAACCAGA
>JBCCTQ010000047.1:0-11797 GCA_039198225.1 Pseudomonadota bacterium
AAAGCCAGGGGCCCCATAGGGTGATTGGTGCCGAGTTTCATCGCCTTGTCGATGCTCTCAACCGAGCCCACACCTTCATAGAGCGTATAGACCGCCTCATTGATCATCGGCATCAGGATCCGGTTGAGAGCATCGACAAGGCGATGAAACTCGGCACCAATCACCCTATGGGGCCCCTGGCTTTGGCTGATTTTATCGGGCTCGACACCTGCCTTGCGATTATGAACGTCCTCCATGAAGGGCTTGCCGACACCAAGTATCGCCCCTGCCCCTTGCTGACCAAATATGTCGAAGCCGGCTGGCTCGGCCGGAAGACCCAGCGGGGCTTTTACGACTACCGGGGCGAAGAGCCCGTGCCGACCCGCTAGGGCCCAATTTTGAGAGCAAAATTGCGCTCCCCGTCCCGAAGCCATGCGCGAGTGGCAGGCGGTATCGGTGCCTTTTGGGCGGGTCTCTTGCACTGGATGAACGGGGGGAGCCCCTGGGGTTTCGCTAAGAAAGCGGAAACATTTCGAGCGTAAATCGACAGAAATCGTTCCGATGCGCCTTTGAGATGGGACCCTGACATGAACCGTGCCCGGTTCTTTGAGCTAAACTACCACCTGCCCAAATTGCAGCTTTTGGAGGTGTTTCCGCTAACGCCCTATCTTTGGCGCTACGACGGGATCAACGTCTTCGATGTGGGTGCGAATACCGGACTTTGGAGCGAGGCGTTTCTGAAGACCCACGGCGAAAGGGCGAAGCGGCACTTCATGTATGAGCCTTTGCCTGGCAACATCAAACGGCTAAAGGCCAGAGACGGCAATGTCCTCGCCCGGCTCTGTTTTGAGACCCGTATAGAAGCCACCGCACTCGGTGAGGCAAAAGGCGCGGCGGAGATCCATTTCGACCAGGAAAGTTCGACCCTCGCCTCCTTGCGCAATCGCCAATCCGATCTTGGGGCCCGGGTGGTTGAGCTTGACCGCTCGGTCACGGTGCCGGTCTCGACGGTCGATCTGGAGATGGACCGGCATGGTCTTGAGACGCTCCACCTTCTCAAAATCGACGTGGAAGGGTTCGAATTGAACGTGCTCAAAGGGGCCGAAGCGGCGCTGAGTGCCGGTCGGATCAAGAATGTCTATTTCGAGTTCGGCGGGCATCAGACGCGGAACGGCGAGACCTTTCGGCTCTTTTTCGACCGCCTCACGAGCTACGGGTTCACGGTGTATAAAAGCCGGCGTGGGCGGAACTTCTTTGGAACCGCGCCCATTCTCCGATACGGGCCGAGCCTTGAGCCCGAAACAAAAGCCGTTGAAATGGTGCTGGCGAGCCTTGAAGGGCCCGACCCCGACTATATCGGCCCACGGGTGGTGGGGCAGCCGATCGCGCCCTAGCTCGGCGCGAGCTTCAGTGCTTGCCGGTAAGGATCGCTAGACGAGCGACTGTGTTCAGGCGCCGAGGGCCAGGGTTTCGGCCCGGAGCCAGGCCATAAACTCCCGGTTTCTGCCTGACCAGCTATGGATCGCATCGGCGTCGATCACCTCGCCCACATGGGGCCGCTGCGGGCGGTTGAGGGCGTGGGCCACTTCGTGGAGCAATAGCCCCTGGCGCAAGGTCGCCGAAACGCGGTTGGCGATCTGATAGGCGCGGGAGTTCTGGCCCGGGAAGCGGATCGGGATGACGCTCGCCCCCGACCGGAAAATCATCTTGGCCGTAAACGGGTTCCATTCCGCCTCGACGGCCGGGCCCCAGATCCTTTTCGAAGCTGCCACCGAACCCGAAGGGAACAAAACCACGCAGCCGCCCTCGGAGAGATGCGCCATTGCTCGGCTTCGCATTTCGAGGCTCTTCTCCAGGGCGTTTTCCTCATGGGGAAACGGCACCGGGATCATGAAGTCTTCGATCTCGGCAACCCCGGTCAGAAGCGACCGGGTGAGAATTTTGTAATCGGTCCGCACCCGTCCGATCAGCTCGGCCAGGACCATCCCGTCGACCAGCCCGTGGGGGTGGTTGGCCACGATTACCAGAGGCCCTTCGGCCGGAATACGCGTGATCTCTCGATCGGGCGTCTTGAGCGCGATGCCCATTATGTCGAGCGCCTGGCTCCAAAAGCCCTGGCCATGGGGCACGCCCTGGGCTTCGAACCGGCGGATCATGCGGAGAAGGCGGAACTTGCCCGTTAGGAGTTCCATGGTCTGGATCACCCGGCGCGAGACCGGATTGGTGAACGTGTTGGCATAGGAGAGGCGGCGCCGGTCATAGGGCTGTTCGGACACTGAACGTCCGTCGCCCTGGCCGTGAAACTCAGGCCGCGGCAACGTACCGTCAGGCAGCGCCTCCGCCTCGGGGTCGATCCGCGGGGCGCGTCGCAGCATCATCGGACGTGGATGGGAGCTTTCGACCAAACCCCTCTGTCCCTTTCCTTCGCCTTAGGCCTCTTCGCCGAACCGGTTCGCGACCAGGGTTTCGATCGCATCGGCCAACTCGGCCGCATCGGGCCCCTCGGTGCGAACCTCAATAGTTGTTCCGCGGTAGGCTGCCAACATCAAAAGCCCCATGATCGAATTACCCGACGCAGACATGCCGTCTTTCAACACATCCGCCCGGGCGTCATGGGCTTCGACCACTTCGACCAGCTTGGCGGAGGCGCGGGCATGGAGGCCCTTTTCATTGGTTATTTTCAGCGTCCGGGTTTCACCCATGCCGCCCCCTATCCGCCGTCGAAACTGTCAATGTACTTTCGCCCGGCATCGGCAGCGTCGGCAACGGCCGTTTCCACGGATTTTGATCTGGATTTGGCGAGTTTTATGAGCATCGGGAGATTGGCGCCGTAAAGGATCTTGCGATTCCGGGGCTTGCAGGCCGAAAGCGAGAGGTTTGACGGCGAGCCGCCGAACATGTCGGTCACCACGACAACGCCCGCGCCCGTATCGACCCGGTCGGCCGCGCGGCAGATCTCACGTTCTTTGGCCTCCCGGTCCACATCCGCACCGATCGGGATCGCCACGATCCCGTCCTGGGCGCCCACCACATGTTCGACGGCCGATTTGTAACTCTCGGCCAGGTCGCCATGGGCTACGATGACGATACCAATCACCCTCTTTACCCTTTCGCTGGCGCGGGAGATTCCCCGCGCCGCTCCAACTCGCGGTGGCGGACCGTGACGGCCGCGCCCTCTTCTTCCAATGCCCGGGCCAGCGCCTCGGCAAAGGCCACTGAGCGGTGCTGGCCCCCGGTGCATCCGAACCCAATCGTCAGATAGGTTTTCCCCTCTTCTTTGTAAGCCGGAAGGAGCCAGCGAACCAAGCCCGAGACGCGCTCGAAAAAGGAGTCATAGCGCGGATCTGACGCGACGTAATCGGCTACTTCGGGCGCGCGGCCATCGAGCGGGCGGAGCGCTTCGACCCAATGGGGATTGGCCAAAAAGCGGACGTCGAAGACCAGATCGACACCGCGGGGGAGACCGCGCTTGTAAGAGAACGACTGGACCAAAACCGCGAGGTCGCCAGCGCTGCCAGTTTCGAAAATCCGGGTGAGTTCGGCCCTAAGGTGATGGATTGTCAATTCAGACGTGTCAACGAGGATGTCGGCCCGTGCCCGGACCGGGGCCAAAAGCTCGATCTCGCGGGCAATGCCGATGCCGGCGTCCTCGTCCGGCGCCATGGGGTGGCGCCGTCTGGTTTCGGAAAACCGGCGCACCAAGACATCGTCACGGCAATCGAGAAAGAGGATCTCGACAGGTACCTCGTCGGCCTCCACGATCTCGTCGACCGCGTCGATCAAAGCACCCGCGCTGAAGTCGCGGTTCCTTGTGTCGATGCCCAATGCCATTGGCCGGGCTAGGGGGCCTGCCGCCAGAAGACGGCCGAGAAGGCCCAAAGGCAGATTGTCGATCGCCTCAAACCCAAGATCCTCGAGGGCACGGATCGCCGTGGTCCGCCCGGCTCCGGAGGCGCCCGTCACGATCACCAGCCGCGCCCTCTCGCGCGGAGTGGCGGGCGGGTCGGAGGACGGCGCGTCATCCATGGGCTTCGATATTCCCTTTGAGGATTTGAAGGATAGCTGGGGCGAGGTGTGGCGCGTCTTTCACCCAAATCAAGGGAACAGCCGCGCCGAGGAGTTGAATTGTCTGTGACGGTGGCAGCCGTGCCGCGCTCGCCCGGCCGAGATCGGCCGCCAGTGCCACGGGGATGCCCGATGCGTGCTCGGCGCCGAGGATGCCGATGCCCCGGGCTTCGATCCGCCCCGCAAGGGCGGCTGGCGGCCGGGCACGCGGCGGGCCATCGTCTTCGGCCGAAAGCTCGACCCGGTCATCGGCCACGAGCGTGGCGCCAAGACCCATCAATTCGAGGGCGAGCCCTGACTTTCCTGACCCCGACGGCCCCAAAAGGAGAGCCGCCCGGTTCCCCAACGCGACCGCGGAGGCGTGGAGGATCTCGGAGGGCAAGGGCGGCTAGATCGGCAGGCCGACCACGAACCGTGCACCCAAAGGCTCTGAGGTCGCGTCGATTTCCGTGGGCCGGATATTTTCAGCCCAGATCACCCCGCCATGGGCTTCGACGATCTGTTTCGAGATCGCGAGGCCAAGGCCGGAATTGTTGCCAAAATCATTTTGCGGTCGTTCGGAATAGAACCGGTTGAAAATCTTTGTCAGCGCCTCTTCGGGAATGCCGGGCCCGGTATCCTCGACAACGATCAGCACCCGGTTTTCGCGCCGCCGCACCCAAACTCGGATCGCGTCGCCGTCTTCGCAGAACGACACCGCATTCGACAGAAGGTTGACGAAAACCTGGGCCAACCGGCTTTCGAGCCCTTCGATCACGATGGGGTTCGGGGGAAGATCGGTGATAAATTCGATCCCCTTCTGGCTCGCCTCCTGGCCCATATGGTCGGAGAGGTTCGAGACCATATTGAGCAAATCGAAGGTCTCTTCGTCCTCTTTGACAAGCTCGCTGTCGAGGCGGGAGGCGTTGGAAATGTCGCTCACCAGCCGGTCCAGACGGCGGGTGTCGTGTTCGATAACGTCGAGGAGCTTGTCGCGCTGATCTTGGCGTTTGGCCACCCGGAGCGTGCCGACGGCGGAGCGGAGCGAGGCCAGGGGGTTCTTGATCTCATGGGCGACGTCGGCGGCGAATTGTTCGTTGGCATCGATCCGGTCGTAAAGCGCCGCGACCATACCGCGGAGCGCGCCCGAGAGCCGCCCGATCTCATCGGGACGGGCCGATAGATCGGGGATCCGGACCCGGCCGGGCGAGAACTTCCGGTTCGATCTTTCCGAGCCAATTTCGGCAGCCGCGGCGAGGTCGGACAGGGGATTGGCGATGGTCGAGGCCAAAACCAGCGAAAGCCCGATCGAGACGAGGATCGCGATCACAAACATTTGGAGCACTTGCTCACGTTCCGAGCGCACCAATTCGTCGATCTCGCCCGACGGCGAGGTGACGGCCACGACGCCCACCACCCGGGTGCCCTGGTTGATCTGGGTTGCGACCGAAAAGATCGTGTTGCCCGCCAAATCGGTCCCGGTATTGACCTGGGTCCCCTCGGCCAGTGCTAGGGGGACAAGGGCGGCGGCGAGGCTTTCGCTGCTAAGCTCGGCATTCACCGTACCGTCGGCGGCGAACACACCCGAGATCACCTCCCAAACGGAATTCAGAAAATCGGTGATCGCGGTCGAACCTTGGTCCCGCTCAAGCTCCGGCAAGGGTGACGCTGCGCGTTCCTGGCCGACGGTGGTGGATATGAGATTGCCCGCTTGGTCGAAGATGAAGACATCGACGGCGGTGGGAAGTTCGAGCTCTAGGAGGGTGCCCGGCACGTCGATGCCGTCGCCGGTGGCGAGATTGACCGGCCCGCCCTTCGGCAATTGGGCTTCGAAGACTTCGGCGATTAGGCTGGCTTCGACGACAAGCCCTTGCTCGCGTTGGATGACCAGGCTGTCACGGAACGGGTTGAGAAAGAGGACGCCGGCCACGAGGACCAGCATCGCCAGAAGGTTGAAGAAAATGATCTTCCGCGCCAAAGGCGAGCCTTTGATCGCGATCCGGCCACGGCGGCCCCTTTGGGCACGAAGTTCGGTGTCGGCTGCGGCATCCGCCCCGACCCAGTCTTCGCCGAGTACAACTTCGGCCCTATCAGGTGTTTTTGCGCCGTCCACCTCAAACCCAGACGCAAGCACATGCTTACATTTGCCCGTTACTCTTCGTTGTAACGATACCCGATGCCATAGAGCGTTTCGATGGCTGAAAATTCATTGTCCACCATCCGCATCTTTTTGCGAAGCCGCTTGATGTGGCTGTCGATGGTCCGGTCATCCACATAGACCTGATCGTCATAGGCCACATCCATCAACTGGTCGCGCGATTTGACGAAGCCGGGCCGCTGGGCCAGGGCCTGAAGGAGGAGGAACTCGGTCACCGTGAGCGACACGTCCTTGCCTTTCCAGGCCACTGCATGGCGGAGGGGATCCATCCGAAGTTCGCCCCGCACCATGACCTGGCTTGTCTCGCCCGGTTCGCCTTCCACGTCGCCGGCGATCACCTCTTGGCGCCGGAGAAGCGCGCGGATCCGCTCGACCAGGAGACGTTGCGAGAAGGGCTTTTTGACGTAGTCATCCGCCCCCATGCGCAGCCCCAACACCTCGTCGATCTCGTCGTCTTTGGAGGTGAGGAAGATCACGGGCATGGAGGTCTTCTGACGGACCCTCTGCAACAGATCCATCCCGTCCATCCGGGGCATCTTGATATCGAACACGGCCATATCCGGAAGCTTCTTGTTGAAAGCGTCCAGGGCAGCCTGCCCGTCATTGTAGGTTTCGACCTCGAAGCCTTCGGCCTCCAGTGTCATCGAGACCGACGTCAGAATATTGCGGTCGTCATCGACCAAAGCGATCCTCGACATGGCCTAATAATCCTCTAACTGCTCGTCCTGCCAGGGTTTTGACACAAGGTTTGCGTCTTTTTTCAGGCAAAATGATGCGCTCGGGCGCCCGAATCAACCCTAAAGGCGAATCAAGCCGGTATTTGCGGCAGCACGGTGGCCGGAAATCGTAAGGATTGATTGAATTTCCGCATGGGTCTGCCCCGGTTAGCGCAAACTGTCGACGCTCCGGCGCCGCCGAGGACGTGATTGCGCTAACCGTTAGCGCACCCCTGGTTCCCAAAGCTTAGAAAGCCTGTGTAGTCCTGTTGGGTGGGCGGCTGAACGACAGCCGTTTCAATTTTTTTGGAGGGTCGTCGCCGTGGAAACTGGCCGTTTTAATGAAGACCAGCGATTGGAGGCCCAAGGCATCACCGGCCTTGGCAATGTCTATTACAACTTGCCCGAAGCGGCGCTGATTGAGGCCGCCCTTCGCCGCGACGAAGGGACGCTCGGCAATGGCGGGGCGCTTTTGGTCGAAACCGGCAAGTTCACCGGCCGTTCTCCCAACGACAAGCACGTCGTCAAGACCCCCAACATCGAAGACAAGATTTGGTGGGATAATAACCGGGCCATGACGCCAGAAGGCTTCGACGCGCTTTACGCCGATATCCTCGAACACATGAAGGGGCGCGACTATTATGTCCAAGACCTCTTCGGTGGCGCCGATCCGGTCAACCGGCTCGATGTGCGGGTGATCACGGAACTCGCCTGGCATTCGCTTTTCATCCGCCACCTTCTCCGCCGGCCCGATGCCGATGAAATCGAAGGCTTCATGCCGGAATTCACGATCATCAATGTGCCGACCTTCAAAGCCGACCCCGAGCGCCATGGCTGCCGGTCGGACACGGTGATTGCGATCAACTTCGAGAAAAAGCTCATCCTGATCGGCGGCACGGAATATGCCGGCGAGAACAAAAAGTCGGTCTTTACCCTCCTCAACTACTTGCTGCCTGAGAAAGGCGTGATGCCGATGCATTGCTCGGCCAACCACGCGCCGGGCAACCCGGTGGACACAGCAGTGTTCTTCGGGCTGTCGGGCACCGGGAAAACCACCCTGTCTGCCGATCCCGACCGGGTGTTGATCGGCGATGACGAACATGGCTGGTCGGACCGGGGCACCTTCAACTTCGAAGGCGGCTGCTACGCGAAGACGATCAACCTCTCCCGCGACGCCGAGCCCGAGATCTACGCCACGACCTCGATGTTTGGCACCGTGATCGAAAACATGGTCCACGATCCAGAGACCCTGGAACTCGATTTCGAAGACGACAGCAAAACGCCCAACATGCGCTGCGCCTATCCGTTGGATTACATCTCCAACGCGTCATCGACGGCCCTTGGCGGGCATCCGAAGAACATCATCATGCTCACCTGTGACGCGTTCGGCGTCTTGCCGCCCATAGCGCGGCTGACCCCGGCCCAGGCGATGTATCACTTCCTGTCGGGTTTCACCTCGAAAGTGGCCGGGACCGAGCGGGGTGTGACTGAGCCGACGCCCACCTTCTCGACCTGTTTCGGCGCGCCCTTCCTGCCGCAACGCCCGGAAGTCTATGGCCGGATGCTAAAGGAAAAGATCGCCAAACACGGGGCGACCTGCTGGCTGGTGAACACGGGCTGGACCGGGGGCGCCTATGGGAAAGGATCCCGGATGCCCATCAAGGCGACGCGCGCGCTTCTGACGGCCGCCCTTGACGGCTCGCTTGTGCAGTCACAATTCCGGACCGATCCGAATTTCGGGTTCGAAGTGCCGACCCATGTGAAGGCCTCGGCCGTGCCGGACATTCTCCTCGATCCCAAACGGACCTGGGAAGACCAAGCGGCCTATGACGTCCAGGCAGAAAAGCTCGTGGCAATGTTTGCGGAGAATTTCGGGCAATATGCCGACCATATCGACGAAGACGTCCGTGCGGCGGCGATAGGCTAGGGCCACAACAAGCCGGGCGAGCGCCTGCCCGTGGGGTGGCGCCGCTACGGCTGACCAATGCACTTTATCGGGCCGTGGTAGCCGCTCTATCGGATCGGAGCGCATCGGTGAGATAGCGCCAGCCCGCCGGGACGGGCAGGCGCTCGCCCGGCGCCTTCGGCTTGATTCCGGGCAATCAGCGCGGTCTCGGCATCCTTCGCGCTCCGCTCATCCAACCAACCCGCGGCGCACCAGGTTCAATCCCGCCACCACCAAAACCAAGAGCGTCACCCGCCGGAACCGCTCCTGGTCCAACCGGTCTTGGATCCGAAAGCCCACCGCCATACCGACCGCCGCCGGAAGGCAGAGAAGGGCCGAGAACCCCGCCCGCTCTGCCGTCAAAACCCCAGAATTGATATGGGCGAGCAACAGGACTGCCGAGCCGGTGCCGTAGACCACGCCTTGGACCGCCACGGCGATCTTTTTCGGCGTGTCCAAAGCGGTCAGATAGGCCACCGTCGGCGGCCCCCACGTGCCCGATATCCCGCCGAGAAAGCCCGCGAACAGCGCCACGGCGACGCCCGTCCGGCCCCCGGGACCGCCGGCCACCTTAGGCCGCCACCCCAAAAGCTGGGTGAGCGCGAACAGCGTGATCGGGATGCCGATGGCAAGAAACATCGTCGCGTCGGGAAGGAACCGCACGAGTTGGGCAGTCAGCGCGATCATCACGAGGACGATGGCGATATAGACGCTGAAGGCGCGCGACGCCTCAAATGCTGCCCGAACCCCGGCGCGGGCCACCTGGAGGACATTTGACAACACCGTCGGAAGGATCAGCCCCGCGAGCGCAAGGTCAGGGGCAAGGAATGTGCCGAGGCCCGAAATCAGGATCATCGGCATGGCGAAGCCAACCGCGCCTTTCACAACCCCGGCAAACCCCGCCAAGGGCAGGATCATCGCCCACACAACCGGATCGAGTAATGGCATGCCCACCCCCTGCCAACCTCTGATATAAGAGCGATGGGGCGGCCGCACGGGCAAAACACTACCCGTGGAGAGGCAAGACGAGAGCGACACTTTATGTCGAGATTGGCAATAATCGTGAAATCTTCTTGCGCGCCCGCGTGGCTTCCCCTATCCCTTCGCAGGTGCAGAAAATTAGCAGGTGACCTATGGCCCATGACGGCACGACCAAGCTCCCGGAGACCCCGTTGATTGACGGGCTTCTCGACCTGACCCGCGCGGCCATCGGACCGCTCGAAGCCTTGCTCGACACCGCCAAAGCGCGGGTCCGGGCCCGAGTGAGCGACGGCGAGAAGGTGTCTGGCGCATTGGTCGAGGCCGAACAGGGCGCGGCCCATGGGCTGGCCTGGCTTGCCACCTACGTCGAAGCGCTCCGCCAGATGCAGACCTGGGCCGAAGCGCTCGACGCCGACGGCCGGTTTGGCGAGATGGAAGGGCTGATCCTCCAGATCGCCTTCGGAGAATATCTCTGGCAAGTCTATGGCGGTTTGCCGATGAGCCAGGGCGAAATCCTCCGGCCCCAGGATATTGGTCTCAGCCAAGATGACCAGCGCACCCTGATGGAACCGGCTGTGATGCGGCTGACCCAAGAGGGTAACAGCCAAGCCGCGCGCCTGCGGCTGGTCGAACTGATGCGCGACCGGGCGGGTGAGCCAACCGTGGGCGATCCGGGGCTCGACGAAGAGTTCGAGATGATCCGCGAGCAATTCATCCGCTTCACCCGCGACCGGGTCCTGCCCCATGCCCATGAATGGCACCTCAAAGACGAGCTCATCCCCGAAGAGATCATCGCCGAGATGGCCGATCTTGGCGTGTTCGGGCTGACGATCCCGGAGGAATTTGGCGGGCTGGGCCTCCCGAAAACCTCGATGTGCGTGGTCTCTGAAGAGCTCTCCCGGGGCTATATCGGGGTGGGCTCCTTGGGCACGCGTTCGGAGATTGCAGCCGAATTGATCCTCTGCGGCGGGACCGAAGCGCAAAAGGCCAAGTGGCTGCCGGGCCTGGCCTCGGCTGAGATCCTTCCGACAGCGGTCTTTACCGAACCCAATACGGGCTCGGACCTCGGCGCGCTCCGGACCCGGGCCGAAGAGGACGGGGGCGATTGGAAGATCACCGGCAATAAGACATGGATCACCCATGCCGCGCGCACCCACGTGATGACCCTTTTGGCCCGGACCGAGCCCGGGACAGAAGATTACAAAGGCCTCTCGATGTTTCTGGCCGAAAAGACGCCGGGCACCGACGCGGCCCCGTTCCCGGATCCGGGGATCACCGGGGGCGAGATCGAAGTCTTGGGCTACCGGGGCATGAAAGAGTACGAGATGGGTTTTGACGGGTTTGTCGTCAAAGGCGAAAACCTCCTCGGCGGAGAGACCGGCAAGGGCTTCAAACAGCTCATGGAGACGTTCGAGAGCGCCCGGATCCAAACCGCCGCGCGGGCCGTGGGCGTTGCCCAATCGGCCCTCGACGTGTCGATCGATTATGCCGAGACGCGCAAGCAATTCGGAAAACCGCTTGTCGCTTTCCCGCGGGTGGCCTCGAAACTCGCCATGATGGCGGTGGAGATCATGGTGGCCCGCCAACTCACCTATTTCTCCGCCCGGGAGAAAGACGAGGGCCGGCGCTGCGACGTTGAAGCGGGGATGGCGAAACTCCTTGGCGCGCGCGTGGCCTGGGCGGCGGCCGATAACGGGCTCCAGATCCATGGCGGGAACGGGTTCGCTCTGGAATACCCGATCAGCCGGATCCTCTGCGATGCCCGGATCCTCAACATTTTCGAAGGGGCCGCGGAGATCCAAGCCCAGGTCATCGCCCGGCGGCTTTTGTCTTAAGGCCGCTTCGCGACGCCATCCTTCGTGGGGGGGGGGGGGGCCGCCCGGCGCCCCCCCCCCCCCCCCCACGCGCGGGAAAACAACGGAGCGGCCGCGGAGCCGCGCGCAGGCGAAAAAAAAATACAAAAAAACAAACCAC
>JBCCTQ010000048.1:0-10656 GCA_039198225.1 Pseudomonadota bacterium
CCGGAATATGGTGTCATATTCCGGGTCGGTTTCTCTTTGAGAAACCGGTTACTCGATGATCTTGGAGACAACGCCGGCGCCGACGGTGCGGCCGCCTTCGCGGATCGCAAAGCGCAGCCCGTCTTCCATCGCGATCGGCGCGATCAGCTCCACCGTGAAGCCCACATTGTCGCCCGGCATCACCATTTCCGTCCCCGCCGCCAGCGTCACCGTCCCGGTCACATCCGTCGTCCGGAAGTAAAATTGCGGCCGGTAATTGGCGAAAAACGGCGTGTGGCGCCCGCCCTCTTCCTTCGTCAGGATATAGGCCTCGGCTTCGAACTTGGTGTGGGGCTTCACCGAGCCCGGCTTACAGAGCACCTGGCCCCGCTCCACGCCGTCCCGGTCAATCCCGCGCAAAAGCGCGCCGATATTGTCGCCCGCTTCGCCCCGGTCGAGGAGTTTGCGGAACATCTCCACACCCGTGCAGGTCGTCTTCTGGGTGTCGCGAATGCCGACGATCTCGATCTCGTCGCCCACATTGATGACACCGCGCTCCACACGCCCCGTCACAACCGTGCCCCGACCCGAGATCGAGAACACATCCTCGATCGGCATCAAGAACGGCTGGTCCACCGCGCGCTCGGGCGTCGGGATCCACTCATCCACCGCCGTCATCAGCTCGGCGATCTTTTCCGTCCCGATATTGTCGTCCCGGCCTTCGAGGGCCGCCAGGGCCGAGCCCGCCACGATCGGAATATCGTCGCCGGGATATTCGTAAGAGCTTAAAAGTTCGCGAACTTCCATCTCGACAAGCTCGAGAAGCTCCTCGTCGTCGACCTGGTCGACCTTGTTCAGAAACACCACCATCGTCGGGATCCCCACCTGGCGGCCCAGAAGAATGTGCTCGCGCGTCTGGGGCATCGGGCCGTCCGCGGCGTTCACCACCAAGATCGCGCCGTCCATCTGGGCGGCACCGGTGATCATGTTTTTCACGTAGTCAGCATGGCCCGGGCAATCCACATGGGCGTAGTGCCGGTTGTCGGTCTCGTATTCCACATGCGCCGTCGAGATCGTGATCCCACGCGCCTTCTCCTCCGGCGCGCCGTCAATCTCGTCATAGGCTTTAAAGTCGCCAAACTGCTTCGTAATCGCCGCCGTCAGCGTCGTCTTCCCGTGGTCCACATGCCCAATCGTCCCGATGTTCACATGCGGCTTCGTTCTCTCAAACTTTTCCTTCGCCATGAGCCTTTGCGCCTTGCCTTAAAGGGGCGTTCTGCCCCGGGATCCATATCGCGGGCGATCTATCCAGTTGGGCTTCTGGAATCAAGCGTCAGTTGACGGGCGGGGCTGCGGCGTCGCCGGGAAACGGCACGCGCACCTGGCCCGGCCGCGGTGCGAACCAATCGGGGTTCTCCAAAAGCCAGTTCTGGATGGCCACCGCCGCCTGGAAAGAGAGATTTTCAAGCTGCTTTTCCTTGCCGCGGACAATCCCCGACCCGATAAAAGGGGCGGCATTCCGAAGGCCTTCCCGGATGATGAGTTCTTTCGGTTCTTCGTTGAGTTTCGCACGGGTCCGATTGTCGAACACGTTGACCTCGAGGATCATCGCCGAGGACGGGACATAGATCGTCGGCACGCCTGGCGTCGCAAGGACGAGCCCGCCAACAAAAATACCGAGATGATAGAGCCCGTCGCCGTCATAGCGGGGCGTGCCGAGGCGGGCATCGATCGCGTCGGTCATACTGTCGACGATCTGATCGGCCTCCACCGTGCGGGTGAAGGGCCCGTATTGGACGCTATCGGCCAAAACCACCGTATGGCCCAGCCGGAAGGCGCCGAGATCGGGCGGAGGTCCTTCAAGGTTGTCCGTCGGCGCACAGGCAGCGAGGCCCAAAGCCAGTATTATCAGTAGTGTTCGCATGGATTTCCCCCGCCTTTCGGGGGCCTATCGGATAGAGCACAGGGGATGCAACTCGCGGAAGCGGGCGCTTGCCGGTCCGGGCGGGCGCTCGCCCGAGCGGCGGGCGTCGCTGGGCGGACTCTCACTCGAACTTATTTGACTTCGGGAACCCATAGGGCGGGCGTTTCCCGACCCCGGCGCGCTTGCCCAGCCATTCGGAAAGGTCCGGCTCATGGCGCGTCCGACCACCGCCCATCGACCAGGTGAGCCCGGCCTCCCAGGCAAATGTCACGAGATCCGAGAGCCCGCCATCGAGTTCGAGGCTGCCCTGGCGGCCCCGGGCCATGTTGTATTTCTGGATCCGAACGCCCTTGCCGCGGGTCATTTCGGGAAGCTCGGCTAGGGGGAAGACGAGGAACTTTCCGTTCTCGCTCACCACGGCCACATGGTCGCCCGTCACCGGCGTGCAGACCTTGGCGGCCACTCCCTCTTTGACGTTGAGCGCCTGTTTCCCGGCCCGGGTCTGGGCAACGATCTCGTCTTCGGGCACGACAAACCCGTCACCGGCGGTAGACGCCACGACGAGGTTCCGCCCCGGCGCGTGGGGCATCAGGGTAACGATTTCGGCCTCGTTCGGCAGGTCCACCATTAGGCGTACAGGCTCGCCCATGCCCCGCCCGCCGGGCAGGTTCGCCACCCCCAGCGTGTAAAACCGCCCGTTCGAGCCGAAAAGGATCAGCCGGTCGGTGGTCTCGGCGTGGAAAACAAACCGCGGCCCGTCGCCGTCTTTGAACTTCAATTCCCGGGTGAGGTCGATATGGCCGGTCATCGCCCGGATCCAGCCCATCTTCGAGCAGACCACCGTGACGGGCTCTTTCTCGATCATCGCTTCGAGCGGGACGTCTTCGACGTCTACCGCTTCGGCAAACCCGGTCCGCCGCGCGCCCCCTTCGTAATCCTTCCCGAACGCCTTTTTCGTGGCTTTGATCTCGTCTGCGATCCGGTCCCATTGCTGTTCAGGGCTCGCTAACATGTCTTCGAGGGCCGCCCGCTCCTCGGTCAGGCTGTCGAACTCTTTTCTGAGTTCCATCTCTTCGAGACGACGCAAGGACCGGAGCCGCATATTAAGGACCGCGTCGGCCTGAACTTCGGACAATTCCCCTTCGCCCTTGGCGGGCGAGACGTAATCGGCTTCGGACGTCGCGCGCTTGTGCGATTTGCCCCAATCCTCGCGCATGAGTGCCGGTTTGGGGTCGTCATCGTAGCGGATGATGTCGATCACCCGGTCGAGGTTCAAAAACGCGGTGATGAACCCTTCGAGCACTTCCAAGCGGTGGTCGATCTTGGCGAGCCGGTGTCTGGCCCGGCGTTCTAGGACCTCGCGGCGATGGTCGAGAAACGCCCGCAGAACCTCTTTCAATGACGAGACTTTCGGCGTCACCCCGTCGATCAAGACGTTCATGTTAAGGCTGAACCGGGTTTCGAGCTCGGAATGCTTATAAAGCGTGCCCATCAGCATGTCGGGATCGATGTTCTTCGATTTGGGTTCGAGGATCACGCGGATGTCTTCGGCACTCTCGTCGCGGATATCGGCGAGGATCGGGACTTTCTTCGTCTGAATGAGTTCGGCGATCTTCTCGATCAGCTTCGATTTCTGCACCTGGTAGGGGATCTCGGTGACCACGATCTGCCATTGCCCGCGGCCGAGATCTTCCACCGCCCAGCGCGCCCTTAAGCGAAAGGCACCGCGGCCCGTGCGGTAAGTTTCGGCGATGCTCTCGGGCGGTTCGACGATGATGCCGCCGGTCGGGAAATCCGGGCCCGGCACATATTTCAAAAGCGTGTCGTCGCGGGCATCGGGCGTTTTTATGAGATGGAGGCAGGCGTCGGATAATTCAACGATGTTATGGGGCGGGATATTGGTGGCCATGCCCACGGCAATACCAGCCGCCCCATTGGCCAGAAGGTTGGGAAACGAGGCCGGCAAGACCACTGGCTCCTGCAAGCGCCCATCGTAATTGTCGCGAAAATCGACCGCGTCCTCGTCGAGCCCCTGAAGGAGCGCCTCGGCGACTTTGGTGAGCCGCGCTTCGGTGTAGCG
Source organism: Pseudomonadota bacterium (assembly GCA_039198225.1). GTDB lineage: Bacteria > Pseudomonadota > Alphaproteobacteria > Rhodobacterales > Rhodobacteraceae > JASJAR01. Next base: position 3,984 of record JBCCTQ010000048.1, read on the forward strand.
CGAGGCGGCCGGGTTATCGCCGTCGATATTGCCGAAATTTCCCTGGCCGTCGACGAGGGGGTAGCGGACGTTGAAATCCTGGGCGAGGCGGGCCATCGCGTCATAGATCGCACCATCCCCATGGGGGTGAAAATCGCCCATCGTGTCGCCAGAGATCTTCGCGGATTTAAGGAACTTCCCTTCGGCGGTGAGGTTGAGCCGCCGCATCGCGTAAAGGATGCGCCGGTGGACCGGTTTCAGCCCGTCCCGCGCATCCGGCAATGCCCGGTGCATGATGGTCGAGAGCGCATATTGGAGATATCGTTCGCCAATCGCCCGACGAAGCGGTTCGGCCACTTCGCTCGGCTCGGTGTTGGGATCATCCGTGGCGTCCGACATGGGGCTTCTGTAGTGGGGCGTTGGGGAGCGGTCCAGAGGGGCAAGGGCAATGCGCAATATTCTGATCACCGGATGTTCGAGCGGCATAGGCTATGACGCGGCAGCGACGATGCGGCGCCGGGGCTGGCGGGTCTTTGCGGCCTGCCGGGCCGAAGAGGATGTGGCGCGGCTAAAGAGCGAAGGCTTTGAAAGCCTGCGCATCGACTATGAAGACCCCGCCAGCATCGAAACCGGCCTCGCCGAGGTCTTGGAGGCGACCGGGGGAACGCTCGATGCACTCTTTAACAATGGCGCCTACGCCGTGCCGGGACCGGTCGAAGACCTTCCCGTCGACGCGCTTCGGGCCAATTTTGAAGCCAATGTCTTCGGCTGGCATGACCTCACGCGCCGGGTGATCCCGGTGATGCGCGAGGCAGGTCGGGGCCGGATCGTCCAGTGCTCGTCGGTTTTGGGCTTTGTCTCGCTCCCCTGGCGGGGCTCTTACAATGCCACGAAATACGCCGTCGAAGCCCTGTCGGATGCGATGCGGGTCGAGCTTCGCGGCACCGGGATCCACGTGGTCTTGATCGAGCCCGGCCCCATAGCGACCGAGTTCGGCCGGAACGCGATCAAAGAATTCGAACGCTGGATCGACTGGAAGTCATCCGCGCGCCGCGCCCAATACGAAGCAAGCCTCCTCGACCGGCTTTACACCGAAAAGCCCACACCGTTCCGACTGCCGCCTTCGGCGGTGACCGCGGCCCTTGTCCAGGCGCTTACCTCGCCCCGGCCCCGGGCCCGCTACCGGGTGACGACGCCGACAAAACTCATGGCCGTCGCCAAACGCGTTCTGCCCACCGCGCTCCTCGACCGGGTGATCGCAAGCGCTTAGACCCTCGTATTTCCCGCGCCGCCCGCTAAATCGCTCGCTCTAAGGGGAAGAAAATGGCCAATGACCCGCTTTTCATCATCGCCGCGCTCGCCGCGTTTCTGGTCCTGGGGATCCTCCTCGTGGGCATTATCGGCTTTGCCAAAGGCGGCGAGTTCAACCGCAAACATGCCAACCGGATCATGCGCTACCGGATCATCGCCCAGTTCGCGGCCGTCGCGCTGATCCTTCTATTTGTCTATGTCCGGAGCCTCGGGGGAGAATAAACGTTGATCGTTCTGAGCAAGATTTACACCAAGACCGGCGATGCCGGGGAGACCTCACTCGGAAACGGAGCGCGGGTGGCCAAGCATGCCATGCGGGTGACGTCCTACGGCACCGTGGACGAGCTGAACGCGGCCGTGGGGCTGGCCCGGCTCCATGCCGACGGCGACCGGGACGGCCAGCTCGCGGTGATCCAAAACGATCTTTTCGACCTCGGTGCCGATCTTTGTCGGCCCGATATGGAGCTTGACGAAGAGGCCGAGTATCCGCCCTTGCGGATGACGCCCGGCCAGACCGATCGGCTTGAGGCCGAGATCGATGAGATGAACACCCATCTTGAGACGCTGCGGTCGTTCATCCTGCCGGGGGGGTCGCCCTTGGCCGCCCATCTCCATCTCTGCCGGACCGTGGCCCGGCGGGCCGAGCGTTACACGGTGGAGCTTGCGACGATGGAGGCCGTCAACGAGGCGGCGGTAAAATACCTAAACCGCTTGTCCGATTGGTTCTTCTGTGCGGCGCGGATGGCCAATGACGGCGGCAAAAAGGACGTCTTGTGGGTTCCAGGCGCGAACCGGTGACGTAAGGCACCTGCGGGCTTGCCAGTGGCAAGACCGGCGCCTGGAAGGGCGGAGCCCCAGCCGAAGGCGGCGCGAACCGGTGACGTAAGGCACCGCCGGGCTTGCCAGCTACAAAACCGGCGCCTGGAAGGGCCGAGCCCGGGCCGAAGGCGGTGCCACCGTAAGACGGGCGATCGCTGTCCCGCCGGGGGGCGATCCTTCCCATGTGCGGAGCGCTTTATGGCGGCCCGACTGTAGTTCCGCCCATGCTGCGCGCCCCAACCGCCAAATCGCCGCCCCGAGGGGGGCGGGACGGCCATCGCCCGGCGCCGTCGGCTTGGTTCCGGGCGGGAAGCGGCGGCCCGCCCCTCTGCGACCAACAACCGGACGGTCGAGGGCCTGCCCGTGGAGTGGCGCTGATCCGATTGAACGACGCGCTTTAAGGTGTCGTGATAGCTACCTCACTCGAACGAAGCGCGTGGGTGAGATAGCGCCAGCCCGCCGGAACGGGCAGGCGATCGCCCGGCGCCTTCGGCTTGGTTCCGGACGGGAAGCGGCAGCCCTCGCGTCTGGGGCCAATGACTGGACGGGCGGGTGCCGCTCCGCCCAATCCCTATTCGCCGGCCGGCTCCCAGAGCTCGACCGGGTTGCCTTCGGGGTCGTTGACCCAGGCAAAGCGCCCATTCGGATGGGGGCTGTCAGGGTCGGGCCGCACCTCAATCCCCGCCGCCTCGAGCTGGGCCGCCATCGCGTCGAGGTCTTTGACCCGAAAATTCAGCATCCACCGGTTCTCCGGCCTGCCAAAATACTCCGTCTCCTCGGGGAATGGGGCGAACACGCACGGCCCGCTCGCTTGGACCCAAGGACTGGTCTCATAATCACTCGGAACTGGATCCACGCCGAGATGATCGCTGTACCAAGCCGCCAAAGCCGCCGGGTCCCGGGCTCGAAAAAACAGCCCGCCAATGCCCGTCACCTTCTCCATATCCACCTCCATTTGCACCTGAACGCAGTTTGACATAAGCGAACCCCCGTCGCGACGCCGCGTCGCAAAGCCAAACTGCGTCGATTAAGCATTGTTCATCGTCGTGGGCCCAAGCTAACCCTTGACGAGAATCCGGGCCATCGGCCCGAAGCATAGGAGAGAGCGGATGAAAGTGCTCGTCCCGGTCAAGCGGGTGATCGATTACAACGTGAAAGTCCGGGTGAAAGCCGACGGCTCCGGGGTCGATCTCGCCAATGTCAAAATGTCGATGAACCCATTTGACGAGATCGCCGTCGAAGAGGCAATCCGTCTGAAAGAAGCCGGCACTGCCAGCGAGGTTATTGCCGTATCCGTCGGGGTCAAACAGGCCCAGGAAACCCTCCGCACCGCCCTCGCCATGGGCGCCGACCGGGCGATCCTCATCATCGCCGCCGATGACGTCCACCAAGACATCGAGCCCCTCGCCGTCGCCAAACTCCTCAAAGCCGTGATCGATGCCGAAGGCCCGGGCCTTGTGATCTGCGGCAAGCAGGCCATCGACAATGACATGAACGCCACCGGCCAGATGCTCGCGGCCCTCACCGGCTGGGCCCAGGCGACCTTCGCGTCGAAAGTCGAGATCGACGGCGAAAGCGCCAATGTGACCCGGGAGGTCGATGGCGGGCTTCAAACGGTCAAGGTGGGTCTTCCGGCGATCATCACCGTTGATCTCCGGCTCAACGAGCCCCGCTATGCGAGCCTGCCCAACATCATGAAAGCCAAGAAAAAGCCCCTCGATGAGAAAACCGCCGCCGATTTCGGGGTCGATGTGACGCCGCGGCTGACGGTGGTCAAAACCGAGGAACCGACGGCCCGGCAGGCGGGCATCATCGTGGGCTCGGTCGATGAGCTTGTAACCAAATTGCGCGACGAAGCGGGAGTGCTCTGATGGCTGTTTTGATCTTGGGCGAAGTTTCCGAAGGCGAATTGAACATCGACGCGACCTCCAAAGCCGTGACCGCTGGCGCGGCGTTGGGCGATGTGACCGTGCTTTGCGCTGGCGCATCTGCGGCCGCGGCCGGTGAGACCGCCTCGAAAATCGCCGGCGTGTCGAAAGTCCTCGTTGCCGAAGACGAAAGCCTCGGTCATCGGCTCGCCGAACCCACGGCGGCGCTGATCTCGGGCATGGCATCGGGTTACAGCCACATCCTCGCCCCGGCGACAACGGATGCCAAGAACATCCTGCCCCGGGTGGCCGCGCTCCTCGATGTGATGGTCATTTCCGACGTCTCGGGCGTGGTCGATGGCGACACGTTCGAACGTCCGATCTATGCGGGTAACGCCATCCAGACGGTCAAATCCGCCGACCCGATCAAAGTGGTCTCGGTCCGCACCTCGACTTTCGAGGCGGCCGGTGACGGGGGCTCGGCCCCGGTGGAAACGGTGGCGGCTGCGGCCGATCCTGGCCTCTCGTCCTGGGTCGAAGACAAACTCGCCGAAAGCGACCGGCCCGAACTCACATCCGCTGGACGGGTCGTCTCGGGCGGACGGGGTGTGGGGTCAGACGAGGACTTTGCGCTGATCGAACAGCTCGCCGACAAGCTCGGCGCGGCCGTCGGAGCCTCGCGGGCGGCGGTCGATTCCGGCTATGCGCCGAACGATTGGCAGGTGGGCCAGACCGGCAAGGTCGTGGCGCCTGAGCTATACGTCGCGGTGGGCATTTCGGGCGCAATCCAGCACCTGGCGGGCATGAAGGATTCCAAGGTCATCGTGGCCATCAACAAGGACGAAGAGGCGCCGATCTTCCAGGTTGCCGATTACGGTCTGGTCGCGGACCTTTTCACTGCCGTCCCGGAATTGACCGAGAAACTCTGATCTCGCCGTCTTCGGAGACATGGCGCCGCCGTTGGCGGGGCCGTTGCGGCAGGAATTTCACCACCGCATCGTAAAGCGCCGTGGCGGCCTCGGCATGCCAGAGGGGGCCCGGCAGGCGCCAGGCCGCCTCTTCTTCGCTTTCGCTATAGACCTTGCCCGCAAGGCCCTCGCCCCGCGCCAGGTCCGAGGCCACCGCTGAGACAAGCTCCGCCGCCTCCCAACGCACGGCATTGACCATGTCGCGGTCTACAAAAAGGAGATCGTCATGGGCGATCTGGTGCTGGAGGGGTTGGGCCGGGGCGTCCTGAGGGCGGTCGGCCATCCAGAGGAGAATGACGGGGCCAGAGATCCGGCCCAAAAGATCGTGCATCCGCCGGACCCATTCGCGTTTGAGCGTTGCAATGAGGGACCGAAATTCTTCCGGCTCGGCGTCCTGGAGCACCGACAGAAGATGGCGAACAAACGTACACTCGGTCAGATCGACGCCCGGAAAGCCATCGATGAGTTTCGGAAGTGCGGCCACGAACCGGTCGTTCCGGCGGGGATGGAGGCAGTAATAGGCATTGTCGAGCCCTTGCGCCCCGGTGATCTGAACCACGGTCAAAACCGCAGCCGAGCAGATGTCGAGGACGCTTTGATCGTCGGCGAAGGCGGCGGCCCCGGCATGCATGCACCCGAGATTGAGGCTCGGGATGCCGGTGATGCTTTCCATAAGTTCGGGATAGGGCTGGGCCACGAATTTCCCGAATGTCGCATTGCCGCCGAGGACCGCGATATATGGCCCGTCCGGCGCTTTCTCCGGCCCTCGAAAGGCCAATCGCGACGCGCCGTAGTGGCACAATTCATAGTCGAGGCCGACCCGCTCGTAGGTCTCCAGCATCTCACGCCCACCATGTTTTTGTCTCACCCGGCCCGAAACGTGACACAAAGACCTTGCGGGATTGCTAACGGGCCCCTTGCACGGCCCGGGGCGGGCTGCGATACCCCGATGGGCCAAGGACGAGCCGGGAGCTTTCGCGATGGGCATCAATAGCGTGGGCGTCATCGGAGCGGGTCAGATGGGCAGCGGCATCGCCCATGTCTTCGCCCTGGCCGGCTATTCCGTTCGGATGATGGACATCGATGAGGCGGCCCTCGGACGGGCCGTTGAAACGATCCGTGGCAATATGGACCGCCAGATCGTCAAAGACACGATCAGCGAGGCCGAACGCGACCGGGCCTTGGGCCAGATCTCGACCACGTCCGTTTTGGACGAATTGGGCACGACTGACCTGGTGATCGAGGCCGCCACCGAGCGGGAAGCGATCAAAACCGCGATTTTCGAAGATCTCGTGCCCCATCTCGGGCCGGAAACGATCCTGACATCGAACACGTCATCGATCTCGATCACCCGGCTGGCCTCGCGCACCGACCGGCCGGAAAAGTTCATGGGGTTTCATTTTATGAACCCCGTGCCGATCATGCAGCTGGTGGAACTGATCCGGGGCATCGCCACCGATGACGCGACCTTCCAGACCCTCGAAGGCGTGGTGGGGTCTTTGGGCAAAACCTCCGCACCGGCCGAGGATTTTCCGGCCTTTATCGTGAACCGGATCCTGATGCCGATGATCAATGAGGCGGTCTATACGCTCTATGAAGGTGTGGGCTCGGTTGAGAGCATCGACAAGGCGATGAAACTCGGCACCAATCACCCTATGGGGCCCCTGGCCTTGGCTGATTTTATCGGGCTCGACACCTGCCTTGCGATTATGAACGTCCTCCATGAAG
>JBCCTQ010000049.1:0-10123 GCA_039198225.1 Pseudomonadota bacterium
AGACATGGCTGACGTGACCATCAACCCGCCCGAACTGGAAATGACCGTGGACACCTCCGCCATGAAGGTGTCGGACGAAGTGGCGATCTCGATCCAGGGGATGAACAAGTGGTACGGCGCGTTCCACGTGCTGCGCGACATCGACCTGACCGTGCAGAGCGGCGAACGGATCGTGATCTGCGGGCCGTCTGGCTCCGGCAAATCTACGCTAATCCGCTGCATCAACGCGCTGGAGGAACACCAGGCAGGGTCGATCACGGTGGACGGGACGCTTCTGTCGTCGGACCTCAAGAACATCGATACGATCCGGTCCGAGGTTGGCATGTGCTTCCAGCACTTCAACCTCTTCCCGCATCTGACGATCCTGGAGAACTGCACGCTCGCGCCGATCTGGGTGCGGAAAGTCCCGAAGCGGGAAGCCGAAGAGACGGCGATGCACTTCTTGGAAAAGGTGAAAATCCCCGAACAGGCCGACAAATATCCTGGTCAATTGTCGGGCGGCCAGCAACAGCGGGTGGCGATTGCGCGGAGCTTGTGCATGCGGCCCCGGATCATGCTCTTTGACGAGCCGACCTCGGCGCTCGACCCCGAAATGATCTCCGAAGTGCTCGACACGATGATCGGGCTCGCCGAGGAGGGGATGACCATGCTTTGCGTGACCCATGAGATGGGCTTTGCGCGGAAGGTGGCGAACCGGGTCATCTTTATGGATGCGGGCCAGATCGTCGAACAGAACGAGCCAGAAGAGTTCTTCAACAACCCAAAATCGGACCGGACGAAACTCTTCCTAAGCCAGATCCTCGGGCACTGACGCGCGCCTAGGCGCTGTCGAGCACGTCACCGGGCACGGCGAAATCGGTCACCGTGCCGTCGCTCCAGACGATCTCCCGCCACGTCTCGGCTCCGAACGTGATGATCGCGGTCGCCGCGGTGGGGAAATCGCCGTAGCGGTCATGGGGGTAGGTTGCCCCAGCCAGGCGGTGGGCAAACTCGGTGATCCCCGGATTATGTCCGATGAGCATGGTGGTCGGCTGGAACGCATTCCGCAAAACCACGAGCATCGCTTCGGAGGCGGCGTGGTAGAGCATTGGGTCTGAGCGCATCGACGCCGTGGCGGGCAATGCCGCGGCCATGTGCGACCAGGTCTCCACCGTCCGCCGCGCGCCGGAAACGATGACCTCGTCCGGGAGATAGCCGTGCTCGCTCAGCCAGCGGCCCATGGCGGGCGCGGAGGCCCGGCCTCTGCTATTGAGGGCGCGGTCAAAATCGTCGGCTTCGGGATCGCTCCAGGACGATTTCGCATGGCGCATGAGGATGAGCGTGAGGGGCATTCTGCCGCCGGAATAAAAACGCTTTGCACCTGTAGGCTTAGCGCTGGACTTCCGAAGGGCAAGTCTTGGTTAACGGCCGGTCCGAATGAGGGAGCCCGCCCCGTGATCGGTGAAGAGCTCGAGAAGGCACGCATTGGGCGCCCGCCCGTCGAGGATGACCACTGCGTCGACACCGCCCTCAATCGCCTCAAGGGCGGTTTCGACCTTGGGGATCATCCCGCCCGCAACCGTGCCGTCTTTGATCAGCGCTTGGATCTGATCGGGGGAAAGCTCGGTCAGGACATGGCCGTCGGCGTTTTTCACGCCTTCCACATCGGTCAAGAGCAACAGCCGATCGGCTTTGAGGCTTGCCGCGACCGCACCCGCGGCGGTGTCGCCGTTGACGTTGAAGGTCTCTCCGTCCCGCCCCATGCCTAAAGGCGCGATTACCGGGATGATTTCGGCTTCGGCAAAGCTCCTTAAGACCTCGGGGTTCACCTCGTCCGGGCGGCCGACAAAGCCGAGGGCGGGGTCTTGGGGTTCGCAGACCATAAGGTTGGCGTCTTTCCCCGAAAGCCCCACCGCGCGGCCGCCTTGGCCGTTGATCGCCTGGACAAGGCCCTTGTTCACCCGGCCAGAGAGGACCATTTCCACCACTTCGACCGTGGCCGCATCGGTGACCCGGCGGCCTTGAACGAAGTCCGAGCGGATTTCGAGCCGCTCGAGCATTTGGTTGATCATCGGCCCGCCGCCATGGACGATAACCGGGTTCACACCCACCTGGCGCATCAAGACGACGTCGCGGGCAAAATCCTCCATGGCCTTGGCATCGCCCATAGCATGGCCGCCGAGCTTGATGACCACAGTCGCGCCGTCGTAGCGCTGAAGATATGGCAACGCCTCTGAAAGCGTGCGTGCGGTGGCGATCCAATCGCGTTTCATGGGGGCCCTGGCTTTCATGCCCGCCCCTCGTATGCGGCGCGTCGCGGCGGCTCAAGGGGGAAGGGCGGGTTTCAGACGAGCCCGGCAATGACCGCGCGAAGGGTGTCGATGCCCGATTTCGTCTCCGACGAGGTGACGATGAGCTCGGGAAACGCGGCCGGATGGGCCTGGAGGCCCGCGCGGACCTGGGTGAGGACCCCGTCGAGCGCCTTCCCCCTGGGCTTGTCGGCTTTGGTCAGGACCACCTGAAAGGTCACAGCCGCCTTGTCGAGGAGGTCCATGATTTCGTTGTCTACCTTCTTGATCCCGTGGCGGGCATCGATCAGCACGAAAGCGCGCCGGAGTGTGGCGCGGCCCCGGAGATAGGCTTTGAGGAGGCGCTGCCAGCGCTCGACCACGTCGACGGGCGCTTCGGCAAAGCCGTAGCCCGGAAGATCGACCAGGTAATGGTCGGCCCCGAGGGTGAAATAGTTGATCTCTTGGGTGCGCCCCGGCGTGTTTGAGGCCCGCGCGAGGGACTTTCGCCCGGTCAGCGCATTGATCAGCGTCGATTTCCCCACATTGGACCGGCCAGCGAAAGTTACTTCGATCCGGTCGGCGGGGGGGAGCCCGTCCATGGCGACCACACCTTTGAGAAAATCGGTCTCAGTGCGAAAAAGCCGGGTGCCGGCCTCGAGGGCGGAAGGCTCGGGCTCCGCGACCGGGAAGGGCAGGGTCATGGGCTGACGGGATCGCCGAGGGTCAGGGTGCCGGGGTTGAGGACCCGGGCATAGAGGCCGAAATCGCGGGTGTCGCGGTTGTCCATCAAAACCCCGAGCATGGGGATGTCGCGGGTGCCGGTTTCGGGGTTGGCGTCGGGTGCCCGGCAGCGCTCGATCGGTTGGTCGATTTCAAGCTCGACCGGTCCGATCTTCAGGCGTTGGCCCACCATCTGGGTCTCCGCCCAAGCAGCCCAGCCGTCGATCCAAAGGTTGATCCGGAAGCGGCGGGGATCGACGTCCATTCCGGCGATCTCGGACAGGGCAGCGAGGGACGCACGAGACCCGATGGAGACAAACGGATCCGGCATATCGGTCATCCCGTGACCCTTTGCGCGCACCAGTCGCGCCGGGCCCGGCTGCCTTTCCGGCCAAAGATCGCCCAGCCAATCGCGGAGCGCCTGGGCTTCGGTTTCGGGGTCAAAGACCAACCGGTCGCGGCGGGGATGGGTGAGGGCAATCTGGCCGCCCTCCAGCGGTTCAGCCGAAATTGGAGCCAGGTCCGGCCCGTTCGCGACCACGAGGAAGTTCTTCCGCCTTTGCCAAGCGTCGGTGTCTTCGGCCCGCTCTGTCAATAGTGCCCAGGCCCGGTCACCGTGGAGCGCGCCCTGGGGTGAAACGTCGGCCTGGTCCGGCGCCCAATGCCCGATGCCCTTGATCGGGTGGCACCGGATCTCGGCGAGCCGGGCACTCATTCGCTGTCGGCTCGTTTGCGTTTAAAGCTCGAAGTGATGTTGCCGAAAATATCGGGCTTATACCCTTGGCTCCGCATGATGATGTATTGCTGGAGGAAGGTGATAACGTTGTTGGCGATCCAGTAGATCACAAGTCCGCTCGCGAACGAGCCCAGCATGAACATGAAGACCCAAGGCATCCAGGCAAAGATCGCCGCTTGGGTGGGATCGGTCGGCGCCGGGTTGAGCTTTTGCTGAAGCCACATCGAGACGCCGAGCAAAAGCGGCAGGATCCCAATGAAAATGAGCGCCATGATCGAGCCGGGCTCAGGGCCTGCGAAGGGGAGGATACCCCAAAGGTTAAAGATCGAGGATGGGTCGGGGGCGGAGAGGTCTTTGATCCAGCCGACCCAGGGGGCGTGGCGCAGCTCGATGGTGACGAAGATCACCTTGTAGAGCGAGAAAAAGATCGGGATCTGGAGGAGGATCGGCAAACAGCCCGAGGCCGGGTTCACCTTTTCCTTTTTGTAAAGCTCCATCATCTCGGTTTGGAGCTTCTGGCGGTCGTCCCCGGCGCGTTCCTTGATCTTTTGCATCTCGGGCTGAAGCTCGCGCATCTTCGCCATGGAGACGTAGGATTTGTAGGCCAGCGGGAAGAGGACGGCTTTGATGATGAGGGTCAGGCCGATAATGGCCCAGCCCATATTGCCGATGATCCCGTTGAGCCAGTGGAGGAGTTGAAAGATCGGTTTGGTTAGGAAGTAAAACCAACCCCAATCGATGGAGTCGACGAAGCCGTCGATCCCGAAGGCACGTTCATAGCTCCGAATGACTTCCCACTCCTTCGCCCCGGCAAAGAGGAACGTCGTGGTTTCCACACTCGCGCCCGGGGCGACCTCCATCGTAGGAAGGCGGATCTCGGTCCGGTAGGCGTCTTCGGCGGCGACGTAGCGCGACACGGCGGTAAAAGGCGTTTCGGGCTCGGGGATGAGCGTGGTCATCCAGTAGTGATCGGTCATCCCGATCCAGCCGCCCTCGGCCACATTGACCACTTCCGCGGCGGGCCCCCAAAGCGGGTCGGCGTCGTAATCGGTCATGTTGGAATAGGTTTCGTCGCTCAATTCGCCGTCGAACCGGGCGATCATGCCCTCATGGAGAATGAAAAACCCTTTGAGATCGTCGGGCAGGCCGTGGCGGGCGAGAACGCCGTAGGGCGCGAGGCGGGCGGCGGTGTCGGAGCCGTTTTCAACCGATTGTGTAACCGTGAAAAGGTAGTTCTCATCCACCTCGATGCGGCGCTGGAACGTCAGGCCTCCGCCGTTGGTCCATTGGAGGGTCAACGCTTCGCCAGGTGCCAGACGGGTGCCTTCGACCACCTCCCACTCGGTGTCCGCCCCGGGCACGTCTTCAAAGTCTAGGTTTCCGCCCGGCACCCAACCGTAGAGCGCGTAATAGGCGCCCTGCTGGCCCAAGGGATTGAGAAGATGGACGATATCTGATTCTGGGTCGAGGGTTTCGCGGTAATCCTGGAGGGACAGGTCATCGATCCGGCCGCCCTGGAGTGAGATCGAGCCTTTGAGGCGGGGGCTTTCGATGTCGATCCGGGGGATTTCTTCGGAAACAGGAGCGGCGGCTGCGGTCCCGCCGTCGGACGGTTCGGCTGCGGGCTGGGCCCCGGGGGCGACGGGAGCAGCCGCGCTGGGCATGGCGGCCTCGGCGGTCTCCGGTTCGGGGACGATCTGCGGCTCCTCGGGCGGGAAAAGCCAGAACCACAGCAAAATCACCAAAAAGCTCAGGGCCGTGGCGAGCAAAAGGTTCTTGTTCTGGTCGTCCATGACGCGGCCGCCTCACCGTATTGGGATCTGACGGGTTCAACCGAGCGGGGGGCCAAAGGTCAAGCCATTTCCCGGCCCCGTCAGATCGCTTGGGCGCTATATAGGAAGGAATGTCGGCAGATGGGACAGCGGCGATTTGGCCCCGCATGGGCGGGGACAGGGCCCATTGTCATCCGGGGCGGGAGCCGGGCCGTACTTCCGCTAAATTGGAGATGTCGCCATGCGTGCTCTTGCCGTTGCCGCCCTGATCTTATTGGCCGCCTGTGCGAGCCCCTCGCTCGAAGACCCGAAGCTCTCGGAACGAAAGCTCGACCTTGAGACGTTTTTTGACGGCGACCTTAAAGCGTATGGCCAGTTCCAGGACCTTTTTGGAACGGTCCGGCGGCGGTTTGAAGTGGATGTGTCCGGCGATTGGGACGGGGAGCGGCTGCGGCTCGTTGAGGATTTTGTCTATGAAGACGGTGCCACTGAGCAGCGGATCTGGACGCTGACGAAAACCGGGCCCGATGCCTGGGAAGGCACGGCCCCAGGTGTGATCGGCGTGGCCACCGGCGAAGAAAGCGGTGATACGTTCAACTGGCGCTACACGATCGACCTGCCGATCCCGTCAGCGGACGGGTCGGTGGACACACTTCGGGCGTCTTTTGACGACTGGATGTGGCTTCTTGCCGATGACCGGCTTCTAAATCGCGCCTATCTCAGCCGCTACGGCGTGCGGATCGGCGAAGTGATCATCAGCTTTGAGAAGCTCTAAGCCTAGCCGGTGCAGAAAAACGCATAGCCTGTCGGTGAGATCGAGCGTTTCCGGATGGTCCGGAAGGTCCCGTTTTTGGACACGCTACAGCCGGTTTGGCGGCGGGCGGTCTCGGTGATGTCGCGAACCGAGTTCCGGCCGACATTCGAAATCACCATGATCCGGGAATTACCGATGATAACCTGGCGGGCTGTGACGGGGCCGGACGGGGCGCTGAGGGCTTTGCCCGGCGTTTCGGCATAGGCGGCGGCGCGCTTGAGGCGGTCGGATGCGCTGGCGGGCACCGCACCCTTGTCGCGGTAGGTGGGAACGTCGGCGACACTCGGTACGGCGCTGCCCGTCAGCAAAAGTGATGCGGCCGCGAGTGTCATCAGGGGCGTTTTTAAACGCATGGGCTCGGTCCTTATGTCCCTGCCCCCGGCGGGAGGGGACAGGAAAAGAAGGGCAAGCCAAGGGCAACAGCATGGCCGAAGCGCGGCAGGGCTAAGGGGCGGAGAAGATTGCGCTTGCGAGGATGACGCAGCAGACCCAGCCAGCCGTGAAGATGATGGGCCGGATCGGGAATCCGGCCCAGCCGGTGATGTACCCCACCGCATGGGCGACGCGGATGAAAAAGAACGCCCCGGCGGTCCAGGCGGTCAGCGCAGTAAACCCGTCGACCCGGTCAAGGATCAGGATGAGAAGCGCGAAGGGCAGGCCCTGTTCGAGGAGGTTTTGGTGCGCGCGGTAGGCCCTTTGGACCCAAGGCCGATGGAGCCGCCAATTGGCCGCGAGGACAAACCCATCGAGCGCCTCCGCCGGTAAGGATCCCGCTGGCGCGGTGTTGACGCCCACGATGAACGGGATCCAGAGCGAGGCGGCGAGGAGGGCGGTGGCCGTTAGCCAAAGAAATTCCGGGCTCATTGGGCGGCCTCCGCCAGAGATCCGAAATGGGCGTCTTCGCCTGTTTCGAGCCAGGATTTGAGCCCAGCGGCCCAGCGTTCCCAGCCATCGGCCACGCCTTCGCCTGCCACGACCGGGAAGTTCAGCCCGTAATGCTCGATTGTTAGGCGACAATGGGGCCCTTCAACGCCGATGAGATAAACCACCCGGCTCGCTGGCATTTCTTCCCAATGGGGCTCGAAGGTGGTCACGATGCGCGACTTCGGATCGGCCTCGATCACAGCCGCAGACATCAAAGGTTTGCCGTCGGGCGTAAACATGGTCATCTTCCCACCTTCCATCGCCGCGCGGTCGGCCATGAAGTGGTAGTGGCTCACCGCGTCGGGGTTTTGCAGCGCGTCCCAGAGCGCATCCTGGCTACAGCGGATGAATGTCGACATGACAAAGTCAGGTTTTTCCGAGGACATGGGCGGTGTTCCTTCGAGTTGAGATTTGAGGTCGAGGACGGCGCGGGCCGCCGGTTTGGCTAGGAACGGATCGATCCAACGGTCGATCACCTCCTGGAGCGGCAGGGCATTGAGGTAGTGATGTTTGAAGCGGCCCCGCTTGACGGTCACGATCAGGCCAGCGGTTTCAAGGACCTTGAGATGTTTCATGACGCCAAAGCGGGTCATTTCGAGGTTCTCCTCCAATTGGCTCAAGGTCTGACCGTCCTCGGCGCGCAAGCTGTCGAGCAGGGCACGGCGGGTCGGATCGGTCAGTGCTTTAAAGATCGCGTCCATGGATGGACCTATAGGTGACTATATAGTCACGTGTCAATATGGTCACCCTTTTGGAAAGGTGCGCCCGGGACAAACCCTTGAATGCGCATAGAAAGCCGGGCATGGATCGGCCGTGACCGCATTCCTCGATACTGCCCAGGGACGGCGAATCGCTTACGTCCAAACGCCGGGCTCGGCGCCGGGCGTGGTTTTCCTGGGCGGGTTTCGCTCGGATATGGAAGGCACGAAGGCGCTCCATCTCGAAACCATGGCCCGGGCGCGGGGCCAGGCCTTCCTTCGGTTTGACTATTCCGGCCATGGCCAATCGTCGGGAGCGTTTGAGGAGGGCTCTATCGGCGACTGGGCTGCCGACGCTGCCGCGGCGATCATAGGGTTGACAGAAGGGCCCCAGATCCTTGTCGGTTCGTCGATGGGGGGCTGGATCGCGAGCCTTTTTATTCGCGATCATCCCGAACGGGTGGCGGGTTTTGTCGGCATCGCCGCAGCACCTGACTTTACCGAGGATTCAATCTGGGCCGGGTTTGATGCCGACCAGCGCCGGGAGCTTGCCGAGGCGGGCCATGTGTCGGTGCCGTCCGATTACGGCGAGCCCTACATTATAACCAAGCGCCTCATCGAAGAGGGTCGCCATACGCTCGTCCTGCGGGACAGGTTGACCATGCCGTTTCCGGTGCGGCTATTCCAAGGCACGGCGGATGCGGATGTGGAGCTCGACGTGGCGCTGGGCTTTCTCGACCATATCGAAGGCGATGATGTGCGGTTGATGCTAGTCAAAGGCGCCGATCACCGGTTTTCGACACCCGAGTGCTTGGCTCTGATCGATGGGGCGGTGGCAGATGTTACCGGATCGTTGACCGTCGAAAGCTAGAGACCGGGCCGCGCTACTCCTTTTTCGGCGGTACGTCGTCCACACCGAAGCCACCCCAGGGGTGGCACCGGGCGATGCGCCTGAGCGCGAGCCACCCGCCTTTGAGCCCGCCATGGCGCTCAAGCGCTTCGAGCGCATAGGCTGAGCAGGTGGGGTCAAACCGGCAAGACCGACCTACCCAAGGCGAGAGCGTGGCCCGGTAGGCCCGGACGGGGAGCGCGAAGAGCCAGGCCAGCGGCGTCACGGGGCACCTCCATGGAGCCTTGTGAGTGCTGCGCCAAGATCAGCAGCAAGATCGGCGTAAGGGCGGCCTACGGTCTCGTCTTTCCTGCCGATCAACACGTAATCCCAGCCGAACTCGGCGCGGCCCGTCAGATATTCTCTCCCGAGGGCACGGAGCCTTCGTTTGGCGCGGTTCCGCAGGACCGCATTGCCGATCTTTTTCGAACAGGTGATTCCGAGGCGAGGAGGGGCGCCATCGCCCCGGTCAAAACCGATCAGGACGAAACCCGTTTTCGTCACCCGGCGGCCAGCGTTGGCGGCGATATAGTCGGCACGTTTTGTGATCCGCCCGAGGGGTTTCGGGCGGCCTATGGCAATATTGGGGGAAGCGGCGCGCATCCAAGCACCGCCGGATCTCAGGCCGAGAGCGACTTCCGACCCCGGACGCGGCGTGCATTCAGGATCTTGCGGCCCGCTTTGGTGGCCATACGCGCGCGGAACCCATGGCGACGTTTCCGCACGAGATTGGAAGGCTGAAACGTCCGTTTCATGGTCTTTGCTCCGTTTGCGCGGCGCCGGTAGCGTCCGGCGCGAAATCGAAGCCCGGGTGTTAGGCTAAGGGTGATCCCCTGTCAACGGAGCCTCAAGCCTGGAATGCAACAAAGGGCGGCGCGAGCGGGCACGTTATGTTACAGTTTGGAGGCGTTTCCCCGGCCACGGCGTCCCTCGCGTCACAGCCCATCAAGCGCCCGTGATCGTCCTGTTTTGAACCTCCAAGGGGTCCGATCTTCTGGCAAGAGACACACACCCGACCCCGAGGGACAAAGCGATGACCGACATGACAGAGACCGCACCAAAACCCGAAACTGAAAAGAGCGCATTGGTCAAAAGGCTGCCGCTGCTCATCATAGTTGTTGTCGCGATCGTGGGGGCATTCACGCTCCGCGACTACCTGTCTTTCCAGTCCCTCGCCGATAACCGCGAAGCGCTCATCGCATTTCGCGATGCCAATTACCTCCTCACGGCCCTGGCCTTCATTGCCGCCTACGTGGTGATCGTGGCCTTCTCGCTGCCGGGGGCGACGATCGCGACGCTG
>JBCCTQ010000050.1:0-9463 GCA_039198225.1 Pseudomonadota bacterium
CGCATTTTCGCGCGCAGGTCCTGCATTTCGGCAACTGTCATTCCCGCGTAGTGGGCAACCACCACGACGCCAGAGCTTTCGAAGATCTGGCCGAGTTCCTCGACCACTTTCTCTTTCTGGGCTCTATCCACAGTTTCACTCCAATTTGGGGGCACGCCCCCGGCTCACGTCTGCCTCCGGCGGAGGCGTCAAAGTCCACGAAAACGGGACCGAGCCAAAACCGCCCAAGGGACACCTTGGTTGATCGGATCGCTTCCCGTCTCAGGCAGGATTTACGGGGCTTGGCCCACCCGCCGTCTCGGACGAAAGACCGGGTGGGCGCGAAACGCCGCCCGGCGAAGGGACGCCTTAGGACCAAAAGCGGCTGTTGTGAAGGGGTAAATTTGGACCCGAAGCGCTTTGGATCCTAGTCGCGGTCGCGCCGGTAGCGTCCGGGCGTCGTTCCGAAATGGTCGCGAAAGGCCACCGTCATGTGCGATTGCGACGAAAACCCCACCGCGAAGGCGATCTCAGCAAGCGTCATAGCGGACGCATCGATGAGGTCGCGCGCGCGCCAGACCCGCCGTTCGAGCACGTATTGATGAAGCGACCGGCCCGTAGACTTGCGAAATCCCTCTGACAGCCGCGTCGTCCCCATATCGACGACCCGTGCCAAGGAGGCCAAGCAAAGGTCTCCGTCCAAATCCGCCTCGATCGCTTCGAGAAGGATCCCGAGCACCCGCTCGCTCAACGCGCCGGTTTCCTTCCTCGGCGTCATGGTGGTGTCGCTATGATAGCGCAGAAGATGGGCGCCGATCACCTGGGCCCACCCGTCAAGCTCAAGGGTCGAGACCGGATGGCGCACCAAAACGGCGTTCGCACAGGCCCGGACCAGGTCGCTCAAAACCGGGTCGGGGTCGCTTTGCCGGCGGAGGATCTCCGGCACCCGGCCGCCAAGGACCATGTCAGAGGCCATTTCCTCCACCCGGTCGGCGCGCACAAAGACCGAAACCCAATTGGTCATGCCCTCATTGGTGAAAACCCCGTCGAACCAATTGGGGTCGATGCTGATGTCGCCGCGCACCATCGTCGGCAGATGCCGATCGATCCGGGTCATCCCGCCCGAGAGAATGAGACAGACCGAATGAAAGGCTGTTCCCCCGTGGACCCGGGCCAAATCGGCATTCTCGGAATAGCGCGCCACCCGCAGATCGGACGAGCCTCCGAATCCGGCCTGGGCCAAAATCGCATCGCGCTGCGCTTCGCGCTCATCTCTGTAGACTTCAACCGGCATGTCGGCGAATTTAGACACCAAATCCGCGGGTTAGAGCAGTAACGTTTGCTCGTGATTTCTTTATTTTTCGTTGTCATTTGGTATTTGGCGGCTGTTTCCGACAAGAACTGTCAATCTTTGTATACAGCACTGTCAATCCGCGCGTTCCTGGGGAAAACCCAGCAACAACAGGTCGGTCCAATGATTACTTCAGACACATCGCGGAGCGTCGCCCATGATTTGCGGCATCTCCTTTGCACCATCCGGCTCACGGCCGAGATGCTCGAAAACTCCGAACATGACGCCACCGTGCGCCGTGCCCAGCGCATTATCAGGGCCGTCGATAACGGAACTGAGATCTGCACAGGCATTCTCAGCGCCAACCGGCCCGAGACTGAGGCCGAACCGGCGCCGATTTCGATCGCTTTCTCGGTGCGCGATCTTCTCCGCGACGTGGCCGCCGGGCTCCATCCGCCGGAGGGTGTCGTCATCCGAGTGCGCTGCCCCAGCGATATCGAGGTCGACCATGACCGGGCGAGCCTTTTCCGGGCGATCTTTAACCTCGCGACCAATGCGGTCCGGGCCATCGAAGGCCATGGTGGATCGCAGGTGACGCTGTGCGCCCAACGGCTCGACGGGCGCCTCGTCCTCTCGGTGGAGGATGACGGGCCGGGACTTGAGAAAACCAAAGGCGCGGCCCCGTCCCCGATAACGCTTGGACCAAAATCCGAAGGCCTCGGCCTCGGACTGGTCAAAAGTCTCGTCGCAGCCACGGGGGGCACGTTCCGCTGTGCCAAGACCTCGGACGCGGGCACGACCTTCCGGATCGTTCTGCCGCTCGGGCGGCCCGAGCCTGCACCCCGCCACGCACCGAAGACCGGGGTCCTCGCCTCTTAGGCGTCTGGGGCGTCGTCCCGTTTGGGCGCTATCGACCCCGCGAACGGCAGGAGAAAGAGAAGCGCCAAAAAGATCACCCGGTCACCTTGGAAATACGTGACCGGTGCGGTCCCGAGGATGAGGACCGGCGTGATCAGGATCGGCCATGTCCGAAATCCCAGCCGGACCATTTGCGCGAAGATCCCCACGAGCCCCGCCAGGGCTGCGACCACAAGAACCGCGTTCAAACCTCTCGAGGCGCCATTGAGAATGTCGCGGGGGCCCTCTCGCGCCGGACCATTGTCGCGTTGGGCAAAGCCCGATCCTTCCCAAAGGTGGTGCTCCCAAAGGATCACCGCCCAGGCCGAAAGCGCGGTCCTTGGATGGGACACGACATAGTCAATTTTGTCGCCGAGTGCCGGGCGCGCCGCCTTGGCTTCTGCGGCCGCCTCCGTCCGGTGAAGCCAGGGCCGCCCGTCCTCCTTCATCCCTGCCACGGCCGGATAGAACCGCTCTTCAAAATTCTGCTTTGCGGCCAAGGATATGCCCTGTTGGCCGGTATGGATCGTCACCACCACAAGATGGGCCGCCACCAAAAGCGTCGCGCCAAGGGCCGCCCTATGGGCGCCGGGCGAAAAGATCCAAAGTGCCAGAAGCGCCACGATCGCCATGGGCCAGAACGCCACTTTGAGGAGGGCCGCAAGAACGAGGGCCAGTGTCGCGCGGCCGAGCCCCGCCGGCCGCACGGCAAAGTAAAGCGCCATGGCGCCGAAGAGGAAGCCCAGGGCCTCGGGCATCAAAACCGAGGGGCTGAGAAGGAGGCTGACCGAAAAGAGCGCGAGCCAGGAAAAGCGAACACGGCCGGTCATGTCGCGCTCAAGCGCCATCAAAAACGCCACGCCGCCTGCCACCGCCGCCGCTTGAAGAATGAAGAGAAGTACCGGCGCCACGAGGTGGAGCCCGCCGCCCAAAAGCGCATAAAGGGCGCCCCGCTGACCCAGCCGGGTCGACGGCACGGGCTCGCCCGGCACCCAAAGACCGACGGCCAGTTCCCGAAAGCCCTTGGTGTCAAATAGCCCCGTCTGGATCTCGGATGCAGGCGTGGCAAAACCGTAAAGGTACGCCATGAGCCCCAAGGACAGCAAAAAGGCCCAAAGCGCGCCCCAAAAAGGTGTCGGAAGTCGTGCCATTCCCCCTCCTCCCTTTGGGCCGTAGTCGCAAATCTCTGGGAGGGAAAGGGTGGGCCCTGGGCGCCCGCCGAGACGGCTCCCGTTCCCCCGCTTGCACCTCCCTCGATTTGCCCTCACCTTCGCCCCCCAGGCCGGAAGGAGAACCCCCATGAAAAAAGCCGCCGATTATCTCAACGAAGCCAACGCGGTCGTGCCCAAGATCACGCCCGAAGAAGGCATCGCCAAACATGCGGCCGGGAACAGCGTGTTCGTCGATGTCCGCGACAGCGCCCTCATTGCCGAATCCGGCACCATCGCCGGGGCCGAGCGCATCACGCGGGGGATGATCGAATTTTCCGCCGACCCTGAAATGCCCTTCTACAATGAGGCGCTGAAACGCGATGCCGATATCGTCTTGATTTGCGGCGCCGGGGGCCAGGCGGCCCTGGCCGGCAAGACCCTAAAAGAGATGGGCTATGAGAACGTCTCGAATGTGGGCGGGTTCAACGCCTGGAAAGAGGCGGGCGGGCCGGTCGAAGACGGCTAAGACGCGGGCCAAGGGTTTCGCCCGGCGGGCACGGCCGGGCATCCCACACCCGCGGTCGTGGGACACCCTAAGCAATACTGGGCATAAAAAAGGGCGCCCCATTGGGCGCCCTTTGGGTTTCGCAATCGCCGCCTGTCAGGCTTCGGTCGCCGAACTCACATCGATCGAAACGCCCGGCCCCATCGTCGAGCTCAACGCGACCTTTTTCATGTAGGTCCCTTTCGCCCCCGCGGGTTTGGCCTTGGCCACCGCATCGACGAACGCTTTCACATTCTCGACGAGCTTTTTCTCATCAAAAGACGCTTTGCCAATGCCGGCATGGACCACACCGGCCTTCTCGGCCTTGAACTGGACCTGGCCGCCCTTGGCCGCCTCGACCGCCTCTTTGACGTCCATCGTCACCGTGCCGACCTTGGGGTTTGGCATCAGGTTCCGCGGCCCGAGGACTTTGCCGAGCCGCCCGACGATGGGCATCATATCTGGCGTCGCGATGCAGCGGTCGAATTCGATGGTCCCGCCTTGCACGGTCTCCATCAGATCTTCGGCACCGACCACATCGGCCCCGGCCGCTTTCGCTTCCTCTGCCTTCGGCCCCCGGGCAAACACCGCCACCCGGACCGATTTCCCGGTGCCGTTCGGCAAATCCACCGTACCCCGGACCATCTGGTCGGCGTGGCGGGGATCGATCCCGAGGCTCATGGCGATCTCGACGCTCTCGTCGAATTTCGCCGTGGCGTTTGATTTGACCAGCGACACCGCCTCTTCGACCGTGACGTTCTCTTTCCCACTAAAGGCCTCGCGGGCCGCGCGGGTGCGTTTTCCGAGCTTTCCCATGGCTTACCCTTTCACCTCGATCCCCATCGACTTCGCCGAGCCGAGGATAATCTGCATCGCCGCTTCGACATCATTGGCCGAGAGATCTTGCATCTTGGCTTCGGCGATCTCGCGGAGTTGCGCTTTGGTCACCGAGCCCACGGTCTCCCGCGACGGGTTGGTGGCCCCCGATTTCAGCTTAGCGGCTTTCTTTAGATAGTAAGACGCGGGCGGCGTCTTGATATCCATGGTGAAGGACTTGTCCTGGTAATAGGTGATGATCGTCGGGCACGGGGCGCCCGGCTCCATCTCCTGGGTCTTGGCGTTGAACGCTTTGCAGAACTCCATAATGTTGATCCCGCGCTGCCCGAGCGCTGGTCCCACCGGCGGCGACGGGTTCGCCTGCCCGGCGGGGATCTGGAGCTTCATCGTCCCCGCAAGTTTCTTGGCCATGGCTGGCCTCCTTTCTCAACGGCCCCGGAACGCGTACCTGGGCTTTCGGTTGATGTGGTCCGGTCTGGCGGTCGCGACCGCCGCGCCTCCCACGAGCCGCGGTGCCTAACGCCAATCCAGCGCCCTGGCAAGCCTTGGCGGAGAGCAGTCGCACCGGATCAAGCACCCTGGTGGATGCGGCCCCATCGCCCTGTCCCCCGGCCTAAAGCGGCGCTGTTAATTTCCTCGAAACCGCCCCTCGTCCGACAGATTTCGGCCTCAATTGCCCGCGATTGTTTCCGAAGTCGAAACGACGCTCAATGGGTGGGGCCATGTGCAAGACTAAAGAACCGAATACATCCCTTAGATCCGACATGGCTGGAGGCCTTCGGGCCTCCGGCTGCCAGGGCAAATGCAGCGCCGCAAAACGCGCCGCCTGCCCCCTTGCACAGATGATGGCCTCCCTCGAAAGCGCACGTTCCGTCCCGGAATTCCAACTTCCGGACCTCCCTCCTGCTCCGCGGCGCCGCGCGTGCCGCCGAGCCCTTCGCAACCGGCATCTGATGCAAATGCGGAATGGGCACGTCGTCTCCTTCGCTCACCGGCACCTTCCCCTCGTGCACCGGTCGGCCAGGATCCGGCACGCCTAAAGGTTGGACCACCGTGCGCGGGCTGTCGCGCCTCCGTACGGTGGTCTCATCCCTTCTCAATCATTAACGCCGATACCCGTCCAAGCGATGCGCATCGCCGACGGCCAGGGGCTGTCTCCGCCGGTCCCAAGGGCGGGGCAGCATCCGGGTACAGTGGATCCACTGTTTCTCCCCTAAGCCCATGATTTACAGCCCAAACATTAGCGCTCACCGCCCCCGGCCTGACCGGCGAGGCGGCAAAGCCCGTGGCCGATCACGGAAGGCTCAGCTTGCTCATCCGCCCGCCATCCACCGTCCAGACCTGTCCGGTCACAAACCGCGCCTCATCCGATAAAAGCCAGGCGCCAAGGCCGGCCACATCTTCCGGCGCGCCAATCTGACCCAAAGGATGGATCCGCGCGAGTTCAGCCTTAAACGTCTCCGGATCGCCGAGGCTCTCGATGAAGGCCGCATTGAGTTCGGTGTCGATCCAACCCGGCGCGATGGCATTGCAGCGCACCCCGTCGGGCCCATGGTCCACCGCAACGGCGCGGGTCAGCGCATGGAGCCCGCCCTTGGAGGCGCAATAGGCCGCGTGACGCGGGTTCGACCCGAGCCCCTCAATCGAGCCGATATTAAGAATGGACCCCTTCCGGCGGATGAGATGGGGCAGCGCCTCTTTGATCAAAAAGAAGGGAAACGTGAGGTTCACCTGAAGCGTGTCCGCCCAATCGGCTTCGGAGGTCTCAAGGGCCGTCCCTTCGCGCATCATACCCGCATTGTTGACCAAAAAGTCGAGCCGCCCTTCCCTCTCGATCACCTCCCCGATCAGCCGGGCGGGCGCGGACGGGTCGAGAAAATCCGCCTGGATATGCGCGTATTGAGGGTCCTCTCCCCGCTGGGCGGTCACCACCCGGGCGCCACGGTCGGACAGGGCTTTGGCGATGGCCGCGCCGATCCCGCTCCGCCCGCCGGTGACCAGCGCGACCTTGTCGGACCAGGCCGTCATTGCACCGATTTCCCACCGTTCGCTTCCACGAGGGCCCCGCAGAGATAGCGCGCCTGATCGGAAGCGAGAAAGGCCACCACATCGGCGATGTCTTCGGGTTCGGCGATCCGGCCCAATGGCACGGAGGCGTTGAGCGCGTCGATCGCCTTGTCGAGATCAAGCCCCCGCGTCTCGAACCCGGTGCGGATCATCGGCGTATTGACCTCGTTGGGGCAGACCGCGTTCACGCGAATATTCTGATGGGCGTGGTCGATGCCGAGGCATTGGGTCAGGGACGCGACCGCGGCTTTCGTCATTACATAGATCGGATGGTTCGGGCCCGGATGGACGCCCCAGCAGGAGGCTATATTCACAATCGCCCCGCCCCCGGCCTCGGCCATAAGCGGGATCGCCGCCCGGCAAAGCCGGAACGGGGCCTCCACATTGATCGCCATCGAGGCGTGAAAATCTGCGTCGCTTGCTTCAGTGATTTTGCCCCGGGTGATGATCCCCGCATTGTTCACCAGGATGTCGAGACCGCCCATCTTGTCGGCCGCCCGCGCTGGCAGGTTGTCGCAAAAGGAGGGGTCGCTGAGGTCTCCGACAATGCCGTATTCGGCGCCCGACGTTTGGAGGTCGGCCCCGGCCACCGTCACGCCTCGGTCTTGGAAGAGCTTGACGATCGCGGCGCCAATCCCTCCGGCCGCCCCGGTCACCAGGGCGGTCTTCCCCGTCAAACTGTCCAAAACGCGCCCTCCTCCCGCTCCGCCCTATCCTGGCAAAGCTGGTGGATTTCACCCGCCCGATCGCGACACGGGCGAGCGGCCAAAGCGACAGAACTAAGGAGCGGGTGCCCCGGCGCCAGGTCAGGTCTGTTTGGAGACTTGGGTATATTCGAGCTCGACCGGTGTTGCCCGCCCGAAGATCGAGACCGTCACTTTGAGGCGTTGGTTCTCGTCGTCGACCTCTTCGACCATCCCGTCGAAATCCTCGAACGGGCCGTCATTGACCTTCACCTTCTCGCCCACTTCGAAGCTGATCAGCGTGCGCGGTGCGCTCTCGCCTTCTTCGACCCGGTTGAGGATCGCGTTCACTTCCGCGTCGCGCATCGGCATCGGCCGGCCCTGGGGGCCCAAAAACCCGGTGACCCGGTTGATCGAGTTGATCAAGTGGTAGCCCTGGTCCGACATTTCCATCCGCACCAGCACGTAGCCCGGCATAAAACGCCGTTCCGTCGGAACTTTCTTGCCCCGGCGGATCTCGATCACCTCTTCGGTCGGCACGAGCACCTCTTCGATCTCGCTTTCAAGATCGGCATCGATCACCGCCTGACGGATTTGCTCCGCGATCTTCTTTTCGAAGTTCGACAAGACGCTCACGGAATACCAGCGCTTGGCCATGGCGGTTGGTCCTTCTTTCAAACGGTCCGGCGTCTGAGGCGCAGTCCGGCGGTGGGGCCCAACAAATCGCGGGTGCCGGTGGGGATCGCTTCATGTCGGGGATGGCGAGGGGTTAACCGCGCGGGCGCCTGGATGCAAGCGCCGGGGTAAAGTTGTCCCCGTTTAAGTGTCGCCGGTCGGGCGGGTTCTTAAAACATACCCAGGAGCCCTTGCAGGCCCTGGCGGATCAAAAAGTCGATGAAGAAAAAGAAGATCGCGGTGATAAGGGCAAAGGTGAAGACCATCGCCGAAGTAACCAGAACTTCGCGCCGGCTCGGCCAAACGACCTTCGAGACCTCGGCGCGGACTTGCTGAATAAACTGCAACGGGTTGGTGGCCATCACGGGCTCCATCTGGGGGCCCACTGCATATAGAAGTCGCCCAGCGATGGCGCAAGCCACCGCTGAGCCTTGTTAGCGGGGGTGTGTCGCGCCTATCGCTTGCGGCGTGCCATCGCGCCGGCGCCCACGGCAGCAAGGAGCATCCAGCCCGTGGCGGGCAGCGGGATCGGGTTCACCTCAGGGGCCGCCCCAGCGCCCGTGATCGTCAGCCGATAATCCAAGATGCCTGGCTCACCCGGGCCAAAGTCGAGCTCAGGAGGTGTTTCGGCAGCAACAAAGGACAAGATCCCGTTCTCGTTGCAGTTGCTATTGAGGGCACAGAGGCCCTGATCGTTGTCGATAATCTCGGTGCGTGATGCGTCATAGCCCGCCATGTTATTATCACCGACCGCCACCAGGTACTCGCCCGCAGACAGGAAGATCGAAATCAGCGAATCCAGGGTATCAACGGCCCCGTCATCGTCGCCTTCGATCGGATTTCCGATCCCATTAAAGAGAAGAAGATTGGCGTCGGCGAAGGGCGGTTGGTTCGGATCCATATCGAGCAGCAACTCGACCAACGCATCCTCCACCACGGTAAAGCGGTAAAGATCAGTGTCATTGTCGTCTGGCCCGATCGTCCCGATCACCTCGGTGGTGCCCACCGGAAGTACAATCGCCTCCTCGATCGGAGTGACCGTGTTGCCCGTGTCGGTGCTCGGTTCAAGAAAGGTGGTGGCGCCCGCTTGGCTTGCCATAAAATTCGCGGCCGTCAGGGCCGCTGGCACAAAAAATCGCATGTTTCCCCCAGAACATTACTCGTCACGACGGTGCGACAATAGCATGGGGGCCCAAACCGCACAAACCGCCCGGCCGGGAAACGGCTTTCAGAAACAGAGGGTTACTGATTTGGAAACGATGCTGGGCCTGGCAGGGGCGGAGGGGCTCGAACCCCCGACCCTCGGTTTTGGAGACCGATGCTCTACCAACTGAGCTAC
>JBCCTQ010000051.1:0-7922 GCA_039198225.1 Pseudomonadota bacterium
TCGACGAGGGGTTGCGCGCCCATATGAGCAAAGTCTACGGCACGATGTCCGTAGGAATGCTTGTGACCGCGGGCGTTGCCTGGGCGATTGGCTCGAATGACGCGCTCTTGGGCATTTTCCGCGACCCCGCAACGCTGCAGCCGAATATCCTCGGCTGGATCGCGATGTTTTTGCCGCTCATCATGGTTTTTGCCTTTGGCGCCATGATCAATCGGCTGTCGGCCTCGGGCGCACAGACGTTCTTCTACGTCTTCGCCGCCGCGATGGGGCTCTCGATCTCTTGGATCTTTGCGGCGTTCACCGGCATTTCGATCGCTCAGACCTTTCTGGTCACCTCGATCGCCTTCGCGGGTCTGTCGCTCTGGGGCTACACCACGAAGAAAGACATCTCCGGTTGGGGCGCATTCCTCATCATGGGGGTGATCGGTCTGATCGTGGCCATGGTGATCAACATCTTCCTGCAATCGCCGGCGATCATGTTTGCCGTGTCGATCCTCGGGATCCTGATCTTCGCAGGGCTGACCGCCTATGACACCCAGCGGATCAAGACCGAGTACATCGCCCACGCCCAGGTGGCCGACGGCGAATGGCTCGACAAATCCGCAATCATGGGGGCGCTGAACCTCTACATCAACTTCATCAACATGTTCATGTTCCTCCTTCAGTTCTTCGGCAGCCGCGAATAATCTGGCCGGAACAACGTGACGCGAAGGGCCGGCCGAACGCCGGCCCTTTTCTTTTGTCGTGGCGCCCCGGCCCCGGCCTGCCACCGCCCGAACGTCTGGTCCTTGCCTAAAAGCATTGCTGCACCGGCCCGCCCCGCACTAGGCTCGCGGCACACCTTGGAGGGAGCGATATGGGATTTGTGCGCACATTGGCTTCGCTGGCGGCAGGCTATGCCGCGGCGCGGGGCGTCGAT
Organism: Pseudomonadota bacterium; assembly: GCA_039198225.1. Classification (GTDB taxonomy): domain Bacteria; phylum Pseudomonadota; class Alphaproteobacteria; order Rhodobacterales; family Rhodobacteraceae; genus JASJAR01. The sequence goes on from JBCCTQ010000051.1 coordinate 920, forward strand.
CATTTCAACAAAATGGGCGGTCTCGACGGCGTCCAAAAAGCCATGGCGGCCAATCCGGCCATGGCGGGCATGGCCGATCAGATGGGGGCCATGATGGAGAAAATGGGCCTTGGAGGCGCTGCGGGCGGAGCCAACCCGATGTCTGGGATTCAAAATATGCTGGGGACGCTGACGGGTCAGACCCAAGCCGCCGGGGCCGCGGGCGCCGCCGGGCTCGGCGGGCTCATGGCGGCCTTAGGCGGAGCGGCGGCCGTGGGTCAGGAAAACGCAGCGTCGATGATGGACAGCCTCACCGGCACCACAACAGCCACCGACACCCAGGAAGCCCAAGCCAAACTCATGATCCGCGCGATGATCCAGGCCGCCAAAGCCGATGGCGAGATCGATGACGCCGAACGGGAGAAGATCCTCGAACATATGGGCGATCTCGACGCCGAGGAACTGGCCTTTGTCAAAGCCGAGCTTGCAGCCCCTGTGGACGTGATGGGCCTGGCCCAAGACACGTCCGACGAAATGAAGGCCCAGATCTACGCCACCTCGCTCATGGCGATCCAGGTCGATGACGTCAAAGAGGCCCAATATCTCAACCAATTGGCCGACGCGATGGGCCTCCCGCCCGAGCTCCGCGACCGGGTTCATCGCTCGATGGGCATCGGCTAGGGCCAATGCGAAACGGAAGGCCCCGGGCCAAATCCGGGGCCAATCGGCGGCGCCAGAGGGCTGATCGAGGCGCAATGCCTTTTGTCGGGCGCGGAGCCGCTTCGCGCGTCGCCGCCTGCGCCTCGGGCAACGCGACGCCGCGGCGCCTTTTCCTTGACACGCCGCCCCCTCGCGGTAAAAGCCAGCTTCCGAACAGCACCGGGGCGCCCGCCCTGCCAGGAGACGGCACATGGCCAAACCGACCACGATCAAAATCCGGCTTAACTCGACTGCCGATACGGGCCATTTCTACGTGACCAAGAAAAACGCTCGGACGATGACCGAGAAGATGGTGGTCAAAAAGTACGACCCGGTGGCCCGGCGCCATGTCGAATACAAGGAAGGCAAGATCAAGTAAGATCCGCCGCCCTGAAGTTTCGAACGCCGCGCCACACCGAGCGCGGCGTTTTTCGTTAGAGAGCCCCGAGATAAACCTCATGGTCACTGAAAAAGTCAAAATCCGCGTTGCCCGCTTGTCCGATCTCGCCGCGGTCGACCGGCTGTTCTCTGTGTCCTACCCGGCCCTTCTCAAGGCCGATTATGCGCCGAGCGTCTATGTCACAGCACTTCCCATCATTTCGCGCGCGCAGCCCAGGCTTTTGGCCTCGGGCAGCTATTATTTGGCCATGGACAACGAAGAGGTGGTCGGTGCCGGCGGCTGGACACGGTCGGGACCTCGAACAGCGGATGTCCGCCATCTGGTCAGCGATCTCCGCCGTCAGCGCCAGGGGATCGGCCGCGCCCTCATGGAAGAGATCTTCACCACCGCCCGGGCCTCCGGCATCCGACGGCTCAAATGCCAGGCGACGTTTACGGCGGTCCCCTTCTACAAAGCCATGGGGTTCACGTCAGAGGGCGCCGTGACGATCCCCCTTCGCCCCGGCATCACATTCCCGGCCATGGCCATGGAGCGCGGCCTTTGAAAGGCCCGAACCTGTCCAATCGCCGCTCGAGAGCGACACGGGTCCGAGAGCGGGCTTGACTGGGGCGCTTCCGAATGGTGCCTAGGCGGAAATGATCAAGAAAGACGACGCCATGCGGATCACGGCACTTATGTCTTGCGCGCTTTGTCTTTGTCTCGGCGCTTGCGCAGCCGATCAAGGACAGGGCTTTGACTTTTACGAGGTGCCCGTCACCCCGCCGCCTGACCTCAGGGCCGGTGACCGGATCCGGATGGAGGGTCTGCCGGCCGTGCCGCGCCACGATGTGACCGCAGCCCCCACGGCGCGGAGTGCGGCGGGCGTGAAACCGTACGGCTCGGCGCCAGAGGCGAGCGTTGCAGCCACCAGCGTCGAGAACACCTGGCTCCGGGTCGTCGATGGCGGAGATCAGGTTTGGCTTGTGGCCGAACGGAGCTCAGGGCCCGCTCCGGCCTCCGACCAGATCCGCTCTGAAGCGATCCAGCGGTCGGGCTGCAAGATCGGCGGGGACCCTGCGCGGGTTGGCCGCGCGCGCATCTTCCCCCTCGATTGTTCGTAACCGCCATGGCTGAGAGAAAACCCAAACCCGCCCAAAGCCGGTACTTGCCCGATAGGGACAGATATGACGGGCGGATGCCCTACCGGCGCTGTGGCCGCTCGGGGCTCAAACTCCCGGCGATCTCCCTTGGGCTTTGGCACAATTTCGGGGAGGACACGCCCCGCGATACGTCCCGCGCCATCTGCCGCACTGCGTTTGATCTCGGCATCACCCATTTCGATCTCGCCAACAATTACGGACCGCCACCTGGCTCGGCCGAAGAGTGTTTCGGCGAAATCCTGGCCACGGATTTCCGGGGCTACCGCGATGAATTGGTGATCTCATCGAAGGCGGGTTACGAGATGTTCCCCGGGCCTTACGGCGAATGGGGCAGCCGGAAATACCTGATCTCGTCCTGCGATGCGTCGCTCCGCCGGATGGGGCTCGACTATGTCGATATATTCTATTCGCACCGGTTCGACCCCGAGACGCCGCTTGAAGAAACCATGGGCGCGCTCGACCAAATCGTCCGTTCGGGCAAGGCGCTCTATGCCGGAATTTCATCCTACAACACGAAACGCACCCGCGAAGCGGCGGCGATCCTTGAAGATCTCGGAACCCCCTGCCTCATTCATCAGCCTGCCTACAACATGTTCAACCGTTGGGTCGAACGGGACGGGCTTCTCGACACGCTCGATGATCTCGGGATCGGCTCAATCGCCTTTGTGCCCCTCGCCCAGGGGCTTTTGACATCGAAATATCTCGGCACCGTGCCGGCCGACAGCCGCGCCGCCCAAGGAAAATCCCTAGACCCCGGAGCGCTTGATCCAGGCCTTCTCGAACGGCTGACCAAGCTCAATGCCGTCGCCGAAGCCCGCGGTCAAAGCTTGGCGCAAATGGCCCTCGCTTGGGTCCTTCGCGGCGGGCGCGTAACCACAGCGCTCATTGGAGCCTCCCGGCCAGGCCAAGTGGCCGATTGCGCAGGCGCCGTGGCAACACTTGATTTTACCGACCAGGAACTCGCAGAGATCGACCGGATCGCCGAGGACCGACCGGAGCTCAATCTTTGGGCCCAATCGTCCGAACGGGTCTGAGTTAAAGCACTTTCTCTACGGCAATACCGGGGGGCTCGGCCCCCGCGCCTCCGGCGCTCCCCCGGAGTATTTCTCCCAGGATGAAGGGGCCTTTTTTTGCCCGCTATTTGGGCGAAGCGATTTTCGATATTGGGAGCAGCACTGGCTCCATCCTGGCAAAAATACTCTCGCCGAAGGCCACGCGCCGGAAGGCGCGTCGCTTTTTTAAAACGTGCGGAGGGCCTGTAAGCCGGATTCTGTGAGGATCGCTCCCCGGCGACCATTCCTCTGGGCAGCCGATTGCCCGACTGCTCAAGCTGCCAACCCGAACCCCTGGGTCGAAGCCGCCCTGCGGCAAGCCGCGCGGGGTCCCTATTCGGCATTGCTTCCGGTGGGGCTTGCCATGCCGGTCCGGTTGCCCGTACCGCGGTGGGCTCTTACCCCACCGTTTCACCCTTACCCAAGATAGTTCCCAGGCGGTCTGATCTCTGTGGCGCTGTCCGTCGGGTTGCCCCGCCCGGGCGTTACCCGGCACCGTCGCTCCGTGAAGTCCGGACTTTCCTCCCAATCGGCACGGCTCACGCCGCCCCGACTGGACGGCCGCCCGGCCCTCCGCGCGCTGTCCCTACCCCTTGGGCGGGCGCCGATCAACCGTTGCGAGGCCCAACCGCGCAAGCCGAGCCCAATCAAAGCGTGGACCCGGATCGACCTTACGTCCCGGGGCGCAATCGGAATGGCCGATCACATGGGCGGGCGAAATTGCCCATCGCCCTAGGATCCCTGCCAAAAGCCCCTGAAGCGCCACCATCTGGGGTTCCGGGAAGGGCTCGGCTCCGGTATTTTGCAATTCGATTCCAATCGAATGGGAATTAACGTCTTCGACCTCGCCCCAGGCCCCCACGCCCGCATGCCAGGCCCGCATCTCTTCGGCGACGAGCGACATCACCTCGCCCGAGTAATCGATCAGGTAATGGGCTGAGACTTCCGATCCAGGATCACGGAGCCGGTCCAATGCGGCGGCGGAACTTTCCATAGCCGTGTAGTGGATCACGACGATCGAGGGACCTGCCCCCTCCCGCCTCTCCCCGAAATTCGGAGAAGGATGGGTCAGCCCCCCCAAGTCAGCCCCGCGCCGTCCGGCGCGGCCTCACCGGCGCGCGGTCCGGAACGGTGCGGGGTCCCACCGGCACGCATAGCCGTCGCCATCGGGGTCGAGCCCCCGCCGGTCGCGTTCGGGTCCGCCCATTTCGAGAAACGCCCGCTGGGCGGCATCATTCGACCCGTAGGAGGCGCAAAGCCGGTTGAACCGCTCTTCGGACGGCCCCGAGCCAAACCGCGAATAGACCTTCTGACCCACCGGATGCCGCGTCTCGAGCGCGAAGGCCACTATATTGGCCTCGCCGCCATCTTCCGTCCGCGTCGGCACTGGCTTTGGATCGATGACCCGGTATTCTTGGCGGATCCGCTCGAGCCTGGCGGCATCGGATTCGATCGTCTCCCGCCCGCTGACCGCGTCAAAATCCTGTTCGTCGGAAATCTCGGGGTTGTTGAGCGTGGGCCGGGCCGCGGTCACAGGTGCGTCGTCCCCGATCGTCTCGGTTGAGATCGCGAAGGGATCGTCCGACAAGGTGCCCGTGATGATCGGATCGGGCGCGGCCCGTCCTGCTTCATCCGGCGTGCCAAAGCCCACGCCTGAGGCGGTGTCCTGAGGGACGTCGGGCGCGCAGGCGGCAAGCGCCAGGGCCGTCAAAAGGGAAAAGTAACGCATGGATCTGCCCGTCTGTTTTCCCCGATTTACCACCAACGCTCCGGCTTGGAAACAAACCCCGCTTCGCGTTCAAGCGCATAGGCGGTATTCAGAAGATCGCTTTCCTCCCAGGGCCGCCCGATAAGTTGGAGACCCAAGGGCAGGCCCTGACCGTCGAGCCCCGCGGGAACAGCGACACCGGGAAGGCCCGCGAGGGTCACCGTCACCGTGAAAACATCGTTGAGATACATCTTCACCGGATCAGCGTTTTCCATATCCCCCAACGGAAAGGCGGCCGAGGGCGTGGCGGGCGTCAGGATCGCGTCGACCCCCTCGGCAAACACCGTCTCGAAATCCCGCTTGATCAACGCCCGCACTTTCCGTGCGCGGTTGTAATAAGCGTCATAAAACCCGGCCGATAGTACATAGGTCCCCACCATGACACGACGTTTGACCTCGGCCCCAAAGCCCTCGGCCCGGGTCTTTTCGTACATTTCAACGATCCCGTCGCCCTGGGAGAGCTTGGCCCGGTGCCCGTAGCGCACCCCGTCATAGCGGGCGAGGTTCGATGACGCTTCCGCCGGCGCGATCACATAATAGGCCGGCAAAGCGTATTTCGTGTGGGGCAGGCTGATATCGACGATCTTCGCACCGGCCCCTTCGAGCATGGCGCGCCCTTCGGCCCAGAGCGCCTCAATCTCGTCGGGCATCCCGTCCATGCGGTATTCCTTGGGTATCCCGATGGTTTTGCCGCGGATATCGCCGGTGAGCATCGCTTCGAAATCCGGCACGTCCCGCTCGGCAGAGGTCGAATCTTTCGGATCGTGCCCGGCCATGGCGCTGAGCATGATCGCGCAATCCCTCACGCTCCGCGCCATGGGCCCCGCCTGGTCGAGCGAGGAGGCAAAGGCGATGATGCCCCAGCGGCTGACCCGCCCATAGGTGGGTTTGAGCCCGGTTATGCCGGCAAACGCCGCCGGCTGGCGGATCGACCCGCCCGTATCGGTCCCGGTGGCCCCGAGACAAAGATCAGCCGCCACCGCGGAGGCAGAGCCCCCAGACGATCCCCCAGGCGTCAAGGTGGCATTGCCCCCTTTCGCTCTCCAGGGATTGACCGCATTGCCGTAACGGGACGTCTCGTTCGAGCTTCCCATGGCGAACTCGTCCATGTTGAGCTTCCCCACCATCACCGCCCCGGCCTCGAACAGCCGGGTCGTGACGGTGGATTCGTACTCCGGCGTAAACCCATCGAGGATTGCGCTGGCCGCCTGGGACGCGACCCCCTTGGTACAGAAAAGATCTTTGATCCCGAGCGGGATCCCGCAAAGGTCTGGCGCCTCCCCCGACTTAAGCCGTGTTGCCGCCGCGGCGGCCTGGGCTCGGGCAATGTCATCGGTTCGGTGAACGACCGCCCCGAGATCCCCGGCCTTTTCAACCTCTTCGAGACAGGCCTCGGTCAATTCCACCGCACCGATTTCGCCCGCCCTCAGCATGTCCCGCGCATCGGCGATTGTGAGCGCCGTCAATTCACTCATTCGACCACCTTCGGAACCGCAAAAAACCCTTCCCGCGCATCGGGCGCGTTTGACAGGACCTCCCCCTGGCGGTTGCCGTCGCTCACCCCGTCTTCGCGGCGCTTCAACCGCATGGGCGTCACGCTCACCATGGGCTCGACGCCGTCCACATTCACTTCGTTCAATTCCTCGATGAATTGGAGGATCGCGTTGAACTCACCTGCCAAGGCCGGCAGATCCTCCTCCGGCACGGCTATCCGGGCCAGTTTCGCAACTTTCCGGGCGGTTTCGACATCGATGGACATGGGGCTTTGGCTCCTCGCGCGGACCTCAGGCGTGTAGCGCTCCGCCCCATGCACCGCAAGCCTCCCTAAAACCCCGCCAACCATTGTCAAAGCCCAGCGATGAATGCCCGGACGCCGTGCCGCCCGCACGCATTTGCCAATCGCCCACGGAAGGCGCTCTTCATCCTGGTCAAAATACTCCGGGGGAGTTCCGAAGGAACGGGGGCA
>JBCCTQ010000052.1:0-7394 GCA_039198225.1 Pseudomonadota bacterium
AAATCGCAACAACTAGAAGTCCGAAACCACCAATTCCCAAAATCAATCACCTTCAATAGACGATGAGCTTACTCAGGCAGTGCACTCACGGTCAACGGCAGCTTTGTCCCGCAATGCGGACATCCAAAACCGTGGCGCAAACACCTTGGAACTTAGTCCAGTTTTGCTACGTCTCGATATTGCCGAACTCGATCGCTCTGTCCTGTCAGATAATCCCCGACTTATTGATCAAAACAGAAATCATATCCTGGTGTCGAAGTTATGCGAGCATGGATTTGGGTAGAGACCGCAATCGTCCCACCCGGTGGGATGAACTCGAATGGGAGGCGATTGGGCATGGGATAATGCCAAACGCCCAATTCACGGTTCGCGGAGGGCGTTTTCCTGGATGTCGCGGATGGGGGAGAGGATGTAGTCGATGACGCTGCGTTGGCCGGTGATAATGTCGACATCTGCGGCCATGCCGGGGACGATTTCGCGGCCGGCGAAGGCCGCGGTATCGGCTTCGAGGGTGACTTTGTAATAGGGCTCTCCCGTCTCGCCGCGGAGGATATCGGACGAGATATTGGCCACCTCGCCGTCGATCCCGCCATAAATCGAGAAATCGTAAGCCGTCAGTTTGACGACCGCGGGCAGGCCGGTCCAAACCCGGCCGCGGTCTTTCGGGGAGAGGGCGATCTCGATGGAGATCGTCGCGTCGGTCGGCACGATCTGGATGAGGTTTTGCCCACCCTGTACCACCCCGCCCACGGTGGTCTGAAAGAGGCGGTGGATCTTGCCGTCAATCGGGGCGCGCACCTCGGTCCGGCTTTCGCGGTCTTTGAGGGCCAGAAGCGTTGTTTCAAGCTGTTCGATCTCTTTTAGGGTCTCGATCTTCTCGGCATTCGCAGTGGCCACGAAGTCGAGCCGGATCTCGGCCTGTCGTTGGCGGGCTTCGTTGATCTCGACCTCGACCTGGGGGATCTGGAAGGCGAGGTCACTGAGGCGGGACCGGATCTCTTGGAGGTCGAGCTGGTTTCTCAAAAGCTCGTTCCGGGATGTCGCCCCCGACTGGGCCAGGGCGCCGAGATTGCTCACGCGTTCGTTCATCAGCTCAAATTCGCGGCGCGTGTTTTCGAGCTTGGCTTCCATTTCCCTTTTCTTGAGTTCGGTCCGCCGGAGTTGGTCTTCGAGGACGAGGATGCGCTGTTCGATATTGAGGCGCCGGCGTTCGAAAAGGACCGCCTGGTCTTCCACCGCGGCGGGGCTGGCCAAGCGGAGATCGTCGGGGAAAGTGACACTGGAAGAAGACGCGGTTTCGGCATCGAGCCGCGCCAGTTCAGCCCGGGCCGAGATAAGCTGCTGGCTCGTCCGCAAAAACTCCGCCTCAGAAAAACTGTCCGATATGCGCATCAAGACGTCGCCGGCGGCCACCAATTGGCCTTCGGTCACGAGGATCTCGCTGACGATGCCGCCTTCGAGGTGCTGGACGAACTGGTTTTGGAGCTTGGGCACCACCTGACCCGAGCCCCGCGTCACGATATCGATCTGGGTGCCTTGGGACCAAAGGCCGAAACCCGACAGCGCGCCGCCGATCAGCAAGACGAAGAAAAGATGGCTCCGGGAGACGATCTTCCGCGAGCTTTCCTCAATCCTCTCGGCCGGAGTAGCCCCGGCGGGCACGGGCGCGAGAGCCGAAGACAAACCCATGGTGTGACCTCGCAATTGGACGACGGCACCGGACTTAATCAAGAATTCTTAAATCTCGATGAGTTATCCCGACCCCGACCGTCCCTATGCGCGCGAATGAGATGTCCGAAGAATTGGGCCGCATCCGACCGGGCGAGGCCACAGAGGAAAGCGTCGATGCCGGCCAGGCCAGAGCGGCCCGGTTCCCGGCCTTTAGGCTTTTGTTCCAAGAGGTGCCGTCCCGGCACTTTCCCTCGCTGTTCTTCATTCTCATCGCGGCCTGTCTCAGCAATGCGATGATGCTCCTCCAGCCGCTTTTCGTAATGATCGTCTATGACAGGGTGATCCCCCATGGCGCATTTGAGACGCTTTGGGCTCTGGCGACCGGAGTGCTGTTGGGCTTTGCGCTCGATCTAATGCTCCGGAAGGTCCGGATCCGCCTTGAGAATGCGGTGGCGATCAAGACCTCGATTGATCTGCAAGAGCGCCTGTTCGCGCGGCTCGTGAACGGCCAGGCTCGGCAAACGCCCGCCGCCGCCGCCGAATGGACCGACACGTTCCGCGAGATCGATACAGTCAGCGCCATCGTACCCGCCCTTTGGGCCTCGCTTCTCGTCGATATTCCATTTGTTTTCGCCGTTTTGGCCCTAGTCTACGCCATTGCGGGCAATGTGGTGTTGGCCCCCCTGGCCGGGATCGCGATCTTGGGTGCCTGGACCGTGATCGGCTCGATCCTTATTCGCCGGGCCGGGGCGCGGGTGGCGGGCTCGCAAGCTGAACGGACCGAGCTTTTGTCAGAAGCCGCTTCCCTCTCACGGGTCATCAAGTTTGCGGGGGCCCAGTCTCGGATCCATGGGCGGTTTCATTGGCTCTTGGCCGAGGCCCTCGAACCCCTCCATGACCTCCGCCGCCATTCGGCGATGCAAATGCAGCTGACGAATTTCATGGTCCAAGGAGTGATCGTCGCCGCCGTGGTCATTGGGGTTTACAAAATAGATGCGGGGGCGATGTCGATCGGCGCCCTGGTGGCGACCATGCTCTTGGTCAGCCGGGTTTTGATGCCGGCGGGTCAGTTCGTTCTGTTGGCCACGCGGACGGCCGAGATGGCCGCCCCACTCCGGCGGATCCTCCGGCTTTTGGAATTGCCCCAGGAAGAGGCGGCTGAGACGCGCCTGCCCCGGACGGTCGAAACCGGCCGGATCAGCCTCAAAAACGTGAGCCTTTGGCATCCCGGCGGCGGCCAGCCCGCGCTGAAAGAGGTATCGCTCGAGATCGAGCCGGGTGAGAAGATTGCTCTGATCGGGCAAAGCGGGAGTGGCAAGAGCACGTTGTTGCAACTTCTCGTCCGGCTCCATGACGCAGATGAGGGCCACCACTTGGTGGATGGCCACAATGCACGCCAATACGCCCCCCAGGAGCTCCGCCGCCACATCGCCTATATGGGCCAAGAGAGCGAGCTTTTTGACGGGACGATCTTCGACAATCTGATGGTCGGCCGCCAGGACGCCGACGAAGGAGCGATCAACCGGGCCCTCATGTTGGCCGGTGCGTTTGACTTCATCCGCCAAAGCCCTGCCGGGTTGAGCCAGAGGGTCGGGAAACGCGGCCAGGCGCTGTCGGGCGGCGAGCGCCAGGCGGTTTGTCTTGCGCGGAGCCTTCTTCAACCTTCCAAAATGCTCCTTCTTGACGAGCCAACTTCGTCGATGGACCAGAATATGGAAGGCCAGGTGCTGGCCGGGCTGAAAGCGATGGGGCCTGAGAAAACCATCGTGATCGCGACCCACCGGGCGCAGATCCTTTCGGCCGTCGACCGGATCATTTGGATGCATGGCGGCTGCATCATGGCCGACGGCCCGTCTGGGGAAGTGCTGGCGAAATTGCAGGCCACGGGCCCGCGCTCGGCGGCCTGAAAGGCAAAGACCTGCCGAGGAGTGTTGCAAATTCGCCCCAGCCCGGCCCAGCGAAGCGAAGGAGAAGCCCTGGCGGCTTGAGCGCCCTTCGCCGGGCCCTCTACGCAGGGTTGATGCTTGCCAAACGGTTATCGCCCTGGGACCTCTGCACCCTGAGGCGCATGAAAAGGTTTGAAAAATGCCGCGTGGCAAACGCCGAGCGCCGACCCGCCGCTTAAGGCTTCTTGCGTCATGTTCCCTTTTGGCGCTGGCCGCCTGTACCTCCGCTGACCAGACCGCTCCTGGCGGCGGCGGTGCCTTGTCGAGCCTTGAGGCGCCCGGCCAAGCGGTTCAGGGCGATTTGACCCTCGCCGGGGCCGTCCGCCGGGCCATTTTTGAAAGCCCCGAGATCGGCATTGCCGATGCCCAGCTCGACAATGCCCGCGCCGCGATTGACCTTGCCCGGTCCGAACGAGGCCCGACGGTCGATCTGGTGGGGACAACAGGCGTCGAAAACACCTATTCGGAAACGCAGACCTCGACCGGCCTGAACCGCTCGGAGGTCTCCCTCGGCATCGAAAGCACGCTCTTTGATTTTGGGGCAACGCAGTCTGGGGTCGCCCAGCGCCAATCGCTGGCCTCCTCAGCGGAGTTTGTCCGCCTCGACACGATGGAAACCGTAGCGCTCGAAACGGTGTCGGCCTATCTCGACTATCTCCAAAGCGTGGAATTCGCCGCCGCGGCCGCCTCGAACACCCGCAACCACCAGCGCATCGCCGATCTTGTGGCTGAGAATGAGCGGGGCGGGAACGCGACGCTCGCCGATGTCAACCGGGCGGCCACGCGCCTTGAGGCGGCGAAATCCTCTGAACTCGACGCCGAGAACGCCCGCGAAGACGCGATCGTGGAGTTTCGCAGGCTCACCGGGCTTTCGCCGGCCCAGGTGCGCATCCCGGCACGTCTCGCGCCGCCGCCCCGGAGATCGAACACGGCTCAACGCCGGGCCGCGATCGTCCAGAGCCCCGAGCTGAAAGCCATCGCAGAGGAGCGCGACGCCCTTGAGCGGCGTCTCGACCAGCAGGAGGCGGGCCGAAAGCCCCGGGTCTTTGTCCGCGGCCAGGGCAATTGGCGCAACGATGTGGGGGGCGAAACCGGCAGCGCGGGCGATGTGAGCGCGCTTTTGGGCTTTAACATCCGACTTTACAGCGCAGGCGCGCGCCGCGCGGAAGAGGCCCAGACCCGGGCGCGGATCCGCGAGCTTGACGAAACCTACCGCTTGGTCTTCCGCGACCTCGAACAGGAGGCCGAAGAGGTTGACCAGACCCTCGCCACCGCCTCGGAAAACGCGGCTTTCGTCCAGGAGCGCTTCGTGACCGCGCGGGACGGACTGTCTTTATTCCAGGAGCAATTCGAGGCCGGCCAGCGGACCGCATTCGAGTTGCTGGATGCCCAGCGCGACTTCTTCCAGGCCGAAACCGAACGCATCAACAATCGCTTTGAGCGGGCCGCGAACGTCTACCGCGAACTGCGTCTCCGTGGCGTTTTAGTCTCGACCCTTCTTGGAAAGGGCGGCTGAGATCGACGCAAGGTCCCGGGCCCCCCGGCGGAAGAGGCACATGCCCTGCTCCGGTGGGGGCCTAAAGGGGACAATTCCCGACCGACGCCCAAGGTTTGGGGGCATGTCGCCCAAGCTGATCTGAGGCCGGTCCAAGTGAAAGCGGAGGAGAATCGCCAGCCGGGGCGCGCGCAGAAGCGCCAAAGCCGCATTCTCGTCGCCGGCCAGCGCTCCGGGCGCGGGTCTAACCGGACCTGGCGCGGACCGGTTTTTCGGGTTCGTTTCCGAATTCGGCGACGAACGCTTCGAGCAATGTGAGATCGATTTCCTCGTGAAGCGCGATCCCGTAACCGTTGGCCCGGCTGGCGACGATCTTGCCTGGCAACCGGAATTGCTCGAACGCGCAGGACACCTGGGCACCGTTCCGCTCTAAGAGAAAGCTTTTGGCGGGCCGGAACCGGAGGCCCGAGACCGACACTTCGGTGACGAGCCCGTACATCAAAGTGGCCGAATTCATGAATTGGAGCGTGGCAAGCACCGAGCAGCCATGCCGGGAATGGCGTCGTCTGAGCTGGCCGCGCCGCTCTGCAAAGCGTCCAAGTGCCTCGCCGTTGAAAAGACCAGACATCATTGCGCCACTCCTTGGCTGTCACATGCCACGCCTGCGCCCGTCACGCTTTCCGCCTCATCCGATCGAGGAAGCTCCGGCGCCCATTGCGCGCCTCGCGGTTGGCCTCTTCGAGCTTTTGTTCGAACGCGTCGGGAGCATCTTCTTCCTCGGCCGCTGCCTGGGCGACGGCGAGCGCCTCTTGGCTTTCGGCAATTGCCACATGGAGATCTTCACGGAGACGTCGGGACATTTCGCCGAGGTTGCGAAGCGTGACATCCCGGGCAGCCCCCCGGGTTTTGAGCCCGTCTTCGATCTCGACGAGGGTGTCCGAAAGCTCGACCACCGCGCCGTATACCCCGGAAAATCCCCGTTCGAGATAGGTCTTGGTGGCCTCAGAAAGCCGGTCGAGATCGTCCCGGTTGGCAAAGGTCTGGCCCAGCCTCTTGGCCTCGGATTGCAGCACGGCATGGCGCTCCGCCAAGGTGTGGAGCGCCTTTGCAACCCGCGTGATGTTCCGCGCATTGGCATCGCCCGAAGTCTGGAGCCGCGCGACTTCTTCGCGCAATTCCTCGCGGCTTTCCATCAGCCCAGCCATATGCGCGAGCGTGGCATTGGTGACCTTTGCGCCGTCGAGAAGATTCCCGATCGCCCCGGTCAGCGCGGCAAGGCCCTCCTGGGTCTCGGCCATGGCCCGCAACAACACTTTCGAGGTTTCGGCCGCGCCTTCGACCGTGGCCACCACCCGGGCATTGGACACGAGCGACATTTTCGCGGTCCGGTACATGATCGAGAGCATCCGCTCGTTCTCGACCAGAAACCGCCCCGACCCCCCTTCGCCACCCGCCCTGCCGGCTTCGCGCCCGTCGCCGACCTTGGAAACACCGGCCAGCCAGGTGCCAAACTCATCTTTGAGCTTGCCCGCCGCCTTGTTGCCAAAAAGGGCCACGAGACCCAGAACCAGCGAGGTAATCAGCCCAAAGAGCGACGACGAAAACCCGGTCGCCATGCCTTTGAGCGGGATCTGAAGATCATCCATTAACTTTTGGATGGCTTCCGCCCCGGCCCCACCGCTGAGATCCAGCCCGCCGATAATGTCGCCCACCGAGCCCAGGGTGACCATCAGGCCGATAAACGTCCCGATCAGGCCCAGAAACACCAATAGACCCGTGACATAGGCGATAAGCGAGCGCCCCTCGTCCAATTGCTCGTCCACATTGTCGAGGAGGTTCTGCATCGAACCGGTGGAGATCGACAGCGAGCTGTTGGCGGCAATCTCTTCAGCAAGGATCGTATAAGGCCGCTCAAGGATGCGCGGCATCACGAAGACTTTCGCGTCCTCCTTGCAGCGGTAATAGCGCCAGGTCGGATCTTCCTCGCCGTGGAGCTCGCCCCGGATCGCATCGTCGTAATCTTCTTTCATCGAGTTGAAGGCAACAAAGTCGTTCCGGAGCGCGATCACCCGGGAAAAGGCAGTGTAAACGCCGAAAGAAAACGTTCCGATGATGCAGGAGTTCAAAAAGACGTTCGCCGTAATCGCGTTAATGATGAACTCGGCCTGCCAAATCGCCATCAGTGCCAACAATGCCAGCACGAAAATCATTTGAATTAGGCTTTTGCGTACGACCGGGGCCAAGGGCGAGATCCTCACGAAGACCCGAGTTAGACCACGCAG
>JBCCTQ010000053.1:0-4309 GCA_039198225.1 Pseudomonadota bacterium
GCGCCGATCGCGATGGAAGACGGGCTGCGCTTTGCGATCCGCGAAGGCGGCCGCACCGTCGGCGCCGGCGTTGTCTCCAAGATCATCGAGTAACCGGTTTCTCAAAGAGAAACCGACCCGGAATATGACACCATATTCCGGCGCCAACCAAAAGTTCGACGTGGGCGGCGGTGCCGCCGTCCACCTCTCAACAAAAGGAAAACGCCATGGCCATCGCCAGCCAAAATATCCGGATCCGGCTCAAAGCCTTCGACTACCGGGTGCTTGATGCTTCGACCCAAGAGATTGTGAACACCGCCAAGCGCACCGGCGCCCAGGTGCGTGGCCCGATCCCCTTGCCGAATAAGATCGAGAAATTCACCGTTCTTCGCGGCCCCCATATCGACAAAAAGTCCCGCGACCAGTTCGAAATCCGCACCCATAAGCGGCTTCTCGATATCGTGGACCCGACGCCCCAGACGGTGGACGCGCTGATGAAGCTCGATCTTGCCGCCGGCGTCGACGTTGAAATCAAGGTTTGAGGAGGGCTGACCGATGCTGCGCTCCGGTGTGATCGCAAAAAAGGTCGGGATGACCCGGCTGTTCATGGAGGACGGGAAGCAAATCCCCGTCACCGTGTTACAACTCGACAAGCTCCAGGTCGTCGCCCAACGGACGCCCGAAAAGGACGGCTATTCGGCCGTCCAACTCGGCGCGGGCACGGCGAAGGTCAAACGCGTCTCGAAAGGCATGCGTGGCCATTTCGCGGCCGCCAAGGTTGAGCCTAAGCGCAAGATCGCGGAATTCCGAGTGGACCCCGAAAATCTCATCGGGATTGGCGAGGAGATTACCGCCAACCACTATTTCGAAGGCCAATTCGTCGACGTGTCGGGCACGAGCATCGGGAAGGGCTTTGCGGGTGCCATGAAGCGGCATAACTTTGGGGGCCTTCGCGCGACCCACGGCGTGTCGATCTCGCACCGTTCCCACGGTTCAACCGGCCAGTGCCAAGACCCGGGCCGGGTGTTCAAAGGAAAGAAAATGGCCGGCCATATGGGGGCTGCTCGGGTGACCACGCAAAACCTCCAAGTGGTGCGCACCGATGCCGACCGTGGCCTCATCATGGTCAAAGGTGCAGTGCCGGGCTCAAAAGGCGGCTGGGTCACGATCAAGGATGCGGTCAAAAAGCCGACGCCCGACAATGTGATCCTCCCGGCAGCGTTGAAATCGGCGGCTGAGGAAGCCGAGAAACAGGCGGCTGAAGCGGCCGCTGCGGCGTAAGCCGAAGCCAAGGCTGCCGAAGAGGCGCGTCTGGCCGAAGAAGCTGCGGCCCAGGAAGCGGCGGAAGCCGAAGCCGAAGCTTCCATCGCCTCGGACCAGGAAGCCGAAGCCGAGGCCCCGGCCGAGGACGACAAGAAGGACGGCGACGCATGAAACTCGACGTGATCAAACTCGACGGCAAGAAGGCCGGTTCGGTGGACCTTGCGGACGACGTGTTCGACCTCGAGCCTCGCGCCGACATCCTGCACCGCGTCGTCCGCTGGCAGCGCAACAACGCCCAGGCCGGGACCCACAAGGTCAAAACCCGGTCGGAAACCAGCTATTCGACCAAGAAGATCTACCGCCAGAAAGGCACGGGTGGCGCGCGCCACGGTGACCGGAACGCGCCGATCTTTCGCAAGGGCGGGATCTACAAAGGCCCGACACCCCGGAGCCACGGCCATGATCTGCCGAAAAAGTTCCGGAAACTCGGCCTCCGCCACGCGCTGAGCGCCAAGGCGAAGGCGGGCGAATTAATCGTCCTCGACGCCGCCGAAGCCGAAGGCAAGACCGCGGCTTTGGCCAAACAGGTTAAAAACCTTGGCTGGAAGCGCGCGCTTGTTATCGACGGGGCCGAAGTGAATGAGGGCTTTGCTCGGGCGGCGGCCAATATCGAAGGGCTCGATATCCTCCCGTCGATGGGGGCCAATGTCTACGATATCCTGAAGCGCGACACGCTGGTTCTCACCAAAGCCGGCGTCGAAGCATTGGAGGCCCGTCTTGCAAAAGGTGACGCCAAATGAATGCGAAAGCTGAACATTACGACGTGATCCGGAAGCCGATCATCACCGAGAAAGCCACCATGGCGTCCGAGGCGGGTGCAGTGGTGTTCGAAGTGGCGCCGGAGGCCAATAAGCCCCAGATCAAAGCCGCCATCGAGGCGCTTTTCGGGGTGAAAGTGAAGGCGGTAAACACGTCGATCACCAAGGGCAAGCAAAAGCGTTTCCGCGGCCAATTGGGCAAGCGGAAGGACGTGAAAAAGGCTTACGTGACGCTCGAAGAAGGCAATACGATCGACGTCACCACCGGCCTCTGAGCGTTTTGCTCGGGCGGATCGCTGCATTTTTCTCGGCCCCGGCGGATGCTGGGGCCGATGACCTTCCGGCGGATGAAACCCGCGTCGGCGAGTTGATCGAACGAATGGCGGTTCTCGACCGCGATCCCTATCTCCATATCGCCGACCGGTCGCTCAAACTCCTCTCGGTTTTCGACGATCTGAAATACGACCGCGCCGACGGCGACTGGATGTCGCCCGCCATGCGGAAACACGCCATTCAGAAATTAGCGCCGTTAGGCTTCCGCCAAATATCCGGAACAGTTTTGGAGAATAAGGACGCGAATGTGCGGTTCCTAATTCC
Organism: Pseudomonadota bacterium; assembly: GCA_039198225.1. GTDB lineage: Bacteria > Pseudomonadota > Alphaproteobacteria > Rhodobacterales > Rhodobacteraceae > JASJAR01. The sequence continues at coordinate 2,658 of JBCCTQ010000053.1, forward strand.
CAAATTCCACGCCCAAGGCGCGTCTCCGTTCGACATTACGCGTTATACGGCGAAACGGGCCCAAGATTTCTATTTGCTGACGCCGACCCAAACGGCCTGCCAATTTATTGATAATTATTCCAAAGACGAAGCGGTGGCGCGGATCAAGGACATGATCGTGAAACACCCGATCAACCTTTATCGATTGATGGATTATCTGGAAAAGAAGCCAGCCCACGAGGCCTTCGCCGACGCAATTGGACATTTGAAATACGTGCAACGGGAAGCGGTGGAGAGTGAGCCGCTTTGTAGACGGCGCTCGCTTGGGTCGTTTATGATTTGAGGTGCCAGCCTCGCAATGCAGCTTCCGACGTTCCGGCTTAGCGCGCTCGGGCAGAGTCGTTAGTCTACGACCTGGGGCCCTTCTCAGGCGGACGGCTACATCGATTGGTTGGACCAAAGTATCCAGACCATCTCGTGAATGCTAGGGATTGGTCGTAACTATCGAGAGTTCAGTCCAGACCCCCGAACCATTAGGAGAACTCAAATGATCGAAGCTCTATTTATCGGAGTGTCCATCGTAATAATGGTCATTTATGTTATTCAAATACGGCGGGACGGCAGGTCACTGTTCCGGCCACATTCACTAGGTGAACCCAGAGAAAAGAAATCGCTTAAACAGGAGTTGATCGTTGGGCTAATTGGTTTCATCGCCATTGTTACCGCAATGATACTGTTGATAATGTATAATGGGTGAGAATTAGGGGAAGGATTTTAGTAGGTGCCTGAGAAGCTGGCGCGTATACCCAAGTAAGGCACACTAGATCGTTTATTTATGAGTGTGAATTAGATTACGATAGTGCGGATCCTGCCGAGCCGGACGAATTGGCAGAGAGTGCTTTCGAGTTGAGATGAAAGCGTTACCGTATCTTGTTGTCGACAATAAAACATAAGCCTTCCGATATGGACAAGAAATTTCAGTCGTTTGTCGATGCTCTCCACCCCCAATTCGAGCGACTTCAAGATGCTCAACCCATTCAACGGGGCAAATTTAACGTTGGTTTGCTGTTAGAGGGTATTTATCTCTTTAGCGAAAACGGCGTCGATCTTTACGTCGGGCGCTCAAGGAACATCCAGCGAAGATACGGTCTACATACGCGCCCGAGTGCTAAGCACAACCAAGCAAGCTTTGCGTTCCAACTTGCCAAGAAGGAATTGAACCTTGGCCCATCAAGCTACAGGTCTGATGCTCAATCGCGAGACGGCCTTTCCAAAGATCCCGAGTTCCTACGAGTCTTTAATGATGCGAAAAGAAAGGTGCGCGAAATGGATTTCAAGTGGGTCGAAGAGCGGGATCCCACACGTCAGGCACTACTGGAAATCTATTGCGCGGTTGCGTTAGGGACGCAGTTCAACTCCTTCAAAACCCACTGACCACCCCCTAGACACCCCCCAACCCACCTGCTACACGCTGCCATCCGCGCCCTGGTCCCTTCCGGGGCGCTCCCTTTTCGGGCGTCCTCCAGACCCCGACACACATAGCAGGGCTCAACGCCCGCAAAGCAAACGGAAGACAGAAAGCATGGCACTCAAGTCGTACAAGCCGACGACGCCGGGCCAGCGCGGGCTGGTGCTGATCGACCGTTCGGAGCTTTGGAAAGGCCGTCCGGTCA
>JBCCTQ010000054.1:0-2401 GCA_039198225.1 Pseudomonadota bacterium
CGCGGCGAGGGCGAGCGGCTCTCGGGTGGCGGCAAATCCTCCGGGCTGATGGGCTTTCTCAAAATAGGGGATCGCGCCGCGGGTGCGATCAAATCAGGCGGGACAACCCGTCGAGCAGCGAAGATGGTGATCGTCGATGCCGATCACCCCGACATCGAAGCCTTCATCAATTGGAAGGTCATCGAAGAGCAAAAGGTCGCGTCGATTGTGGCGGGCTCGAAGATGCATGAGCAAAAGCTCAACGCCATCTTCGACGCGATCCGGAGCTTCGATGGGTCGGAAGAGGGGGCCTATGACCCGGCTGCGAACGATGCTCTTAAGACGGCGATCCGCGCCGCGAAATCGTCTGCAATCCCTGAGACGTACATCAAACGCGTGTTGGATTATGCCCGCCAGGGCTACGCGTCGATCGAATTTCCAACCTATGACACCGATTGGGACAGTGAAGCCTACAACTCGGTCTCGGGCCAAAACTCCAACAACTCGATCCGAGTGACGGACGCGTTCCTCCAAGCGATCAAGGACGACGCCGATTGGGAACTCGTCAACCGGGTCGACGGCTCGGTGGCAAAAACCATAAAAGCCCGCGACCTCTGGGAAGAGGTGGGCCATGCGGCCTGGGCCTGCGCTGACCCCGGCATTCAGTACCACGACACGGTCAATGCCTGGCATACCTGCCCCGAGGACGGGGAGATCCGGGGCTCAAACCCCTGTTCGGAATACATGTTCCTCGACGACACGGCCTGCAACCTCGCCTCGATGAACCTCTTGACCTTCCTCAAGGAAGGCGAGTTCCAGGCCGAGGATTACGTCCATGCCACCCGGCTCTGGACGCTGACCCTCGAAGTGTCGGTCATGATGGCGCAATTCCCTTCGAAGGAGATCGCCCAACGCTCGTTCGACTTCCGGACCTTGGGCCTCGGCTACGCCAATATCGGCGGTTTGTTGATGAACCTCGGGATCTCTTACGACAGCGACGAAGGCCGGGCGCTCTGCGGGGCGCTGACCGCGATCATGACCGGGGTGGCCTATGCCACATCGGCAGAGATCGCAGGCGAGCTTGGGCCGTTCCCTGGATACGAGAAAAACGCCGACCACATGCTCCGGGTCATTCGCAACCACCGGCGTGCGGCCCATGGGGAAGTTTCGGGCTATGAGGCGGTCAACGTGGCGCCTGTGGCCCTCGACAAAGCCTCATGCCCGGATGAAAAACTCGTCGCCTTGGCCGGGGCGTCGTGGGACGAAGCGCTCGCATTGGGCGAAAAAAACGGCTTCCGCAATGCACAAGCCACGGTCATCGCGCCTACGGGCACGATCGGCCTCGTCATGGATTGCGACACGACCGGAATCGAGCCGGACTTCGCCCTCGTGAAGTTCAAGAAGCTCGCCGGGGGCGGTTACTTCAAGATCATTAACCGCTCCGTGCCGGCGGCGTTGGAGATATTGGGTCACTCTCCCGCCCAGATCGAAGAGATCGTCTCCTTCGCCGTCGGCCATGGTACGCTGGGCAATGCGCCCGGCATCAACCACACCGCTCTGATCGGCCACGGGTTCGGCCCGGCCGAGATCGAAAAGATCGAAGCCGCGCTTCCGAGTGCCTTCGATATTCGGTTTGTCTTCAACCAGTGGACGCTGGGCGAGGCGTTTTGCACCGAGACCCTTGGGATACCGGCCGAAAAACTCACCGATCCGACCTTCGATCTTCTCCGGCATCTCGGGTTTTCCAAAGCCGATATCGACGCCGCGAACGACCATGTCTGCGGGACAATGACCCTCGAAGGCGCGCCGTTCCTCAAAGAAAGCGATTATGCGGTCTTCGATTGCGCCAACCCCTGCGGCAAGAAGGGCAAGCGCTACCTCTCGGTCGAAAGCCACATCACCATGATGGCTGCGGCCCAGAGCTTTATCTCTGGCGCGATCTCGAAAACCATCAACATGCCCAACGCGGCGACCATCGAGGATTGTAAGGCGGCCTATGAGCTCAGCCACTCCCTCGGGGTCAAAGCCAATGCGCTCTACCGGGACGGCTCGAAACTCAGCCAGCCCCTCGCGGCGGCCTTGGTCGAAGATGACGACGACGCAGCCGAGATCTTGGAGGCCGGAACGCCGGCGGAGAAAGCCGCGGTGCTCGCCGAGAAAATCGTCGAGAAAGTCATCATCAAAGAAGTGGCCCGCGGCCGGGAAAAGATGCCCCAGCGGCGCCGGGGCTACACCCAGAAAGCCAATGTGGGGGGCCACAAGGTCTATCTCCGCACCGGCGAATATTCCGACGGCTCCTTGGGCGAGATCTTCATCGACATGCACAAGGAAGGCGCGGGCTTTAGGGCGATGATGAACAATTTCGCCATCGCCGTCTCCGTCGGCCTTCAATACGGCGTCCCCCTCGAAGAATTCGTGGACG
>JBCCTQ010000055.1:0-1886 GCA_039198225.1 Pseudomonadota bacterium
ATCGCTACGGATGACACGGCCAATCAATTCCAGCGCCCATTGACCCGGCTGGATCGGTTGGCTCTGCTGCCGGATCATGATCACGAGCCGATTGTCACCATTGTCGCGATGGTTTTCTGTCAGGCGTAGATCGACATTGTTCCCGCCCAAGACGGTCGAGATGACCCGTTGGTCGAAAGACACCTCGTCCGATCGGTTGCCGGACGGATCAACGAGGACAAAGGCAACGTCATCGAGAGCTGCAAACCACGCTTCCAGATAATCCTGGGATCGGGGCAAGTTCTCCGCCGTCCAGGTCACTTCCGTCATACCAAGGAACACGGTTGTCTCCGCATGCCCGCCATGGCCGCGCTCATTGCCCGCCGATTTGACGATGACGCAACCCTCGTCGCGCCCGCCACCGGTGATGCCATCGAAAGCGGCTTCAAGCGCGGATGAGCCGTCATGGGCGCCCGCATTCATGCCAAGGCTCACATTGATCGCGATCGGTTTTCCTTCAGCGGCGACCTTGTTGCCGCCTGCTGCCGCTGCTTTCAAAAATACCAGCGCGTCGATGTGAGAGTTCGAGTAGCCGAGGCTTGGTGGGTCGCCGGGCGTCGTCTGCATGTTGGGCATGACGGCGATGATGCCCGCTTCCGGCGCCATGCCACTCGCGAGATTGCCGGTCGCCTGGCCCGCGGCGATGCTTGCCACATGGGTCCCATGTTGCCAGGGGTCGCGCAGGAGAATGGACGGAGCGCCGGTTCCCGCTTCGAAATCCTGAATGTGCTGATCGATCTCATCCGCCAGCACGAGCGTCCCATAGTCCTGGGTAAACACGGCCGGATCGACCGCCTTTGGAGTTGGACCGGACGAGTCGCGCTGGTTCCAAACCGCTTTGATGCGCGTCTTGCCGTTGGCGTCTCTAAACGCCTCGTGGAGAATATCGACACCCGTATCAACAATCCCGACAAAAGCCGCGTCACCCTTTTCGCCCACTGGCGGGCGATGGATGTCGTCTCCACCGACGAAGGGAACGGAGTCGTCCAACTCCATCATGCCAGCGTCTCGGCTGCCCTCGATGGAAACGACCATGGGATCGACGCGAAGTTGTTCGAGCTGAGTTTCTGTCGCGAGCACTGTCGCAAACCCGGAGAATTGCGAGTTGACCTTGACGCCGCTCGGCGGTGACCAGGCGCTTCCACGCAAACGCACGAGGTAGGGGAGTGCGGGAACGTCGGGCGCCGCTTCTACCACCGCTTCAACGCTCTCGAGGAAGACATCATCGACCTCGCCTAAGAACTCATCACGCTCAAAAGGCGCGCTTTCCAAAACCGGCCCGCCAAAGGCCTCCGGACCCGGCATACCCTCAAGCTCCGGCGCCCCAGATGCCATCGGGCGCGGCGCCGTACGCGCTCGCCGGCTGCCGCCCACACTCTCAAAAGCGACTTCCACTTCAGCACCCGTTGGAATGACCTGTCGGCGAATGGCCGAGATGTATCGCTCCATCGCATGATCATCGACGCCAGGGATGAGGCCCTCGACGCTGACATCGAAATTGCCTTCCAGTTCCGGACCACCAGCGGATGAGGCGCCCTGAATGGCTTTGATCTCATCTTTTAATGTCTCGAATTCCGCCTCGGTTAGGGGTGCACCGACAGCATCAGGCAGGCTCTCAAGACCCTCGATTTGCGGTGGCATGAGGTTACCTGTGTGATCGAAGTGCAAAAGGCTGCCCGCATGGCCAAAAAGCGGGGGGATGCGCGGAACGATATCGTCATTATTGACGAAACGCGCATAGCTGCTGCCAAACCGCGTCTCTGTTGAAACCTGCGCTTTTCGCTTCAGCATGCGCGGCTGACCGAACGTTTGGAGACCCGCAAACTGGACGCCGTCGGGCATTTCCA